>CASDZW010000016.1 GCA_949285915.1 uncultured Collinsella sp.
CATCATGACCAAGATGATTGACCGCAACACCACGATCCCGACCTCCAAGACCGAGATCTACTCCACGGCGGCCGACAACCAGACTTCCGTCGAGATCAACGTGCTCCAGGGCGAGCGCGAGCTGGCGCGCGACAACAAGTCGCTCGGCAAGTTCCAGCTCACCGGCATTCCGGCTGCTCGCCGTGGCGTCCCGCAGATCGAGGTTACCTTCGACATCGACGCCAACGGCATCGTGAAGGTCTCCGCTAAGGACAAGGGTACCGGCAAGGAGCAGCAGATCACCATCTCCGGCTCCACCGCTCTTTCCGACGAGGAAGTCGATCGCATGGTGAAGGACGCCGAGGCTCACGCCGAGGAGGACAAGAAGCAGAAGGAGGAGGTCGAGGTCCGCAACCAGACCGACAGCCTCTGCTACTCCACCGAGCAGACCCTCTCCGAGCTGGGCGACAAGGTGCCCGCTGACGTGAAGAGCGACGCCGAGGCCGCTATCTCCGCTGCCAAGTCTGCGCTCGAGGGCTCTGACGTCGAGGCGATCAAGGCCGCCGGCGACAAGCTTCAGGACGTTGCCTACAAGCTTGCCCAGATTGTCTACAGTGACGCTCAGGCCCAGGCCGACGGTGGCGCTCAGGCTACCGCGGGCTCCGATGACGATGTGGTCGACGCCGAGTACGAGGTTGTCGACGATGAGGACGCGAAGTAATCATGGCTGCGCGCGATGCTCGCACGGAGGCGGACGTGACCGCCGCCTCCGCTGACTCTGAGGAGAAGGACGTGAAGATACCCGTAGAGGACGCCGACGAGGCCCGTGCCGACGAGGTTGCCGACACTGCGGCCGAGACGCCCGTCGAGGGCGAGGGTGGCGAGAGCGCTGCCGCCGAGATGACCGAGGACGAGATGATCGAGGCTGCGATTCGCGCTGGCGAAGAGGCGGCGGAGAACGACTTCAAGGTCAAGTACGAGCAGGCTCAAAACGAGCTTGTCGAGCTGCGCCGTCAGCTCGCTGAGGCCGAGGAGACGTGCGACAGCGCCGATGCCCGCGTGCGCGAGGCTCAGGATCGCGCGACGCGCCTGCAGGCCGACTGGGAGAACTTCCGTCGCCGCACGGCTGCCGAGCGCATCGCCGAGCGCGAGCGCGCGACCGAGAAGCTCGTGACCGCGCTCCTTCCGGTGATTGACGATATGGAGCGCGCCATCGATCATGCGCGTTCGCAGGAGATGGCAGACGACCTCAAGCAGTTTGTCGACGGTGTGGACGCGGTCCACACCAAGATGGTCGACGTGCTCGCGCACGAGGGCGTCGAGGCCATCGATCCGACGGGGGAGCCGTTTGACCCGCTCGAGCACCCGGCCGTTGGCCGCGTCGAGGACCCGAGCGTCTACGAAGAGACGGTGCGCGACGTGTACCAGAAGGGCTACCGCATGGCGGATCGTATCCTTCGCTCGGCGATGGTTACGGTGACCTATGGCGGCGCCAAACGACCGGCGCCGGAGCCCGAGGACGCTCACGAGGGCGATGCCGAAGGGGCAGAGCCCGAGGCGTCTCAAGAGTAAGTGACGGGGCTCCGGGGCAGTGACCCCGGAGCCCTTTTATACGAAAGGGGGCAAGGCGTATGCCGCAAGGTAAGAATTTCTACGATGTTCTCGGCGTCAAGCGCGACGCCTCCGAGAAAGAGATCAAGAGCGCCTTTCGCAAGCTCGCTCAGAAGTATCACCCCGATGCGGGCGGCGACGAGGCCAAGTTCAAGGAGATTAGCGAGGCGTACGACACGCTCTCCAATCCCGAGAAGCGCAAAGAGTACGACCAGCTGCTCATGTTTGGCGGCATCCCCGGTGCGGGCGGGCGTCCGGGTGGCGCCTACAGCTACGCTGGCGGTCCCGGCGCGGGCGGCTGGAGCGATATCTTTAGCAGCATCTTTAACGGCGACGGAGCCTTTGGTGGCGACTGGGCCCAGGGCTTTGGCGGCATGGGCGGCCAGCGCGCCGCGTCACGCCCGCAGCGGGGCAGCGACCTGTCGCTTACCGTTGATGTCTCGGCCGAGGACGCCTTTATGGGCGCCACGCGCAAGGTGACCTACCGCATCCCCTCCACCGGCGAGCAGCAGGTCATCACCGTGTCGGTCCCGGCGGGCGCGGTCGATGGCGGCAAGCTCCGCTACAAGCGCAAGGGCGAGTACGGTGCAAATGGCGGCGAGCGCGGCGACTTGGTGGTCACCACGCACGTTGAGGAGCACCCGCTCTTTAAGCGCAAGGGCGCCGACGTAACCATGACGCTGCCCATATCCGTTACCGAGGCGGCGCTGGGCTGCCAGGTGGATGTGCCCACGCCCGGTGGCGCCACGGTGCGCCTCAAGGTGCCGGCGGGCACGCAGACGGGCAAGACGTTCCGCTTCAAGGAGATGGGCGCCCCGGATGTGAAGCGCCGCGGCCGCAAGGGTGCGCTGTTGGTGAAGATCGAGGTTGAGGTGCCGACGCGCCTGTCGGATGCCGAGCGCCGCGCCTTTGAGCAGCTGCGCGACCTCGACGAGAGAAACTACCGCGAGAACGTGGACCGGTATCGCGCAAGAGTGTAGGACATGACGGCACCGCGCCCTCGCCCCCGTGAGGGGCGGGGCGCCGGCACCGAGGGAGTTGGTTGAGATGGCTCAGGCAGATCGCGACAAGCCGCTGTACATGATCAGCGTAGCGGCGGAGCTGACGGGTATGCACCCGCAGACCCTGCGCGTCTATGAGTCGAAGGGCCTCGTGAACCCCAAGCGCTCGGGCGGCAACACGCGCCTGTACTCGCGCTCTGACATTGAGCGCCTCGAGCTCATCAACCAGCTCACCGACGAGGGCATCAACCTTGCCGGTGTGGTGCGCATCCTCGACATGAAGGAGCGCGCCGAGAAGCGTGAGGCCGAGATTGAAGAGCTGCGTGCCCGCGTGCGCCAGTTGGAGGACGAGGTTGCCGAGTACAAGGTCCAGAAGAAGATCACCGCGCTCGTGCCGCGCGGCGGCTCGGCCGACCCGGAGCAGGTGCTCCGCGGCCTGTTGGGCGGCGGCGGTATCTAGGTTGTCCGGTGCGTGATGGCCGATAAGCTGGTTTAAGCCAGCATAAGCTGGTAAACGTGGTTTTGCGATGGCGTCGTTTTGCCAAAACCGCGTTTGCCAGCGTTTTTGGGTGCTGGAGCGCTGGTAAACGCGGTTTTAAGGAATCGCCGCCTCACTCGAGGTGAGGTAAGCGGGTTATATGCCGAGCGCAAAGAGTGCAACGAGGGTAACGAGGTAGGCGGCGACCAGCAGGGCGAATGGCGCATCGCGGCGGACGACAAAGCGCAGCTCATGGTAATGGGTGCGACCCGCCGGCCCGGTGTAGCAGCGCGCCTCCATGGCACGGCCGAGGTTCTCGGCATGACGGAGCGCGCTGGTAAAGAGCGGCACCAAAAGCGGCGCGCATGCGCGGGCGTAGGCGATGGGCCCCTTGCCCTCGAGGTCTGCCCCGCGCGCCGTTTGGGCGGCGACGATATCACGTGCTTCCTGCGAGAGCGCGGGCACGAGCCCGAGCGCGATGGAGATGACGAGCGCCGTCTCGCCCGCGGATACACCCAAGCGCTCGAGGGGCCCCAAAAGCCAGGCCAGCGCATCGGTGAGCCCGACCGGTGTGGTCGTGAGCATAAGAAGGGATCCGGCTACCAGCAGCAAGAAGAATCGCACGGTGTAGAGAACGGCCGCCTCGACGCCTCCTGCATGGAGCGCGATGGGGCCGAGCGTGGCGACGATATTGCCCGTCTGGATGAAGAACAGGTTGATAAGCGAGGTCACGGCAAGAAAGATTGCTAGTGGCCGTACCTGCGCAAGAAGGCGCCCTGCGGGAACGCGGGACGCTGCCGCGGCGGCGCCAACGGCGATGAGGGCGACGGCGAGTGTCGCGGGGCTTTGCACCATAAGGCAGCTCACCATGAAGGCGATGGTGGCAACGAGCTTTGCCCGTGGGTCGACGCGGTGGAGCGGTGAATTGGCGGTGTAGTACTGGCCGATGCTAACGCGAAGCGCCATGGTCCACCTCCTCGATGAGCGCGCGGACGAGCTCGGTGCCCGTAAGGGGGTATTCCGGCAGGAGAGCGCCGTGTGCGGCGAGCGTGCGGGAAAGGGCGAGGGCTGCGGGCACACCTGGCGCGGTGCCCGAGGAGAAGACCTCGCGCGGCGTACCGTTTGCGACAACGCGCCCGCCCTCGAGGACCACAACGCGGTCGGCAAGCTCCGCCACATCGTCCATGTTATGCGTGACCATAAGCAGGGTCGTGCCTTGTGCGCGGAGGCGCGCGATGAGCGCGCGCATGCGCGCCTGACCGCGCGGGTCGAGGCCCGCCATGGGCTCGTCGAGTACAAGAACCGGAGTCTTGAGGGCAAGAACGCCGGCGAGGGCGACGCTGCGCTGCTGCCCGCCCGAAAGGGCGAACGGCGAGCGCGCGAGGAGCGCGGGCGCGGGCTCGAGACCCACGAGGGCAAGGGCGTCGTGCACGCGGGCACGCACCTCGTCTTCGGCAAGGCCGAGGTTGCGCGGGCCAAAGGCAACATCGTCAAACACCGTCTCGGCAAACAGCTGGCGCGCGGGGAACTGCGATACGTAGCCGATCTGCGCGCGCAAAAGCCGGCGACGGGCGCGGTCGGCAGTGTCGATGCTGCCGACGGCTACGCTGCCTGTCAGGGGATACTTGAGCGCGCAGACGAGCTCGACGGTGGTCGATTTGCCAGCGCCCGTGCGTCCTATGAGCGCGGTGAGCGATCCTGTGGGGACCGCGAACGAGACATCCGAGAGCGCGAGCGGCAGCTCCGCTTGGGCGGCGTCCCGGCGACGGATGAGCCCGCGCCGCCGGCGGGTGGGGCGATCGGCGGCGTAGGAGAACGATACGTGGGAGAGGCGCACCGCGGCTGCATCTGTTGCGTTGGAGCCTGCGGCGGGTGAGCCCGCGGTGGCAGGCGCGCTGTTGCGTGGGCTGGCGCCCGGTTGCCCTGGCGTCGCATCGTGGCGAAGGCTCACGCGCATGCGCTCGGCAATGGCGCGGGCGAGTTCCTCGGTATCTGTTATGCGCTCCAGCCCGGCAAAAACAGGGGAGTAGCGGCCGAGTTCCTCGGCAAGGCCAGCGGCAAACGGCAGCTCGAGCCCCAGATGTCGGAGCGTTTCCCCCTCGGCAAAGACCTCGGCAGGTGTGCCGTTACGGGCGATGAGCCCGCGGTCAAGCACCACCACGCGGTCCGCGGCGAGTGCGTCTTCCATATCGTGCGTAACATGAACGATGGTGATGCCCCGCCCGCGCAGATCTGCGATAATGCGCCGTATGTCCTGCTTGCCGGCGTCATCAAGAAACGCACCCGGCTCGTCGAGTAAAAGAACCTCGGGCTCCATGGCGAGCGCCCCGGCGATGGCGACCCTCTGGCGCTGCCCGCCCGACAAGTCGGCGGGGTCCGCCTGGGCGTAGTCGCTCATGCGCACGGCGGCGAGCGCGCGGTCCACGCGCTCGGCAATCTCGGTTGCGGGCACGCCCAGGTTCTCGGGGCCAAAGGCAACGTCGTCGGCGACGATGCTCGTCACCATCTGGTCCTCGGGGCGCTGGAACACCATTGCGCAGCGCCGGCGGACGGCGGCGGCATCTTGGGCGTTGGTGACCGGCTGGCCAAGAACCTCGACCGTGCCGTCGGTTGGGGTCAAAAGCCCGTTGATGAGCTGAATGAGGGTGGACTTGCCCGACCCGTTGGCGCCAAGCACGCAGACGTGCTCGCCGGGGGCGATGGTGAGCGTGATACCGGCGAGTGCCTCGGCGCAGCCGCCCGCGTGCGCGGCATCTTCCTTTGGCACGGGGGTGCCGGGATAGGAGAAGCGCGCGTTGCGCAGGACGATCGCCGGGCGCGGCGCGGTTTGTGCGGTGTCGGTCTGCATATCCATAGGGGTTATGGTAACGGTAAAGGCGCGGGCGCGGTACGGTAGAATCGGGAGGATAGATCGCGGGCGCTTAGCGTCCACCGCCGCGGCGCGGTCGCGGCAACAACAGCGAAGGCGGTGCGCCATGCACGAATACGATAGCTTGAGCGAAGACGTTATCTGCACGCTTGCGGCAGCGGCGGGCGAGGACAATGTGGCGATGGTTGAGCCCATGAGCCAGCACACCACGTTTAAGATCGGCGGTCCGGCCGACGTGCTCGTCACGCCCGAGACGCCCGAGGCCCTCGTAAAGGTGCTCGACACCTGTGCCATCGCCGGCGTGCCCGTAACGATTGTGGGCAACGGCAGCGACCTGCTGGTGGGCGACCGCGGCATCCGCGGTGTGGTGGTGCTCCTGCGCGAGAACTACGCTCACATAGCCCTCGACGGTACGCGTATAACGGCCGAGGCGGGCGCGCTTCTGCGCGACGTTGCGCTTGTTGCGGCAGATGCCGGGCTCACGGGTATGGAGGCGCTCTCGGGCATTCCCGCAACGGTGGGCGGTGCCTGCTTTATGAACGCCGGCGCTTACGATGCCTGCACGGCAGACGTTCTCGAGTCGGTGACGGTGTACGTGCCTGGCGGTCCGGACGAGGGTGCGGCGCGCCTGCGTGGCACGGTAAAGACGCTCGGTCGCGACGAGCTCGGCATGGGGTATCGCAAGAGCCGCGTTGCCGCCGAGGGGCTCATCGTCATCTCTGCCACCTTTAGCCTCTCGCCGGGTAACGCCGCCATGATTCGTGCGGATATGGATACCTACCAGCAGCGCCGCGAGGAGAAGCAGCCGCTTGAGCTGCCGAGCGCAGGTTCCACGTTCAAGCGCCCCGAGGGTTACTTTGCCGGCAAACTCATCATGGATGCCGGCCTTGCCGGTGCGCGCGTGGGCGGGGCCGAGGTCTCGACCAAGCACTGCGGCTTTGTGGTCAACACCGGCGGCGCCACGGCGGCCGACGTGTGCGCGCTCATCGAGCACGTGCAGGATACGGTTCGTGAGAAGTTTGGCGTCGAGCTCGAGCCCGAGGTGCGCCGTATCGGCGAGTTCTAGGTGCGAACCCGCCCAGTGAGAGCCCTCAGCTAGTCGGTAAGCTCCTGCCACCGCGCGCTCTCGCGCGTGGAGCCGTCGGCCAGAATGAAGTAGGCGGCGGTGTTCTCGTAGCTATCCACAAGGGTGATGCCGCGTTCGCTGCCTGCCACAAAGAGTGCCGTCGACAGGGCGTCTGCCTGCGTGGACGAGGGACAGCAAACGGTCACGCTCTCCACGTCGGTCTCAACGGGCATGCCTGTTTGAGGGTCGAGGATATGCCAATACGTGACGCCGTCGAGTTCAAAGGTGCGTTCGTAGAGGCCGCTCGTCACAAGCGAGACCGCGCCCGCGCTGGTATCCGGCGTGCTCGTGGCATGTACGTGCGCCGTTCCCATCACGGTAGATCCGCCGGGGTCGTTGGGGTCGCGGATGCCGATGTCCCACGAGCCGCCATCGGGTTTGTCCCCATAGCAGATGATGTTGCCGCCGAGCGAGATGACGGCGGCGGTTGCCTTGGTCTTAGCGCGCAGGGTTTTCACCAGGCGATCGGCGATGAAGCCTTTGGCAATGCCACCGAGGTCGAGTGCAGCCTGCGCGTCGGCAAGCGTGATGGTGGGTGCCTCGGGATGAGAGGTATCGACCGCAACACCGCGCCAATCGACATGGGCGAGCGCGGCGGCAATCTCCTCATCGCTCGGGCGGACGCCTTCCGCAAAATCCCAAAGCTGCGACACTGCGCCGATGGTGATGTCAAAAAGGTCGCCCGCCTCGGCGCAGAAGGCGAGCGCCTGCTCGACGACCTCTGCCGTTGCGGGGTCGACCGTCACGGGCGCGCCGGCAGCGGCGTTTACGCGCGCAATGTCGCTCGCAGGGTCGTAGAGGTCAAACAGCTCGTCGTAGCGGGCGCACTCGCGCGCGAGCAGGGCGGGCGCGGTCGCGTCGCCATAGACGGTAAACGTGCAGTAGGTGTCAAAGGCAAAGGTAGAGTTCGTACTCGGTTCGGCTTCCGCGTTCGCCTGATCGCGGGGGGCGTCGGTAGCGTCGCTGCTTTGGCAGGCGGTGAGCGCCGCTGCCGAGGGGGCGGCGAGTGCGGCGAGGGCAAGGAGGGCACGACGGCTAAGCACGAGGGCCTCCTTCTGGAACAGCGGCAAGAAGCGCGCGCACAAGGATGCCAATCACAGCGCCGCAGAGGGCTCCCGCTATGGCGAGCACGGGCGTGTTCACCAGGGCGACCTGCGGCGAGAGCAGAAGGGCCACCATAAGGAGCTGGCCGGCGTTGTGTGCGATGCCACCCAGAATCGAGGTGGCGACGACCGAGAAGAGGCCGCTTCGCCATGCGAGTGCCATCACTGCCCAGGACAGCGCGCCTCCGGCGAGGCTGAAGGCGAGCATCTGCGGGTTGGCGAAGAGAATCGTCGAGCAAAGCACTTTGGCGAGCATGAGAAAGACGGCGGGTCGCGCACCCAAGCGCACGAGCGCAAAGAGCACAACGGCGTTGCCGAGGCCAAGCTTGACACCCGGCACCGTGACGGGCAGGGGCACGAGCACCTCAAGATAGCCCGCGATGAGGGCAAGCGCCGTGAGGGCGCCGTAGAGCGCCACGCGACGGGCGGGGGAGGTCGGTATGTTCGCTCGATTTTCCATGCGCACCAGTATACGCGAGCCACGGCGGTTGTTTGTGTTACACGGTTTGGTCAAATGGGGGTGTGCGTAGCCCTGTGATGTGTCGGGCAGATTTCCTCGGCATCAGTATTATCCCATGGCGTACTCTAGTGTGCTAAAGTACGCTGAACTCATCCGAGGTTACGAGTGAAGGAGGGCGCGCTATGCCCGCGACCCCTTGGGGATTCAGAGACATCTTGCCGGAAGAAGCGCTTGTGCGCGAGGCGGTGGCCGATACCGTGCGCGGGGTGCTGCGACGTGCGGACTATCTGCCGGTGGAGACGCCGCTTCTGGAGGACAAGGCCGCGCTCGAGGCAGACCGCCGCATCGCGGATACGCCTTTCAAACTGTTTGATGATGACAGCCGCCTTTTGGTGGTGCGCCCCGACAACACCCTCTCAATTGCGCGCATGGTGTCGGCCCGCATGCGCTCGGCGGCGCTGCCGGTGCGTCTGCGCTACGAGGCGCCGGTCGTGCGCGACCAGGCGCGCCTGGCCGGAGGGTCCCGCCAGTTTACCCAGCTTGGTTTTGAGCTCATCGGCTCGGGCGGCGCGGCGGGCGACGCCGAGGTGGTGGAGCTGGTGCACGAGGTAACGTATGCCCTTGGCATCGACGATGTGCGCATCGTCTGCGGGAGCGTGCGCCCCTTTACCGAGTTGCTCGCCCGCTGCGGCGACGCCGAGCTGGCGCAGGACGCGCTCTCGCTCGTCCATGCCAACAAGCTGGTGGATCTTGATGCGCGCTTGGCGCAGGCAGATCTTGTCGCTCCGCTTGCCCGCGCCATCTCGGAGCTGCCGCGCGTTGTGGGCGATGCACGCGCGCTCGACGAGGTCGATGCGCTGCTCGCTGGCGCGGGCGTTTCTGTCTCCGCAACGGCGGAGCTGCGGGAGCTTCTCCTCGAGCTCGAGCGCCGCGGTGCCAAGGCGGCTGCCGACCGCATTACCTTTGACTTCTCTATCACGAATTCGTTTGACTATTACACGGGCCTTGTGCTCAAGGTATACGCTGGCGAGCTTTCCGACCCCGTGGGCTCGGGCGGGCGGTATGACGCCATCTTTACCGGGACGTTTGCAGATAAGGACCAAGTTCCCGCCGCGGGCTTTGCCTTCTCGCTGGAGCGGCTTGCCGGAACCTGCCGGCTGCCAGAGCGGACCGGCCAGGTTGCCGTTGAGGGTGCGGTTACCCGTGAGGCTGCGGCGCCCCTGCGCATCGCGGTTCCCAAGGGATCGCTTTTTGCTGGAACGCTCGAGGTGCTCGAGGCGGCGGGACTCGCGGTGGACGAGCTGCGCGAGCC
The DNA here is from genome assembly GCA_949285915.1 of uncultured Collinsella sp. Taxonomy (GTDB): domain Bacteria; phylum Actinomycetota; class Coriobacteriia; order Coriobacteriales; family Coriobacteriaceae; genus Coprousia. The sequence continues at coordinate 9,940 of CASDZW010000016.1, forward strand.
CGGTCGTCGCCTGATTGTCGCCGGGCGCGACCTTGTGGGCGCGGGCACAGAAGATGCCGAGACGGACATCGGCGATGTCGAGTTCATCATCGTGCGCGCTACCGACGCGCCGGCGTTTGTGGCTTGTGGCGGCGCCGATTGCGGTTTTTGCGGGCGTGACTCGCTCATCGAGGCAGACCTCGACCTGCTCGAGCTTGTTGACATGGGCTACGGCGCCTGCCGCTTCATCGAGGCGGAGCCGGCCGGCAGCGCCGGCGCGGCGGAGCGCGCCTATGCGCGGCGCGGCAGCCTGCGCGTGGCAACCAAGTATCCGCGCATTGCCCGTAGCTGGTACGAGAGCCGTGGCATCACAGCGGATATCGTGGCGCTTCACGGCAACATCGAGCTCGGCCCTATCGTCGGCCTCTCCGACCGCATCGTCGATATCACCGCAACGGGAACGACCCTGCGTGAGAACGACCTCGTCATCACCGGGGAGATTATGACGTGCACGGCGCGCTTTTTTGCCAACCCCGGCCGCGCGCGCATCGACCCGCGCGTTCGCGCACTCGGCAGACGTCTGACGCGTGTTGCCACGTCGTGCGGGGTACAATAGGCGGGCGAATTGCTGTTGCCGTCGATCCCGAGACGGGGGTTGCCCATGATTTCCTTTACGCACGTCATCGCCGGAGCGCAGGGGTTGCATGCGCGCCCTGTTGCCGAGATTGCGCGTCGCGCCCTTGATTGCGAGAGCCTCGTGACCTTCTCGGTGCGCAACCGCTCGACGGACGCTAAGGATATGGTGGGCCTCATGGGCCTCGATGCGCGGTGCGGCGAGACGGTCGAGGTGATGGTCGCGGGTGCCGACGAGGAGTCCGCGGCGGCAACCATGCAGGCCGTCTGCGAGGAGTTTCTGTAGCCGTATTCCGCTTTACATGCGTATGCTTGACGGCTGCATGTGGCTAAGATAGTCTGTAATCGGACTAAATATCCAAACAATCTCAGGAGGATTGATACCATGACCGCGGCTCATACCTTCCGGCCGCTCGTTCTGCCTGCCGATGCGCTGCAGCGCGTCGCCAAGCCTCACAACTTCCGCCGCGTGGCGTTCATCGCGCTCGGCGCCGCCATTCTTACTTTTGGCATCCACAACATCCATCAGGTAACAGGCATTACCGAGGGCGGCATCATCGGCGGCATGCTTCTCATCAACCACTGGTTTGGTATTCCCTCCTCTGCTGCGACGTTTGTGCTCGATGCCATCTGTTACGTGCTCGCCCTGCGCTACCTTGGCTGGCGCTTTTTGGTATGGTCTGGCGTCGCTACGTCGTTTACCTCGCTGTTCTACGCGCTGTGGGACGCCCTGCCGCATCTTCTGCCCGACCTCTCCGCTCACCCGCTCGTGGCGGCACTCGCCGGCGGATGCTTTGTGGGCATCGGCTGCGGACTTATCGTGCGCCAGGGAGGGTCGTCGGGCGGTGACGATGCGCTTGCGCTCGTGATCTCGCGCGTCACGGGGCTGCGCCTGTCCAAGTGCTATCTCGCGACGGACCTTTCGGTTCTTGCGCTGTCGCTTAGCTATATTCCGGTGCTCAAAATCGCCTGCTCACTGGTAACGGTGACCCTATCGTCGTTCCTTATCGACTGGGTGGTTGGTTTTGGCCAGCGCCCGGCGGAGGATGGTGCGCCGGAGCCTTCTGGGCGCGCTGCGTAAAACGGGTATACTGGCTCGGGATTGTCTCATCTGCGGAGGATTGTCCATGGATTCCATCATCACGCTCGACCCCGTGTTCAAGCCCATGCTTTGGGGTGGCCGCAAGCTCGAGACCGAATTTGGGTTTGAGATTCCCGACGGTCGCATAGGGGAGTGCTGGTCCATCTCCGCACATCCCAACGGCGACTGCACCGTTTCGAGTGGCGCCTACGCTGGGCACGCGCTGTCTTGGCTGTGGGAGCATCATCGCGAGCTCTTTGGCAATGTCGAGGGCGACCGCTTTCCGCTGCTCATCAAGATCATTGATGCCGACGACGACCTCTCCATCCAGGTACACCCCGACGATTCTTATGCCGCGGTGAACGAGGACGGCTCGCTCGGCAAGAAGGAGTGCTGGTACGTGCTCTCCGCCGAGCCTAACACCAAGATTGTGATTGGGCAGAACGCGCGCTCTCGCGAAGAGTTTGCGCAGATGGTGGCCGCGCAGCGTTGGGACGAGCTGGTAAACAGGATTCCCGTGCATACGGGAGATTTCTTCCAGATTGATGCGGGCACCGTGCACGCGATCCTGGGCGGCACGGTGATTCTCGAGGTGCAGCAGTCCTCTGACATCACCTACCGCGTGTACGACTTCGACCGCAAGCAAGCCAACGGGACGCTCCGCGAGCTCCATCTCGACCGCGCGCTCGACGTTATTGACTACGACGTCCCCACCCCCGCATCCGGTGAGATTCCGCCGGCGGAAGGTCCCGTGCAGGTGCTCGAGCAAAATGACCGTTACACCGTGGAGTGCGTTGAGGTTGCGGGCGAGCTCGCTGTGCCGACCCCGCATCCCTTCACCTGCGTGACGGTGACCAAGGGTGAGGGCACGGTTTGCGGCCTGCCGGTACATCGCGGCTCCAGCCTGCTCGCGTTGGCCGCTTGCGAGGAGCTCGAGTTCAAGGGCGACATGGAAGTCGTTTTGGCGTACTGCTAAACACCGACTGACCCAAGCGGTGGCGCTCTAGTTGGTTTAAGCCGCTCGAATCGCGTTTCGCAAACTTTTGTTACCTTAGGCTAATTTGCTCTTCACAACACAGCTTTCTCGTGATAGTTTACGTAGGTGAACAAATGCAGGGGCCGCGCAGGCGGCCCTTGCGGTTCTGGCGTGTTCGCTGCGGTGATACGAGGAGGTGGTCTTTGTGGCGGAAGGTCCCACGATGCCGGCGATGCCGCTGTCGATGGTTCATGCCGGCGACACGGTCACGGTTCGACGCGTGCGCGGCAACGAGGACATGAAGCGTCATCTGGGCAACCTCGGCTTTGTCGACGGCTCTCGCGTGCATGTGATCTCGTCAAGCGGGGGAAACATCATCGTGACCGTCAAGGGCGCCCGGTTTGGGCTCGATGCGCGTGTGGCGCAGCATGTCATGACCGTATAGAGCGCAGCGCGGGCGATAAGCCGCGCGTTGCGACAGGCTATCAAGAAAGGGGGAATCCAATGAAGACGATGGGCGAGGTGGCGATTGGAGACAGCGCCACAATCGTGAAGCTCCACGGGGACGGTGCGCTGCGCCGTCACCTCATGGACCTGGGCCTCATCAAGGGCACGCAGTTCCGCGTGGTCAAGGTCGCGCCGCTCGGCGATCCGATCCAGATCAGCGTCCGCGGCTACGAGCTCTCCATCCGCAAGGAGGAGGCTGCGATCGTGGAGGTGCAGTAACCTCTTTTTTTACCGGTAGAGTTAGGCGAGGCTAACAAATGATACCGCACGAGAAGCATTTGTTAGCTAAGGTAAATATCTTTCACCCATATTCGGCGTCGCCTGACTCAGAACAACTTGCGTTTCAAAGCCAAGAAAGAAGGATACATGGCAGACACAGAGCTTCGCGTCGCATTGGCGGGAAACCCCAACTGCGGCAAGACGACCTTATTCAACCTCATCACCGGCCAGAACGGCTATGTGGGCAACTGGCCGGGCGTGACGGTGGAGAAGAAGCAGGCGCGTCTTACGAGTGATAAGAACGTCATTGTGACGGACCTCCCTGGCATCTACTCGCTTTCGCCCTACAGCCCCGAGGAGCGCGTCAGCCGCGACTATCTCATGAGCGGCGAGCCCGACGTGGTGATCCAGCTGCTGGACGCCACCAACCTCGAGCGCAACCTCTACCTCGCGCTGCAGGTCATCGAGTGCGGGCTGCCGGTTGTGGTGGCGCTCAACATGGCCGACCTGGTGGAGAAAAACGGCGACAAGATCGACACCGCCGCGCTCTCGCGCCGTCTCGGCTGCCCGGTCGTTATGGTTTCCGCCCTCAAGAACCAGGGTATCGACAAGCTCTTTGCTGAGGTGAAAAAGGCAGCCTCTCAGAAGGGCAAGGTGGCCGAGCACGCATTCGACTCCGCTATCGAGGGCGTTCTCGAGAAGATCGAGGCGCTCCTGCCGGCATCGGTGCCGGCGGAGAAGCGCCGCTACTTTGCGGTCAAGCTCTTTGAGCGCGATGCCGACGCGCAGAAGAGCATCAACCTCACAAAGGACGCCGCGACGAGCGTCGAGGCGCTCATCGCCCAGTGCGAGAGCGACTGCGACGACGATGCGGAGTCCATCATCACTGGCGAGCGCTACGCCGTGATCGCGCACATCATGGACGAGTGCGTGAAGAAGGCGCCGGTGCGCATGTCAACTTCCGAGAAGATCGACCGCATCGTTACGAACCGCATCCTGGGCCTTCCCATCTTCATCCTCATCATGTGGGCGGTCTATAGCATCGCCACGAGCGCCGACGCGTTCGGCACCGCGGGCACCGACTGGGTGAACGACAACCTCTTTGGTGAGGGCTTCGAGCTCTTTGGCATGGCGTTCCCGTCAATCCCCGGCGCTATCGAGGGCTGGCTCGTGTCGATCGGGGCGAGTGATCTTGTCCAGAGCCTCGTACTCGACGGCATCGTGGCGGGCGTTGGCGCGGTCCTCGGCTTTATCCCACAGATGTTTGTGCTGTTCGTGCTGCTGTCGTTCCTCGAGGACTGCGGGTACATGGCGCGCGTGGCCTTTGTGATGGACCGCGTGTTCCGTCGCTTCGGCCTGTCGGGCAAGTCGTTCATCCCCATGCTCGTCGCCACGGGCTGCGGCGTGCCGGGCGTGCTCGCTACCAAGACCATCGAGAACGAGAAAGACCGTCGTATGACGGTCATGACCACCACGTTTATTCCCTGCGGCGCGAAGCTCCCCATCATCGCGCTGCTCATGGGCGCGCTCGTGGGCGACGCGGAGGCCAGCTGGATCAGTCCGCTCTTCTACTTCCTCGGCGTCATCGCCGTTATTGTCTCGGGCATCATGCTCAAGAAGACGAGGCTCTTTGCCGGGCGCCCCACGCCGTTTGTGATGGAGTTGCCGAGCTACCACTTCCCGTCCATCCGCTCGTGGGCGCTGCACGTGTGGGAGCGCGTCTCTGCCTACATCAAGAAGGCCTTTACGATCATCTTCGCCTCCACGGTTGTGGTGTGGTTCCTCACCAACTTTGGCGTGTTCGAGGGCGGCTTTGGATTCCTCCCGGCCATGGAGGGCATCCCCGAGGAGTTCACCGACTACTCTGCGCTCGCTATGTTCGGCAGCATGATCGCTCCCATCTTTGCCCCGCTTGGCTTTGACTCGTGGCAGGCGACGGCCATGTCCATCACCGGACTTGTTGCCAAGGAGAACGTTGTTGCTACGGCAAGCTCGCTTCTTCACATCGCGGACGGCACCGAGACCGACCCGAACCTCTGGGCTGCCTTTGCTGGCATGTTCCCCACGGTAGGCGCCATTGCCGCGTTCGGTGCGTTCAACCTGCTGTGCGCGCCGTGCTTTGCCGCGATGGGCACCATCCGCGCCCAGATGAACTCGGCCAAATGGACCGCGATTGCCATCGGCTACGAGTGCGGCTTCGCGTGGGTCGTGGGGTTGATGATCAACCAGTTCTACCTCGCGGCAACCGGTGTGTTCAGCTTCTGGACCATCGTGGCGGTGGCGTGCGCGGCCGCGATGCTCTTCCAGCTCTTCCGTCCCATGCCCCGCTACGCATGGACCGACGAGCACGATACCGCGGTGGCTGCCACCGCGTAGCGTTCGTTTTGCACGGAGCGTGTGCATCCAGCACGCTCCGTGTGCAATTCGCACGCCCTGTGTGCATCTGTAACGCTCCGTGTGCAATTCGCACGCCCTATGTGCAACTTGCACGGAAAAAGCCGCGTGAAGCGTGCGAGATGCACACGAGGTGTGCAGACTGCACATAATGCGTGACGAACGCACACAGGGCGTGCAGATTGCACACAAAGCGGGTAGAGTAAGCACCAGCAAACTTAGGAGGAGCCATGTCCCCAGCCGATATCGTCATTCTCGCGCTTATCGCCGTGGCGTTCGCGGCTGTCTGCGTGCGCATCAAACGGCACGGCACGTGCGCGGACTGCGCGGAGGGCGGCGCGTGCTCGGGGCACTGCTCTGTCTCGCAGAAGAAGAGCTGCCCTGCCTGCAAGGGCGTGGACGCTGTTGCCGAGGAGCTCGGCCGCGGCGTTAGGTAGCCCTGTTCGGCACACTTTCGACCAAGAATATTGAGTCGCGCGGGATGTTTGATTGCATGACTTGCGCGTATCAGATGGGCCATGGTTCTTTTGCGAGGACCGTGGTCCTTTTTCATGAGAAACTTCACGGTAACAAACGTGTGAGAGAGTAAGTCAATCTGCGTTATGCCGGGGATCCGGCTGCGGGCGAAAGGATATCCATGGACCAGCAGCAGTACATAGACTTCGTTCTGCGCACCGTCGAGGAGCGCGACATCCGCTTCATCCGCCTATGGTTCTGCGACGTGCTCGGGCGCCTCAAGAGCTTCGCGATTGCGCCGGAGGATCTTGAGGCGGCCTTTGAGGAGGGCATTGGCTTCGACGGCTCTGCCATCGAGGGCTTCACGCCCAAGGAAGAGGCCGATATGCTGGCCTTCCCCGATCCGTCAACCTTCCAGGTGCTTCCGTGGCGTCCCAAGCACGACGGCGCGGCGCGCATGTTCTGTGACGTCTGCACCCCCGATCGTAAGCCCTTTGCAGGTGACCCGCGCGAGGCCCTGCGCCGCATGTTCTATCGTGCCGAGGCGCGCGGCTACCTGCTGAACGTAGGCGCTGAGCTCGAGTACTACTACTTCCCCAACGACCATACGCCCGAGCCGCTTGACGACGTGGGATACTTTGACCTCACGCCGGACGACTCGGCGCGCGACCTGCGCCGCGAGACGGTCCTCATGCTCGAGAAGATGAGCATTCCGGTCGAGTACACCTTCCACTCGTCGGGCCGCTCGCAGCATGGGATCTCGCTGCGCCACGCCGAGGCGCTCACGGCGTCCGACGCCATCACCACGGCAAAGCACGTCATCCGTCTCGAGGCCTATCAGGCGGGCATCCACGCGTCGTTCATGCCCAAGCCCATCAAGGGCGAGGCGGCTAGCGCCATGATGCTCCACCAGTCGCTTTTCGACCACAACGGCAACAACGTTTTCTGGGGCCCGGACGACCCGGTCTACCACCTGTCGCCCATCGCAAAGAGCTACATGGCAGGCGTGCTTGCCCACGCGCGCGAGATGGCCGCCATCACTAACCCCACGGTCAACTCCTACAAGCGCATCCTCGGCGATGAGGGTCCCACGCCCAAGGCTGCTACCTGGGGTTTGCGCAACCGCGCCGCGATGATCCGCGTCCCCATCTACAAGCCGGACAAGGAGCTCTCCACGCGCATCGAGCTGCGCTCGCCCGATCCCATGGCAAATCCGTACCTCGTGAACGCCGTGACGCTCGCGGCGGGTCTCGACGGTATCGAGCGCGGCCTCACACTGCCGGCGGAGAGCACGGCCGACGTGCTCAACATGTCGGCCGATGAGCTCGAGGCCGCGGGCATCGCATCGCTGCCGCGCAACCTCGACGAGGCGCTCGACATCTTTGAGGCGTCCGACTTTATGAAAGACGCGCTCGGCGAGCACATCCACACGTTCTTCCTCGCAAAGAAGCGCGACGAGTGGAACAAGTTCGCCTCGACGGTGACCGAGTGGGAGGTCAGGCACTACCTGGCAAACTCGTAAGGTCGCGTTGCCGAGAGACGCGCTCGCGAGCCCCTCGGCGTTATACAAAAGCCCGGCTGCGGGCGCACAGGCACCCGCGGTAGTTTGAACGTTTTTCTAGGAGGTGGAGCATGGCGGAGAACAGCATCCTTTTCATGGCGCGCACGACGCGCTACAACGATTTTGCCCGCACGCTCGCCGAAACTGCCGGCTACGAGGTTGTGCTCGCCACGCCCGATTCGCCCAACGCCGTGCACGATTTCTGTTTGCTGCTGCTCGATGCCGACGGTGTGCGCAACGACCGTATCGAGCAGATCTCCAAGTGGCTCGAGGACCGCGGCGGCATCCCCATGCTCGTCATCGCCGATGACGAGGCGCTCGGCTCGCTGCACCTGCCGGCTCACTCGCACTCCGACTTTGTGTGTCCCACGGCGACGCCGACCGAGCTCGCCGTGCGCGTGCGGCGTCTGGTGGGCCAGGAGGAATCGTTTGCCGCAGACGACGTGCTGCGCGTGGACGACATGGTCATCAACCTCGCGACCTATCAGGTCACCATCGAGGACGAGCCCGTGGACCTCACGCTCATGGAGTACTCGTTGCTCTCCTTCTTGGCGACGCACCCCAACCGCGCCTACAGCCGCGAGGTGTTGCTGCACCGTGTGTGGGGCTTCGAGTACTGCGGCGGCACCCGCACAGTCGACGTGCACATCCGCCGTATCCGCTCCAAGGTGGGCCCGCAGATCGCGGCGCACATCACCACCGTGCGCGGCGTGGGATACCTCTTTAAGGACTGACGCTGCATCCCGAAACAGGGCGGAAACCATTCTTAAGAAGCAGTGAAACCGGGGGGTTTTCATTCACCGTGCCGGTGAGATGGGGTACAACGTAGCAGAACTTCAATTCTAGGAAAGGAAGCACTGCTATGGATAACGAGCACACGCCTGAGCGCTCCGAGTGGGGGAGCAACGCCGGCGGTCCCACGCCACCGCGCATGGCAGTTGAGCCGACTCCGCAGAACAGCGACGACGAGTCGTCTGAGACGACGCAGATGCCGGGTTCCGGCACACAGGATGGCACGGGCGCGACCGAGCACATCCCCTTTGTCCCCTCGACTGCGACCGATACCCGCACCGTGGTTAAGGTCAAGACCAAAAAGCTCCCGGTCTTTTTGGCCTCGCTCGGCGGCTTGGTAGTTGGCGCGGTGCTGGTGATCGCGCTTGTTATGGTGGGCGCGTTCCGCATTTCCGACACCGATGTCTCGGCCGAGGTCCCTGTGACCCAGACAATCGACATCGATCCCGAGGACACCACGCTTGCCGAGGCGGTTGCCGCCAAGTGCCTGCCGTCTGTTGTGTCCATCTCCACCGAGACCCAGGAGGGCGGCGGCGTTGGCTCCGGCGCCATCATCGATACGGACGGCAACATCCTCACTAACTACCATGTTATCGAGGGCGCCACGGCCATTTCGGTCACCGTCAACGACGAGACGAGCTACGAGGCCGAGGTCGTGGGCACCGACGAGTCGAGCGACCTGGCTGTCATCCGCCTGGTGGATGCCGACACCTCGACGCTCACGCCTATCGAGATTGGTGACTCCGACGATCTTTCCGTGGGCGAGTGGGTCATGGCAATCGGCAGCCCGTTTGGCAACGAGCAGTCTGTCTCCACGGGCATCGTGAGCGCGCTTTACCGCTCCACGGCCATGCAGTCCTCCACGGGCACTTCGATCTACGCCAACATGATCCAGACCGACGCTGCCATTAACCCGGGCAACTCCGGTGGCGCGCTCGTCAACGCCGAGGGCCAGCTCATCGGCATCAACTCGATTATCGAGAGCTACTCCGGCTCGAGCTCGGGCGTGGGCTTTGCGATTCCCGTCAACTATGCGATGCAGATTGCCGAGCAGATCATCGCCGGCGAGACGCCTGCGCATCCGTATCTGGGCGTGAGCGTGACCTCGGTGAACCCCTTCACCGCACGTCGTGAGAACCTCTCGGTTTCCGAAGGCGCGCTTGTGGCCGAGGTGAACGAGGGCACACCGGCAGCTGAGGCGGGCCTTCAGGTGAACGACATCGTTACGGCGGTCGACGGCGATGCGGTGACCTCAGCAGACGGTCTCATCATCGCGCTGCGCGAGCACGCCGTGGGCGACACGGTCACCCTCACGGTTGTTCGTGGCAACGACACCATGGACGTGGATGTGACACTCGGCTCCGACGCCGACCTGCAGACCGAGCAGCAGGACACCTCTTCGGGCAACGGCTCGTCCATGACCGAGGAAGAGTTCCTGCAGTACCTCGAGGAGCTCATGGGCGGTCGCTACGGCGGCGGTCAGGGCCAGGGCCGCCAAATCGGATAGCGATACACGAAACTGCCAAGAGGCCCTCCCGGGTTCCTCTGAGGCGTGGTCCTCGCCGCTTTGCGGCTGCGGGAAACGCCTCCGAGGAACCCGGGGGGGGGCTCTTTGCGTTTATTTCGGTTGTCTATCTTATGGGCGGGCCTTCTTGTTTTTGAGATTTGCCCCGAGATGGTCAGAGACCCCCGCAGAATAATAAAGAACCCCTTTGTAGCGAGGAATTCAGGGCTATTTTGAGGCTTGGATTCGAATGGATTGCAACGTTTGGGCAGGATTTGAAGTTCCGGTGCGATAGGACTTGCTTGGATACCCGGTCAAAAACCCTTGAAGTAGGGGGTTGTTTATTATTCTACGGGGGTCTCTGACCACGGAGTCGTTCGCATGCCCATCTGGCATAGGCCACTTGAAGCGGGTAGAATGGCCCTACCTAAACGACGAGGAGGTTGCCATGCCGGGCAAGCGTCAGGATGTCATCAGCTGGGACGAGTTTTTCATGCGCGCCGCCGTTGCGGCGAGCCTGCGCTCGAAGGACCCCAACACGCAGGTGGGCGCCTGCATTGCCGATACCAACAACCGCATCCTGTCGGTTGGCTACAACGGCACGCCCTCGGCGCTCAACGATGACGACTTCCCGTGGGGCACGGCTGACGATCCGTTGCACGACAAGCACAACTACGTCATCCATGCAGAGGCAAACGCGATTCTTAACTACCGCGGCTCGCTCAAGGACATGGCGGGCGCTACCGTCTACGTGACGCTCTTCCCGTGCCATGAGTGTGCCAAGACCCTGGTCCAGGCGGGCATCGGCGAGGTCGTCTATCTCGATGACAAGTATTGCGGCACCGAGGACAACCTCATCTCCAAGAACATCTTTGACCGCTGCGGCATTCGCTATCGCCAGATCGAGCTTTCCGATTAACGGCGGTAGCTGGCCGCCCCGATAAGGTGCGCTAGTTCATGTTTTCTACCAAGGCGCTCTCTTTATTCTTCAAAAAGAATAAAGAGAGCGCCTATTGTGCGCGCTTCAACTCGCATTCTCGTGTTCAAAATGTGAAGGTATGCCGTTACAATAGAGTGCATGCATGTATAGACACCGTTCTGTCTGCCGGGAGAGCCTGCTTTCGGCAGAGCATGAGGGGGAAGGGGAGTTGATGTTCTCTCTGCACAAGACGTTAGGCGGTGTGCATCCGCCGCAGTGCAAGGACACGCGGGACTGCCCCGTCACGTCGATCGAGCCTCCCAAGCAGGTGCGCATCCCGCTGAACATGCACATCGGGGCCCCTGCCAAGCCGGTGGTGAACGTGGGCGACCACGTCTACATCGGTACGCTCATCGGCGATGGCGAAGGCCTCTGCGCGCCCGTGCACGCCACGGTTTCGGGCACGGTCACTTCGGTTGCCGAGGAGACGCTGCCCACGGGGCAGCACGCCCCGGTCGTCCAGATCGAGTCGGACGGCAAGATGGAGAACGATCCGGCGCTCGTAAAGCCGACGTACTCCAATAAGGACGAGTTCATCGAGTGCGTCCGCAAGTCGGGCGTTGTGGGCCTCGGCGGCGCTTCGTTCCCGTCGTGGTTCAAGATGAAGTGCCCTCCGGGCAAGAAGTTCGAGTTCGTCGTCGTCAACGGTATGGAGTGCGAGCCGTTCATCACGAGCGACTACCGCCAGATGATGGAGCACGCCGAGCGCGTGGTCGACGGCGTTGCCCGTATCGCCCGTGCGCTGGAGATCCCCGCTGCCGTCATTGGCGTCGAGGATAACAAGCCCGAGGCGGTCGACAAGCTCAACGAGGCCATCAAGACCAAGGGCGTTGGCGACTTTGTCGAGGTCCTCATGGTTCCCACGAAGTACCCCATGGGCGGCGAGAAGGTCCTCATCCAGTCCACCACGGGCCGCACGGTTCCTGCGGGCGGACTTCCTGTCGATGCGGGCTGCCTCGTGCTGAACGTCACCACGGTCTCGCGTATTGAGGAGTACTTCCGTTACGGTGTGCCGCTGGTCCGCAAGACCGTCACCATTGCCGGTGACTGCGTCAAGAACCCCGGTAACTACCGTATCCCCATCGGCATGAGCGTGCACGATGTGGTGGAGGCCACGGGCGGCCTTATCAAGGAGCCGCGCAAGATTATCATGGGTGGTCCCATGATGGGTCGCACCATCACCGATATCGATTGCCCGATTCTCAAGGCCAACAACGCCATCCTCTGCCTCGAGGACAAGGCGATTCTGCCCGACGAGACGCCCTGCATCCGCTGCGGTCGTTGTGTGCGCGTGTGCCCCTTGGGCCTCATGCCCTTCCAGCTCGATGCTGCCTCCCGCAGCCATGACGTGGTCAAGCTCGACGAGTACGCCGTCATGAACTGCATGGAGTGCGGCTCCTGCGCCTACACCTGCCCGGCGCACCGTCGCATCACCGCCTCGATTCGCGAGGGCAAGGGCTTCTACCGCTCCGAGACCGCGCGTCTCACGCAACCCGCGAAGGAGGCGTAAAGCGCATGAACCTCATCAATGAAGCCTCCCCGCATTTCCACGGGAAGTCGCTTACCTGGCAGATCATGGGCGCCGTTTGCCTGGCGCTTCTGCCGACGCTCATCGCGGCGACCGCGCTCTACGGTCTCGCCGCTCCGCTTCTGGTGCTCGTCTGCATCGCCACGGCGCTCGTCTGCGAGCACGTGTGCTGCATGATCATGCACCGCGAGTCCACCGCCGGTGACTTCTCCTGCGTTGTTACGGCGATGCTTCTCGCCTATACGCTGCCCGCGACCTGCCCCTTCCATGTGGCTGTTGCCGGCACCGCATTTGCGATCATCGTGGTCAAGATGCTCTTCGGCGGCATCGGCTCCAACGTGTTCAACCCCGCCGTCGCCGGCCGTATCTTCATCATGGTGGCGTTCCCGTCGGCGCTCTCGAGCTACCCTGCCGTTCAGGGCACGCCTCTTGACGCCATCACCGGTGCAACCCCGCTTGCGGAGGCCGCCTCGGGCGCTCCCACCGCAAGCTACCTCGACCTTCTGCTCGGCACCCATGCGGGCGCCCTTGGCGAGACCTGCATCATCACGCTGCTCATCGGCTACATCTTCCTGCTTGCTGTGCGCGTGGTTGACGCATGGGCGACGGTGCCCTTCATCGCCACGGTCGCCATCATCACGGGCATCGGCGGCGAGGACGTCATCTATCAGGTGCTCGCCGGCGGTCTGGCCCTCGGCGCGTTCTTCATGGCGACGGATTACACCACCACTCCCATGACGCCCAAGGGCAAGATCATCTTCGGCATTGGCTGCGGTGTCATTACCGCACTCGTGCGCCTGTTTGCCTCCGCCCCCGAGGGCGTGGCGTTCTCCATTCTCTTCATGAACATGTTCGTTCCGCTGATCGACCGCTACACGCGGACGCAGCCGGTGGGAGGTGTCAAGAATGCCCTCGTCTAACGAGACTCCCCAGAAGCTCTCCTGGATCGCCCGCCATCGTAACGGCTCTCTGTACGCCTTCGTGTGCGTGCTCGTTGCGGCTGTGGTGTGCGGCGGCGTGCTTGGCTTTGCCTATTACCAGGGCCAGTGGGCTACCTCTGCGTTCGCCGACGCCGACGCCCGCCTCGACGAGGCACAGGGCGGCGCCCAGCGCGCGCTCCTCTTCCCGGACGCCGCGAGCTTTGAGAAGCTCGACGCCCCGGCAATCGAGGGCCTCAACTCCGCGTATGTGACCGACGCGGGCGACTACGTCTTCGACGTCCAGTCCGCCGGCTACGCTGGTGACGTCCAGCTCATGATCGGTATCGCGTCCGACGGTACGGTCGCCGGTATCCAGGTTGTCTCCGAGCAGGAGACCGACGGCATCGGCACTAACGCCCTCACCGAGGACTTCTTCGGTACGTTCACCGGCCTTGCCGCCGAGGGAACGCTGACCGTCGAGGAGCCCGGCTCGGGTGAGACCCAGGTGGACGGCGTCTCCGGCGCGACCTTCACCTCCAACGCTGTCGTCGCCGACCTGAACATCGCCTTCGAGGCTTACGCTCAGTTGGGAGGTAACTAATATGGCTCTCAATGAGAACGTAGTGCGCGAGCAGAACGAGCGCATCGCCGACCTCGTGCGCACGCCGGCCTTCCTCGTGGCTGCCGGTTCGCTTACCGGCCTCGCTGCGGCGACTTCGGTTGAGAACGGTATCGCTATCGGTGCGGTGAGCGCCATCGCCATCGTGGTTATGGCCGTGCTCGCTCGTCCTCTTCGCTCTATCACGGGCGTCTGGGCGCGCATCCCGGTGCTTCTTATGGTGAGCGCCACGGTCGTTGTGCTGCTCTCGTTTGCGATGCGCATCATCGACCCGCTCATCTACCAGAACCTCGGCATCTACCTGCCGCTCGCTGCGGTGAACGGCCTGGTTGCCGCCTTCATTTACGATGACGGCTTTACGGCAGGCCCCGCCAAGTGCCCGCTCGGCACCGCCGTGTTCTGCGCGGTGTGCACGTTTGTGACGCTCGTCTTTGTGGGCTTTATCAACGGCATGTTTGCCACGGGTGCGGTCTTTGGCCTCACCATGCGTGAGCTCGCCGCCTCGCCCATCGCGATCTTCGGTACGCCCGCTGGGTCGCTTCTGGTGCTCGCGCTCGTGTGCACCTTCGTGAACTCGATCGTCGACGCCGCTCGCAAGAGCGCAGAGGGAGGTGAGCGTTAATGGAGTTCCTCAACGCTCTGTTCTCTGCAGCGCTCGACCAGAACATCGTCTTTGGCCAGCTTGTGGGTATGGTCATCGTTTTTCTGGCTGCTGAGCGCCCGCAGGACGCCTTCCGCTTGGGCGGCGCCCTTTGGGCGGCGTGCTTTGCTGCCGGTCTCATCGGTTGGCCGGTCTACGCTGGCATCTTGGCACCCTGGGGTATCGATTACATGGCGCCTGTGGTCTACCTGCTGGTGAGCGCCGCGGTCATTTTCGCTGGCGGTGCCATCGCTGCCGCTTCGCGCGCACGTGCCGAGCGTTCGCGCATCTATCAGCTCTGCGCGCTTCTCGCCGTCAACGCTGCCGTGCTCGCCACCCCGCTTTCGATGGCCGCTTCTGCTGATGTGGCGACCTTCGACGTTGCCCTCGGCACCGCTTTTGGTACTGGCATGGGCATCTTCATCGCTGTGGTTGCCTTCGCCTTCATCCATGACCGCATCGACGAGCGCCTCGTTCCGGGCGTTCTCCGCGGTGTGCCCATCTCGCTCATCACGGCGGCCCTTATGGCTCTCGCCTTCACGGGCGTTGCGGGCATCGCCGGCGGAATGTTCGTGTAAGGGGGTTGGAGCTATGGGAATCTACCTCATCGCACCGCCGATCATGATCCTCGTGCTTGCGGTCATCCCCGCTGCGGTGATCGGCTTTGCTTCGCGCGCCGTCCGCCGTGCCGATTGGCTCGAGGCCAAGGCTGCAGCAGAGGCTGCTGAAGCCGCCGAGGCAACCGAGGAAACGGACGCTGCTCAGGCGTAGGGCGTCTTGCCAACATATGCTGCGACGAGGCGCGGCGTGCTCCAAGGGGCGCGCCGCGCTTTTTGCGGAACAAAACGGCGTGACACACAAGGGGATGGGCGGACAGAGGCCTGTTGAAGAAAAACCTGCGAAGTAAGTGGGCTCTGCAAGGATACGAGATGGCACCTCAAAGGGGCTTGTGCATCAACTGGGAAAACGCGCTCACAATGAACCGGAAGCGAGCAGTCTGGACGGTTTGTTTGAAGTAGGCCACTTACTTCACGTGTTTTTCGGAAAGGGGACTTTGTACTGCACGGATCATATGAAGTGCTCCGCCCAGCTCGAGCATTTGGAGAGTCCCGAAGGTCTGGTTCGTAGGCGCATTGCCCACAGGCTTTTACGTAAGTCTCTAGCACATCTTCAGCGTGCCCTCTTGGAAACCTCAAGTCGTTCATGAGCGTAAAAAAGCAGGTGCCTGATGAGTGCTTTAGTAAGCTAAAGCACTCATCAGGCACGATGATGGTTTAACCGCGTCAAAATGGCGGATGTCACAGCAGCAGTGTTTAGCTTACGCTCATAAACGACTTGAGCTTGTCCGGAGCAACTCCGCGCGGGATGGTACCCTATACGTCGGCAATGTCGTAACGAGGAGGATGCTGTGGCGCAGGAGAATCTGTTTGGCGAGATCGTAGGCGAGGACCAGGAGGTACCTTTGCAGGTGGCGGAGGACGCGGCGCCCGTTGCCGATGCCTCGGCAAAGGCTGCCGCCGCCGCGCGCGCGGCGGAGCTTCGCCACGAGCTCGACTACCATGCGTACCGCTACTACATTCTCGACGCGCCCGAGATAACGGATGCCGCCTTCGATAAGCTCCTTGTGGAACTGCAGCAGATTGAGGCGCGCTACCCTGACCTCGTGACGCCCGATTCCTACACGCAGCGCGTGGGCGGCGGCTACGTGGACACTGAACAGTTTGCGCCGGTCACGCACATGGCGCGCATGTACTCGATGGACGACGCCATGAATCTCGAGGAGCTGGACGAGTGGCTCCAGCGCACCGAGGACACGCTCGGTGCAGGGCAGGTCACCTACACCTGCGAGCTCAAGATTGACGGCCTTGGCGTCGCGCTCACCTATCGCGGCGGCACCTTTGTGCGCGCGGCAACGCGCGGCGACGGTACCACGGGCGAGGATGTAAGCCTGAACGTCCGCACCATCCATGACGTGCCGATGCACCTCTCCGCTCCGGCGCTCGACCATATGGGCGCCGACCGCGACACCGTGATCGAGGTGCGCGGCGAGGTCTACATGCCCAAGGGTAGCTTTGTGCGCCTGAACGAGGAGGCCGACGCCGAGGGGCGCGACCCCTTCGCAAACCCGCGCAACGCAGCTGCGGGCAGCCTCCGCCAGAAGGACCCCAAGGTCACGGCGCGTCGCGATCTCGCGACCTTCCTCTATGCCGTGGCGGACACGGCGCCGTTGCACGTCGATAGCCAGCATGCCTTTCTCGATTGGCTCCGCCAAGCCGGTTTCTCCGTCAACCCCAATGTGGCCCGCTGCGCAACGCCGGCCGAAGTGCATGAGTTCTGCGCCAACGCGCTTGCTCACAGAAGCGAGCTTGATTACGACATCGACGGCGTTGTCGTGAAGGTCGATAGCTTCGCGCAGCAAGACGAGCTCGGGTTCACGGCGCGCGCGCCGCGCTGGGCCATCGCCTTCAAGTTCCCGCCGGAGGAGAAGCGCACGGTCCTGCGCGAGATTCGCATCCAGGTCGGCCGCACGGGCGTGCTCACGCCGGTGGCGGAGTTCGATCCGGTAACGGTCTCGGGCTCCACGATTGCCCGCGCGACCCTCCACAACATTGACGAGATCCGCCGCAAGGACGTGCGCGTGGGCGACACCATTGTGGTCCACAAGGCGGGCGACGTGATTCCCGAGGTCGTGGGGCCGGTGCTGGACCACCGTCCGGAGGGCGCCGTGGAGTACGAGATGCCGGCGACCTGCCCGGCATGCGGGGCGCCGGTGGTGCACGAGGAGGGCGAGGTTGCCTACCGCTGCGTTTCCATCGACTGCCCGGCACAGCTGCGCGAGCGCCTCGCGCACTGGGTGAGCCGCCCCTGCATGGACATCGACGGCGTGGGTACCGAGCTCATTGACAAGATGGTTGAGGCGGGACTTCTGCGCGACGTTGCCGATTTCTACGCGCTTACCGTTGACGCGGTGGCAGCGCTCGACACAGGCCGCACCTACCAGACAGACAACAAGCACCGCGGCGTGCACGCGGGCGACCCCATTCCTGTGGGTGCTACCATCGCCCAGAAGGTGGTGGACGAGATCACGCGCTCCAAGGAGCAGCCGCTCTCGCGCGTGCTCTTTGCGCTGGGTATCCGCCACGTGGGCAAGAGCGTGGCCGAGCTCATAGCCCAGCGTTTCCTCAACCTGCCCGCGCTCATCGACGCAAGCGAGGTGGACATTGCAGGTATCGAGGGCATCGGTCCCAAGATTGCGGCAAGCGTGAAGGAGTTCTTTGCGGTTCCCGAGAACCTCGCGGTGCTCGAGCGCCTGCGCCAGGCGGGCGTGACGCTGGAGGAGAACCTTGGCGGCGCGGGGGCGGATGCGGCCTTTGCCGAGGAGGCGGGGGTTGCGGCCGAGCTCACCGAGGCACAGCCGCTCGCCGGCCTCACCTTTGTGCTCACGGGCGCCCTCACGCGCTTCACGCGCGACGAGGCGGGAAGCGTCCTTAAGGCCCTCGGAGCCAAGGTTACCGGCTCGGTCTCCAAGAAGACGAGCTACGTGGTGGCGGGCGAGAAGGCGGGCTCCAAGCTCGCCAAGGCGGAGAGCCTGGGCGTGCCGGTCCTCACCGAGGACGACCTCGCCCAGATCATGGCGACCGGCGTAGTGCCCGAGCGATAGGCGCGTCTTACCGATTCCTTACCAAATCCGTCATCTCCCCTTACCGAATGTGCGCCGGCGACCCGGTACGCTCGACGTTCCAGCAGTTTTGACCAATCTGCCCGCGCGACCCCAAAACGCGCGTGCGCGCTGCGCATCCTATGGGCAGAAGGGGAGACCATGGGTTTGCGGAACGACATTGCCGCGCGCGTGCGGGCGGCGCAGAGGGATGCGCATCGGGCAGATGACCTGGTACGCGACTACCTGCCGTTCATCAAGGCCGAGACCGCAAAGTTCACGGGGCGAAGCCCCCAAGAGGGGTCTGATGACGAGCTGGGAATCGCTATGTTTGCGTTTCACGAGGCAGTGATGGCATATGATGCGCGCCGCGGCGCGTTCCTGCCGCTTGCGGCCCGCTTCATCAAAAACCGCCTCATCGACTACCGCCGCCGCGAGGCGCGCCACCTCACGGTCGTGTCGCTCGACAGCGCAACCGACGACACCGACGGTGACGAGCGTCCCGCTCTGGTGGACCAAATCGCCACTGAACATTCGGATATGGACGAGGGCATGGTTCGCGAGGCGACGCGAAAAGAGATTCGCGAGCTCGCCGCGCTCCTCGAGACCTACGGCGTGTCGTTTGCTGACGTAGCGGACAATTGCCCTAAGCAGGACCGCACACTCGATACCTGCCGGACCGCCATCCGCTATGCGCGCGAGCATTTTGAGCTCATCGAGCAGCTTGAGGCAACGGGTAAGCTACCGCTTGCCGCCATAGCCTCAGGCGCGGGTGTCGAGCGCAAGACGCTCGAGCGCCACCGTCGCTACCTTGTGGCGATGCTTCTCATCTATACCAACGGCTTCGACATCATTCGAGACCACCTCTACAAGGTGGTTGGTGCCGCGCCCGAGGTAGCGGGGGGTGATGCGGCATGAGGTACCTGGTGCTCGAGTGCGCTCTGAGCTTTGCCGTCGTGCTCGACGAAGAGGGCCGCGTGCGGCGCGTGCCCAACCTGGGCTACGCCGTGGGCGAGGTGCGGGAGGATATCTACCTTGCCGATACGCCCATAGACGACGCCGCGGTCCGGCGCCGCGGTCCGGCGCGCACGGTGTGGTGGCTGGCGGCTGCGGCTTGCCTTTGCGCTGCCATCATCGGCGGTGCGTGGTTCTGGCAGACGCCGCGAGGTACCGTGCACTTGGAGATTAACCCATCTGTTGCCATTGAGGTCAACCGGTTTGACCGTGTGGTTGGGCTTGCTGGTGAGAATGCCGACGGCGAGGCCCTTATCGAGGGCTATTGGTCCTACGGCAAGGAGGCCGAGACGGTGGTCTTTGAGCTCACCGACCGCGCGGCCGACGCGGGGGATCTTGCAGCAGGTGGCGCGGTGGCACTTGATGTGGCTTCGGACGACGAACCATGGCGCGCCGAGACCGAGGAGCGTCTGATCGCTGACCTCTCCGCCCACGTGGGCGAGGACATCATGGTCGCTCGCAGGGCAGACATCGAGGCCGCGCAGGCAGCTGCTGACGATCTGCTTGAGGAGGTAGTCGTCGAGGTGCCCGAGCCGGAGCCCGCGGACCCCGCGCCTGCGCTGGCAGCGCCCGCGCCTGCGCCTGCCCCCGCCCCGACGCCTGAGCCAACCTATAGCGATGACAGCGGCTACGGGAACTCCGGTTACAGCGGTTACGACGATTAACGCTCGCGTTCTGGCTTCTCCTGCGTAGCGGCAAGAAAAAAAGTCCAAAAAAGTATTCGTGCGACCCCGGTTTGGGAATGGGTCCTCCGCAACCTATCACTGTCAGAAGGGAAAACCGGAAGAACCGGTGACCAAAGGAGGAAACATGTTGGCTACAAGGACTCTCTCCCGCATCGCAGGCATCGGCGTGTGCGCTGCCCTGATAGCCGGGCTTAGCGGCTGCGGAACGCTGCTCCCCTCAACTCCCTCGGGTAGTGGCACGGCGGCCATCGGTAGCGTTCTTTTGAGCGTGAACCCCGAGATTGAGATCGCCTATGACAGCCAGGGCGACGTGGTGGCGGTTTCTGGCGCCAATGAGGACGGCAAGAGCGTGCTTGCCGATTTTGACAACGCTATCGGTCGGCCGGCGACGATGGTTGCGGGTGAGCTCGTCGGCGAGATTGATGACGATGGCTACTTTGAGAACGGCATCGGCGGGCGCGAGCGCAATATCGTTCTCAAGATCGCGGACGGGTCGCGGGCGCCTTCCGATAGCTTTATGGATGACATGGCGGCAAGTGTGCAGAAGGCGGCAAGCGACCGCGGTTTGGGCTCGAGCGCCTACGCCATCGGAGATGACGACCTGGACGATACCGGACTCATTGGCATCGATGCTGCCAAGCAGCTGGTATTGGGGCAGCTGGGGCTCGATCCGGCGACGGTGACCTTCCACGAGCGCGAGTATGAACTCGATGACGGCGTGTATGAGTTCGAGTTCACAGCGAACGGCACCGAATACGACTTTGAGGTTGACGCTCGTACCGGCAAGGTGCTCGAGGCCGACTTTGACCGCAACGATGACTGGGACGACCGCGATACGTGGGATGATGGCAATTCTGGCTACGACGACGGCAACTCGGCATACGATGATGGAAACTCCGCCTATGATGACGGCAACTCGGCCTACGATGATGGAAATTCGGCATACGACGACGGCAACTCTGGCTATGACGACGATATGGACGACTACGACGACGGAAATTCCGCGTATGACGACGGTGTGAGCGACTACGGCGTGACCGCAACGGTCTCGACTGCCGCCCCCGCCCCAGCTCCCGCTCCGGAGCCCACTTCAGCACCCGCTCCCGCCCCGTCACCCTCCTACGATAGCGACAGTGGGTATGACTACGACAGCGGATACGATTACGATGACGGAAACTCGGGCTACGACTCTGATAGCGGCTACGACGCTGACAGCGGATACGACGATTAGCGCATCTGAAAGTCTCCTACAGGGACGGCCCCAGCGGTTGCCCCTTTCGCATGTAGTGAGAACGCGTTTATCGCAACCGGCAAAACGATTCTCTGTCGGTTGCAAGATAGTGACAAGCTGGTGCAACTGTCTTGACAGGCGTGATAGCGTGAAGTAATACTTGATAAGTCAACAATTGACATATCAAGTATTGCGAGGAGCTATGCAAGACAACGAACGTGCAAATTCCTCAGAGGCAGACGCGACCGATCAAGTCAATCTTGGTGCCTACCGTATGCTGCTCTTTAGGGCGTCTCATGCCCAGAAGCAGCTTATGCACCCTTACATGGCAAGCATTGGATTGGGGACCGGTCAGCCCAAGCTGCTGAGCTACTTGGCCGAGAACGGTTCCTGCACGCCCCGCGAGCTCGCCGACTTTTACGAGCTCGATCCAGCGGGCGTCTCGCGCATGCTCGACGCGCTTGAGCGCAAGGGCTTTGTGAGTTTTGCTCCGCATGCGGACGACCGCCGCTGCAAGGTGGTTTCGCTAACCAGCGAGGGGGAGCGCGTTGCCCGCGCGTGGAACGCCGCATGCGTGGAGGAGGCACGCGCCATGCTCGACGGCTTTACGCCCAAGGAACGCGAGGCGTTTGCCGAGTACCTGCGCCGCGCGCATGCAAACCTGCGTACCTACGGACAGAAGCTCGCCGCCGCCGTGGCAGAGAGCCAGGCCACCGGCCGCACGCCCGCCGAGCCCGGCGCGAACGAAGCGCACGCCGCGGGCGAGTCGCGCACTGCAGGGGAGGCGGCCTCCCATGCATGAGCTCTGTCGCATCATCTCCTACCTGGGCCAGTACCGCCGCGATGCCATCCTCGGCATTCTGCTCGTCATCGTCGAGAGTGCCTTTGAGATGGTGATCCCCATCCTCATGGCAGACATCATCGACGTGGGCGTGGCAAACCGTGACCTCGGCTACATTGCCGGTCAGGGTCTGCTCATGGGCGCCTGCGCCATCGCTGCCCTCATCACGGGCCTGCTTTACGCCCGCTTTGCGGCGCGCGCCGCCTACGGGCTCGGCGCGCACCTGCGCGCGGCGGAGTACCAGAAGGTGCAGGAGTACTCGTTTGCAAACCTCGACCACTTTGAGACGTCGTCGCTCGTCACCCGCATGACCACGGACGTGACGGTCATCCAAAACGCGCTTAACGCCGGTTTTCGCCCCATGGTGCGCGGGCCCGTGATGCTCATCATCGGCTTTGCGCTCGCCTTCTACCTCAATGCCGAGCTTGCGCTTGTCTTTTGCGGCGTGGTGCCGATCATGGCCATCGCCATCGTTATCATCGTGCGTCGTGTGAGCCCGCTCTACGGCGTGCTCCAGGCAACGGTCGATAAACTGAACGACGTGGTGCAAGAGATGCTCACGGCCGTGCGCGCAGTTAAAGCCTACGTCCGCGGCGACTACGAGTGCGAGGAGTTCCGCCGCGTGAACGAGGGGCTCGCCGCCACAAGCGAGCGGACGTTCCGCCTGGCGGTCTTCAACATGCCCGTGCTTTATGTGTCGATGTACACGGCAACGACCCTCATCATGTGGTTCGGCGGGCAGATGATCTTGGGCGGGGCGCTTCAGGTGGGCGAGCTCACGGGTTTTCTCTCCTACGTCATGCAGATCCTCAACTCGCTCATCATGATTTCCAATGTGTTTTTGCTGCTCACGCGTTCGCTCGCGAGCGTGCACCGCATCTCTGAGGTACTGGACGAGCACGTTGACCTCACCTCGCCGGAGGGAGCGCTGACCGAGGTTGCGGACGGGTCGGTTGCCTTTGACGATGTCTCCTTCAAGTACCGCGCCGACGCGCAGGAGTACGTGCTCGAGCACATCTCGCTCGCCATTCCCGCTGGCGCCACGGTGGGCATCCTCGGCGGCACGGGCTCGGGCAAGACTACGCTCGTGCAGCTGATTCCGCGCCTCTACGACGCGACGGAGGGCGAGGTCCGCGTGGGCGGGCGTGACGTGCGCGCCTATGACCTGGCCGCCCTGCGCGACGCGGTTGCCATCGTGCTGCAGAAAAACGTGCTCTTCTCGGGCACGGTGCGCGAGAACCTGCGTTGGGGCAACCCCAAAGCGACCGACGAGGAGCTTCTTGCGGCCTGTCGGCAGGCGCGGGTGGACGAGTTTCTCGACCGTTTGCCGGGTGGACTCGACTACGACCTCGGCCAGGGCGGCGTGAACGTCTCCGGCGGGCAGAAGCAGCGTCTCTGCATTGCGCGTGCGCTTCTGAAGCATCCCAAGGTCATCATCTTTGACGACTCCACGAGCGCGGTCGACATGGCAACGGATGCGCAGATTCGCGCGGCGCTTGCCAAGCTCACCGGTGTGACCAAGATCATCATCGCGCAGCGCGTGAACTCGGTAGAAGACGCCGACCAGATTATCGTGCTCGACGACGGCCGTGTGAGCGCCGTTGGCACGCACGACGAGCTTCTCGCCAGCTCCGAGATCTACCGCGAGATCTACACCTCGCAGCAATACGGCACAGTTGGGGACGGGGTCGTTTCGTGCACGGTTGGGGACGGGGTCGTTTCGTGCGCTTCGACAGACATCTCCGCCTCGAAGGGAGGTGAGCGCTAATGCCGGCACCGGGAAACAAGCCCAAAAACCTTCTGCACACCCTGCGTGAGCTCATGGCCTATCTTGGCCGTCACAAGCTGCTCTTCTTGGCCGTGGCGGTACTCGTTACCATCTCTGCGGTGGCCAATCTCGTCGGCACTTACATGATCCGCCCCGTGGTGGATGCGCTCGCCGCGGGCAACTACGATGCCTTCGTCAAAAACATCCTGCTCACCGCCGCCATTTATTGCGTGGGCGTACTCGCCACCTTTGGCTACACCCAAACGATGGTGCACGCCGGACAGAAGGTGCTCGTCGATATCCGCCGCGACCTCTTTGCGCACATCCAGACACTGCCACTTCGCTACTTTGACTCGCGCAGCCGCGGCGACATCATGAGCTACTTCACCAACGACGTCGACACCGTGGCAGAGGCCATGAACAACAGCTTTGCCATGGTCATCCAGAGCTTCATCATGATCGTGGGTACGCTCACCATGATCTTTATCTTGAACTGGCAGCTCTCGCTCATTGTGGTCGTGGGCTATGCGGTGATGTTTGCCTACATCAGCTTCTCCACCCGCCGCAGCCGCCGGTACTTCCAAAAGCAGCAGGCGGTGCTCGGCGAGCTCGACGGCTATGTGGAGGAGATGGTCACCGGCCAGAAGGTCGTAAAGGTCTTTAACCACGAGTCGGCCAACGTGGCGGAGTTTGGCGATAAAAACGAGCAGCTGCGCGTCGCCGGTACGGGCGCGCAGGCCTACGCTGCGTCGATGATCCCCGCCGTAGTCTCCATCAGTTACGTAAACTACGCCATCGTGGCGGCGGTCGGCGGCTGGATGGCCATTACCGGCGCGACCGACGTGGGCGCGCTTGCGAGTTACCTGGTCTTTGTGCGCCAGACCGCTATGCCCATCAACCAGTTCACACAGCAGTCGAACTTCCTGCTCTCGGCACTTGCCGGCGCGGAGCGCGTCTTTGCCGCCATGCACGAGAAGCCCGAGGTGGACGAGGGCCGCGTGCGGCTCGAGCAGACGGGTCGCGGCTCTTGGGTATGGCGCATTCCCGGGGGCTGGGGAATCGGCGCTTGGGGCTCGCTCGTTCAGGTCGCCGACGGCGGCACAAACGGGGGCGGCGGCACAAACGGGGACGGGGTCGTTTCGTGCACCCCTGCCGCCCTCGAGGCGGGCGCCAAGGTGAACGCCACCGCGCGCGGCGTCGATGGCACGCTACTTGCCGTGGGCGCGCTGCCACTCCGTGGCGACGTGCGTTTCCACGACGTGAGCTTTGGCTACGAGCCGGGCCACGAGGTGCTCCACGGCATCAACCTCTTTGCCGAGCCCGGCCAGACCATCGCCTTCGTGGGCTCCACGGGCGCTGGCAAGACCACTATCACAAACCTCATCAACCGTTTTTACGATGTGCAGGAGGGCGAGATTACCTTCGACGGCATCAACGTCAAGAATATCGAAAAGGACTCGCTGCGCCGCTCGCTCGGCATCGTGCTGCAGGACACCCATCTCTTCACAGGGACCATCGCCGAGAACATCCGCTTCGGCAAGCTCGATGCCACAGACGAGGAAGTCCGCGCAGCCGCAAAGATCGCCAACGCAGACAGCTTCATCCGCCGTCTGCCGCAGGGCTACGACACCATGGTGACCTCTGACGGTGCGAACCTCTCCCAGGGCCAGCGCCAGCTGCTCGCCATCGCGCGCGCCGCTGTCGCCGACCCGCCCGTTCTCATTCTGGACGAGGCAACCTCTTCGATCGACACGCGTACCGAGATGCTCATCAGCCGCGGTATGAAGCAGCTCATGGAGGGACGCACGACCTTTATGATCGCGCATCGCCTCTCCACCGTGCGCGACGCCGATGCCATCATGGTGCTCGACCACGGTCGCATTATCGAGCGCGGCACGCACGACGAGCTCTACGCGCTTGGCGGGACGTACTGGGAGCTGTGCCAGGGGCTCAAGGAGCTCGATTAATCGACCGGATCGACCGGACTGCAGCGCGCCACCTCGCCTCTCAATCGTCGCTTGCGTACTTAGTACGCGGCGCTCCTCTTTCAAGGCGATCTGGCGCACCGCAGCCGGTCGTTTCCGTTGCAGACGTTTGCGCTTGCTTCATTCTGATGCGAGAATAAAGGTTCGAGCACAGAAGCTCGGTCCCAACGACAGAAGAGGAGATGCGCATGGCAGAAGAGCTGCACGACGGCTTTGGCCGCGGTATCACCTACCTGCGCATCGCCGTGACGGACAAGTGCAACTTCCGCTGCGTGTACTGCATGCCCGAGGAGGGCGTGCCCGCCCGCGCGCACGATGAGCTGCTCTCTGCCGAGGAAATCGCCCGGTTCGTGCGCATCGCCGCCGCCGAGGGCGTGCGCCGCGTGCGCCTGACCGGGGGAGAGCCGCTCGTCTCGCATCGCATTGTGCCGCTCATTCGTGACATTCGCGCTATCCCTCAGATCGAGGACATCTCGCTCACCACCAATGGTGCGCTGCTGCCGCGCATGGCCGCGGAGCTCAAGGACGCCGGGCTCGATCGCGTGAACATCTCGCTCGACACGCTCGACCCCGCCCAGTTCTCGGCCATTACCCGCCTGGGCCGCCTTGAGCAGACGCTCGCCGGCATCGATGCCGCGCTCGCATACGGCTTTGAGCCCGTGAAGGTCAACTGCGTGGTTGTGCGCCGGCTCGAGCAGGACGTCTTTGGCCTGGCCAAGCTATCACTCGAGCGACCGGTGCACGTGCGTTTTATTGAGTACATGCCCATCGGCAACGAAAAAACCGGGGCGGACCGGGCCCATGATGTGGCCGAGGACCTTGCTGGCGGCAAGGCGGCCGACCCGCACTGCCCGGGCGGCGTCGATGCGTCCGTGTGGGATGCGAGCGACACTGTCCCCTCCGCAGAGCTGCGCGAGCGCATCTCGCGCGCGGCTGAGGCTGCCGGTGTGGGCGCGCTCGAGCCGGTTGCCGCAGGCAACGGGCCCTCCGGAGCAGGCCCGGCGGCGTACTGGCGCTTCCCCGGCGCCGCGGGCACCGTCGGCTTCATCTCGGCCATGTCCAACCACTTCTGCAGCTCGTGCAACCGCATGCGCCTGACGGCGGACGGTGCCATTCGCCCCTGCCTTTTCTCCGATGCCGAGTACCGCGTTCGCAACGCTCTCCGCGCCGGCGACGATGCGGCGGTTGCGACGATCTGGCGCGACGCGGTGGCGCACAAACCCGAGGAACACCATGTCATCAACGGGACGGAGCGCTTCATGTCCCAGATCGGAGGCTGATGACCATGACCGACGCTATGCCCGCGGGGGCGCGCGACGCCTATCGCGATGAGCTGACGCACGTAGACGAGCACGGTGATGTGCGCATGGTGGACGTCTCCGAGAAGGCGGAGACTCGCCGCCTCGCCATTGCCGAGGGCACCATCCTTATGCATCCCGAGACGCAGACCATGGTGCTTGAGGACCGCGCCAAGAAAGGCGACGTGCTCGCCTGCGCCCGCGTAGCCGGCATCATGGCGGCTAAGCGCACGAGCGACATCATCCCCATGTGCCATCCGCTCATGATCACCAAGGCAAAGGTGGACATCACACCCATCGCCGCGCCCGGCGCTCACGGCGGCGTCGATGCGCTACCGGAGGGCTGGGCTGCGCCCCGCGCGGACGGTCGCGTTGGTTTTCACGTGACGGCTACCTGTGGCGTGACCGGCGTGACCGGCATCGAGATGGAGGCGCTCACGGCGGCGAGCGCGGCGTGTCTCACCATCTACGACATGTGCAAGGCGGTCGACCGCGGTATGGAGATCGTCGACGTGCGCTTGCTGCGCAAAGAGGGCGGGCGCTCCAGACTTTGGGAGCGCGCTGAGGCAACGGCGGACATCCCCGCCACCGATGAGCCTGCGGCCTGCGTTAGCGCTTCAACCGCGGCTGAACATGCCGCCGACGACGCACCCGAGCGCCCCGCGCCTGCTCTTGCGTTTATCGGCTACCAAAACTCCGGCAAGACCACGCTGGTAGAGAAGGTCATCGCGGCGCTGACCGCGCGCGGGGTGCGCGTGGGCACCGTCAAACATCACGGCCACGCGGGCTTTGATATCGATGTGCCCGGCAAGGATTCCTGGCGCCACGCCCAGGCGGGCAGCCGCCATGTGGGCGTTGTCTCGGCGATCCGCTACGCCGAGTACGCCGATACCGAGGTAGAGTTTTCGCTCGACCGCCTGCTCGCGCGCTACACCGATGTCGATATCGTGCTGGTAGAGGGCTACAAGTCTGCCTGCCTCCCCAACATCGTGGTCGCCCGCTCGGGCGTCGATCGTCTGCGCGGCGCAAATTCGCTCGACCTGGTGGACGGGCGCACGGTGGCCATAGCCTGCAACGATGTCCTTATGCGCGATGCGCGCCTCGAGATTTCCGCCGTGGACCTGAACGACGAGGAGGCCGTGGCCGACGTTGTGGAGCGCTGGCTGAAAGCGCTGGGCTGATGCCGGCTGCCGTCTCGCAAGGCAATGGCGAGTAAAAGGCGCGAGACGCGGTGCGGGCTGCGCCGCTAGGTGATGCCGAGGGGAGGTGCGCTGTGGTCTACGTGTTGATAGTCGTCGCCTCGTTTGTCGGAGGCGTTCTGCAGGGCGTAACGGGCTTTGGAGCGGGGCTCGTGCTCATGATGGCGCTGCCCATGCTCTATCCCGTGCCCACGGCCGCCGCCATCTCGGGCGTGGTCTTTTTCGTGCTCTGCATCTCGATGGTGTGGCGCTACCGCGCCCATCTGCGCGTGCGCGAGATTCTCGCCCCGCTTGCCTGTTACATGGTGCTGAGCGGCTCCTCTGCCTACCTCACCTCCGTTGCTCCCGACCAAGAACTCATCAAGCGGGTCTTTGGCGTCTTTCTTATCGCGCTCTCCGCGTATTACCTCTTTATTGGCGAGCGCGCAGAGACAAAGCCCCTGAGTCCTGCCTTGGGTTGGTTCTATGTGGCGCTATCGGGGTTCTGTGACGGGTTTTTCGGCATCGGCGGACCGCTTCTTGTGCTGTACTTCCTGCAGCGCTTCCCCAACCGTGAGGAGCGCCTAGGGTCGCTCCAGCTGTTTTTCGCCATCAACGTGGTCTACACGACCGTCATTCGTGCGGTGGCGGGCGCGTTTCCGCCCAACCCGCTGCCCATCATCGCGCTGGGTGCTGTGGCAATCTGCGCGGGGCTTGCCGTCGCCAACGTGCTGGCGCGCCATATCGATGATGCGCTGCTGCGTCGCCTCACCTATGTTCTCATCGGCATCTGCGGCTTGATGAACGTCTTTTAAGCCCGCCCGAGCCACTTGGCCGCGTGGCACGTCCGCATCGGCGGCAGCTCGTCCGCACGCCGCAAAACGCCTACCGCACGGCGGAAACTCGTTCGATGTGGTGCAAGGGCCCCTGTGCTGCGCGCTATCGTCACCTCATAGGGCAATGCAGCAGATGGGGGATTTGCTGCGGCCCGCATTCGGGGGAAGGTGGTAGCCGTGTCCGCTCTCGATTCTCTAGCTCAGTCTCCTGCGATGGTGAAGTTGCAGGCGGCGGGCGAGCGCCTTCAGAAAAACCCGGCGTTTGGGGCGGTTTCCGGCGGCATGATGGGCACCATGGGGCTCATCTTGGCGGGCGCGATCTTTACCATCATCTCAACACTGCTCGACCTCGCCGGCGTGCTCGAGGTGACCGATGCCGTCTACCAATGGCTGCAGGTTCCCTACAACATGACCATGGGACTCATTTCCCTTGCCGTGGCCTTTGGCGTCGCCTATGCCTATACCGAGAACCTCGGCATGCAGGGCGCCATGGCAAACGGCTTTGTGGCGCTGTTTCTCTTCCTCATGGTGAGCTCTCCGGCCGAGTCCGTCACGCTCGCAGACGGCACCACCAAAACGGTGCTCGACACCACCTATCTGGGCGGTACCGGTATGTTCTGCGCTCTTATCCTGCCCATCATTGTGGTGCGCATCATCAAGCTTTGCGCAGACCGCCACATCGTCATCCGCATGCCCGATGCCGTACCGCAGTTTCTTTCCGATTCGTTTTCGGCGCTCATTCCGCTTGTGCTGAACATCGTGCTGTGGTGCGGCCTCAACACGGCGGTCGAGGCGGCATGCGGCTTCAACATCCCCGGCGCTGTCATGGAGGTGCTCTCGATTCCGCTCGGCGTGCTCATCTCTGGGCCCGGCATGTTTGTGCTCATCACCATCTGCATGCTCTTCTGGTCGCTCGGCATCCACGGCACCTCGATCGTGGGCGTGGTCATCACCCCGGTCATGATTACGGCCTACCAGACCAACGCCGAGCTCATCGCGGCGGGCGAGAATCCGGTATTCAACCCCACCATGCTCTTCCTCACGGTCTCGTGCTGCGGCGGTACGGGGAACCTCCTGCCGCTTGCAGTGTGCTGCCTGCGCGCCCGCTCCGAGCAACTGCGCGCGGTGGGCAAGGCGGGTTTGGTGCCGGCATGCTTTGGTATCTCGGAGCCCATGGTTTTTGGTGTGCCCGTTATGCTGAATCCCGTGATCGCCATTCCCTTCATCGTCAACACGGTTTTGACCTCGGCCATCGCCTTTGTGCTCTTCCAGATTGGTTTTCTGCGCCCGCCCTCGGTGCTTCTCATGACGGCGCTGCCCATCTTCTTCCCGGAGTTCCTGAGCTCCATGGCAATCCAGAACTGCGTGCTCCCGCTCATTGGCTTTGCGGTGGGCTACCTTTGCTACGCGCCGTTTTTGGCGATGTACGACAAGCAGTGCCTCGAGCGCGAGCGGGCGGAGCGCACGCACACCGTTTAAAGATGGGGACCGTCTACGACGCCAAGCATTGTGGTATAAGAATCGATGTCGGCTGTAGCGACCGGCACGCCGCGACGGAGCCAAAAGGTTCCGCTCCGGCGTGCCGTGTCTTGATGAGAGGAAAGATGATGAGGGTTCTTCTTGCATGCGCGGGCGGTATGTCAACATCGATGCTCATGAAAAAGATGGAGGCCTATGCGGCCGAGCATGGGATCGACGACTTCCACATTGATGCAGTAGGCATCGGCAAGTGCAAAGAGGTCTGGCAAAACTACGATTGTATTCTGTTGGGCCCGCAGGTGGGCTTCAACAAGGGCCAGGTGACCCGCTATGTCGAGATTCCCGTCGAGGTGATGGCACCGCTCGACTACGGCCGTCAGAACTGCGAGGCTATCTTCAAACAGATAGAGGGCATGCTCGGCTAGGGTTGCCTTGTCGATAATTGCACGCGTTGCGTGACCGCGACGTTATGGGAGCGGCCCGGTGCCTGCGGGCGCACGGTCGTTTTCATCCACCGAAAAGAAGTGTCAGACGCCGATTCGTTCGATCGGCTGCCGCCTGCGCGGGGTATATGCCAAACGTTTAAGGCGCCGGTGCGCGGCGCCGCCGAGTGAGAAGGAGCTTACCATGGCATTTCCCGATGGATTCTTGTGGGGTGGCGCAACGGCCGCTAACCAGTACGAAGGCGGCTGGGACGAGGGCGGCAAGGGCCCCAACACCTCCGACGCGCTCACCAACGGCAGCCACACCGTGCCGCGCCGCGTGACGTGGCGAAATCCCGCGACCGGCGAAACCGGTTCCACCGGCATGGGCTTTGGTGCGCCTATGGAGGTGCCCGAGGGTGCCGAGGTGGCCATCATCGACGGCGAGTATTACCCGAGTCACACCGCCACCGACTTCTACCATCACTACCAGGAGGACATCGCCCTTATGGGTGAGATGGGCTTCAAGTGCTTCCGTCTCTCCATGAACTGGGCGCGCATCTTCCCCAACGGTGACGACGCCCGACGCGGTCTTTGACGAGTGCGCCAAATACGGCATCGAGCCGCTCGTGACGCTCTCGCACTACGAGACCCCGCTGCACCTTACCAACGCTTACGGCGGTTGGAAGAGCCGCGCGTGCATCGACCCCTTTGTGCGCTACGCCACGACGGTTATGAAGCATTACCTCGGCAAGGTGAAGTACTACCTCACCTTCAACGAGATCAACATGATGAGCCACGCCCCCTACATGGGCGGCGGCCTTATCGACCAGTCCCCGCAGGCCAAGGCGCAGGGTGCGCACAACCAGTTTGTGGCCTCCTCGCTCACCGTTAAGGCGGCGCACGAGATCTCGCCCGAGATCCGTGTCGGCCAGATGCTCGCCTTTGGCCCGACCTACCCTTACACGGCGGACCCGGCCGACGACCTGCTTGTTATGGAGCGCGAGCATGATACGCTGTGGTACTCCGACGTGCAGACGGGCGGCTACTACCCCGCCTACCGCCTGAAGGAGATGGAGCGCCAGGGCATTGAGCTTGATATGGAAGAGGGCGACCTCGAGCTTCTTGCTACCTATCCGGCGGACTTCCTGTCGTTTTCCTGCTACGGCGGATCGACCGTGACCACGCACCCCGAGGACGCGGGCGTTGAGGGCGGCAACTTTGTCATGGGCGTCAAGAACCCCTACCTCGAGACGAATGCTTGGGGCTGGGCGACCGACCCGTATTGTTTGCGTCTTACGCTCAACAAGCTCTACGACCGCTATCGCAAGCCGCTCTGGATCGTGGAGAACGGCATCGGCTGGAGCGATGTTAAGGAGGCCGACGGTTCGGTCCACGACGACTACCGCATCGACTACCTGCGCAAGAACATCCAGAGCATGAAGGACGCCATCGAGATCGACGGCGTTGACCTCATGGGTTACACCATGTGGGGCTGCGTTGATTTGGTGAGCTGCGGCACGGGCGAGATGCGCAAGCGCTACGGCTTCATCTACGTCGACCGCGACGACGAGGGCAAGGGCACGCTCGAGCGCTCTCGCAAAGACAGCTTCTACTGGTACAAGAAGGTCATCGAGACCAATGGCGAGAATCTCTCCTAAGTCGCCGCCGACCGCGCTGCGGTCGCAGGATGTATGAGATGTGCCGCTCGTGCGCTTATGGCGTGCGGGCGGCACGTTTATACGTAAACTGCCAGCAAATTGGGTACCATAGGGAGACCAACGGGTGCGTTTTCGCCGTGCGTGCCGAGGTAAGACCCACACGGCGTATCAAAAGGAGGCTCACATGAACGAGCTCGAACAGTACGAATCTCCCATCTATACGGAGGAGGCGCACGGTCCTGCGCCGCGCCTCATCTCCCGCCGTATGTACAACCTGGTTCTGACCGGTCTTGTGCTCCTGTCGTTTGTGATCATGGGCGCTTGCTCGCAGATGACCTCGACGCTCGACTTCTGGATGTTCGTCGGGCGCAACCCCCTGATGTTCACCCTGCTCACGCTGGTGGGCTCCATCGGCGGCATCATCACCATGAGCATTGGGCGTGCGCGTGAGAGCCTCACGCTCGGCATGATCGGCTACACGCTTTTCACGCTCACCTTCGGCTTCACCACGTCGATGACGCTTTCCATGTACTCGATGGAAAGCATCTCCGCCGCCTTCACGGCAACGGCGGGCATCATGATCGTTTTCGGTCTTGCCGGCATCGCGTTCCCGCGCTTCTTTGAGCGCATCGTGCCCGTCTGCTGCCTGGGACTTCTTGCCATCATCGTTGTGGAGTTTGCGCTCATGCTCTTTGGCATCCAGCAGACTCTCACCGATATCGTGGTGATCCTGCTCTTCTGCGGCTTCATCGGCTATGACGTGCACCGTGCCGCCACGGCGGTGCCCACGCTCACCAACGCCGTGTGGTACGCCATCGAGCTCTACCTCGACATCATCAACGTGTTCCTGCGCCTGCTCGCAATCTTTGGTCGTCGCGACTAGCGCCTGTCTTCATTGGTAACGAGGTCTCCGCGGCCCGTCGAGCACTGCTCGGCGGGCCGTTTTGCGTTGCGACGCCTTCTACCTCTCCGCGTCAGCGCATGCTCTGAAGCATGTCGAGCGCGGTGCCGGCGCCGAGCGCCTCGCCGGGGCCGGAAGGGCTCAGGCCCACATGGCGCAACGCCCCTGTTTCGTCCGTGTGTCCCAGGTAGGGGAGGGAGTCGCGCAAAAAGCTCAGACCCTCGCGGTAGGCGCGGGCAAAAAAGCAGCTAAAAAGCGTGTCGAGGGCATATTGGACCGCAATGTGGCTTGCGAACTGGGTGATGCGGTTGCGCAGGCTCTCGCTATCGCTCACGTGCAGGTAGGCCGCCAAACCCGGATGTCGCCGCGCAGCGTAGGGCGTGCCGATGAGGATGACGGGGCAAGACCGCTCGCGCAGAACCGGCAGAAGATGGAAGATTTGATCGGCAAGTCCCGAGTACGAGATCATCACGGCCACATGCTCCTCGGTGGCGGCGAGCGCCGTCCGCGTCTGGCGCTCGAGCGACTCGTGGCAGGTGGCGGAGCGCCCTGCCGAGAGCAGGCGGTCGCAGAACATATTCGCCGGGTAGAGGTTGTGCGAGGTCGTGTAGATGTCCACCTGGCCGGCGCGATCGATGAGCTCTGCAGCGCGGTCGATTTCGTCGGCGTCGAGCATCTCGCGCGTCTCACGCAGCGTTTTGGCGTAGAGAAGTTCCATGCGGGGGCCTATATCGCGCGCGGTTTCTCCCGCTTTGAAGGGGAAGTTGATATCGACCGCATCCGCAGGGACGACGCGGCGCGCCTCCGACCGCGCAAGCTCAACCTTAAGCTCCTTGTAGCCTTCGAGCCCCAGCTTGCGGCAGAGGCGGTGGATGCTTGCGATCGAGGTCGACGTGGCGCTGGCGAGCTCCTTGATGGTGAAGTCCTGGACACGTTCCCCCATGGCGAGCACGGTGTTGGCGAGGTGCTGCTCGGTGGGGGTGAGGTTGCGTGCGCCGCGTATGCGGTAGACGATATCCAAGTCTGCTCCTTAGGTATCAAAACGTATCAGAGGTATCATAGGCCACAAACCAGTTACTGAAAAGAAGTATCCGAAAGCCCGTTGAGCGGCATGGGCGGGCTTGCTGCGGTGCATACTCGAACATGTCGAACCGTATCGGTCAGCTTGTCGTCCGAGGGACGGCCCGATGAGGTTGCGAGAGAGGATAGAGAACATGGCTGTTGTGTTTCCGGAGGGCTTTTATTGGGGCGGCGCCACGGCCGCTAACCAGTTCGAGGGCGCGTGGGACGTCGACGGGCGCGGCCCGAGCGTGGACGACCACTTCATGGGCGGCAGCGTGGAGAAGCCGCGCGAGATCACGCTCGACATCGACCCCGACAAGCTCTACCCCAACCACGACGGCATCGACTTCTACCACCGCTACAAGGAGGACATCGCCCTTTTCGCCGAGATGGGCTTCAACATGTTCCGCATGTCCATCTCCTGGAGCCGCATCTACCCGACCGGCATGGAGGACGAGCCCAACGAGGCCGGCCTCGCCTTCTACGACAGGGTCTTCGACGAGCTCGCCCGCCACGGCATCGAGCCGCTCGTGACCCTCTCGCACTACGAGATGCCCTATGCGCTCGTGGAGAGGTACAACGGCTGGGAGAGCCGCGAGCTCATCGCGCTCTTCGAGAAGTACTGCGCCACGGTCTTCGAGCGCTACAAGGACAAGGTCACCTACTGGCTCACCTTCAACGAGATTAACTGCGGCACCTCCGCCATGGGCGCGCTCTTTGAGACCTCGATGATCCAGGGCTTCGAGGGCCCGGCCTCCAAGGTTGTCGTGACCCCGCAGCAGTGCTACCAGGCCCTCCATCACCAGTTTGTGGCGAGCGGCCGCGTGGTGCGCCTCGCCCACGAGAAGTACCCGCAGTTCAAGATGGGCAACATGGATTGCTTCATC
Source organism: uncultured Collinsella sp. (assembly GCA_949285915.1). GTDB lineage: Bacteria > Actinomycetota > Coriobacteriia > Coriobacteriales > Coriobacteriaceae > Coprousia. The sequence continues at coordinate 45,635 of CASDZW010000016.1, forward strand.
CTCTCCTACCCGGCCACCTGCGATCCGGCCGATGTGCTTGCCAACCTCAAGGAGATGGACCGCATGAACTGGTACTGCTCCGACGTCCAGGTTCGCGGTGCCTACCCCTATTACGCCAAGCGCTACTGGCGTGAGAACGGCATCGAGCTCAAGATCGAAGACGGCGATATGCAGGACATCGCCGACGGCAAGGTCGACTTCTACACCTTCTCCTACTACATGAGCGGCACCGTGGGCACCCATGAGGTCGAGATGATGCAGGGCAACATGGCCATGGGCGGCAAGAACCCCTACCTCGAGGCGACCGACTGGGGCTGGCAGATCGACCCGACGGGCCTGCGCGTTGCGCTGAACGAGATCTACGCCCGCTACGAGATCCCGCTGATGGTCGTCGAGAACGGCATGGGCGCCTTCGACACCGTCGAGGAGGACGGCTCGGTCCACGACCCGTACCGCATCGACTACCTGAAGCGCCACGTGAGGGCCATGGGCGAGGCCATCGACGACGGCGTCGACCTCATCGGCTACACCTGGTGGGGCCCGATCGACCTCGTCTCCGCCGGCACCGGCGAGATGCGCAAGCGCTACGGCTTCATCTACGTCGACAAGCACGACGACGGCACCGGCACCTACGAGCGCCGCCGCAAGGACTCGTTCTTCGCCTACCAGAAGATCATCAAGTCCAACGGCGCCGAGGGCTTGGAGTAACCGATGCGTATCGAGCACGTTGCCGCCTATGTGCGCGACCTCAACGCCGCGCGGGATTTCTTCGTCCGGTACTTCGGTGCCGTGGCGGGTGAGGAGTACCACAACCCGCGTACGGGGTTCCGGTCGTTCTTCCTCTCCTTCGAGGACGGTGCCCGCTTGGAGATCATGTCCAAGCAGGGCATCGAGGAGGCGGACCCTGCACTTGAGCGCATTGGCCTCACGCATCTTGCGTTCTCCGCGGGGTCGGCAGAAGCGGTTGACGCGCTCACCGAACGCTTTCGGTCGGACGGCTACGAGGTGGCGAGCGGGCCTCGCACCACAGGGGACGGCTACTATGAGAGCTGTGTTATAGGTATCGACGGCTTGCGGCTCGAGATAACGGTGTAGGTATTGCGGGGAGACGGGTCACTGGGCGCGTCGCCGTGCGCCCGTCACCCCGATGGCAGAAAGGATGGATGGCAGTGTCCGACAAGAAGATCATCTTCCTCGACGTGGACGGCACCATCACCGACTACGAGAACAACATTCCCGAGTCGGCGAAGGCGGCCATCAAGCTCGCCCGCGCCAACGGGCACCGCGTCTACATGTGCACCGGCCGCAGCAAGGCCGAGAACCCGCCCGAGATCTGGGAGATCGGGTTCGACGGCATGATCGGCGGCAACGGCTGCTACGTGGAGGACCACGACCACGTGGTCATGCACCAGCTCATCACGCTCGAGCAGTGCCGCCACATCGTGGACTGGCTGCACAGCCGTGGTCTTGAGTTCTACCTCGAGTCCAACAATGGTCTCTTTGCGAGCGAGAACTTCCGCGAGGCATCGCGCCAGGTCATGATCCAGTACGCGCTCGGCAAGGGCGCCACCGAGGAGGACGCCGAGAAGAGCTCGCTTGAGTTTGCCGACAGCCTCATCTACGGTGGCGAGCTCTACCGCGACGACCTCAACAAGGTGAGCTTCATCCTCTCGAGCTATCAGGACCACCTCGACTCCATCGAGGAGTTCCCCGATCTGGTGGCCAACACCTGGGGCGGCAAGGGCGAGCATGCGCTCTTTGGCGACCTCGGCGTGAAAGGCATCGACAAAGCGCACGCCGTGCACGTGCTCGTGGACTACCTCAAGGCCGATATGGCCGATACCGTTGCTGTGGGCGATGCCAAGATCGACATCCCCATGTTCGAGTGCTGCGCGCAGAGCGTGTGCATGGGCTCGGGCGGCGACGAGGCCAAGGCCGCGGCCGACTGGGTCACCACCGACGTGGACGACGACGGCATGTGGAACGCCTTTGTGCACTTGGGGCTCATTGAGGACAACAGGTAAGGCGCAGACGCGCGGCGGCGAGTTGGCTGCGCATTGACGCGGGCGTTCGGCGGCGGGTTGATCGCGCTCTTCTGCGAAGTGCCGTAGCGTACCGCAAGCACCGTGGCGCTCTGCATGCAACATAGCTCCCTCTTCTGTGGGCGGCGGACCGGTGGGGAACGGTCCGCCGCCCGTTTTTTGCCGTTTGCGGATGAATTGCTACCGTTTACCGGAACTTGCATCATTGCTATCAAGGGAGGACGATGGTACGGGACTATAGTACATCCTTGTGTTAAGCGCACTTGTTACTCTCCAGGAGGCATCACGCGCACACGATAGTCGGGGGCCGTTTCGGCCGCCGGTTGTGGTGCGTTGATGACATAGGGGAGTTTTTTCATGCTCATTTTGAAGAAGATCAACAACAACGTCGCTCTTGCCGTCGGAGAGCGGCGCGACGAGATTGTGGTCTTTGGTCGAGGCATCGGCTTTCCCGAGATGCCCTATGAGCTTGAGGACGAATCGGTTATTCAACGCACGTTTGTCGGTGTTGATGAGTCGGTTGCCGGTGTTCTGGCGGGCATCTCCGACGAGGTGCTCATGGCCGCATCAGATATCGCCGACATGGCAGCCGATGCCCTCGACTGTAAGCTGGCGCCCAGCCTGCCCTTCTCCCTTGCCGACCACCTGCAATTCGCCGTTTCCCGCGATGATGAGAGCATCGTGGTGGCCAATCCGCTTTCCCACGAGGTGGCCTTTGTGTATCCGCGCGAGCACGAGATCGGTCTGAAGGGCATCGCTATCGTGCAAGAGCGAACGGGCGTGGAGATTCCCGAGGTGGAGGCAACTTCCATCGCCCTGCATATCGTCAATGCCGAGGTTGACGGCATGGGGAGTGCGCAGGACATGGACCTTGTCATGAAAAGCACCTCCTCTATCCAAGCGATTACCGAGATTGTCGAGGCGCAGCTCGGCATCGAGCTCGATCGTACGTCATATGCCTATGTACGCTTCGTGGCTCACCTGCGCTTTCTCGTGCGGCGCCTTATGCGCGGCGGGCAGAAAGAGACGGAGAACTCGTCGCTTTTCCGGCAGGCTGCGCGCGATTTTGCCGACGCTTACTGCTGTGCCTCTGCCATCAACAACTATTTCATCAAAGCCCATAACTGGAGCTGCTCTGACGAGGAGATGCTCTACCTCATGATGCACATCAATCGACTCAGGTCGAGTTGATGCATCGGCCTTACGCTCCATTGGTGTCAACGTGTGACGACCCGCTAGCAGCGTTGCGCGTACACATAGAACGAACGCTTCGATACAGGAAGAGGGAACTATGGCACATGCCAACTATGATGACTTTGCCGCCGAGCTCATCGAGCTCGTAGGTGGCAAGGGAAACGTCGACAGCGTGGCACACTGCATCACGCGTGTTCGCTTTAAGCTCAAGGACGAGTCAAAGGCTGATACCGAGAAGATCGAGGCCAATGAGAATGTCATCAAGGTGATGATCGCCAACGGCCAGTATCAGGTTGTGGTGGGCAACGACAAGGTTGAGGACGTGTACGACGCCGTAGTCAAGGCGGGCGGTTTCGCGGCGGGTGGCACCGTCGATGCGGACGAGGAGGAGGCCCCTAAGACGCTTGGCGCTAAGGCCATCGACCTCATTTCGGGCATCTTCCAGCCGATGCTCGGCGCCTTCGCCGCCGCCGGTATCATGAAGGGTGTGCTTGCCCTTATCACTCAGTTCTGGCCCGCGTTCGCCAATGACGGCGCGTATACGGTGCTGTACACGGTGGCTGACGGCATGTTCTACTTCCTGCCCATCGTGCTGGCCATCACGGCTTCGCGCAAGTTCCGTCTGAGCGAGTTCACCGGTCTTGCCATCGGCCTTGCGCTCGTGTACCCCACGATGGTCTCGCTTACGGGCGGTGATGTGATCGGCAGCGTCGACCTAGGGTTCTTTGGCACCTTCCAGTGGTACGCCACGTTCCTGGGGCTGCCCATCATCATGCCGGCCTCGGGCTACACGAGCTCGGTCATCCCGGTCATCTTCATGGTCTGGTTCGGTTCGGTTGTTGAGCACTGGGCCAAGAAGTGGATGCCCGCGTCGGTCAAGATGTTCTTTACGCCGCTGCTCACTATGACCGTAGCCATTGTGGTTGGCTACCTTGTGATCGGTCCTGTGGCGACGCTTATCACCAACATCCTGAGCTCTATCTTCATGATTGTGTTCAATCTGCCGGTAGTTGGCGGTATTTTGGGTTGTACGCTCGTCGGTGCGTTCTGGATGTGCCTCGTGATCTTTGGCTTCCATTGGAGCCTTATCCCGCTTGCCATCATGAATACCACTTCGCTTGGTTATGACTTCATTCTGGCGGGAACTATTGGGCACAGCTTCGCGCTCGGTGCCATTGTTTTCGCCATGTATCTTAAGAATAGGGACGAGAACTTCCGTGGCATTGCGCTGCCTGCTGCCATCTCGGCATTCTTCTTTGGTGTCACCGAGCCTGCCATCTACGGCGTTGCCCTGCCCAACAAGAAAGCGTTTGTGCTCGCATGCTGCTGCTCTGCAATCTGTGGCGCCATCATGGGCATTTTTGGTGCGTACAGCTATATGGCTGGTGGCCTTGGTGTGTTCAGCTGGTTGACCTATATCGACCCGGGTGTGCTTGGCAACGGCATGACCCACATGTGGGTTGCCATCGCTGGTTCGCTCATCGCGGCGGTTATCGGGTTCGTCGTCGAGTTCGCGACGTACAAGCCCGAGAAGGAGCATGCCACGGCATAGGTCCTCATCGCTTGAGGATAGATGACAATAGGCCGAGAAATCGCGCCGCTGCCCGACTTGGGGCGGCGGCGTTTCTCGTTCTACCGTACGCTTACCATAGCGAGCACCGGTGAGGATCCGGTGATAGCGCTGAACGGTTCTGTGGTGCCATGTGAGGCGCCGGGGAGGAGTTTCTCATGAACGTAGTGGTTTTCGATGTGGGCGGCACGTCGGTCAAGTACGGCCTCATGCAGGACGGGGAGCTCAAGGCACAGGGCAAGGTACCCACGCCGCAGGGGCTGGATGCCACGCAGGAGGAGTTCCTGGCGGGGCTCGACGGCGTGATCGAGAAGCTCCGCGCCGAGGCGGGCGGGTCGCTCGACGGCGTGGCGATGTCGCTCCCCGGCACCATCGACGTGGACGCGCGCTACATCAAGACGGGCGGCGCGCTTCTCTACAACTACGAGACGGACGCCAACACCTGGGCCGAGCGCTGGGGTATGCCCGTTGAAGTCGAAAACGACGCGCGCTGCGCCACCATAGCCGAGTACGACCTCGGCAACCTCCAAGGCGCCAAAACCGGCGTGGTTCTTGCCTTTGGCACGGGCATCGGCGGCGGCATCATCATCAACGGCGAGGTCTACAAGGGCACGCATCTCTACGCGGGTGAGGCCAGCATGATCTACATCGAGACGCCGCCCGTGACCCAAGAGCTCGTCAGCGGCACCTCGTTCTCGGATAAATGCAGCACCGTGTCGCTCACCCGCCTTATGGCTGAGGCCAAGGGCGTGGAGAGCTGCTCGGGCGAGGAGGCGCTCGCATGGGTGAAGGCTGGCGACGAGGTCGCATGCCAGGTGTTCGACACCTACTTGGAGAACCTCTCGCGCGAGATCCATAACATCCAGTGCCTGCTCGATCCGGATGTTGTCTGCCTTGGCGGAGGCATCAGCCAGGATTCGTTCTTTGTGGAGAAGGTGCGCGAGGCCGTGCGTTACTTCAACGAGGACCTGCTGCCCTTTGCCTTCCCCGTACCCGAGATCCACGCCTGCAAGTTCTTCAACGATGCGAACCTGGTGGGCGCCTACCGACATTTCCTCCGCATGCAGGCAAAGCGTGCCGTGTAAACAAGCCTGCGTTGCCGCGCGGGCAGTATGCGCGCTCACCGAAAAGCGTTTGACCGCTTATCGACCCATGTGCAACAGAGGTGCGGGGATGGGTATTCCCGACTCTGCAGCGAAACTATGAAAGGAGCTTTACATGGCACGTTTCCCCGAGGGATTCCTGTGGGGCGGCGCGACGGCCGCCAACCAGTGCGAGGGCGGCTGGAATGCCGACGGCAAGGGCGATAGCACCTCCGACCACCTCACGGGCGGTACGGTCGACACGCCGCGCCGTTACACGCATGACATCGAGGAAGGCACCTACTACCCCAGCCACGAGGCCATCGACATGTACTGCCACTACAAGGAGGACATCGACCTCTTTGCCGAGATGGGCTTCAAGTGCTACCGCTTCTCCATCAACTGGACGCGCATCTTCCCCAACGGCGACGACGCCGAGCCCAACCGCGCGGGCATCGAGTACTATCGCGGCATCCTTCAGCACATGAAGGACAAGGGTATCGAGCCCGTTGTCACCATCTCGCATTACGAGATGCCGTTCCACCTGTGCGACGCGTACGGCGGCTGGGCAAACCGTGAGGTCATCGACTTCTACGTGAAGTACGCGACGACGCTTTTCACCGAGTACAAGGGCCTCGTGAAGTACTGGCTCACCTTTAACGAGATTAACTGCGGCCTCATGAAGTTCGGCGACTACATGAGCCTCGGCATCCTCCCCAAGGAGGATGGCCCGACCATGTTCATGGATCCCAACGAGGCCGTTGAGGATCGCATCAAGCGTTTCTGCGGCCTGCACCATCAGTTCCTGGCGAGCGCCAAGGCCGTTCAGGTTGCGCACGAAATCGACCCCGAGAACAAGGTTGGTTGCATGATCGCGGGCAACATGCCTTACGCCTACACCTGCAACCCCGATGACCAGCTTGCTGCTCAGCGCGCATTCTACCAGGGCAACTACTACTGCGGAGACGTGCAGGTCCGCGGTGAGTACGCGCCCTTTGCCCCGCGCATTTGGCGCGAGGCGGGCGTCGAGCTCGACTGGCAGGACGGCGACCGCGAGACCCTTGCTGCGGGCACGGTCGACTTCTACACCTTCAGCTACTACATGTCGAGCTGCGTCTCGACCGACCCCGAGGCCGCCAAGGCTGCGGGCAACATCTTCTCTGGTGTGAAGAACCCCTACCTCGAGGCAAGCGATTGGGGCTGGCAGATCGACCCCAAGGGCCTGCGCTACTACCTGAACGACGTCTACAACCGCTACCGCGTGCCGCTGATGATTGTGGAGAACGGCCTCGGTGCGGTGGACGAGCGCGCAGAGGACGGCAAGTTCCACGACAGCTATCGCATCGATTACCTGCGTAAGCACATTGAGGCTATGGCGGGTGCCATCGAGGACGGCGTCGACCTCATTGGCTACACGCCGTGGGGCTGCATCGACCTCGTGTCCGCCTCCACCGGTGAGATGAAGAAGCGCTACGGCTTCATCTATGTCGACAAGGACAACGACGGCAACGGTGACCTCCACCGCGAGCGCAAGGACTCCTTCGACTGGTACAAGAAGGTCATTGCCACTAACG
>CASDZW010000017.1 GCA_949285915.1 uncultured Collinsella sp.
CCCCGTGCTCAAACAGTCCTCAGCTGCGCTGCGCTTGCTTGCGGAACTGCGCGCGGGGCCCTGACCTCCCCGCGCGCCACGTGCCTTGCGGCTTCACTTCAACACACGTAAGAAGGGAAATGAGGTCCATCATGCAGAGCAAGACCATCCCCGCCGTACTCTCCATCGCCGGATCCGACTCGTCGGGCGGGGCGGGCATCCAGGCGGACATCAAGACCATCTCCGCGCACCATCTCTTTGCCGAGACGGCCATCACGGCGCTCACCGCGCAGAACACCTGCGGCGTGCGCGCCGTGCTCGACGCCACGCCCGAGTTCGTCGCGGCAGAGATCGACGCCGTCTTTGAGGACATCCCGCCCGCGGCGGTGAAGATCGGCATGGTGTCGCAGGCGGCGATCATCGAGGCCATCGCAGAGCGCCTCGAGGCGTGGGGTGCCAAGAACATCGTGCTCGACCCCGTCATGATGGCGACCTCGGGGGCGCGCCTTATCAGTGAGGACGCTGTCGACGCCCTCGTGAACCGGCTCTTCCCGCTTGCCACGGTCATCACGCCCAATATCCTTGAGGCCGAGGCGCTGGCCGGCGGAGATGCTCAGGTTTCCACAGCGCACGACCAAGAGGAGCTCGCCTGCGCGCTCGTGCGCCGCTTTGGCTGCGCCGTGCTCCTCAAGGGCGGCCACAACGTGAACGACGCCAACGACGTGCTCGCCGAGGCACCCCTAAACCCCGAGGACCGGCCGCGCACCACATGGTTCCGCCACACGCGCATCGAGACCGAGAACACCCACGGCACCGGCTGCACGCTCTCCTCTGCCATCGCGTGCGGCCTTGCCCAGGGGCTTCCCCTCGATGACGCCATCGACCAGGCAAAGGCCTATCTCACAGGCGCCCTCGCCGCCGGCCTCGACCTTGGTCGCGGCAGCGGCCCCATGGACCACATGTGGCAGCTCGCCCCCAGCCGCATCGTTTCTTAAAGCCCCCTTAATCATCGGCCGAGTGGGCTCCTTTCGCGCTTAACCCCCTTGAGCGCGGGTAGAACAAGGGTATCCCCTGCCCCCAACCGGACAAGCGGTTGGGGGCCTTTTAGAAAAGGAGCCCACTATGAAGTGGTATGACGCCGATCACGATTACATCAACGACTACATCGACCAATGGAACCGCAGTGCCGGGCGCGCCAAGACCGGCATGATCGTCCTCGGCATCCTGCTTGCCCTCTCCGGCTTTGCCGCCCTTGCCGCCCCTTTGAGCACCTATGCCTTTGTGCAGGGAGTCATCTCCATTGTCCTCATCATGCACGGGGCCGGTCAGATTGCGACCTACGCGCAAACGCCCGAGTTCTTCCGCAACGGGGCACAGCTCGCTACGGGCATCTTGAACGCGCTGCTCGGCGTGCTGCTGTTCATGCTCCCCACCAGCGTCATGGCGGGCACCATCGTCTACCTGCTCGCGTTCCTTCTCATCATGACGGGCATCGAGCGCATCTCGTTCGCTCGGCAGATGCGTTACTACCAGATTCCGGCGAGTTCCATGGGAACCGCAACGGGTGTTCTCAACATCATCTTGGGCATTGCCTTCATCTTTATGCCGCTCGTCTCGGGCCTCGTGCTCAGCTATATGCTCGCCGCCTACCTCGTCATGGGCGGCATCACGCTCGTGGTCGAGGGCATCTCCATCAAGAAGATCGAACGGTAGGCGCACCCACAGGCGGCAACGCCTCTAAAGCATCACACCAAGAAGCCGCCCGCAACGCGCATGACACGTTGCGGGCGGCACTATTTTCCGTTTTTCACCTATTCAATAATCCCGTAAAGAGGCAGGACTACAGGTACTTGCGCCAGTCGTCCTCGTCCTCGTCGTCGTCCGCGGCAGACGCTTCCTCTGCCTCGCGCTCCTTGGCGGCGGCAGCGGCCGCCTCGGCAAACGACATCGCCGGCACCTCGGGGAAGTTGCCGAGCACATGGCGGAACTTGGCGAGATTCTCGTCAAAGCGCGTCTGCGGAACGGCAAAGATTACCTGCTTGACGCCCCAGACACCGCTCGCGAGCTCCTGACGAAACATCTCGGCCACGCGCTCGGCATCCCAGCCGAACACGCCGCAACCGTAGGCGCCGAGCACAACCTTCTCGCGACCGAGGTCGTCCACGATCGCAAGCACGAGCCGGATACGGTCGCGCATAGCGCGCTCAAGCTGCTCGTCCGTCACACGGTACTCCTCGAGCGCTCGACGAGCGTTGGGCGCCGCCGCCACGATCACGTCGGCGTAGGCATGCATCTTCCCCCGCTCGAAACGCACGGCGGGCACTACGAGCGCGCGGTCACGGTAGAGCTCGCAGTTGATGTTGCGACGGCGGTTCTCCTGGTACCAATCGCGCTGCTGCTCAAGGACGTTGAACAGGTATGACTCCGCGCAAAGCGCTTCCTCCTGCGCCCATGCACCGCGGATGTAGCCACCGCCGGGATTCGTAAAGGAGGCAAAGTCGAGCAGTGCGAGATCGCAGAACTGCGCGTAGCCGCGGCCGTTCTCAAGCACTGCCGCAACGGCATCCATATCGACGACCGCAACCTCAGGGAGCTCCGGAGCCGGCGCCTCCTCGACTTCCTGCGGCACGGCAGCTTCATCCACCTCGCACGGCTCGACGACCTCGTCGACCTTTGCAGGCTCCGCCTTCTCAGCAACCGGAGCCTTCTTTGGCTTGGGGGCGCCGTCGTAGCGCACCACACCGGCAAGCGAGCGCTCGATATCCTTCGCGAGGCGCGTCCGCACCTCGTCGGTATGCTGCTCGGCCGCCCGGGCGCGCGCCTCGCGGCGTGGATTCTGCCCGCCCGACCTACCGCGTCCAAACCTACGCTCTGCCATGGGAACACCTTTCTCCGGCTTTTTTGTTTGCAACCATCCTAGGGCAAACAGGCGCCCAAACCCCTGAGAAATCGGTGACCAACGGCAATGGAAACGATGCACGTAAACCGCGCTGTCAAAGCCTTTTGACCGCCGCGAGCGACACAGAGACGGCGCACCGTCCTATGATGGTGCCGGAGCTCAATCCAAGTGCTCTACGCCCTCTATGGGCGTAACCGAAACGGAGGAACGCATGGATATCGGCACGCGCATCCGCGAACATCGTGAAGCGGTCGGTCTGAGTCAGGCCAAGCTCGCAGACACGTGCTTTGTGAGCCGTCAGACGCTTAGCAATTGGGAGCGCAACAAGACTCTTCCCGACATCGAGAGCCTACGCCGTATGGCTGCGACATTTGAAACCACCGTAGACGCCCTCATCGGTGACGATACGCCTGAGATCGTAGAGCGCATCGATGAAGACCGAACCGAACTCACGCACATTCTAAGGACTCGGATCATCATCGTTGCTGTGTATTTGGCGTGGGTCATTTGGAACTACCTGGCTCCCAAGCAAGACGAAGCGATTCTCCTTACTGGCCCTCTTGTGATGCTCGCCTTCGGATATTCCATCGGCCTCGGCAGATGTGAGGCTATTATCGCCAAGCGGCGCGGCCTTAACGCCGCCCAACTCGCCGAGATCCTCGAGTTCGTCGCCCGCGATGAAACCGGCGCCTGCACAATCAGCGCCCGCAGGCTTAGGCTTATCGCGCGCTACAGCAACGCCCTTGTGTTCGTCACGCTCGCGCTCATCTATCTCACGCTCATCGCTTTTTCTGACAGTTTTACTGCTGGTCACGCCATCCTGGGAATCGTAGCATTCGCCCTCGCCTACATCTGCACGCGGCATGGGCCTGCAATCATGCGCAAGCTCAGAGAGTGACGCCGTCGCAGTGGATTGGACACACGCGTCTGCATGCGCCCACGGGACCTCTCATCGGAGTCAACATACGCAGAGGCTGCGCACAGCGCTCCTCAAGCTCAGGCGATGCCGCTTGTGGCAAGATCCACAGCCTCCGCGATGTCATCGGTGATATGCACGAGTTTGGGGTCGAGGTCCGAGATCATGCCCTCGCCGCGCACCACATCGTCGATCCACTCGAAAAGACCCTGCCAGTACTCGGTCCCCACAAGCACCACCGGTGTGCGCGCCACCTTATGCGTCTGAACGAGGGTGAGCAGCTCAAAGAGCTCGTCGAGCGTACCGAAGCCGCCCGGAAAGACGATGGCGCCGTCGGAATACTTGACGAACATGGTCTTGCGAACGAAGAAGTAACGGAAGGTCATGCCGAGGTTGACCCAGCGATTGAGCTCCTGCTCGTGCGGGAGCTCGATACCAAGGCCAATCGAGGTGCCGTCCGCCTCGGCGGCTCCGCGGTTGGCCGCCTCCATGATGCCGGGCCCACCGCCGGTGATGGTGGCTACACCCCGCTCGGCAAGCAACCGCCCCGCCTCGCGCGCCGCGGTATACATGGGATCCTCGGGTGCGGTACGGGCCGAGCCGAACACCACCACCGCCGGGCCCACCTCGGCAAGCGCGCCAAAACCGTCCACAAACTCCGCCTGGATGCGGAGCACGCGCCACGGATCCATGTGCAGCCAGTCGGTCGACCTCTCACGAGCGAGCAGATTCGCATAGGTGTTGTCAGTCGGAATCATGCGCCCGCGCATCATCACGGGACCGCGGTAATAGGTGCGATTGTCCTTAGCGCCCTCATGCGCCTGCTGCCCGTCGGAATCGCCGGCCATGCGCAGGTTGTCATCGGTACTCATAGCAGCTCCAATCCGTGGCGCTTAATCGAGGTAGTGCGCCGTCGCCAACACAACGCGCCATGATGGTTCATCATACCCACCATTCCCACCGAGCCGCGTAAGCGCGCAGAAAAGATTCCACGTCCCGCGCGAATACCTGCTGCAAAAGATGTTTTGCAGCGCCTGCTGACATCTTGCGGGTAAGCTCAGGTATGAAAACGCGCAACACAGCCGGGGGAAAGGCGGTCGCTATGGAAGAGCGGAACGATCGAAGCTCCAGTGACTCCGCCCGCATCGCCCCACGTTCCGAGGAGATTGCGCGGCACATCAAGGCACACCGTCAAGCGCTGGGCATGAGCCAGGAGGCGTTCGCTCACCGGCTCGCAGTGACGCGCCAGACGGTCAGCAACTGGGAATGCGCGCGCACCATCCCCGACGCCGTCTCGATTCAGCACATCGCACGCGTCTGCGGCGTAACGGTCAGCGAGCTCCTTGGTGAGGACGAGCGAGACGCACGCACCCGTGCCCTTGCCTCGCGTCGCGAGCTTGCACTAGTCCTGGGGATCGTTTTGGGAATTCAAATCGTGACCATGGTCGCCAACGGCATCGAGCTCAACTCCTCGGGCTCGCTCTCCCCTCACTCCTTTGGCGCCTTTCGCCTCGGCGCCCTTGCCCTCGGAGCGCTCTGGATGCTGCATATTGCGCGAAGGGAGGGGCTCACCACCATCCGTCAGATGATCGACTTCGCAAGCCTCGCCTCGCGCAAACCGGGGGGCACGTGCGACAAAGTCCTGCGCTTTGTAGGCCGATGGTTCTGGACTATCTGGTTCGCTATGGCTGCCGCCACCTACTCTGTCGGATGCGTCCTCGGCATGGCCGGAGGAACAGCAGATGTAACGAGCCTTATCGGTCCCGCATTCTTGCTGCTTGTAGGAACGATTCCGTTCACTTGGGAATACTCGGTAAACAGAGGCCGGGGCCGTCACTCCACCGCACATGGCAGCTCGCCTGACGCAATCAGGTCGCAGAACAGACGATAGTCCGCCTCGTTCTGGTCCGCGTAGGCGTGGGCGAAGTCGGCGAGCGCATCGGCAAACGCATCCTCCGTGGCGCGCAGCTCTTTCTTGGGAAGTCCGTAGCCCGTATATGCCGCAATGGCAATACCGTCGCCCGTGCGCGCGTGCGCATGCGCAAGGGCCCAGGCGCAGAGGCGCGCCGTCGAGCGCAGCCCTTCGACACCGATACCCTCGAGGTCAATCGAGCCCTTACCGTTCCAGAACTGGCGCACGTAGTAGTCGCGATGCTCGCCAAGCGGGTTCTCGACGCTCGTCCAGCCAAGTAAAATGTCCGCCGTCGACTGAATCAGGCGCTGGCCCTCGACCACGCGCTCGCCGGCGCTCGCGAACCCCGCAGGGCGCCAGAAACGCTCCACGACCGAGGTCTGCGCCTCTTTGACCTGCATAACCAAAGGATCGTCGGCATCTTTGCCCGCAAGCAGCACCGCCCACGCGCGCGTACCGACGCTTCCCACACCCACGACCTTTTGCGCTGCGTCCTGGTAGCGGTAGCGATTGAGCAGAAAGCGCCGATCGTAGGAGAGGCTGTCGAAGTAACGGCGCATAAGGACCATGAGCGCGTGGGAGAGTTCCACGGTGTCGCGATAGCCGTGGTGCTCTGAGAGCGGCACAAGCTCGGGCGGACGCATCTCAAAGCGGAGCCTTCCGCCCTCGACGCGTGCAAGCTTCTCCACGGCACGAGCGCTGTTTTTGGAACGCGCCTTCTCCATGGACCGACGAAGCGTCCGGCTCTCACGCCCGCTCATCTCGTCCTCAAAGTGCGCAACCACCTCGTCGAGATCGAGGTGGGCATGCCACACATCGAGCTCCCCCATCTCGGCAAAGTCGGCCAGCGCCCGCGCATAGGCCTTGGCACAGGCGCGCACGGCGGCGCGGCGGTCATGGCGCGAGAACCCGCGCTCGCGACCGCAGATCTCGATGCTCGCCGCAAGACGGCAAACGTCCCACTCCCAGGGGCCCGGCGCCGTCTCGTCGAAGTCGTTGATATCAAAAACAAGGTGGCGCGTGGGACTTAAGAACATGCCGAAGTTGGCGATGTGCGCGTCGCCCACCGCCTGGACCTCGATACCGGTGACGGGACGTGTGGCGAGGTCGCTTGCCATGATGATCGCCGAGCCGCGGAAGAACGCAAAGGCGGAAGCGCTCATGCGGCCGTAGCGTATGGGGATGAGGTCCGTCACGCGCGTAGCAGACTGGTCCTCAAGCAGCGCGATGGCCGAAGCGCTGTCCTGACGGAGGTCCCACGATGCGAGAGTCTCGACAGGGCAGCGCGAAGCCGCCAGTCTGCCGCGTGCCACGCGCTCCTCACGCGTTCCGCGGTCGCGGCGATCGGGTGACACTCGCGGATTCCGTTCAACCTTTGCGGCCGTCGTCAACATTGCCCAGGCCCCTCTCCGCTCGCATTGCCCAGATCTAGCGCGTGGTCAGCAGCATACTCTCGACAAAACGACTTCAAAATAGGAAAGTCATCAGCCACAGCGTTCCATACCAAGCGACGGTCGAGCCGACCGTAATCATGGGCAAAGATGTTTCTCATCCCATGGATCGCGCGCCACGGAATCTGAGGATAGGCATCTTTTGTCTGCTGAGACATGCTCCCGGCCTCTTCGGTGACGCGAAATACGCACATAAAGATACCGTCGGCGTTCATCCTGCCTTGGGGAGACTCATCCTCAAGAAACGTCTCGCGCTCTATGCCGAGCGAAGCGATGCGGTCATCAGTCTCGCACATAACCCGGTACATCTCTAGAACCCGATTATCATCAGAATTACGCGCGCTCATAAATCAGCCTCTCCTCGCGTGCAATGGCGTCGGCAAACGGCCCCTCTCCCAAATCGGCAACAGTAACAGCATCGACTTCCTTGCCCGTTGCAGACCGAACCTCGTCGATAAAGGCACCGAGTTCAAGCATCGTAAGCCCGCCTTTATCGCAGGAGACACGTAGGTCGATATCACTCTCAGCAGTCGCCTCGCCACGCGCATAGGAACCGAACAACCCAACCGAACGAATCGCCTTGTGACGTCTCGCCGCACGGGAGACGACGAGGGCAATTTCATCGATGCGCAGCACCTTTTCCCTGCCCGAACCGTAGAACCTACTCGAGTCGTCCTGAACGAGAGAGACCAGGAACGGCATTCTCTGATCGCGAACGACTTGACGCGCGAACAGATTTACGGCGGTTGACACACTCATGCCCGCCTCTTCGCAAAAAGCCGAAAAAGCCTCTTTTGTAGAAGGATCCATCCGAACGCTCAACACACTTTGTCCCATGGAATCCACCTCCTGTATGACATTGTATAGCATATTGCCATACAAGAGGAGAAGTCCAGGTAACAGAGGAGATGACTGTGCTGGTGATTGAGTGGCTGTAGCTTGCGGGTTCCTCTCGGATGCCTCCGCAGGCGCAAAGCGCCGAGGACAGCATACGAGGGGAACCCGCAAGCTGCAAAACAGCGTGACGTTAGTAGTCCGCCGCCGCAGGCGAGTCCATCCAGGAGCGTACGAACTCCCCATAGGTACCCGCGATGATGGCCTCGCGCGCCTCACGCATGAGATTCAGCAAAAAGTAGATGTTGTGCATCGAGAGCAGAATGCCGCCGAGCATCTCGTGCTGCGTGACCATGTGGCGAATGTGCGCACGGGTGTAGCCGCCCGTGCAAACCGGGCAGGTGCACCGGGGGTCAATGGGGCCGAGGTCCCGTGCAAAACGGGCGTTGCGGAAGTTCAGACGCCCCTCATGGCTAAAGGCCGACCCCATGCGGCCCGTGCGCGTGGGCAGCACGCAGTCGAACATGTCGATACCGCAGGCCACGCCGCGCACAAGTGTGGTGGGGTTGCCCACGCCCATGAGGTAGCGCGGCTTGGTGTGCGGCATATACTCTGCCGCGAGCGGCTCGAGCGACTCGAACATGGTCTCGTGGTCCTCGCCCACCGAATAACCGCCAATGCCGTAGCCCGGGAAGTCGCCCATCTCCTCCAGCCGCTTGAGCGAGCGAACGCGCAGATCAAGATGCATGCCGCCCTGCACGATGCCAAAGAGCGCCTGGTCGGGGCGGGTATGCGCCTTATAGCAGCGCTCCGCCCAGAGGCTCGAGAGATCCATGGCACGCTCCACGTCGCGGCGCTCAGCAGGATAGCCGATGCACTGGTCGAGCTGCATGCAGATGTCGCTTCCCAGCTTCTGGGCGATGGCCATGTTGTCCTCAGGCGTCCAGAAGACGTGGCTGCCGTCGTAGTCGGTCGCGATAAAGCGCACGCCCTCGTTGGAGAGTTTGACCGCGTCGCCGTGACTGAACACTTGGAATCCGCCCGAGTCCGTAAGGATCGGGTGGTGCCAGTTCATGAACTTGTGCAGCCCGCCCGCCTCGGCAATAAGGTCGGCGCCGGGGCGCATGGCCAGGTGGTAGGTGTTGGAGAGTACGATCTGTGCGCCCAGGTCGCGCACCGTCTCCCACGGGATGCCCTTGACCGTGGCCTTGGTTCCCACGGGCATGAAGATGGGAGTCTCGATATCGCCGTGCGGTGTGTGGAGCACGCCCGCGCGCGCATGGGTCATGGGATCTTCGGCGATAACGTCGTAGCGGAAAAGCGACTGGTCCATGGGTTCCTCTCAAGATGGCAGGGTTGCCGCGTGCCGGCTTGCATCCTGCCGCTGGCCCGTTTACCGGTTTGATTGGCATTCCAGTATAGCGAGCTGGGTAGGATATGCCTATATGCACCTATCGCAACTACGGGCCGCCCACCCTCCGGGCGCTCGGCGACCCCGGAGGGGAGCAGGCATGGCAGAGCGCACCAGCACGACCCTTGCATCGTGGAAAAAGACGGCGAGGGCCATCATCAAGAAACTCGAGCGTAACAACATGGAGGGCTACTGGGCCGCATCGCGCGCCGATGCCATCGACATCGTCCGCTCCTGGCTGCACGATGGCGACTCGATCACCTGGGGCGGCAGCGAGACCTTTACCGAATCGGGCATGAAGGCGGCACTCGTCCGTGCGAGCACTTACCGCATGCTCGACCGCACGCGCGCGACCACCGCCGACGAAAAGCGTGCCATGTGGCAGGCGCGCACCACAGCAGACTGGTTCTTCATGAGCGCCAACGCCCTCACCTTAAACGGCGAGCTCGTGAACATCGACGGCAACTCCGACCGCTGCTCGCTCCTTCTGCACGGACCCGAGCACGTGGTGGTGCTGGTGGGGATGAACAAGATCGTGGCGGACGTAGACGCCGGCATCAAACGCATCCACACCACCGTCTGCCCGCTCAACGCCGAGCGGCTCCACGCGAGCACGCCCTGCGAGCTCACGGGCGCCTGCATCGACTGCCATGCGCACAAGTGCATGTGCTGCAACGTCGTGGTCACGCGCCATTCGCGTCACCCCGGCCGCATCAAGGTCGTCCTTATTGGTGAGGAGCTCGGCTACTGAGTGGTGCCGCATGCTCAACAAGCGCTGTAAGGACTGGGGCGCCTCCTAAAGCCCGAGTGCCTCGGCAAACTCGGCAAGCGTGCCGGGGATGTCGATCTGCTGTGGGCAGACCGCGGCGCACGCACCGCAACCGATGCAGGCGCTCGGCTTCTTGTCGTCCGGGAGCGCCCCCACAAGCATGCTCGAGATAAAGTCGCCCTTGCCCGTGAGCTTCATCTGGTTGTACATGGACAGTAGCGTGGGGATGTCGAGACCCTGCGGGCAATGGCTTGTGCAATAGTGGCAAGCCGTGCAGGGCACCGTCCCCTGCCCGAGCATATCGGCGACAACCTCGGCAAGCGCGGCACGCTCGGCGTCGCTCAGCGGACGCTCCTCCTCAAAGGTGGCTATGTTTGCCTTCAGCTGATCCATATTGGACATACCAGAAAGCGTCACCACCACCTCGGGGATGTCCTGCAGGAAACGGAATGCCCATGCCACCGGCTTCTCGTCCGGGCGCGCCGCGGTAAGCTTGGCCGCGTTTGCCTCAGAGAGGTTGGCGAGCTTGCCGCCGCGCACGGGCTCCATGACCCACACGGGGATGTTCCACTTCTTCAGAAGCTCCACCTTGCCGCGCGCGTCCTGGAACTCCCAGTCGAGGTAGTTCAGCTGGATCTGGCAGAACTCCATGTCCTTGCCATACGCCTCGAGGAAGCGCTCCATCACCGGGATCGAGCCGTGGGCAGAGAAGCCCAGATGCCGGATGCGCCCTGCCTCCTTCTGCTTCATGAGGTAGTCGTGGATGCCAAACTTGGAATCGAGGTAGGCGTCGATGTTCATCTCGCACACGTTGTGGAACAGATAGAAATCGAAGTAGTCCAACCCCGTCTTCTCGAGCTGGCGCTCGAAGATCTCGGCCACCTTGTCCATGTTGGCAAGGTCGTAGCCCGGAAACTTGGTAGCCACGTAGAAGCTCTCACGCGGGTGACGGGCAAGAGCGCGGCCCATCACGAGCTCGGAGTTGCCGTTGTGGTAGCCCCACGCGGTATCGAAGTAATTGATGCCATGCTCAAGCGCATAGTCGACCATCTCCGTGGCGGCAGGCTCGTCAATCTTGCCGTCGTCACCATCGATGACGGGCAGGCGCATCGCGCCAAAGCCCAGCGCCGAGAGCTTGAGGTCCTGAAAATCACGGTAAATCATGCGTGCCTCCCCAAATTGCATACGGTCGCAAACCGACGCCGGCGCCAGCCCAAAGCGTAGCTCGGGTTGACAAGGTCGGGTGCTCGCCCGCAGTGTATCTGTTGGAGCCGACTCCAAGGCAAGCAACATTTTCAACGTTGTTACCAACGAATGCCATCGAGCGACAAGCTCGCTCAATGGCCTGATTCATCCAACCTTTGACCGCGCGAGCAAGTATCATGGAACCATTGAACATTCAGCCGCCGGCAGGGCGCTTTGGAGGATGCGATGGACGAGCAGAAGCACGTGGACGAGGAACTGAACGATATGAACGATACGGTTGAGGAGACTGGCGCGGCTATTCCCGATTTCCTTAAGCGGGACCACTCCCCCGAAGCCAAGACCGTAACCACAGAGGGCGACGGTGCGGACGCCCCCGCCGATGAGGCAATCGATGCCGCCGGTTTGGCGAGCACCGAACCCACCACGCTGGCACCGGCGGACGTCGAAGCGGAGCACGCCGCCGAGGATGCCGAACACGGTGTGGCCGAGGTCGCTGCCGGAGCGATGAGCGCCGTCAGCTCCTTCTTCTCCGAGGGCGCGGGCGCCGTACGCGCGATGAGCGCCGCCAAGCGCGCCCACGCCGAGGCGCGCGAGCACCTCGAGGGGCTCGAGAAGACCATCGCCGACGAGGAGGACGAGCTCGCGCACCGTCGCGATATCGCCGAGCGCTACGAGGAGATTCTTACCGAAGAGCGTGCCCGCATCGCTGCCGCCGAGGAGAAGCGCGCCGCCGCCCAGGAGCAGCAGGCACAGATCCAGCAAGAGATCGACGCCCTCAAAGAAAAGCTCCAGACCATGAAGGACGAGGACGCGCAGACTGAGAAGCGCCTGAAGGCCGCCCTCGAGGCGGCGGAGGCCACCGAAACGAGCGCCCGCGAGCAGGGCTCGCGCCTTCAGCGCCGCCTCGACGACGCCAAGCACAACCTCGACAAGGCCCGTGCGGAGCAAGAGAGCGGCGTTGCTGCGGCAAAGGCCGCAGTGGAGAGCGCACAGGCGCGCCTCGACTCACTGAAGGCAGAGTTCACCGAGGTGCAGCGAAATCCCTCGGCCAACTCCGCCAACTACAGCGTGCGCGCCCAGGAACTTGAACTCGACATTGCCGACGCCACCGATGCGCTGCGCCGCGCACAGGAGGATCTGCCTCGCGTGACCTCGGAAAATGAGCAGGCCATCGCTCAGGCTGAGCGGGCCCTCACCGAAAACGAGAAGCCCATCGAGGCCGCCAAGGCCACGTTTAAGGAGGCGTCCGCCGCCGCGGACAAGGCACGCGAGGCATACCAGAGCGCCAAGGACGACGCCCAGGAGCGGCAGCGCGCCCTGAAGGGCCAGATCTCTGACCAAGAGAAGGCAAAGCGCGCCCAGGAGCAGGTCGAGCAGGATGCCTCCGACGAGATCGCCGTCGCCGAGACCGTCATCGACGAGGCGGAGGATATCCACGCGCACCCGGAGGTGACCGAGACCATCGCGGCGCGCCTGGAGGCAGACCGCGCCGAGCGCGACGAATCGCTCGCTGAGGTCGAGTCGCTCGCCGCCGCCGAAAACGACGTGCGCGCGCAA
The DNA here is from genome assembly GCA_949285915.1 of uncultured Collinsella sp. Classification (GTDB taxonomy): domain Bacteria; phylum Actinomycetota; class Coriobacteriia; order Coriobacteriales; family Coriobacteriaceae; genus Coprousia. The sequence goes on from CASDZW010000017.1 coordinate 12,935, forward strand.
ACCCGCGGATCCCGCCTGCGCTTCGGCGCCGCGATCGCGGGCATCATCGTCGTTGTGATCATTGTGCTTGTGCTCGTCTTTGTCCTATAGGGGTCTCGGCGCCACCTTTAATGATAGTGGCCTCGGCAACGAAGGATATACAGCACGCCATCCTGAACGGTGTAGGTAAGCCTGTTGGCCTTATCTATGCGCACTGACTGATACCCCGCGAGGCTTCCCTTCAGCATCTCTGCTTTACCCATTGGCTTTCCGTCGGAGCGTTCAATGCTCTTGATGAGAGCATTGATGCGACGAAGCGTCTTTCGGTCCTGCGACTGCCACCACAGATAGTCATCCCAAGCCTTTTCCGACCAAGACTTCTCCATGGCTATACCTCGATAAGCTCATGTGCCTCAGCTTTTCCAGCGCGCATCTCGGCGAAAATCTCATCCATCTCACGGATGTACTCATCTTTTGTAGGGACTGGCACCTTCACCTCAAACGGAAAACCCCTATGAGCCACGAACTGCTTCATAAAGACCGTCATGGCACTTGTCGGAGAAATTCCAATGGCATCTGCCGTCGAGTCAAATTCAATCAATAGGTTTTTATCAAAGCGACGCGTCACCGCAATGGTGTCTGTAGCCATATCCAGCTCCTTTCGGATAGCTGATAATAATTACTTATATAGCATTATATGCTTTCATATACTGTCATATACTGATATTCCGATGAACCTACGATACAAACTACCGCGTTTTGAATAGTCGAGATTTCTGCCTTGGAAGACGATCATGAGCCCAAAACCTAGTGAGGCACCGACTTAGCGGTGCCTCCCCGGCACGTAACTATTACGGTGGACTCTCCTCCATTCCACTCCCGAAGGAACGGAACCCGTATGCTCTCCTGTGGGCTGCCCCTACGACCACGTCATCGGTCTTAACCCCATCTCACGCGGGGCGGACGTCGGGCCACCTTCACGAACCCACGGTACTTACGCGACCTCGGTCTCGCAGGCGCCGTACCCACAGGCCCTTGCTATATCCTCTGTGCCCATGGGACTCACCTCCTCGTCCGGTCGCTTTCCTCTGGAGCGACTTCCTTTTCCGTCACCCCTCTTGTTCCCGAATAGCGGCCCTATATACCACATCTAACAGGAAAAATAGCGCCTGCCGCAAACGGTAGGAACATGCCGGCGAACGGATGGGGCATGCCAGACGAGCACATCGAGCGCAAGGACGCCGGGGCGGATGGACTACTCGATGAGCATCGCGTCGCCGAAGGAGAAGAAGCGGTAGCGTTCGCGTACCGCCGCAGCATAGGCGTCCATAACCTGCTCGCGCGTGGCAAAGGCCGACACAAGCATCATGAGCGTGGAACGCGGCACGTGGAAGTTGGTGATCAGCGCGTCCACCACGTGGTAAGTCGACCCAGGCATGAGGTAGAGATTGGTCGTGGCGTTCGTGCGCACGACCACGTCTCCGCGTCCAAGGGTGTCGGCACCGTCGGCGCGGCCCTCGAAGCGGCGCGCGACCACGGGCGGCTCCGCAACGGGCGCCTCGGCATCAAAAGCGCTCTCGAGCGAACGCACAGCAGTCGTGCCCACGGCAATGACACGGTGACCCGCACGCTTTGCCTCGTGCACGGCGTCAATCACCTCGGCAGGCACGTGATACCGCTCGGTGTGCATGACGTGCTCGGCGGGATCGTCCTCCTCCACCAGGCGGAACGTGTCGATACCCACCTCGAGCTCGACCGCCACAAAGCGGGCGCCCTTGTCCTCGATGCGCTGCATGAGCTCGGGCGTGAAGTGAAGGCCGGCCGTGGGTGCTGCGGCGGAGTGCTCCTCTTTCATGGCGTAGACGGTCTGGTACTTCTCGGGGTCGCCCGCGTAGTCGGTAATGTAGGGCGGCAGCGGCACATGGCCCGCCGCATGGATCGCCTCGTCGAGCGTGCGCGGCGCACCGTCTGCGCCCTCCCCCTCCGGCGTGAAGCGCACCAGACGGCCGCCGCGGCTCTCGGGCACAAAGTCAATGACCTCGCCGGTGAGCACCACCGGCGCGCTCTCGGGGGCGTGCGCCCCGCCGGCGCGATACTCAATCACCGCACCGGGTTTAAGGCGCTTGCCCGGGTTAACCAGGCACTCCCACACATGCCCCATGGCGTCGATGTCCTCGCGACGGCGCAGCAGCAGCGTCTCGGCAACGCCGCCGGTGGGCTTGCGACCAATGAGGCGCGCCGGCATGACGCGCGTCTTGTTGATGACGAGCACGTCGCCCGGCTCGATGTAGTCGATGATGTCGTAGAAATGCTTGTGCTCGATGCTGCCGCCCGAAGGAAGCACCTCGACATCGCCGGTCTTGGCAAGTGGCTCGCCGCGGTGCAGCACAAGAAGACGGCAGGAATCGCGAGGCTCGGCAGGAGCCTGGGCAATCAGTTCATCGGGAAGTTCGTAATCAAAATCATCGGTGCGCATGGGCGTGCTCGATCCTTGTCGCAAACGGTTGTTGGCTAACGCTAAAGGGTAGCACGAGCGCCGCTTAGGGCACAGAGAAGCCATAGGCTAGGCGCGCCCGCCCGCGCGGCGCCTGTCGCGCCAGTTGAGCCATTCGCGCACAAGCGCGAGCGCAACACTCACCAAAACAAGGGCGGCAAGCACATGAAACGCCGTATGCATGCCATCCATAAAGACGTCCGGCCTGCCCTCGACATAACTCGTCACCGGATACCCGATCGAGCGCGACATGCCCCCGTACAGAAGCGCCGAGCCCACGGTGATGCCGAGTGACTGCCCAAGGTAGCGCATAAGGTTGCCGAGCGACCCCACAAAGCCGAGCGCGCCCTCGGGCGCGTGCCCCATGATGAGCGAGTTGTTGGGCGCCTGGAAGATGGAACTGCCGAGCGAGGTGAACATGATGCAGGGGATGAGGACAAACAGCGGCGTATCGACGGCAACGCTCCCCATGATGACAAGGCCGCACAGGTAGATGGTCTGGCCCACCAGCGTCGGCCGCTCGCAGCCGACTTTGTCAGACACCGCGCCCGAGATGGGACCGCAGATGGAATTCACCAAGGGATAGCAGGCCATGATGACACCAGAAAGGCCGATGGCGATGCCGCGCGCCTCCTGCAGGTAGTACGGGAAGATGAACGTATAGGCGCTCATGGCGAGGAAGATGATCACCATATTGACAAGATCGATGGCAAAGCGCACATCGCGAAACACGCCGAGCGTCACGAGCGGTGATGCCACATGCCCCTCGACGGCAACGAACACGACAAGTAGCACGCCCCCGACCACGAGCAGAAGCACGTTCACGGGCGTCACGCCGGTCTCCATGAGCGAGATCGCAAAGAAAAGCGAGAGTATCGCCGGCACGATCAGGAGCGTGCCCGCCGGATCGAAGGCGGCGCGCCGCTTAGGCGGACGGTTCTTGAGCGCCTTGAGCCCGATGAGAAACGACAGCACCCCGATGGGAATGTTGATGATGAAGATAAACTCCCAGGGAAGCACCGACACGATGAATCCGCCGAGCGTGGGGCCGCACATGGCGCCGAGCGCGGTGAACGTTGCCACGAGGCCGAGCGCGCGCCCGCGGCTTGTGGGGAACGACTCGGTGATGATGCCCTGGTTGTTGGCAAGCGACGCGGCGCCGCCGAGGGACTGGACGGCGCGGGAGACGACGAGCGCCGGAAAGGTGCTCGAAGCGGCGCAGAGCGCGGACCCCAGCGTGAAAAGGACCACGCCCGCTTGGAATATGCGCACCTTGCCAAACATATCGCCCAGCCGCCCGAAGACGAGCAGCATCGCACAGGTGACGATGCTGTAGATGCTCGTCACCCACTGTATGTCGGCCATACTGACGCCGAGCTCCCGCTGAAGCGACGGTAGCGCGACGTTGACGATGGTGCCGTCGAGGACCTCCATGAACGTCATGGCGAGTATCACAACAAGCGCGGCGCGCTCATGGTGTCTTTCCGTCAACGCGTCTCCTCCCGGCTGCCGTTTGCCTGCGCATGCCCGCTGCGGCGCTCGTCGCGCAGGCGCGCACGGTCGAGGGCCGCCTCGGCGGCCGAGAAGCGGCAGCCGCAATAGTTCTGTCGGTACATGCCGAGTTCGCGCGAGCGACGCGTTGCCTCGGGGTACCAGGGGCGAAAGTCGCGTAAGACCGGCGTCAGGCCCCGGGCCTCGCAAAGCCGGACCAGGACGTCGTTGCAGGTCTCGAACAGCTGATAGGGGGACACCGCGAGCGTCGTCGCAACGTGCGTGAAGCCCTCTTCCTCTGCCACGCGGCACGCCTCGGCAAGCCGCAGCGCGTAGCAGGCACGGCAGCGCGCCTCGCGGCGGCGTCCCCCTATGGGCGCCACGGAACTCTCCCACCGATCGTAGTCCTCGCGCGCCTCGATGAGCGGAATGCCCTGCGCGGCGCACCAGCGCCTGAGCTCGACAAGGCGACGCTCATGCTCCTCGGCAGGCTGGATATTGGGGTTTGCCCAGCAGATGGTGGGCTCAAACCCCTCCTCTACCAACAGACGCACCGGCTCGAGGGAGCACGGCGCGCAGCAGGCGTGCAGCAAAAGGCGCGTCATGCGCGAGCCTCCTCTCCCTCACCGAACAGGCGGACACCCCATGTCGTGTCCTCGCAGTACGCGATGGCGGGGTTGCGGCAGATGGTGCGCACATAATACCAATCCCCCGCGCAACCGCACAGATGTATCGCCGCGACGCCGCACCCGAGCACCGGGGCTCCGAGGGCGGCGCCGATGATGCAGGTAAGGGCCGTGACGACGACCGTTGGGGCGATAACGATCGCAAGATAGCGGCGCCTTGCGTAGACGATGCCCTCCGCGCAGGCAAAGAGCATACCCGCGCCCCAGTTGGCGCCAAACGTCACGCGCGCCCCGGACGGAGCAAAGAGCTTGAAGAACAAGGCGTGCACGAGCTCGTGCGCGAGCAGCGCAACCATCGATGCCGCCGCGAGCGCGAGGAGCCACCCCAGCATAAACGCCGAGCTGAACACGCGAACGCCCAGCAGCCCGGCGAGCGCCGGGTCAAGGGCGGACGGCATGAAGATGCGCAGCACGGCGGCAAGCCCTGCGGTAGCGAGCACCCCGATACCGAAGGCGAGGGCGGATGCGCGCGAGATCCATCGCAAAAGAGCGCGGTCCTCAAAGGTTCGTATGTCGGCGATTTTTCTCATGTCCACCAGTGTACACGCGCAAGCGGCGAGCTGTGCGATAATGTGGGGCGACGGCGGGCTGGCGCCTGCGAGCGTTGCTCGCGCGCTCCCCCGCCACCGGAAATCCCGACCCTCCGCATCCAAGGAGTTTCATCGTATGGCCTCTCACCTCACCAAAGACACGCGTCCCGTCTGGCCACACCGCGCCGTCGTCACCGCCGGCATGCCTTATGGCAACAAGAACCTGCACTTCGGCCACGTGGGCGGCGTCTTCATTCCGGCCGACTTCTTTGCGCGGTTCCTCCGCGATCGCATCGGCGAGAAGAACGTGCTCTTTGTCTCGGGCACCGACTGCTTTGGCTCCCCCATTATGGAGAGCTACCGCAAGCTCACCGAAGAGGGCACCTGCTGCGGCACCATCTCCGATTACGTGCAGGCCAACCACGACAAGCAGGCCTCGACGCTTGAGGGCTACGACGTGCACTGCGACTTCTTTGGCGGCAGCGCCCTTGCGCCCGCGGCGAGCGTGCATGAGCAGATGACGGCCGAGGTCATTGCCCGCCTCCGCGACGCCGGTGTGCTTGAGAAGCGCTCTACGCTCCAGTTTTACGACGCCAAGGCGGGACAGTTCCTAAACGGCCGCCAGGTGCTCGGTCACTGCCCCATCCAGGGCTGCAAGTCCGAGAAGGCGTACGCCGACGAGTGCGACCTGGGCCATCAGTTTGAGCCGGAGGAGCTCATCGCCCCCGTCTCCGCCCTGACCGGCGAGACGCCGGAGCTCCGCCCCGTCGACAACCTCTACTTCGACCTGCCCGCCTACCTTGACTACCTGCGCTCCTACACCGCAGAGCTGGAGGCGGACGACACGGTGCGCCCCGTGGTGGTAAAGACCATGGAGGAGTGGCTCGGCGAGCCCGTCCTCTTCATCCAGAACAAGTTCCGCGAGGCGTTTGACGCCGTCGAAGCCGAGCTCCCCGCCCACACCGTGGTGGAGCCCGAAGGAAACAAGAGCTCCTTTACCGTCGTCTTCCCCTCCTGGCGCGAGCGCGACGAGGCGCACGGGGTGCTCTCCGCGGGCGGCGTGCGCTTCCGCTCCGGCAAGGCGCTCGTCCCCTTCCGTATCACCGGCAACATCGACTGGGGCGTGCCGGTGCCCGACACCTGCGGCTGCTCCGGTCTCACCTGCTGGGTGTGGCCCGAAAGCCTCTGGGCGCCCATCAGCTTCACCCGCACCGCACTCGCCGAGGCGCCCGCGGGACGCTATGCGAGCACGGACTGGCACGACTGGTGGTGCAGCGAGGATGCGCACGCCTACCAGTTCATCGGGCAGGACAACATCTACTTCTACGGCGTCGCCCAGACGGCGCTGTGGGAGGCGCTCGGCTGCGGCATGCGCCAGTCGACGCTCGTCGCCAACTACCACGTCCTCTACATGGGCAAGAAGGCGAGCTCCTCGAGCAAGACCCCGCCGCCGCCCGCATCGGAGCTCCTCGAGCACTACGATGCCGAGCAGCTGCGCGCCCACTTCCTGTCGCTCGGACTCGGCGAGAAGCCGGTGAGCTTCTCGCCTAAGGCCTACGACACGCGCGAGACCGGCAAGAACCCCGACGGCACGCCGCTTCTGGCGCGCGACGACAAGCGCGTGATCGACCCCGTCCTAAAGGAGGGGGCGCTGCTCACGGGCGTTTTCAACCGCCTGGCGCGCTCGTGCTTCTACGGCGTGGCGGAAAAAGAGGGCGACCCGAGCACGGTCCGAACGGGCTGCATTCCCGCCGGCGACGCCTCCCCCGCTGTTGTTGAGGCGGCGGAGCAGGCCATCCTCGCCTTCGAGCGGGACGTCCACCACTTTGAGTTCCACCACGCCCTCGGTGTCTGCGACGCCTACCTCCGCGCTGCCAACAAGCGCTGGAGCGATGCGAGCAAGGCCGCCAAGGCCGCGCAAAAAGAGGACCAGGCAGCGGGCGATGCCCTCATGCACCAGGCCCTCGTCGACGCCTTTGCAGAGCTGCGTGTAGCGACCGTCCTCATGCACGCGATCGTCCCCCGCGGCTGCGAGCTCATCTGCGAGTACTTTGCCATCGACCGCGACGTCTTCTTCAGCTGGGAGCATATCTTCGACACGACCGACGAGCTCATTCGCTCGCTCGGCGAGGAGCCGGCTACCCACCGTGTGAAGGTGCTGCCCCCGCGCTTTGACTTCTTCGCGTATCAGGCGTAGCAGCGCCTCACTGCCGGGGCTGCGAAAAAGCGCGCCTCTCACTAAGTGGCATGCGGGCGAAGCCCGTCTGGAACAGCCGCCGCGCAGGGCGGCTGTTCCCTTATGTTCCCATGAATAAACCCTGTATCTGTTGGGGTATAGTTGCTGGGTTCGCCCCGCCTTGCCGACACCCACCCGGCGCCGATGCGGGGCACTTCGTCGTCTATCCGACCAAGGAGGTACCGCCCATGTCCGAGCTTTCGATTCGCCGCGCGACCGACGCAGACATCGCCGTCGTCGAAGAGGTCCTGCTCGAAGGCAAGGCTGCCATCGCCGAGCTCGGCATCTCTCAGTGGCAAAGCGCCGCCTATCCCAGTCGCGCCGACGTTGCGAACGACATCGCGGCAGGCTCCTGCTACGTTGCCGAGGACGGCACGGGCGCGGTGCTCGGCACCATCTCCCTGTCCTTCGACGGCGATGAGACCTACGATGCGATCGAGGGCGCCTGGCTTACCAAGAGCGCCAGCGCGAGCGCGCGCTACGGGACGATACATCGCACCGCCGTCCGTCGCACCGCCGCCCGCCGCGGCGTCATGAGCACGCTTTTCCGCGAGGCGGAGCGCATCGCGCAGGAGCGCGGGGCGGAGAGCGTGCGCGCGGACACGCACCCCGGCAACACGCCCATGCGCCGCCTTCTTGAGCGCATGGGCTTTAGCGAATGCGGTACCATCAGACTCATCCGCGACGACCCCGATCCGGAGCGCGTCGCATACGAGAAGCTCGTCTAGGGGAGGCATCGCGTGGCAACCCTTTATCTTATGCGTCACGGTCAGACCGAGTTCAACGTGCGCAAGCTCGTGCAGGGCCGCTGCGACTCCCCTCTCACCGCACTCGGCGAGACGCAGGCGCGCCGCGCCGCCGCATGGTACCGAGAGCATGGCGTGCAGCCCGTGCGTCTCGCCACCTCGCCCCTCGGCCGTGCGCGGCGCACGCTCGATATCGTGATTGAAGAGAACCCCGGGTACGAGGTGCTCCCCCGCACCGACGAGGACGGCCTAATGGAGCGCTGTTACGGCGTCTACGAGGGAAGGCCCATGGACGAGTTCCCCGTCAGCCCCTGGGTGCCGGGCGACGCGCTCGTCTCCTGTGGCGGCGATTCCGAGGAAAGCGCCCGTGAGCGCATGGTGGGCGTCCTTCGCCGCCTTATGGACGAGGCGGAAGGCGGAGACGCACTCGCCGTCGCGCACGGGTCGATCATCACGCTCTTCAAGACCACCATGGAGCCCTACGCCCGCTGCGACCAGGACGTGAAGCTCGCCAACTGCTGCATCCTCACCTTTGACTACGATCAGGCTACGCAAACGTTTGCCAACACGCGCATCGTCAACGTTGCAGAACCCGGCGCGCTCGAGCGCTAACGCTGACGCGTATCCGGCAAGAATTGAGGTAGTGAACCCGGCGGTGAACCCGCAGAAGGGTCCCGTTGAAGAAGCGCAGGTAGAGAGCCTGCAAAAATCGAAGTAGTGAACCCGACACCGGGAAATGCGTCGAATTGCGCATTTTCGGGTTCACTACTTCGATTTTCGCCTGAAACATCCGATGGGGTTCATTACTTCGGTTTTTGCATGAGACGCCACCTGGGCTCGCTAGCCCGCTTTCTGCATGAACCGCGCTCAAGCTCGCGGCACGGCGCGGCGCGGCCCAGCGCCGCAGTCACCAGGGGCGCCGCCTCGGGCGCGCAACGCTACCGCCGTTTGCCGTGGCTGTTGCGCCAGATCTCGCGGCCGAGCATGAGGGCGAGCACGAGCGCCGAGGTGTAGCCCAAAAAGCCGATAACGGGAATGCCCATGATGACCGGCTCGATCTTTGCGTAGTACACCACCGACGAGCCGATGAAGAGACCGGCGATAACGATTGCCATCGACATACGGTCCACGATGCCGCCCACGCGTTTGAGGACCTCTTCGGAGCCGATGACCTCGGTGTTGAACTTGAGCTGGCCGCGCGTGAGCATGCGCGACGCAAGACCGATGTGCTCGGCCGCCTCGAGCGTCCCCTTTGCGGCACGAGCGGAGCTGCGAGCAAGGTCACCTGCCATCTCGCGCGCCCGGGCGTAGGCACTCTTCTCGTTTTGAATGTGCGCGGTGATGATCTCGATCATGTTGACGTCGGGCATGTACTCGGTGAGCAGCCCCTCGAGCGTCACCATGCCGCGCGCGAACATGGTGACCACGCTCGGCAGCTCGACGTTGTTCTTCCTCGTGAGGTTGATAAGCGAGGTCAAAAACTTGCCAATGTCCAAATCGCGCAGGTCGAGGCTGCCGAAGTCCTGGACGATGAAGTCGAGGTCAGAGAGAAACGCCGTGTGATCGATCTCGGAGGAGTTGCCGCGCGTTACCGCGAAGCGCATGAGCGAGTCCTTGAGCTTAGGCACATCGTCCTCTGCGACGGAGAAGACGATATCCTTCACGAGCCTGCGGTCGTGCGTCGACATGCGCCCCACCATACCGAGGTCGATGAAGTAAATGACGCCGTCGCGCAGGATGATGTTGCCGGCGTGCGGATCGGCATGGAAAAAGCCGTAATCGAGAACCTGCGTCGCATAGTCGTCGACGATGCGCGCACCTACCTCTTCGAGCTTGTAACCAGCGGCGACGAGCGCTTCAGGGTCGGCGATCGAAATACCGTCGACGTAATCCATGACCACGACGTGCTCGGTGCAGAGGTCCAGATAGGAGCGCGGGCACGAGACGCCGGGCGTTGAGGCGTGGTATGCGTAGAACTCGTCGAGGTTCCGCGCCTCCATGAGGAAGTTCGTCTCCTCGCGGAAGGACTGCCAGAGCTCCTCCACCACATCGCGCAGATCGATGAACTGATCGGTCTTCACGAAGCGCGAGACGTGGCGCACAAGCGAGCGCATGATATCGATGTCCTGCGCCATGACCTGCTGGGCGCCGGGGCGCTGGACCTTGATGGCAACGTCCTCGCCGGTGATGAGGCGCGCGCGGTGAACTTGGGCGAGCGAGGCGCTGCCCAGGGGGTTGGGGTCGACTGCGTCAAAGATCTCGCCCAGCTTTTGGCCATACTCCGCCTCGAGGCACTCGAGCACCACCTTGTACGGTACGGGGTCCACCTCGGTGCGCAGGCGCCGGAGCTCGTCACAGAAGCGCTGAGGCAGAATCTCCGAGCGATTGGCGAGGATCTGCCCCATCTTGACGAACATCGGGCCGAGTTCCTCGAGCATGCAACGCAGGCGCACCGGCGTGATGTTGTTCCAGACCTCGTACTTGCGTGCGATGTGGAAGATAGTGGCGATGCGGCGGCGCCGGCCGACCGGCGTCAGCTGGTACTTCTCGGCATCTGCCATGACCTCGGGCTCAGCGGGAACCGTGTCGACGGCGCGCTCGCGACGGCGCGTCGTGCGGCTCGGCACCACATCCTCTTCGCCTATGCCCTGCTCGAACTCCGGTTCCTCGGGAACGAGAGGTTCATGCGCCACTGGATTGTCTGTGAGCCCTGCGTCTTTTACCACGATGCGCTACGCTTCCGTGCTCTCGGTGTCCGCATCTGCGGCAGCAGCCTCGCCAGCCGCCTCCTCGGCGGGCTCGTCGACCTCAACCTCGACGGTCACGGTCGCGTTGTCGGCGGAATCCACCAGATCGCGCACGTGGGCGAGGAAGTCGATACGCTCGGTCTTGGTCATAGGGCGCACACGAGCCATGATGAGCTCGTCCAAGATGCGCTCGGCAACGGTGGCACCCTGCGCGCTCAAACGATCGGTCGCCTCGGAGAAGGCGCCTCCCGCCTGCTGGAAGATATCGGCCATGGACTTTCCAAAGTCGCTCTGGGCGGCGTCGTTGCGCACCTCGGAGCCCTTGGCGGCAAGGTCGTCAAAGACCTCCTTGCCCTTCTCGGCTGCCGTGGCGGCCACACCGAGGCCGACGTTAACCATGTTGTTTACGATGTCCTCGAACTTCTGAGCCATGGTCTCACCTTTCTTACGGCAACAAACTTGCCCTTCTTCTACCCGCTTGCCCGCCATCTTAGTTGTCGGACATGGCGAAGGCGTTTTTCATCGAGAGGCTCGTGGTGAACAGCACGTTGGAGAGGAGCTTCTCGGTCTCTCGCTTCAGATCCTTTGCCATGCGCTCGTTGGCGTCCTTGAGCAGGTGCGGAGCGGCCTCAGCCTCCAAATCGGCAATGACCGCGTCGGTCTCGCGAAGCATCTGATGACCGAGCGCTCCCACCTTTTCGGCGTACCGCTCGATATGGGCGGAGTTCTCGCGGAAGCGCGCGTCGGCGAGCGCCGCGATCAAGCGGTTTGCCCAGTAGAAGCTCTCGCTCGTCACGCGCTCAGTCGTGTTCTCCAAATATGCTGGCGCCTCGTCCACGTTGGTGTAGAAGGGCACGAGCGCGTTGAAGACGTTTGAGCCGAACGCCATCCACTGGACGCCGCGGCAGCTCTCGGGCCGATCGGGGCGGATCTGCAGCACCGCAAGCTGACCGTTGCGGTTGATGCCGATGGGACGGTAGAGACCGCGCGTCGCCTCGGTGCCGAGCTTGCCGTACGGGTCATAGGGCGTGCCCTGGTAATGGGCCGAGAGCACGTACTTCACGTCCTCGATGGTGAGCTTGCGCTCCGGCACGCGGCACCAGGGGATGTTGTCAGATTCGGGGCTCAGCGCGGCCGCGGAACCGTCCCACCTATCGCTCGGGTTGAGGCAGCGCTGCATGTACCAGGCGCGCGGCGTGTTGTAGACGTGGTCGCTGTCCGAATGCGAGCCAAAGGCGTCGCGCGGGTTGAAGATATCGGCAACCGGTGAGGTGGACGAGGCTTTTGCCGCAAAGCCCACGCTGCCAGAGGAGAGCGTGAGGTCGAGGTGGTTCTTGGCCATCCAGCTGCGCAGATCGGCGCTCGCCATATGCTCCTTCTGAGCTCCCTCCGCGTCTGCAAGGTCAAAGGAGTCGATGCCGAGCTGATTGGGCATGGTCACATAGGCGTCATCCGGCACGCGGCGTGCAATCCAGTGGTGACCGCCGACGGTCTCAAGCCACCAGATCTCGTCCACGTCAGAAAACGCGATGCCGTTCATCTCGTAGGTGCCATAGCGCTCGAGCAGCTCACCAAGGCGCTGAACGCCCTCGCGGGCGCTTCTGATGTACGGCAGCACGAGGGTGACCATGTCCTCCTCGCCGATGCCGCCCGGCACCTCGGGCTCAAAGTCCTCCTCGCCCTCACGGCCGTGCGCAGGGCGCAGCTCGACCAGGGGGTCAGCGCCCAGCACGCGCTCGTTGCTCGTGATGGTCTCGGTCGCCGTCATGGCGACGTTGGCCTCGTTGATACCCGCAGCAGCCCAGATGCCGTGACCGGGCAGGGCGTCGGGCACCGACATGTAGCGCATGGGGTTATCGGGAAGCTCGATGGTCACATGGGACGCCGTCGCCGTGTAGGTTTGCGGCTGCTCCTCGGGCGAGACGACGTGCATCTTCTTGGGCTCGAACTGCCCGCCCGGTGAATCCTCGTTGCGCGCGATGATGGTCGAGCCGTCAAAGCTCGCCGCCTTGCCAATCAAAATGGTGGTGCAGGCCATAGGCCGTCCCTCCCGTCGTCTCGAAACCGTTCCGCAGCCATGGTAGCTCATATGGACGGCAGCGGCGAGACGGACTGCGCGGACAACGCCGGCCCGCCCCAAGAGACCTTGCCTCTAGGCCGGGGGCTCCACGCCCAGATGCTCGAACGCGGCGAGCGTTGCCTGCCTGCCCTGCGGCGTGCGGACGATAAGACCGCGTTGCAGCAGGTATGGCTCGTACACGTCCTCGAGCGTGGCGGGGTCCTCGCCGACCGCACTCGCGAGCGTGGAGAGCCCCACGGCACGGCCGCGGTAGGTCTTGGCGAGCGTCTCCAAGATGCGGATGTCCATCCAATCGAGACCGAGCTCGTCGATCTCAAAGAACTCGAGGGCCTCGCGGGCGATCGAGAGGTCAACCGAACCCGTTCCCCGCACCTGTGCGTAGTCGCGCACGCGCTTGAGCAGGCGATTGGCGAGGCGCGGCGTGCCGCGCGAGCGCGAGGCAATCTCGATCGCAGACTCCTCGTCCACCTCCACCCCCAAAATGGAAGCGGAGCGCAGGACAATCTGCGCGAGGTCGCGCACCGCATAGTAGTCGAGCCTGAACGAGATGCCAAAGCGGTCGCGCAAGGGCCCGGTGAGCATGCCCGAGCGCGTCGTCGCACCCACAAGCGTGAAGTGCGGAATCTCGAGCCTGATGGAGCGGGCGGCGGGGCCTTTGCCGATCACGATATCGAGGGCGAAATCCTCCATCGCAGGATAGAGAATCTCCTCCACCGAACGGTTCAAGCGGTGTATCTCGTCAATGAAGAGCACATCACCGGGCTGGAGGTTGGTGAGGATGGCGGCGAGGTCCCCCGTGCGCTCGATGGCGGGGCCGGAGGTCGTCTTGATCTGGGCGCCGAGCTCGTTTGCCACAACGGTCGCGAGCGTCGTCTTGCCCAGGCCCGGAGGGCCCGAGAAGATGACATGGTCGAGGCATTCGCCGCGGCTTTGCGCCGCCTCGATGAGAATGCGCAGACTCTGTTTGATGTGATCCTGCCCGCAGTAGTCGTCGAGCTTCTGGGGACGAAGCGAACGCTCCACATCCAAATCGTCGGAGGTGAGGTTGCCGGTTACGAAGCGGTCGCCGTGCACCGCGCGCGCGGCAGGCGCCGGGGCGTCGTCAAACAGATCGCGCGAGTCGTCGGCTTCCCACATCATGCATCCATCCCTAAGCGCTTGAGAGAGGCGGCGAGGATATCCTCGACGCGCATATCCTGACCATCATACCCTTCGAGCGCAAGATCGGTCTCCTGCGGACTGAAGCCCATGGAGAGCAGCGCCGCGCGGGCGTCCTCGATAGCCGTGCTCGCCGCCGCACCGAGCGGCAGCTGCCCCGCAAGGGGGACGGCCGTGCCAGAGAGGCTGCGATCTTTAGCGAGCGTGCTCTTGAGCTCAAGTATCAGGCGCTGGGCGGTTTTTTTGCCCACGCCCGGGACCGTGGCCATACTCTTGGTGTCCTCGGCCATGACGATGGTGTAGAGCTGGGCCACCGAGAACTTGGAGAGGACCGACAGCGCCATGCGCGGACCCACGCTCGACACGGCGATGAGACGGTCGAACATGGTGCGCTCCTCTACCGTGGCAAAACCATAGAGCGCCATGACATCGTTGGCGAGACGAAACCGCGTATAGAGCCTGACCTCATCCCCCACCGCCGGCAGCGACGCCGCCGTGGTGCCCGAGATGCCGAGCTCAAACCCCACGCCCGATACATCCACCACCGCAACGGACGGGGTGGCCTCCAGAAGTATGCCGTGAACCTGAGAAATCATGAGTAGGGGTTACCTTTCTTCTGAACGTAGCCGCCGCCGGTGAGCTCGCCGGTGCGCACGAGATGCGCATGACAGATAGCGCAGGCGAGGGCGTCTGCCGCGTGGTCTGGCTTTGGATCGTGGTCGAGGTGCAGAAGGCTGCGGACCATGAAGGTTACCTGTCGCTTGTCCGCCGCACCGGTCCCCACCACGGCCTGCTTGATCTGCATGGGGGTATACTCCCCCACCGAAACCCCGGCAAGCGAGCAGGCAACGAGCGCCGCCCCGCGGGCGTGCGCGGTAGGAATCGCGGAGCGGACGTTCGCCCCGAAATAGATGCCCTCGACGGCAGCCGCCTCGGGCCCGTAGCGCCCCACGACGCGCGCCAAATCGTCCACGATGATGCGGAGGCGCTGATCGAGGGGTTCGTCCGCCCCCGTATGGATGCAGCCGTAGGCCCGACAGCGGACCTCGCCGCCGCGCTCCTCCACAATGCCCCATCCGGTGTTTGCCAAACCGGGGTCAATGCCCAATACGATCATACGCCTCCCCTCAGCGCTAGAACATTTGTTCTACTATAACACGCGCCCGACAACAGGGGAAGAACAGGCTCAATTCTGCGAAAAGAAGGTGAAGCCGTGGGGACGTCCGCCGGCGAACGGCGGGTTCTGACCGCCCTCGTCCGCCTCGAAGGCCTCCCGCATACGGCGGAGCAGCTCGGACTCTACCTCGCCCTCGTCCATATCATCAGCAGGCACGCCGAGCATGCCCGCGATGAGACCCATGATCTCGCCGCGAACGCGCCTGCCATGCTCCTCCCCGAGCTCGAGGACGCGCTCGGACTCGGCGCTCACCAGCCCCGCGCAGGTCAGAGGGTCCTCGCCGCCGCGTCCGGTATCCGACCATGCGAGTTGCGCGGGCCAGCGACGCTCGGGGAACGAGCGGGATGAGACCATGGGGACAAGCGGAAGGCGCCGGCGCCAAGTCTCTCCAGCGCGCACGATCATGAGCAGAAGCGCCACGGCATCCGGGGCGGTGGCGGCAAGCGGGATCTCGTCCAGGGAGAGACCGTGGTCGACATGCGCCTCGAGAACGCCATCGATCTGCGCCGCCTCGAGCGGCGCCAACAGGCGCGCCATGCGCTCACGCCAGACGGGCGACTCGGGTGCGCCGGCGATGGACGCCGCCAAGATGGACGCCATGCGGTCCTCGACCGCGTTCAAGGTGATCAGACGAGCGGGGATGGCAGATCCGGCGCGGCTGCGCGCGCGGGCCAGGAACTCGAGCGCCGTCAGGTAGACGTCCCCGAAGGGGGCGACGGCGCCAAGGTAGCCGGCAGCCGCCAGCGGCGCGGCAAGAGCGGCGTCGGTCTTGGTGATCGAGCTCACCGCCACGGCGCCGAGCTCGATTGCGACATCCTCCAGGTAGAGCCCCTCGATACGCTCGCGCGCAAGAGCAAGGCCGAGGCCCGGGGCGTCACGGTCGAGCAGGCGCGCGGCATCGGCCGGCGCACGCTCGATCAGGCGGATGCCTAGGCTGGACGCCAGCTCGCGCACACGGTCCGCACGCTCGTGCTCGGCATTCTCCTGAGCGGGGGTGAGCACCTGCGAGCGCTCGACAAAGAGCCCGGTAACGTTGCGCGGGCCGAGCGCATCGACCGCAAGAAGGGCGGTAAGGGAGCTGGGCAAATCCCCGGTAAGCGCGACGACGGCAGACGCGGAGCCCAGCGCGCGCACGCTATCGGCAAGGTGCAGGCGCAGCGCCTCCCAGAGCCACTCCTCCCGCTGGTAGTGGGGAAGCTCGTGGGCCTCGAGCGCGGGAAGCACCACGCCACGCTCGATATCCTGCACAAGCAGGGCCTCGCTAAAGCAGGGCGCCGCCGCGACCACGCGGCCGGCATCGTCCATGAAAAACGAGCCGCCCGTGAAGGCCGCCTCATCGTACCCGCCGATTGGCGCCATGCAGGCGAGCCAGACGCTCTTCTCCTTGGCGAGCGGGGCAAAGTGACCGTCCGCCACCGAAGCGACGCAGCTTGTCGACTCATCCCCCACGTCAAACGAGCTCGCCTGTAAAAAGAGGACGAGGTCGCAGCCAGGGGGCAGGATCTTAAGATCTCCCACGGCGTCAAACGTGACCGCAACGCGAAGCCCTTCGATATCAAACACCGGGGGCAGCCACAGGTCCTCGGCAGAGCCCGCACGCCGCGCGGCGAACAGGCTGCGCAGAGGTACAACCCTGCCTTCCTTTAACAGGAACACCTCAAAAAGCGGCGTATGGTCGATGGCAACAGGCGCGGGGACAACAGCTTGGATGGAAAGGGCGTCCAGCCGAGCGGCAAGCGCGGTGAGGGAGCTGAGCAATGCGTGCTCGTAGTTTCTCGCCTCCAGAAGCGCGCCAGGCATCATGCCGCCAAAGAGCGGTACGGGTGTGCAGATAAGAGACGCCCCCTGGCCCGCGGCGAGCCGAGCCTGATCCTCGATGCGGGCGCAGATGCCCTCGATGTCACCGAGTCGCATGTCGATTTGCGCCAACGCGATTCTCATGACCCGCCTCTCCCCTCACGAAGCCATACCGCAATGTTGCCGGGCACAGGGGCAACAGCACCCGGTTGCCACAAAGGGCCGCCGTTGAGGCGGCCCTTCGCGTTTCTCGTACCTACCAGTATACCGAGGACGCCAATAGGGCGACTAGAACTCCTTGACCCAAAGGCCGTGGAGATTGCAGTACGCGTAGACGCGACCCGTCTTGACGCCGCCCGCAAAGAACGTCGCCGGCGTCTGACCGGGCTTCAAGGCGTGCACCTCAAGACGACCGTCTGTATCGAGCGCAATCCACTCGATGTAGTGGTCGGGCTCCATGGGATGCGCGACCTCGCCCACCTGGGCATGAATGATGTGGCCGTCGCGCTGGAGCTCCACAGCGGGAACGTGCTTCTCCTTGGCAGCATCAACGGAATTCGCCTCAACGGGCTCAAACCCGTCGGGAGCACCGACACCCGCCTTGACCGCGGTGAAGAAGTTGCCGTTCGCGTCCTTAAAAAACACTGCCATGGGAGCTCTCCTCTCTTGGACCCTGTAGGGGCTGACCTATAATCCGAATTATTATGCCCCGCCCACGTGCGCTGTAGTCACCAAGCGTCGCGCGCCGGGTAGGCCCTGAGGCGAGAGGACGATTTCACATGAGATGGCTCGGCATCGACGGCGGCGGCACAAAGACCGCCTTCACGATCTATGACGAGGACGTGCGCGCACTCGAGCGCTTTGAGCTCGGCACGTGCCACTACGCCCAGGCGGGCTTTGAGGGTATGGAGCGCGTACTCGCCGAGGGCGTGGCCCGGGCAGCGGGCACGGGCCATCTTGGTCCCGACTTTGGCATAGGCCTTGGCATCTGCGGCTATGGCGAGGGCGCGGAGGCCACGCGGCGCATACGCGAGGCCGTGGACCGCGTGGCGGGCGAGCATCCCTTCGAGCTTGTGAACGACGTGGAGGCCGCTTGGGCGGCAGGCCTTGATCTTGCCGACGGCGTCGTCATCATCGCGGGTACGGGCTCTATCGCGTACGGCACCTGCGCGGGGCGCGCCATGCGCTGCGGAGGTTGGGACTATGAGCTCGGAGACGAGGGGTCGGGCGGATGGCTCGGCAAGGAGCTGCTCTTTGCCTTCACCCGCGAGAGCGACGGGCGCGCGCCCGCCGGGGCAATCCTCGACCTGGTGCGCGAGGAGCTCGACCTTGCCGATGACTTTGACCTCATCGCCTTTGCCCAGAAGCATATGGCCGAGCGCGGGCGCATCGCCGCACTCGCCCCGCTCGTCGCCCGCGCGGCAGAGGCGGGGGATGTCTGCGCCCGCGACATCCTCGAGCGCGCCGCCCGCGAGGAGGCGGCGATGGTCGACGCCATCGTACGCGGTATCTTTGCCGAGGACGATGGCGTCGTGCCCGTTACCTATATCGGCGGCACCTTCAGGGCGGGACGGCTCATCTTAGACCCCCTCGAGCAGGCGCTACCCAAGCGCTGCCGGCTCGTTGCACCGGTACATGAGCCTGACGTGGGCGCGTGCCTCTTGCTCCGTCGCCGGCTCGACGAAGCGGGCGCAGCGTAAGGCCGCCAAGCGCACGCGCAACTGCACACGCCTCGGAAAGGACCCGCTATGGATGCCGTTATCGATTTGAACGCGCCGTTTATCGACCATACCGAAGCGCTCGAACGCGCTGAGCAGGGCGTGAGCGCCCTCGAGTGCACACGGCGCGACCGCTGGTACCCGCTTTACCACATCGCTTCGGCGGGCGGATGGATCAACGATCCCAACGGCCTCTCCTACTTCCAGGGTCGCTGGCACGTGTTCTTCCAGCTCCATCCCTTTGGCACGCAGTGGGGCCCCATGCACTGGGGCCACGTCTCGAGCGCTGACCTCGTCACCTGGCGGCGCGAACCCGTGGCCCTCGCCCCGAGCATTGAGGCCGAGAGCGCGGGCGTGTTCTCCGGCTCCGCCGTGGTGGACGCCAACGACACCCTCAACCTACTCTACACCGGACATCGCTGGCACAACGGACGCGACGACAGCGCGGGCAACCGTGAGGTGCAGTGCCTCGCGACCTCCCGCGACGGCGTGCGGTTCGAAAAGCACGGCGTCGTCATCGACAACCCCGAGGACCTCATTGACTTCCGCGATCCCAAAGTCTGGCGGCAGGACGGGCGCTGGTATCTGGTCCTCGGCCAGCGCTCGCGCGTGAACCGCGGCGAGATCGTCCTTTTCTCCTCCAACGATCTTGTGAACTGGCGGCGCGAGGGTATTCTCTACCGCCACCCCGATCCAAACGTCTACATGCTCGAATGCCCCGACTTCTTTCCCCTTACGGCGCCGGACGGCAAGACGCGCTGGGTGCTCTGCTTCTCGGCCATGGGCGCGAAGGCACAGGGCTACATGAATCGCAACCGCAACAACGCGGGCTACGTGGTGGGCACCTGGGAACCGGGACGGGCGTTTGAGCCTACAGGGGCGTTCCGCCTTTGGGACTGGGGTCAGAACTTCTACGCCCCGCAGAGCATGGCGGCGCCGGACGGCAGGCGTCTTATGATTGGCTGGATGAGCCCTGCGGGCGCCTCGCCCATGCAAGATGACGGCTGGTGCGGGCAGCTCACCTTACCGCGCGAGGTCTCTCTCGCAGCGGACGGCGCGCTTATCACCGCGCCCGCGCGCGAGCTCGAAGCGCTGCGCGAGGGCACGGTCGATGTTGGTCCGGTAACGCTTGGGGCTGACGAGAATCTAACGGTGATGGAAGACGCCGAGGCTGTAGAGATCGAGCTTACGATCGACCTTGGGGCGTCTACGGCCGAGCGCGCCGGCCTTAAGGTCCACGCCACCGAGGACGGCGGGTATGTGTATGTTGCCTACGACGACCAGACGGGACGGGTCGTTCTCGACCGCGGGGCGGTGCGTCTCGGCGAGCGGGGCTACCGCGCCGCGCCCCGGGAAGGGCACGGCTCTAACCTCGACACGCTTGAGCTGCGCATATATATCGACCGCGGCTCGATAGAGGTGTATGTGGACGGTGGGCGCGCCGCGATGAGCGCCTACAGCTTCCCCACGCCCGGTCCGCGCGCGGTAAACCTCTGCGCGGAGGGCGGCGCGCTTGCGGTGAGCTCGCTTCGCTGGCACCGGCTGCGCTCCATAGGGCTCGCGTAGGGGCGCGCCTGTCGCCCGCCCGCCTGTACGGGTGAGTCTGGTCTACTCCCAGGACACGTTGCGCCGCAGCTGTTTGCGCTCGGAGCGGCGCCGCTTGTCTGACAGGCGACGCTCCCGCACGGCGCGGGGAACCTTCGTTTTGATGCGGTGCTTTGGGGGCTTTGCGCGACGCTCAAAGATGCGCCTGAGCTTCTCTAGACAGGCACGACGGTTTTGATACTGGCTGCGCGACTCGCGAGAGGTGACCGCGATACCGGTGGGCGTATGCACCATGCGCACCGCCGAGTCGGTGGTGTTCACACCCTGTCCGCCCGGCCCTTTGGCACGAAACACCTGGACCTCGCACTGCCGCGCGAGCTCTTCATCCGTCAACGCGGCATAGCGGGCATACGCGCGCCAATCGACTCCCTTTCCGCTGTCCTTTCCGCTGCCCATGCGAACCCCCTACACCAGCGCAAACACAAGCAGCACGGCGAGAAAGGCAACGTTCCAGCCGGTGAAGAGCACAAGATAGGAGCCCTTGGCACGGGGATGCACGAGCGCGAACTGCTTGTAGGAGATAAGACTCGCCATGGAGGCGATGAGCGTGCCGAGCCCGCCCAAGTTGCAGCCGATGATGAGCTCGCGCCACGCGTCGGTGAAGCCCGAGAGCAGAATTGCCGCCGGCACGTTGGAGAGGACCTGACTCGCCACAACCGAGACGACGAGCTCGTTGCCCACGACCGCCTGAGCAATAAAGGCGTCGATGGCCTCGATACGCCCCATGTTGCCCACGAACACAAAGAACGCCACAAAGGTTGCGAGCAGGGCATAGTCGACATGGCGAAGCGCCGCCCTATCGAAGACGATGCCCACCGCGACGGCGGCAGCAACCGTCACCTGCCAGGGCAGCACACGCGCCACCGAGGCGAGCGCCAGCGCAAAGAGCACGATCCAAGGTACCGTGCGCGCAAGCGGAACGCCCGCGTCCTCGCAATCGTCTGCAAGCACCGGCGCCGAAGAGAGCGGCAGCGCATCTGGAGTGCGCCCAAACAGCACGATCGCACCCACGAGTAGCACAAGGGCGGCAAGTGTGAAGGGGAGCATGAGGATGAGAAACTCCCCCAGAGGCATACGCGCGGCGGAATAGAGATACAGGTTCTGAGGGTTGCCCACAGGGGTCGCCATGCTGCCCAGGTTCGCTGCGATGGTCATCATCACCACGGTAAACGACGTGAGCCGCACCGACTTGAGATGCCCCAGCGCCAGCAGCGAATCAATCGCAACAGCGGTACGTTTCGGGCAACTCAGAGCATGAACAAAGTGCAGGAGTGGCGAGGCGAAATATCCTTGCGCGGCATAACGTAAATAACTGACGCTCACCGCAGTGGTAACGAGTTGAAGATTGTCGGAACAGGCAAAAAACGGGCGACCGGCGCGCGCATCTAAAGCGCCATAATACCAGGCCGCCAGCAGCATTCCGCTCAACGTGTCATCATGACTTGGCGTTAATCCGGGGCCTTTACCCAGCCAGTGCCGCCAGTCGGTCTTAACGCCATTGAGCGCGGCCTGAAAACAGTGACGAAACTGGCGTAACTCAGCAGGCAGCGGATCGCTTGCCGCCAACGCCAGTGGCCCGAAAAGCCCGGTTTCCTCCGCGCGTTGCATCCATGCAGCTGCAAGTGGTTGAGGATGCGCAGGCGGCGTAATACGCAGCAAACAATAACGCTGTGGCTGTTTAACCGTGAAACGCCCGAGGCGAATCCCTTGAGCCACAACCTGTGGTCGTTCATTGCCGCATAATCCACCGCATAACGCATCGAATTGCGCGCGGCGAAGCACCCATCCTCCGGGGCCGAAACCACTACCCTGACGATGCAGCGTTAACAGTTCGCCGCTTTCCGTCATCAGGTTAATCGCCCGTCGCCACACTCCCGCTAACCGCCAGGACTGGCGATAATTCGGTGCACTACGGCTGGCAAGCAGAGGATGGATGATCGTCATTGCGCGTTCCTCAACCAATCCCCATGCTTTCAGCCAGTGCTTCCAGCGCCTC
>CASDZW010000018.1 GCA_949285915.1 uncultured Collinsella sp.
CCTGCGTTCCGCATTGGAGGTGGTGATCTCGCTGTCGCTCAGATGCAGGCTCCCCGAATAGGAAAGCTGCGTAAATACGGTATCCAGCACCGTATCGTCGCTCAGATGCGGTATGGTGACGCGGATCGTATAGTCGTTCTCTTTCACGACGGAGGCGTTCACGAAGCCCATCTGTTCGTAACGGTACGAAAGCGCCGCATATGCCTTGTCAAACTCGCTTGAAAATTCTTCGGTCACCTGCTGCGTGTCCGCATCATAGATCTCGTTAGAGAGATAGATGCCCTTGTACTGTGTGTAATCCGCCTGCGTCTCATCGTCTTCGATCGCATAGTCGCTTGCGGACATCACGCCTTCCGGATAGTAGACCGTCGTATAACCGCCGCCGAGGTCGGTACCGAGGTCCCAGTGCGCCTTGGCCTCGAATCCCTCGGCCGCAAAATCACGCGGGGTACCCCAGCGGCGACGCTCGGGGTTCTCGGACTCGTCCACACCCACGGGCGTAGCGTCGCAGGGGATGTTGGGCAGATGGGCCATGAAGTCGTTAAGCTCAGCCTCAAGAGCGGTGCGGCGCTCGGCAAGCCCCTCGATCTTCTCGTTCACCTCGCGGACGGCCTCCTTGGCGGCCTCCGCCTCGTCGCGCTTGCCCTCGCGCATGAGGGCGCCGATCTTCTTCGACTCGGCATTGCGCGTGGCCTGCAGCTCCTCGACCTCGGTAATAACGGAGCGGCGCTCATCGTCGAGGGCAAAGAAGCGCTCGCGATCCCACGAGGTCTGTCGATCGGCCATGGCCTTGTCGACGGCATCGGGCGTCTCGCGGACAAATTTGATATCGAGCATGGTTCCTCCCGGTCGTATGCTCCTGTTTCTCAATCACTACTTGCACGGCCCTTGCGTCCGTGGCACTTTGGCAAGTATATACTTATTGCATCCAGACCCCTAGGGAGAAGGCGAGAAGCAAACAAGTCATGGACGGTATTTTTACCTTTCTTTTCAACACCCGCGCCGGTTTGGCGGTGCTGTTCTTTGGCGGCATCGCTGTTATCGGCATCATTGCATTTGTAACCGAGAAGCGTACGCACAAGATGTACGTGGACCGTGGACCGGCGAGCGAAGACGAGGACGGTTGGATCCTCTAGCGCCAATCATCAGGTGCGCCCGCGCATAAGGAGCCTCAGGCATTCGGGAAGGTGATCACATGGCTTGGAAGCCGCGTACACCAGAACGCGAACCGAACATCGACCCCTTTAACGCCCCTGATCCCATTATGCCGGGTGGCGAGCCCGATTTTGAGCCGCCGCGCGAACGCCCCGATGCCGACGACGGCATCGGCAGGATGGTTCGGCGCAACGAGCGCAAAGAACCCGGTCACGGCAAGCATCGTCCGCAGCGCACTTGGCGCTCCTCGGACAGCGCGCAGAGCCCTGCCGAAAGCGGCCCTGTCTCCCCCATTCAGGAAGATGAGGACGGGGCGCGCCGCGCGCAAAGCAAACAGCGAGACCCAGAGAGCAGTTCAAACGTCTGGTGGGCACGCAAGGCCGCTAAGCGTCGTTCTGGCGATGGCTCCGGCTGGAAGAAGCGCTCCTCCCGCCTCGGCTGCCTTATCGCCTTCATCTTTATGCTGGCCTTTTCCGGCATAGTGAGCACGCTTTTTGAGAGCTGCTCCAGCTGCGTGGACTCCGTCTTTTTTGACGATACCTACGAAGACGACTACGACGATACGTATTACGACTACGGCTCTGACGCCTATTGGCTTGCGCAAGACGACCTGAAGGCAGCAACCGAAGAGGTAACTGTCTCTGCGCTTGAAGCGGCACGCGAGGGTGACGTCACCTACCGCGAGATTGTCGCGTCGGCATTCGCCGATGCGTTCACAAAAGCCTCGGGCGTTGAGCCAGAGAGCATCGGCCTCGATACGCTCGAAATCTCAGAGCTCATACTCTCCAACATCACCTATGACATTGACTCGATATACGCCTTTGGAGATGCGACCGAGGACGGCTTCATCTTTAGCTGCTCGTCGTATTTTGACTTCACCATCCCCTCCGCTCGGGACCTCGGCTATCAAGTGGGTGGATTTGCCTTAGGGCTCGTGCCCGACGCGTCGGCCAGCCCATCGCTTTCGGTCGATGATCAGCTTGCCGTCAAGGCCTACGTTGAGCAGGAGCTCGAGCACGCAGAGGTTTTTGAAAACTACAGCTCCATGGAGTTCGCCGCCACGGCAGATGCCGAGGGTGCGATCCTCGAGGGCCCCGTCCTCGACTCGGAAGACTGGCTCGACAACTTTGCGGGCATGGTGGGCGCCTACGACTACCTCGACTGAGCAGGGGCGGGAAGCGCCCGAGCGACCGCACGCGCAAGGACGGTGCCGACGGACATCTTGACGATATCGGGCACAATAAACGGCAACACTGCTGCGGCGAGGGCTGCGGGCAACGCCATGCTGCCAACGATCATGAGCTGAGCGGTGCCAAACGTGTAGGAGATAGCCAGAAGTGCCGCGCGCGAGAGCACCTCGCGCACAGGCTCGGGCAGGCCCTTGATGCGGCTAACGGCACCTGCGGCAACCATACCGACAAGAAAGCCCCAAAGAAACCCTCCCGTGGGCCCGACGATGACGCCGAGGCCGCCCATCATGTTGGAGAAGACGGGCAGGCCCGCAATGCCAAGCACCAAGTAGACGGCAACGGTCATGACCGCGTCGCGCGGAGCGAGGACGCCCGGCAACATGGCAAGCACCATCGTCTGCAGCGTGAAGGGAACGGGCCCTAAGGGAATGCTCACCCAAGCGCTCACGGCAAGGAGCGCGCAGCAAAGCCCGCACCGGGCGATTCGCTGAGATGACACAGGCGCTTACGCCTCCGGGGCCGCAGGCGGGACTTTGCCCTGCTCGTCGGCCTCGCCCGCCGTGAGCATCTGCTCGAACATAGAGGCAGAGGTCTTGAAGTCGGCAGGAAGCACCACGGTGGAGCTCTTACCGGTCCGCGCGAACTCGGTCATCATCTCGCTCCACTGCGTGAACATGAAGAGCTGGTTGGCCTCGTCGTTGGAGACGCCGGTCTCCTGGATGGTCTCGAGCGAGTCCTTGATGCCGACGGCGATGGCCTTGCGCTGGTTGGCGATACCCTCGCCCGCCTTCTCCATGGCCTCGGCCTCGGCACGTGCCTCGGTGACGCGACGGATACGGTCCGCCTCGGCGAGGTCCTGGGCCGCCGCTTTGGTACGCTGGGCGGCGTTGATCTGGTTCATGGAGTCCTCGACCTCGGCGGGCAGCGCGATGCGCGTAATGAGCGTCGACACGAGCGTGAAGCCGTAGGCGGCCATCTGCTCGGAAACAGTGGCGTTAACGTCCTTGGCGATGTCGTCCTTCTTGGCAAAGACCTCGTCAAGCGTGTAAACCGGGATGGAGGAGCGCAGCGCGTCGGTAATGAAGTCGCGCATCTGGGCGACCGGCTGCTGCAGCATGTAGTAGCTCTTGTAGACACCGGAGTCCGCCGGGCCCGCACCCATGTCGTAGGAGACGTGGTACTGAGCGGAAACCTCGAGGCCGATGGTGACGTTGTCCTCGGTCTTGGCGTCGATATCGAAGCCGTTTTTCATCGTGCGGAGGGAGACGGTTGCGGCCTTGCGGTCGATAACGGGGATCTTTGCATGGAAGCCCGCGCCCACAATGCGATTGAACTTACCCAGCCGCTCGATAATGACGGCATGCTGCTGCTTTACCACAAACAGCGTGTTGGCGAGAATGGCGATCACGATCGCCACGATGATGATGAGCCAGACCAGCCCGCCGATGATGCCACTCATACGAGACCTCCTTTAGGTCCGGAACAGATGGTCCAAGGATAGCAGGTTTGGGTCAAGGTTGCGTCATGGGCGGATGAGCGGCGCTGCATGCGGCGCACGAACCCAGCAGACCGCCGCATCCTCGAGCCGTTGACCTTGGGATTTCGACCGTTTGCCGCCCGCCTCTTTTCAGAAGCGAAACGAATCGGCATAATGCACTGCAATCGCATATGCAGGGTGTGTAACTGGTAGGCAGGCACTAACCTTCGGCTTTGGGGCGGCACGCACGTCGCTCGGCTGTCGTGGGTCGGTGCTTTTTTCATGCCGGCAGATTGCATCGTCCTGCACGCCATACAGCGCGCCCCTCCCCGAAAGCCTGCGACGTACCGCCCGGGAACCCCCGGGGAATACCTGCACCCGCACGGGTGCTCGGACGCTAGGAGGCGTATATGAAGGACAAGATCTTTGGGATCCTTCAGCGCGTGGGGCGCTCGTTCATGCTCCCCATCGCGGTGCTGCCGGTAGCGGGCCTGCTCATGGGCCTCGGCAGCTCGTTTACCAACGAGACCACCCTTGCCACGTACAACCTGCTAGGCATCATGGGACCCGGCACCATCGCCTGGGACGTCTTCACGGTGCTCTCCGCGTGCGGCGGCGTCATCTTTGACAACCTGCCGCTCATCTTTGCCATCGGCGTGGCGATCGGCATGGCGCGCGCCGAGAAGGAGGTCGCGGCTCTCTCCGCGGGCGTGGCGTTTCTCGTTATGCATTCCGCCATCTCGGCCATGATCGACCTCACCGGCGGCGTGGAGCAGTTCATGGACGGCGCGACGGCGAGCGTCCTTGGCATCACGTCGCTCCAGATGGGCGCCTTTGGCGGCATCATCGTGGGCCTCGGCACCTCGGCGCTGCATAACAGGTTCTACAAGATCCAGCTGCCGCAAGCGCTCTCGTTCTTCGGTGGGTCGCGCTTTGTACCCATCATCTCCACCGTGGTGTTCACCTTCGTGGGCATCGCCATGTTCTTCGTATGGCAGCCGGTCCAGACGGGCATCAACGCGCTCGGCTACGCGGTGGCAAGCGCCGGACCCGTCGGCGTGTTCCTGTTTGGCATGATCAAGCGCCTGCTCATCCCCTTCGGTCTGCATCACGTCTTCTACCTGCCCTTCTGGCAGACCGCCGTCGGCGGCTCCATGGAGGTTGCCGGCCAGATGGTCTACGGCGCCCAGAACATCTTCTTCGCACAGCTGGCCGATCCCACCGTCACCCATTTCTCCACAGCCGGCACCTGGTGCTTCACCGGCGAGTTCGTGCTCTACATCTTTGCGTTCCCGGGCGCGGCGCTCGCCATGTACCAGGCGGCCAGGCCCGAGCGCAAGAAAGTCGTCGGCGGCCTGCTGCTTTCCGCGGCACTGACTTCCATGCTCACCGGTATCACCGAGCCGCTTGAGTTCTCCTTCCTGTTCGTCGCGCCGGTGCTCTTTGGCATCTCCACCGTGTTTGCGGGTCTCGCTTACATGCTGTGCTACCTGCTCAACATCACGGTCGGTCTCACCTTCTCGGGCGGCTTCCTCGATCTGTTCATGTTCGGCATCCTGCAGGGCAACGACAAGACGAGCTGGCTGCTCATCATCCCGCTGGGCATCGCGTTCTTTGCCGTGTACTACCTGCTGTTCACGTTCCTGATCAAGAAGTTCAACTTCGCAACGCCCGGCCGCGAAGAGGGCGGCGCCGAGACCAAGCTCTACACCAAGGCCGACTACAACGCCCGCAAGGAGGGCGAGAAGACGAGCGCCACAGCCGACGCCCCCACGAGCGACGAGCGCTCCGCGCAGATCACGGCCGGCCTTGGAGGCGCCGCCAACATTCGCGACGTGGACTGCTGCGCCACCCGCCTGCGCGTGACGGTGCACGACGGCGACAAGGTGAACGAGGCCGAGCTCAAGGCCACGGGAGCCGCCGGCGTCATCCGCCGCGGCGAGGGCGTACAGGTGGTCTACGGGCCCCAGGTGAACGTCATCAAGACGAACCTCGAGGCGTACCTGGCAGCGCTGCCCGCAGCCGACGGCGCCGCCGAACCCGAGGCAGCGACCAAAGCCGACTCCGAGCAGCCCGCCGAGGCGCAGGGGCCGCGCAAACCGGTGGCGACCGTCACGCTCGGCAGCCCGCTCACCGGCGAGGCGCTCTCCATCACCGCGTGCCCCGATGCGGTCTTTGCCCAGAAGATGATGGGCGACGGCGCCTGCGTGGTGCCCGCGACCGGCGAGCTCGTGGCGCCGTGCGACGCCAAGGTCGCCTTCGTGTTCGACACCAAACACGCCGTGGGCCTCGAGCTGCCCGACGGCACGGGCATCCTCTGCCACGTGGGCATCGACACCGTCAAGCTGGGCGGCAAGGGCTTTACCGCATGCGTTGCCCAGGGCGATGAGGTCAAGCGCGGTGATACACTGTTGACGTTCGACCTCGACTACATCCGCGAGAACGCCCCGAGCATCTCCACCCCGGTTCTGGTGACCACCACCGACGGCAAGCACGAGGTGCGCCAGCTGGCGTTTGGCCGAGTGAATCAGAGCGACGATCTGCTCGCCGTCGATATCTACGAGGCGTAAGGCAGATTCTGCTCGTTTTGCACTGTCGGTGGCCCCGCCCCGTCCGCTGCGGGGCCACCGCGCGCCCTTGCTTGCGCCCGTCCGAAAGGCTGCACATGTATCGCATCACCAAACCGCTGAACCACAACGCCGTGCTCGCGTTCAACACCGACGATGAGCGGGAATACCTGGTGGTCGGGAAGGGCGTTGGCTTTGCGCGGAAGCCGGGCGAGCGCGTGGACAACTTGGGTGAGGCGGGGTCCGTCCAGCTGTATCTGCTCTCACAGCAAAACGGCAGCCGTGGGACGGCGCGCGACCTTGTTGAGCGCATCGACCCCGTGGTGCTCGATGTCACGGAGGATATCTACGAGGACGCCTGCGCGACCTTTGGGCACGTGGACCAGAACATGCTGCTGCCGCTCGCGGACCATCTTGCGTTTGCCGTGGAGCGTGTGCGTGGCGGCGGCGCGTTGAGTAACCCCTTAACCGAGGACATCCGGGCGCTCTTTCCCCGGGAGTTTGAGGTCGCCGACCGCGGCGTGCGCGACCTGGAAAACCGGTGCGGCATCGTCCTCGGCGACGACGAGACGGGACTTATCGCCCTGCACGTGCACTCCGCCCTCGATGCGAGCCATGTGGAGCAGGCGATGCAGGTCGCCCAGCTCACGCGCGCCTGCATCGATGCGGTGGAGCGGATCACCGGGGCCGAAATCGATGTGTCGTCTATGGACTACAACCGGCTTATGACGCACGTGAAGTACATGGTGACGCGCATCCTGAACGAAGAGCGCCTCGCGATCGACGTGAATGCCGCCATCCAGTCAGGCGCGCCGGAGAGCTATCGCGCCGCGGCAGCCGTGTGCGCCGAGATGGAACGGATGCTGGGCACTGCGGTAAGCGAGCTCGAAGTCGGCTACCTTGCCATGCACATAGCGCGCGTCACCGGGGCCCGGTAAGCCGGCGCCTCAAGGACCCTGGCGGCGCTGGCGAGGTCCCTCCGGATGCCATCCTCGGCGCTTCGCGCCTGCGAGGCGCCCGGAGGGACCTCCCCCGCCCCGAAGTGGCTTCCCTTTAACGCGCCTATTCGAAAAACGTTACCCCTCGATAGCATCGATCGCTTGAATGAACGCCGAACGCAATCCGGCCTGCTCGAGCGCGGCGACGCCTTTGATGGTGGTGCCGCCGGGCGAGCAGACGGCGTCTTTCATCACGCCGGGGTGCGCTCCGGTCTCGAGCTGGAGCTTGGCGGTGCCCGCCACCATCTGGCTCACCATGCGGTAGGCGTCCGCGCGCGGGATGCCGTGCTTTACCGCCGCGTCGCCCAAGGCCTCGATCACCATCGCAATGAACGCCGGTCCGCAGCCGCCAACGGTACCGGCGACCGAGAGCAGGCGGCTCTCGACCTCGACCACGCTGCCAAATGCATCGAGCAACGCGCGAACAGACGCATAGTCGTCATCGCGCAGCGTATGGGTCCGCTCGCAGGCAATGACGCCCTCGCAAATGGAAACGGGCGTGTTGGGAACGGTCGAGATGTGGCGGGTCCCAGGCAGAAGCGCCTCGTAGCGCGCGCAGTCCCACCCCGCCGCGACCGAGAGGATGGGCTTGGCAGCCAGGCGCTCCGCAAGCGGTGAGAGCACCTCGTCAACGAGATGGGGCTTGATGGCGATAACCACCACATCGACGGCGTCCACCAGCTCCTCCGCGCTTTGGCAGGCATTCATGCCGCGCGCGCCCGTGCGCTCGAGAAGCGCCTCGTAACGGTTGGCGCACGCATAGAGATTTGCGGGAGGCACCGTACCCGCCGCAATCCAACCGTCTGCCATGGCGCTCGCCATGTTGCCAAAGCCAATGAAGCCGATCTTACAATCGTCTGCGTTCGACATTTCCCTCTCCCCCCGCGCGGAAGCGTCTACATTTCTGGATAGAGCGGATGGGCCGCCAGAAGCTCGTCAACCCGCGCGCGGACGGCCACCTGCACGCGCTTATCGCCCGCACCAAAGACCGCTCGCGCGATAAGCTCGCCGATCTCGCGGAACTCGTCCTCGCTGAACCCACGCGTGGTCCCCGCGGCGGAGCCCACACGGATGCCGCTCGTCTTGGTGGGCGGCAACGGATCGCCCGGGATGGCGTTCTTGTTGACCGTAAGCCCGCAGGCGTCGAGCAGAAGCTCGGCGTCGTGCCCGTTCACGCCCGAAGCGCTAAGATCCACAAGGCAGAGATGGTTGTCCGTCCCGCCGGACACAAGACGCAGCCCACCTGCGACCAGCCCCTCGCCAAGCGCAGCGGCGTTTTTGACCACATGCGCGATATAGTTCGCGAACGCCGGCGTGGCGGCCTCGGCAAAGCACGCGGCCTTACCCGCGATAACGTGCATGAGCGGGCCTCCCTGCGTGCCCGGGAACACCGCCTTGTCGATGGCGCGCGCAAGCTCGGCATCGTTGGTGAGGATGAGACCGCCGCGCGGGCCGCGCAGCGTTTTGTGCGTAGTCGTGGTCACCACGTCGGCATGCGGGAAGGGCGAGGGGTGCGCGCCCGTCGCCACCAGGCCGGCGATGTGGGCCATGTCCACCATGAGGCGCGCGCCGACGCCGTGGGCGATGGCGGCGAGACGCTCGAAATCAATCGTGCGCGGGTAGGCGGAAGCGCCGCCGACGATGAGCTTGGGACGCTCGGCCGCGGCCAGGGCCTCGAGGCCGTCGTAATCGATGGTCTCTGTCGCCGGGTCAAGCCCGTAGGAGATAAAGCGATAGAGCTTACCGGAAAAGTTGACCGGCGAGCCGTGCGTCAGGTGCCCGCCCTGGTCAAGGCGCATGCCGATCACGGTATCGCCCGGCTCCAGCAGCGCGGTGTAGGCAGCGAGGTTGGCGTTGGCGCCCGAATGGGGCTGCACGTTGGCGTAGTTGCACCCAAACAGCGCGCACGCACGGCTGCGCGCGAGGTCCTCGACCACGTCCACGCGCTCGCACCCGCCATAATACCGATGCCCCGGATACCCTTCAGCATATTTGTTGGTGAGGACGCTTCCCACTGCCTCGAGCACCGAGGGGGACACGAAATTCTCCGACGCGATGAGCTCGATGGTCGCGCGCTGCCGCGAAAGCTCGGCATCAAGCGCTGCGGCGAGCGCAGGATCGGTCTGGGTGAGATGTTCGAGTGCCATGAGAACCCCCTTTAACGAAGGCGTCAGTCGTCGAGCCAGCGGCTGCGGCTGCCGTCACTACGCGTGATGTTGATGCGGATCTTGCCAAGCAACACGAGAACGAGCAGGACGATAAAGACGATGGGCAGCAGGCGAAGCGCCCCTACCACGAGGATGCCCAGAAACGAGAGGACAAGCGAGATGACCGCTGCGATGGCGAGGACTGCGATGATAAGGGGGAGATACGACATGCGCATCCTTTCTGTTGAAAGCGCACGGGGCGAAGGGGCGCATAATCTGCGCGGGCCCCGTGGATAGAGTTTAACCAGCATACCAAAAGCGCCTTCGCCGCGAAGCGAAGGCGCTTGCTAGAAACGTTTGGCTGAAACGGCACCGGCGGGGCCGCGAGCTTACGAGGCGAGGCTCACCTCGTAAGCAGGCTCGTCATACTTGCCACCCATGATAATCGATGCGGTAAGGTCGTCGAGGTTGTAGACGACCGACCACTGGGTCTGGAAGACGCTGCCGTCGTCGCGAATCTGCACCTCGCGCGAGACGCTCTGGAGCAGGTCCATGGCCTCGTCCTCAGACAGCACGCCGTCTGCGGCCGTTAGGGTCTCCATAAGAACCTGGTAGCGGTCCTGGCCGCCGCCAAAGTCGTACTCACCGGGCGTGAGCAGGAAGTTCGTTGCCGCCTGGTAGGTTACGCCCGCCTCGCCGGAGAGCGCGCCCATGGTCGTTGCGTCGCCGGGCTCGAGGATGCTCATCTCGTCGCTGATGTACTCGACAATCACCGAGGCGCCCGAGGCGTCCGCAATCTGGAAGTGATAGCAGCTGTTGGCGCTCGAATGCATGTCGTACTGGCCAAGCAGCGCAACCGCCTCGTCCACCGTCGCGCAGCTGTCGAGCATCATGCGGATGGCAGTCGTGGTGGTGATATCGACCTTGTCGGTCTGTTGGTTGGTGGGCTCGGTGTCGATGAGCAGCACGCCCACGGCAAGGCCAGCCTCGTTGACGCCGTCGAGCGGCGCGTAGGGCGCGGCGAGCGCCGTCAGGCTCGAGATGAGGTCCTCGGGCATCTTGTCCTCCCCGTAGCCAAGAAAGCCAAGGTTCACCATGGACACACTGGCGTAGCCGTCTGCCGGGTCCGTTCGCACGAGCATGCCGGGCGAGTACTCGAGGTCAAAGTTGCGCCCAAAGATCGCGTCGCCCTCGGCCGTGGTGGCGTTAAAGGTCGAGCACGCAAGATCGGGCAGGTCGATGGTGATCGGCAGGCCCTTCATGATGCGGTTCACCACAAACTGGATGAGCTCGGCGTCGTTAGAGGCGCCGCCCTGCTCGATAAACGCATCGATACCGTAATCCCCGTCATAGGTCATGGTGTAGAGCGGATAGTCGTCGACCTTCTCGATCGAATTCAACGTAGCAAGCTCGTGGCCAAAGAGTGCAAACACCGCAACAACGGCCGCAACGGCAAGCGCGACCACGGCGATCACAACACCCAGAACAATCTTTTTTGCCCTGCTCATAGGCTTTTTCTCCATGAATCCCCTCCTGTCTTTGATAGAGCGCGCCCCATGCTACCAGACCTCTTGCATGGTTTGACGTTTTTTATAATTTCGTCAACTAATAGGAGGCAACGGCAGAGTCCGGTCGCCCTCCCCCAGGCGTGCAAAGCGGGGTATGCTATCCAACGAAACAATTGAGGCGCTCCGCGCAACACAAGAGAAGGGAATGCATCCATGGACAGCATCACCGGCAAGAACATTGCCTCGCTCAAAGACCTGCAGCGCCAGATCCGCACAAAGCGCTACCTCATGAGCGTGCTCGAGTTCGACGGCGAAACCGTCGCCCCCGCGAACGGCGCCGCCGCACGCGCCGAGGCGATGGGTGCGCTCGCGGGCGAGATGCACGAGCTTTTGACGAGCGAGGCGTCAGTCGAGCTCGTCTCTGCCCTGCAGGAGGGTTCAGCGGCCGAGCCCCTCGACCCCCAGACCGCTGCGGAGCTCCGCGTCTTTGCGCGCGACCAGCGCGAGGCACGCGCCATCCCCACCGACGAGGAGATTGCCTGGAGCCGCCTCACGAGCGAGGCGAATGCCGTCTGGCACGATGCAAAGCAGGCGGACGATTGGGCATCCTTCGAGCCGTACGTCGAGCGCATCGTCGAGACGCTCCGCCGTCGCGCCGCGCAGCTCGACCCCAGCCGTGACGCCTACGACGTCCTGCTCGACCAATACGAGCGCGGCATGGATACCGCTGCCTACGACGCGTTTTTTGCGCAGGTGAAAGAAAGCGTCGTCCCGCTCGTGCACGAGATTGCCGCTATGCCAGCGCCCAATCTCCCCTTCCGCACGGCGCATGTCGCCCGCCCTGTCCAGCTCGCTTTGTCGCGCGACCTGCTTGTGCTCGAGGGCCTCGACATGGCGGGCTGCGCGCTGGCCGAGGTCGAGCATCCGTTCTCGGACGGATTCGCCCCCGGCGACGTCCGCGTGACAACGCACATATACGAAAACGATGCGCTCTCCAATGTCTTCTCCATCCTGCATGAGGGCGGCCACGCCATCTACGAGCAGAACGTCGATCCTGCCTACGCGTGGACCTGCCTTGACGAGGGCACCTCGATGGGCATCCACGAGAGCCAGAGCCGCCTCTTTGAAAACATCATCGGCCGCTCGCGTGCCTTTGCCGGTCCGCTCCTTGGCGTGCTGCGCGCGCACGCACCCGAGGTCTACGGCGAGGTGACCGAGGACGACCTTTACCGTGCGGCCAACCTCGCCCACCCGCAGCTCATCCGCATGGAGGCCGACGAGCTCACCTATCCGCTCCATATCATGGTGCGCTACGACATCGAGCGGGCGCTTTTTGCCGGAGAGGCCCGCGTGGCAGACATCCCCACGCTCTGGCGCGACCTCATGAAGAGCTATCTGGGCGTGGACGTGCCCAACGACACCCTCGGCTGCTTGCAGGACACGCACTGGTCGGGCGGCAGCTTTGGCTATTTCCCAAGCTATGCCCTCGGCAGCGCCTACGGCGCCCAGTACGTCGACGCCATGGCCCGCGCAGGTATTGACGTGGACGCGGCCTGCGCAGCGGGCGACTTGGCGCCGGTGCGCAGCTGGCTTTGCGAGAACATCTGGCGCTGGGGCCGCTCCAAGGACGCGCCCGAGCTCATCCGCGACTCGTGCGGAGCGCCTTTTGACGCCACGCATTACTGCAATTACCTCGTGAAGAAGTTCACTGAGCTGTACGGTCTCTAGAAACTTGCGGCCACAACAGACTTAGTCACGGTTTTTGGGCCACCTCTCAAGTAGCCAAGGCGTATCGGATGCTCGCCGCAAGTCACCTACCTGCGCAAACGAGAATGGGGCAAGCGAGGCCTACTCACAAGGGACGCGTTTTGCCGTGACTATGTCCTCTCATGCCCCCATTTCAACCCAAAGCGCCGCCCGCTGCATCCTCTTGACAGCGGGCGGCGCCCTTCATTTTTTACCGGCTCGTCTACTCGTTGTCGCCCGCGGTCATCTGCGTGGCCGAGAGACCGGAGGCGGCGTCCGCCTCGGTTGCAGCGCGCGCATCGGGCCACACCCAGTCGGTAAAGGCGGGGTGATCGTAGCCCTCCTCCACGGCAAAGCGGAAGGCCTCCTCACGGAAGGCGTCCCACGCCTCGGCCTGTGCGGTGTGCGCAGAGGTGCTGGCAGCGACATCCACCAGGCGCAGGGCCTCGGCCGCGAGCGCCCAGCGGTCCATGTCATTCAGGCGCAGCATGTCAAAGGGCGTGGTCGTGGAGCCCTTCTCCTCGTAGCCGTGCACGCACCACGCGTCGTGGCCGGGGCGCGCCCAGACAAGACGGCGGATGGTGCCCGCGTAGGCATGGAAGCAGAAGAGCACGGGGCGGGAGCCGTCGCCAAAGAACTCGACGAAGCGCTCGTCAGAGATGGCGCGGTCGTTCTCGCAGGCGTTCTGGATCTTAAGGAGATCGGCCACGTTCACGAACCAGACCTTGATGCCCTGCTCGCGCAGCAGGTCTACCGCGGCAAGCGCCTCGAGCGTGGGCACGTCGCCACAGGTGGCGATCACGAGGTCCGCCTCATCGAGCGAAGACGCGGTGGATGCCCACTCCCAAACGGCAAGGCCCTCTTCAAGCTCGGCCTTTGCATCATCGACCGTGATAAACGTTGGCGCGGGCTGCTTGCCACAGAAGATGGCGTTCACACAGTCGGTCGAGGCGTAGGCACGCTCGGCAACCGCGAGCGCCATGTTGGCGTCGCAGGGATAGTAGGCGTTGACGATATGCGTGTCGTTGGCCTTGTTGAGCAGAAGATCGATGAAGCCCGGGTCCTGATGGCTGAAACCGTTGTGGTCCTGACGCCAGACGTGGCTGGACAGCAGGATGTTGAGGCCGGCGATGGGCGCGCGCCACGGAATCTCGCGCTTGGTGGCCTCGAGCCACTTGCAGTGCTGGTTCACCATGGAGTCGACCACGTGCACGAAGCTCTCGTAGCTCGACCAGACGCCGTGGCGACCGGTGAGCACATAGCCTTCGAGGAAGCCCTCGCACTGGTGCTCGGAGAGCTGCTCGATCACCTTGCCCTGGGGCGCCAGCAGCTCGTCGTTGGCCTCGTCGGCATAAGCGTCGCCCGCCTCCCACTGCTTCTTGGTGACCTGATAGGCGTCCTGCAGGCGGTTCGAGGCGGTCTCGTCGGGGCCGAAGATGCGGAAGTTCTCGGGGTTTGCGGCGAGCACGTCTGCCGTATAGGCGCCAAAGACGCGGGCCGCCTCGGTCTGACCGTAGCCGTGGCCGCGCTCGGCCACCGGCACCTCGTGGGCGTGGATGTCGGGGAGGTTGAGGTCCTCACGCACACGACCGCCGTTGGCGTTGGGGTTGGCACCGATGCGCAAGTCGCCTGCGGGCATCCAGTCGGTTACCTCAGGGCGAATCTGACCCTCGGGGGTAAAGAGCTCCTCGGGGCCGTAGGAGCGCAGCCAGTCACGCAGCACGCGGAAGTGCTCGTGGGTGTCCTTGGCGCTTGCCAGCGGCACCTGGTGCGCGCGCCAGGAGTCCTCGGTCTTCTTGCCGTCGATGGTCTTGGGGCAGGTCCAGCCCTTGGGCGTGCGGAACACGATCATGGGGTAGACCGGGCGCGTGACCTCCTCGCCCGCAGCGACCTGGGCGGCGGCGTGCTCCTTGATGGTGCAGATCTTGGCAAAGACCTCCTCGAGCAGCGCCGCAAAACGCACGTGGATGGACTCGTGGCTCTCGTCATCAAAACCGGCGACAAAGATGTGCGGCTCGTAGCCCATGCCCTCGAAGAACTTGGTGAGCTCCTCGTCGCTGATGCGCGCGAGGATGGTGGGGTTGGCGATTTTGTAACCGTTCAGATGCAGGATCGGCAGCACGATGCCGTCGGTCGCGGGGTTCACGAGCTTGTTGGACTGCCAGCTTGTGGCGAGAGGGCCCGTCTCGGCCTCGCCGTCGCCCACCACGGCCACCGCGAGCAGGCTGGGGTTGTCGAGCACCGCGCCGTAAGCATGGGAGAGCGTGTAGCCGAGCTCACCGCCCTCGTGGATGGAGCCGGGGGTCTCCGGCGCAAAGTGGCTGGGAATGCCACCGGGATAAGAGAACTGGCGGAAGAACTTCTCGAGGCCGGCCTCGTCATTGGTGATGTCGGGGCGAATCTCGCGGTAGGTGCCGTCGAGCAGGCTCTGCGCGGTGCCGGCCGGGCCGCCGTGACCGGG
The DNA here is from genome assembly GCA_949285915.1 of uncultured Collinsella sp. GTDB lineage: Bacteria > Actinomycetota > Coriobacteriia > Coriobacteriales > Coriobacteriaceae > Coprousia. The sequence continues at coordinate 15,250 of CASDZW010000018.1, forward strand.
GCCCATGAGAAACACCGTGCTCTGGCCGTGGTCGGCGATAAGGCGGTTCACGTGGGCAAACAGGAAGTTGATGCCCGGCGTGGTGCCCCAATGGCCCACGAGGCGATGCTTGACGTCGGCGCGGCAAAAGTCGCGCGGCTCGCCGGTTTTGGCGTCCGGGTAGTCGGCGCGCATGAGCGGGTTGGAGCGCAGGTAGATCTGGCCGACGGACAGGTAGTTGGACGCGCGCCAGTAGCGCTCGACGCCGGCGAGCTCCTGCGCGGAGACATTGCCGCTCCCGCGGTTCCAAGGCGTCCCGATTACCGGATGAGACATAAGGCACTCCTATCTGCATTTAAGGTCGAGCGCGGCCACGAGCCGCTCGGTTTGCTGAAAGCAGTATAGATGATAAAACGTTTTAGCATTGTTAACAAAACGTTTTTGTTTCAGATTTAGTAAATGCTGCGCAATTAAGCCGGTGAACGGTAGGAAAACGCGTATGAACGGTGTTTGCTTAGATTGTGACAGGAGTAGGGCGAACTTCCTGTGCACTGCTACCGCTGCTGCACCGAATCGCGCTCAACCAGACGGGGCTCGAGCAGGCGCGTCTCCGCCTCGACATCCTCGGGCGCGGCGGCATCTAGGCGACGCACGATAAGGGCGAGCGCCTCCTCCGCAAGAACCGCAACGTCCTGGTCGATAGCGGTGAGCGCCGGCTCAAAGAGCGAGTCGGCCGCCGAGTTGTCGTAGCTTACCACCGAGTAATCGCGCGGAACACGGCGCCCCTCCTCATACAGGCGCTTGAGCAGGCCGAGCGCGATGTTGTCGGAACTCGCAAAGACCGCCGTGGCGTCGGTTGCGGTAATACCAGCCGCGGCCTCGTAGGCATCGGGGATGTAGTAGTCGCTGTCAAAGACCAGACTCTCGTCAAACGGCACGTCGAACTCATCGAGCGCCCTGCGGTACCCCTCGAGACGATGGCGGCCCGTGTTGGACCGGGAAGCATTCACGATGCAGGCGATGCGGCGGTGGCCGTGCTCGAGCAGGTGGCGGGTCGCCATGTACCCACCGAGCTCGTTGTCGAATAGCACCTTGTCGCAGGCGGCGTCATCGAGCACGCGGTCGATCATCACGTAGGGAACGGGAAGGGCCGCTATGCGCTCAGGAAGGTCCTCGCCGCCCTCGGTCTGGTTGCCCAAAACGATAAAGAGCCCCTCTACCCCGCGGTTGACGAGCGTGGAGAGCAGCTCGATGTCGTTGACGGCAAGGTCGTCAGACGTGGTGATAAACAGGGCAAAACCGCGCTCGCGGCAGCGCTGCTCGAGGTTTTTCGCCAGACGTGAGAAGAAGCGGCTCTCGATGTTCGGAACGATAAGGCCCAGGGTGTTCGAGCGCTGCGTCACGAGGCTTCGGGCGATCTGGTTGGGCACGTAGTGTTTGGCGGCGGCGATGGCCTTGATGCGGCGGCGGTTCTCCTCCGTAATGCGGCACGGCCGGTTATTAAGCACCAGAGACACCGTCGAGACGGAAAGCCCCGCCTCGCGTGCAATCTCTTTAAGCGTTACCTTGGGCACCGCCGACCTCCCCTGTCGCTTTGACCTCACTCCACGGTACCACGAAAGGTGTGTCTGCGGTTATAGAATGCAACCGCGTCGGCCAGCGTCAACAAAGAGGAGCCGCCGGGGATGCTTCCCGACGGCTCCTTCAAGCAGGATTTCTATTGCCGCCCATAGGACAGGCTTGACTGGCATACGCTATGCAACCGGCTCCAGCACAATGAGCGCATCCGCGCAGAAGGGGTGCTGCGCCACACGGGTTGCGCCGTCCGCGATCGTCACCGGCAGATGCGCGATGCGCTTCTGGGCGAGGTCGATGGCGCGGGCCGCGTAGCCCTCGAGCGCCACACCGAGCTTGAGCGCCGTCGCGCGGGGCAGATAGGCCAAATACGTCGGGCGCTCCGCCTCGTTATGCGCGACGCGAATCTGCTCGCGGTCGTCTGCAAGCTCATCCTGCGCCGGCACAAGCGTGCGGCAGCCAAGCGCATCGAGCAGAGGCTCAATCATGCCAAAGTCCCACACACCTGGCAGCTGCAGGGCCTCCTGCCAGCGGAAAGGTGCGTCAAAGCCCTCGCCGAGGACCGATCCTTGACTCTGCGACGTCTGCCAGTTCCAGATACCGTGGGCGCCGTAGGTCACGCCCGCGGTCGCGCCGGCGAGGATGCCCGCCCAAGCGGAGGCGCGGCAGTTCTCGTCGTTGAAGCGCACGTAGACGTGGCGGCTCGCGCCCATCATCTCGTAGCAGGGCTCGGAGTTGATAAGCGGCTTTTTGGGGTAGTTCGCGCGGAAGTCCTCCGGGAGCTTCCACGCCTCGTCCTGCGCGAGCGCATTGTGGCCGGGCTGGTACATGTAGAAGTCCAGGCGATCGACAAACTGCTCGGGGATGGTGCGGTTCGCACGGTTGATATGCATGGTGCGCAGGCGCGTGGGCGCAAGCTCGCACACAGTCGCGAGGGCCGCCTCATAGTAGGCAAGGCACTCGTCGGCCTTCCAATCCGTATCGCCCGTCACCACGTACACGGGGTCAAACTCGTCGAGGTACTCGACCACGCGGCGCACATGGCGCTCCACCTCATCGAGCGGCATCGTCGAGGCGCCGGTACGCTCGGCAATCGCGGCGCCCCACGTACCGGGCACGTAGTTGCACCACATAAGCACGAGCGCCGGACGGATGCCGTGCTCGACCGCCATGCGGCACATCTCGCGAGCGCGCTCCCAGTATGCGAGGTTGGGCTGGCTCCAATCAAAAACGGTGCCGTCCTCGCTGGCGTACGGGTAGATGCCAAGATCCGGGCGGCAGCGGTCCCACTGCGGCAAGGTGTTGATCTGCAGTGTGTTGATGCCCTGCTCGGCGCGGCGGGCGAGGTAGTAATCCCAGTCCTCGAGCGTGATGCTCGTGAACGCGCTCCAGCAGGTGTCTGCCAGCCAGAACCAAGGCTTACCGTCGCAAAGGAACCCGTCGCCCTTTTCGTTTACCGTGAGCGTCCCCAAAGCCATGACGTCTGTCCTCTCTTGTCCTGAAGCACCGCGCTCGATACGAGCAAACCGGGTGCACGGTCAGGACGACCCGCGCACCCGGCAACTAACCTACAAGGGATATACCCGTGTGGAGTGTGGTGGTCGCTTACGCGCCGATGAGCTCGGCCTCGTCCTCGTCCTCCATCTCGGCCAGCTCCTCCTTGGTGAAGCCGGTGAGGAAGACCACGACGGCGGCGATCACGAAGGACACGGCCATACCGATGACGGCAGCGATGACGTTCCACTGGCCGCCCTGCAGGTAGTTCAAGATGACCATGAAGTTGGAGGAACCGCCAGCCATGTAGTAGGTGACGCCGAGGATGCCGGAGAGCACTGCGCCGATGGCGCCGCCGATGAACATGCCGAGCATGGTGCGGCGGAAGCGCATAAGGATACCGAAGAGGGCGGGCTCGGTCACGCCACCGGCGATGGCGGAGATGACATAGCCGAGAGCGAGGCCCTTCTCGTCCTTATTCTTCATGCGCAGGAACGCACCGAAGGCGCAGCCCCACACCGCGGTCATGGCGCAGTTGGTGGAGACGAAGACGAACGGGTCGTAGCCGGCAGCGATAATCTGCACCTGGGCGATCATGATGACGGGCATGTGCATACCGGCGACCACGAAGAGCTGCCAGAAGGCACCGAGGACGGCCATGACCAGGAAGATACCAATGCCACCGAGGTCAGCAAGGCCAAAGAGCGCGTTAGCAACGAGGTTACCGAGCTCGCCACCGATGGGGGCGAGGATGATGAGCGCGATAGGCACAACCACGATCATGGTGCAGAACGGGGTGAAGACCGTGGAGAGCGTGTCAGGCATGATCTTCTTGAAGAACTTCTCCACGAAGTAGAGCACCGGGATGGTGAGGATGATCGGCAGCACCGTCTGGCTGTAGTTGGCCGCGGTAATCTGGATGCCGTAGACGCTCACGATGCCCGTCGGGTCGGCGGAAGCCGCGGAGACGATGCTCGGGGCGATCATAAGGCCGCCGGTGAGCATGCCGAGGACCGGGCTTGCACCGATCTTCTTAGCGGCAGCGTAGCCGAGGTAGATGGGCAGGAAGTAGAACGTTGCCTCGTAGAGGGTGGTGTAGAAGAACGTGTAGGTCGGATCGGTCTCCGAGATGACGTTCAGCAGCTGCGGGCCTAGGATGACCGCGAAGGTGCGGAACAGACCGCCGGCCATGAGCAGCGGGATGAGCTGGGTCATGGAGCCGGACAGGTAGTCGAGGATGATGCCCGGAATCTGCTTGAGGGTGATCTTCTCCTTGGGCGCGTCGAGATTCTCGTCAACCGCGGCGCCACGCGTGACACCGGAGATGGCGACGAACTCGTCGAGCACCTTCGGCACGTTCTGACCGATGATGACCTGAAGCTGGGTGCCGGCAAACTGTGCACCGAGCACGCCCCTGACCTTCTTGATCTTCTCGATGTCAGCGAGGTTGTTGTCCTTGAGCGTGAGACGCAGGCGCGTCATGCAGTTGGTTGCGGTCGTGACGTTGGCCGCACCTCCTACGAGCTCAAGGACGTTTTCGGCGATTTGTCTGTTGTCAATTGCCATGGGGTCCCCTCCCATTGCCGTGACCAAGTTGCCGTCCTGTACATCTTGGTCGTTCCTACCAGTAAACTGTGTTTACTGAATGTTTATGTCATGTATAGTACGTGTCCCGCCCGCTTCCATAGGCTAGATGTCCGGTGAACGGTCGGAATTATCAGGTGAACGTCAAGCAAGCGTAACGAAATGTCGCCTCGTAAAACATAAACAGCCGGTTTTGCACACCTTTGTGTTTACAACAGACGGGCACTGTCCTTACCTAAGCTTTTCTTCACAATTCTTTACCGTTTAACAGGTAAAACAGCACGCTTACCGTTCTCTCGTTGGGTATATCGTCTAGATTTATATACTAAACATGTTTATACACTGTCTATGGAAGGATAGTCATGGCAGAAACCGACCTCGCAACACTCACCTACAAAACGGTGACCAAGCTCGGCGACTTTGGCCCCTGGATCTCAAAGCTCGTGCTCGAGCTGCCCGACGAGGTTGGAGTGAACGACGTCAGCCCTGCAACGTTTAACGTCTTCTGCGCCCGCCATGAGCGTACGGGAGCGGTCCTCATGCGCCGCGAGCGTGGCGCGGACCACGCTGCCCCCTCCATTGGCTACGTCCCGGTGCTGGCAGCCTATCCGTCAACCGAGGCGGGCGAGCGCCAGACCCGCGGATCGCACGTCGCGCTCGAGCTGCCCGAGACGCGCCTCACCAAGCACGTCGAAGGCGGTGTCATGGGCTCGCGCCTTATTGAGAACCGCTTCCGCGTAACGCAAACGGTCGCCATCCCCGGCAGCACCGACCCCATCACGGGCATGGTCTTTAACTCCTGCGCGGGCGATATCTGCCTCGAACTCGATGGCTGGCATACTGCCGAGATGGCAGAGGCCGTCGAGGGCATCAAGATGGCATACGGCTACTTCGAGCCCGATTTCTCGCCGGCGTCGGCGGGCCCCTTTGCCCCCGCACGCGAGAAGCCCGAAAAGGCGGCGCTCATCATTTACCTGCACGGCGCGGGCGAGGGCAAGGGCGAGGGTCTTGAGGCCCAAGGCGGGCCTCTTACGCCCGAAGGCCCCGAGCGAGCCTACATCGGCAACCGTGTGACGGCGCTTTCCGGCAAAAAGATCCAGGGGTACTTCGACGGAGCCGCTTGGGTGCTTGTTCCCCAAAGTCCCACGTTCTGGATGGATAACGGCGTCGAGCAGCTCGGCCATAGCAACCAGAGCATCTACGTTCGCGCGCTCAAGGCGCTCATTGACGAGTTCATCGCGTGCCACGCCGACCGCATCGATACGTCGCGCATTATTGTTGGCGGCCTCTCCAACGGCGGCTTTATGACGCTGCGCATGTGCCGCGATTACCCCAGCTTCTTTGCGGCGGGACTCCCCTGCTGCGCGCCGTGGTACAACGCGACCGCTGAGGACGTCGAGCTTCTGGCCAAAACGCCCCTGTGGTTCACACACAGCAAGGGCGACGAGCTCGTCGACCCCACAGAGACGGTCCTTCCGCTCTACCGTGCGCTCGAGGACGCCGGCGCGACCGCGCATGTCACGTACTTCGACCATGTCGAGGACCTTACCGGTGTGTATCACGAGGCCGATGGCTCGCCCAAGAAGACGTTCAACCACGGCGTGTGGATCCACGTGTTCAACGACTTCTGCCGGACCGACATCGACGGCACGAACGTCATGATCGATCGCGAGCCCGTGGGCATGTGGGAGTGGGCGGCGCGCCAGCGGGCGTAACTTCCCATGATGGGGGCGAGGCATATCCCCGAGCGCGTGGTCCTCGGCTTTGCCTGCGGGAAACGCGCTCGGGGATATGCCCCGCCCCCTACATGCACGTAACACCCCTCCATGCACACAGACAAGAAGGAAGGATGCCGGTTATGGCCAACGACGAGTTACCGCGGGTGATCATCACCACCGATCTTGAGGTGGACGATATGAACTCGCTCATCCACTTGGCGCTGTATCTCAACCTGTTGGATGTGGAGGCCATTGTCACCACTGCCTCGCAGTACCACTTCCTGGGCGATGGCGAGCACATGCTCGGCGAGGTCACGCCGCATTGGCGCACCAAGGGCATGCGCTCCTGCACGTGGAAGGTCGTTCCCCACGAGCCCGACCCCGAGGCAGGCTCGCTCACAAGCTACCGCCCCTTCCCGCGCACATGGGTCCAGGACCTTTGGACGCACGAGTACGCCCAAGCCTGGCCCTACCTCAGCGAGAACGCCGCGGCGGCGGGCGAGCCACCCTTCCCCACCCCCGAGCAGATGCTCGCGCGCACCTATGAGGGAAACATCGCCTTCGAGGGCGACATTCGCGCCGACACCGTCGGCTCCAACGTCATCAAGCAGGCCATACTCGACAACGACCCACGCACGCTCTGGCTTCTCTCTTGGGGCGGCATGAACACCATCGTGCGCGCCCTTATGTCGATCGCCGAGGATTACCAGGCAACCGACGCCTGGGACGACCTTCGCGAACGCATCTATGCGAAGGTCCGCGTACTGGGCGTCACCAACGGCATTGGACAGGACAACTCCTGGCTCGACCACGGGCGGGCGCTCTTTCCCGACCTTGTCTTTCTGCGCGTGCCCTTCATGTACGGCGGCTACGTGGACGCCGTGGCGGCGCAGCCCGACAGCATCGACCTCTTCCGCGCGCCCTGGCCGGAGGAACACCTCACGCAAAACAACGGCCCGCTCATGGCGCGCTACATGCTCTATGGCGACGGCAAGGTGTACGAGAACGAGCCCGAGCGCTTCCAATTTGGTCGCCATGCGACGCTCGACTGGGGACTCGACGGCATGCAGCCCATCCACTTCACGCCCGGCGACTTCATGGCCGAGGGCGATTCGATGACCTACATTCCGCTCATCCCCTTTGGCCTGCGGGGCGCCACGGACCCAGGCTTCTCGACCGTACTGGGTCCGCTCTTTTGCGATTGCGTCGAGGGCACTGGCGACGGTATGAGCTTTGCCGATCTCGGGCGCGCTCCAGAAGACAACCCCAACCCGTATCTGCGTGCCTACCAGGAGGACTTCGCCGCACGCGCCCAGTGGTGCGCGCATGAGCCCGCCGCATGCAACCATGCCCCCGTAATCGAGGGCGTCACGTCTGACATGGTCGCCGCGCCCGGCGAGACCGTTGAGGTCGGCGCTTGGGTATCAGACCCCGACGGGGATATGCTCACCTGCCGCTGGGCGGTCGACACGCTTTCGAGCACCTATAGCGGGATGCACAACCTGGCCTCGTGGCGCGCCGAGGGCGCAAACGCCCATTTCACGGTGCCCGCCGATGCCGCCCCGGGTGACCGCATCCCCCTCACCTTGCGTGTCCAAGATGCCGCCAAGCGGCCCTGCACGCGCTACGCGCAGATTGCCGTAACCGTAGAATAAGCGGGAGCAGACCAACAAACAAGGCGGTGCGGGGCGCTTTACGTGGCGCCCCGCACCGCCTACTTGTACCGGTTTGACACTCCCCCAAAGGAGAGCGCGGCCTTACGCCTCTGCCAAGCGCTTGGCCTCCAGCACGGCGCCGTAGATGTTGGCGTCGTTGCCGAGTTCCGCGCGCTTGATAACCGGGCGCGGGAAGCCGGGGAGCATGTGCTCGAGAGCCTTGTCCATCATGCGCTCGAACGCGTCGAAGAGCTCCGGATGGCAGCTGATGCCACCCGCGATGGCAAAGACCTCGGGGTCGAGCACGGCCTGCAGGTTGATGAGCCAGTTGTCAAAGGCGAGCGCGTACCGGTCGAGGCCGCGGATGGCCGCCTCGTCGCCTGCCTCGATCCACTTGAAGAAGATGCGGCCGTCGACCGATTTGTCCACCGGCTCGCCCTTTTCCTCAAAAATGCGCTCGCGCAGCGCCATCCAGCCCGCGGTCTGCGCGAACCACGTGCCCGGCGTCACAGGGTCGGCGGTGTTGTTGTTAAGGAAGCTGAACTCGCCCGCAAAGCAATGCGCGCCGCGCAGAGCCTTGCCGTCGATGACGATGCCGCCGGCGATACCGGTGCCGATGCCAATGGTCACGCCAAAGCGCGTGCCCTTGAGGGCGCCCGCGGCGTACTCGCCAAGACCGGCGCACTTACCGTCGTTGTTAACGGCCACGGGCATGCCAAAGCGCTCGCGCATGAGCTTGGCGAGCGGGCACTGGTCCATGTAGGTGAGGGCGCCGCCGCGGTGGATGGTGCCATCCGGATCGTCTTCCATGACAGAGCCGGGGACGCTCATGCCAATAGCCGCGACCTGGTCGCGATACGGCTCAACGAGCGAAGCGAACGCCTCGACTGCCTCCTCGGCAGAGGAGAAGTCCGTCTTGATGGAGCCGCGGTCGCCGACGAAGTTGAAGTCCTCGTCCATGATGGCCCACTTGACCTCGGTGCCGCCTACGTCAATGCCAAAGTACTGCTTCATTGTTCGCTCCTCAAGAATCGCAGATCAGATGGTGTTGTGCGGCAGGGGCGCCGCACGCTTCTATTCAGCTTACGTCAGCCCGCCCTATCTTCAGCCCGTAAAAAGAGAAACGGGCCGGTTAATCGGGGAACGGCGTTAACAAACGAACTGCTTGCTAACGCCGTTTGAACAACAGGCGAGCACGTCGTGCCGCGCGGGCGCCGAGCTTCTTCTACGCAGCGCAACCGAAGCGATGGGTGCCGCCGGAAACCGCGCACACCGTGCCATCGGGGAGCTCCACGTCGGCAGAGACGCCCTCGGGCACCGTGCACTCGAGGTCAAAGCGGCCGTTCTCGCAGCGCCAGAAGACCTCGATGCGCCCCTGCACCGACTCGAAGGCGCAGCGGGCCCACGTGATGCCCTCGCCCGGCTTGGGCGCGATACGCACGCGCGCATATCCCGGCGCCGCCGGCGAGATGCCGCCGATAACCTGGTAGATCCAGTCGCACACCGCACCAAGTGCATAGTGGTTGAAGCTCGTCATGTCGCCCGGGTTGATGGAGCCGTCCGGCAGCATCGAATCCCAGCGCTCCCACGTAGTGGTTGCACCCATGCGCACCGGGTAGAGCCAGCTGGGGCACTCGTCCTCCAAAAGCAGGCGGTACGCCTCCTCGGCGTGCCCGTTCTCAGAAAGCGCCCAGGTCACATACGGCGTGCCAGCAAAGCCGGTCGCAACCTTGTAGTTGCCCTCGCGCACAAGCTCGGCCAAGCGGTCGGCCGCAGGCGCCATCTCGTTACCCTCAAGCAGGCCAAAGTGAAGGGCCAGCGCATAAGCCGCAACGGCATCGGAGGTCAAGCGACCACCCTCGAGCACATACGTGCGACGGAACGCCGCGCGCGAGCGCTCTGCGAGCTCCTCCCAGTGCGCGCGGTCCTCGGCAAGGCCCAGAATCTCGGCCGTGTCAGCCGCGATGCGGGCACTGCGGCAGAGGCACGCCTGCGCAATGAAGTACTTGTCGGTCTTTCCGTCCATGGGAGCCTCGGGCGGAGCCGCCGGATCGAGCCAATCGCCGAGCTGCAGGCCAGTATTCCACAGGCCCGTATCAGAGAGGCGCTCTTCCACGGCGCGCAGATGCATCCCCATGGCGGGATACTGCGCGACAAGCGCGTCCTTGTCGCCATAGACCTGCCAGAGCGTCCAGGGCACCCAGCAGCACGCATCGCCCCAAAGCGCCAGCTCACCCACCGTCTTCCAGAAGTGGTCGCTGTACTTGACCACATCGGGCGCCACCACGGGTACGCAGGAGAGCGCGTTGCGCGCGGTCTCGGCCATGAGGGTTTCGAGCCAGTCGCCCAAAAACGCCGAGCAGTCGTACTGGAAGGCTGCCGTGGGCGCAAAGACCGCGATGTCACCCGTCCAGCCCATGCGCTCGTCGCGCTGCGGACAGTCGGTGGGGATGCTCACAAAGTTGTCGCTCTGGCTCCAAAGCGTGTTCGAGACAAGCTTGTTCACGTCGTCGTTCGAGCACGAGAACCAGCCTGTGCGCGGCAGGTCGGAGCTGATGGCCACGGCCTCGATATCGTCCGCGCTAAGCTCGCCCGGCCAACCCGTGACCTCGGCATAGCGGAATCCGTGGAAGGTCAGCGTGGGCTCAAAGACGTCCTCACCGCCCGAGAGAATAAAGGTGTCGGTCGCCTTGGCAGCGCGCAAGGGACGCGTACCCAGCTCCTCATGCTCAAGCACCTCGGCATGGCGCACAACGACCTCGGTGCCGCGCGGGCCCGAGATACGCACGCGCACCCAACCCACGATGTTCTGGCCAAAGTCCACAAGCGTCTTGCCCGCGGGGCTCTGCCAGATGCGCACCGGACGAAGCGTCTCGGTCCGGCGCACGGGCGGCATCGTTTGGGCATAGAGCGTCGCGTGGTCAAAGGCGACCTCGCGCACCTCAAGCGGATGCTCGGCGGGGTCGATGCGCGCGTCGATGGTCTCGCCGTTGTAGAGGGAGTTCTCGGTAATCGGCGTCGCGCAAGCGTGAGCCGTGCCATCGGCGGCGGTCACCGCAACCTGGCGCGAGCCGTCGGCGTAGACAATCTCCAGCGCACCGATAAAGCCGAGCTCCTCGCCGTAATCAATCTTCATAAGGTCGAAGCCGAGCTCGCCGCGCCACCAGCCATTACCAAGCAAAACCTCGATCTTTGCCGCGCGACCACCCGCGCGCACAAGGTCGGTGACGTCTGCCTCCTGCACAGCAAGGCGCCACTCGTATGCCGTCCAACCGGGGTTCAGCACCGCGTCGTCCACCGAGACGCCGTTCACGCGCGCCTCGTAGATGCCGTGCGCCGTCGCCACTAGGCGCGCCGATGTCACCGCGCTGACCGGTCCCTCAAGCTCAACATCGCAGGTCAACGCTATTGCCTGGCCACGCGTGGCCTCCGCCCCAATCATGTGCGCACCGGCCAGGAGCTCTACCGCAGAAATTGTGTCCGTCATGATCCCTCCCCTGCTTCGGCGGTATCGCGCCGCTTGATTGCGCCTCAAATCCATGCATACCCGCACACGTTGGGCGCCTTTCTCTGGGCTGCGAACTTGTTTTTTCAGTTATTCAACAATCTGAGAGAGCCCCGGCGTGTAGAGACGCTTTTCCTGTTCATAAAACCGCAGGTCAGTGCCTCCCTGACAAAAAGGCTACTCAGCCCTTCTCGGCAAGACTGTTGAATACTTGAAAAAACGACGAAGGGGCGGCCGTCTCGCGCCGACCACCCCTCCAAAAGCTGCCTTATGCAGTCTTGTCGACCGCCTTGATATGCAGCAGCATGTACTGGCGGCTCGGCAGATCCACGCGCACCTGACCCTCGTAGGTGCCCGGCAGGGTCTCAACCGTCATGTTCCACGTGTCCACCACGTCGATCGTGTAGGTCTTGCCCTCGGGCAGGGTGAGGTCGCGGTACGCCGGGCGGAAGAAGCCAAAGTACATGACCACGTCGTCGGTGCCCTCGCTCCAGTCGTTGGCCATGCAGGCAATATCCCAGTTCATGGTACCCAGACAGAACCCGCGGCCGTACGGAACGAGGTCCATGTCCTCCGGCAGGCTCTCCATGAACTGACGGCAAAACGCGATGCGCTCCAGGCTCTCACCGTAGAGCTTGCCGCCGTGCGCCCACCAGATCTTGGGACCGCGGTCCACATAGGTCTCGCCGTGGGTGACGTATCCGCCGCGGAGACACCCCTCCCAGAAACGGCGCGTCTCCTCCTGGGCGGTCAGGTTGCCCCAGCCCCAGGTGACGTTGCCCTCGTAGCCAACCTCGTCCACCAGCACCGGCTTGCCGTAGGCGGCGCGCAGCTCCGTCACGCACTCGGCGGTGCGCTGCAGGTCGCAGCGCTGCCAGCTCACATGCGTGATCCACGGGTGGCTGTGGTCAAAGAGCGTACGGCAGTTGTGGATGCTCCGCAAATGGCCGTACGGGTCGTTTGCCATAACGATGCGCGCGTACTGGTCCAAATCCTCGACCGGCTTCCACGGCATGAGGTCAAACTCGTTCGCGAGGCTCCACCAGATGTTCTTGTAGGCGCTGTAGCGGCGCGCAACGTACGACAGATAGAAGGCATCCTCGTCGCGGGTCATCTTGGAGAAGCCCCACTCGGGCTTGTCGTAGGGGTGGAGCAGGATGATATCTGCCTGGATGCCGAGCTCATCCAGCTGAGCGATGCGGTGGTCGAGGTTCTCCCAGAACGGCTCATAGAAGCGCGTGTGGTCAAAGCCCTCCTCGATCGAGCCCTCGTATGCATACATCGCGGGGTTCTCGAGGTTGTAATCGTAGAACTTGGGGAAGATGCACATGCGAATCTTGTTAAAGGGCGCGTGGGCGAGCGTCTCGAGCGTCTGCTCCTGGCACTCCGGCTCCTGGTTGGTCCAAGCGTAGGCGGTGGTGCCAAAGGGCATAAAGCGCGTGCCGTCCTCGTAGGAGAACGTGTGGTCGCCGTGGGTGTCAAAGGGCGTGCCGCCGTGCTTGACGTCGCGGGTCAGAAGGACGCGGCCGTGGTTGCCCTCGCTTGCGGGCGTGACCTCGACCTCGCCGGTGATGCCGGCAAGCGCAGGGTCGCTCGACGCGGTGCGGTAAGTCCACGTGCCGGCGGAGCGCGGCATAAAGCGGATGCCGTAGCGCCCCTTCCCACGGTAGAAACCGCGGACCTCGACGGCGTCGGTGCCGTCGGCGCGCTCAAACGTCGCCGTCAGCGTAATGTCCACGTAGGGATTCCCCTCCGCCGTGCCCTCGAGCACGAGGTCGAGCACGCGATACTGCTCAACGGTCTGCATAGTTGAGCTCCTCTCTCAAACGGTCCGGGCACTGCCCGGAAAACCGCCGCGAGCACGCGCCCGCGGCGGCGGGCCGAACGAAATTACTTGACCTTCTTCACCATCATAATGAAGACGACGCCGGCGAGAACGAGCGCGATCGCGACCGGGAAGGTCAGGAAAGAAGTAGAGTCGACCCAGAAGATCGACTCTACAAAGCTACGCTATTGCGGTCCCTGGCATGCGTAGCCCGCACATAGGGGGACACGCGGGCTACGCAAATGCCGGAGGGGAGATGGGCGGACAAACCGCCATGAGCGGAAGAAACTTTTACGCCTCGGCAGCCTTCGCAGCGCGCGCCTCTGCCTCATCCTTCAGCGCCTTCTTGTCTGCAATGCGGACGAAGGGGATGAACAGCAGGGCGATAGCGAGAATGGAGGCGACTACGATAAGCACCAGACCGATGCCACCTGTGAAGAAGTTGCTGATGGGCAGGGGCACCACGAAAGGCATGGAGATGGTGGGGTTAAAGGCATTGCCAAGGCCCAGATAGAAGCCAACGAAGGCGCACAGCCACGCCACCGGCTTGAGCAGGATGTAGGGGATGAACATATAGGGGTTCATCGCGATCGGGGTACCGAACATGATGGGCTCGGAGATGTTAAAGATAGCGGGCACGAGCGCGATGCGGGAGAGGGCCTTGAGGCTCTCGGACTTTCCGGTAAGCAGCGCCAGCTCCATACCAAGGGCGTCGGACGAACCGATAGCCATCAGGATAGAGAACTGCAGGTACGGCATCGGATCACCAGCGAGGAACGCCTCGGTGTTGGCAAGGCCGCAGGCGGCCATCACGGGCATGTAGACGCTCATAAGGACGCTGGGGTGGATACCGAAGAAGAACAGCGCGTTGCACAGGGTGAAGTAGATGAGCACTGCCGCAGGCGAAGAACCAAGGCCCATGACAGGCGTGGAGATAATGGCGTTGACCGCAGTGTAGATATCGCCCCATGCAGTGAACGTCATACCCCACTTAAGCAGCGTGAAGCTCGTGAAGATAACAATGGCGCACAGCATCGGCGACAGCGAGTTGGACACGAACGGCGGCACGCTATCGGGCAGCGGCACGGCAATGTGCTTCATGAGGAAGTGGAGCAGCGCGGGGACTACGAGCGCAACCACGAGGGCAACGAACAGGCCGTTGCTGCCCATATAGGTCGTGGGGATGAAGGTCATACCGTCCTCGGTGCGGCCAAGCGGAATGAGCAGAAGAGCGACACCGATGGAAGCCACCACGGAAGCCATGCCCTTGTTACCGAGCACCTCGCCGAACGAATGAGAAACCGAAGCGCACATGTAGAGCGCGCCCAAGTTCATGGTCACCACAAGCACATCGTTGATGACAGAGGCAAGCCCCGTGCTGTTTAGGAAATCCTGCAGCGGCGGGATGGGCAGGCCGACCAAAATGGAGAGCAGCGCCACGCCCAGGGTCACGGGCATGGTGGACATCATGCCCGCCATGAGGCCTTGAACTACCTTAAACGAAGAGAATTTCTGGGCAACAGGGCCGACGTACTTTTCTAGAAAGCCCTGTATGGTGTTGAGGATGCCCACGATTTCACCAATCCTTTCATGTTCTTTTCGAACCTTCCAACCATTCACGTAAGCGGATATGCCGAGGTACGCAAATCCGTTCCGGGCGCTACACGCGCTCGAGCACCACGAGCCAATCCCCCAAATTCGGCTTCGCGGGAAGCGTGAGGGTGCCCTCTTGGGCGCGAACCTCCTCTCCTTCTGCGTAGGTGCCCTCGCGCGGATCAAACCACCGCGCCCGGTAGACAGCGGCATCGTCGATGCCGTCGATCTTGAGTGAGCGCCGCGCCGTGTCGCCGTAGTAGGCAACGATGCGCGCACGGTCGGCCGTCGCCGTAGCGAGCGGCGCCTTGTTGGCGAAGAGATTGCCCCCGTCGCCCACGGTCACAGGTGCGAGCTCCCAGAAGTGCACGTCCTCGTAGAAGCGACGCATGTATCCCATCTGCGTGGCGCCGGGTGCATCTACGGCCTCGACCCACGTGACGTTGAAGCGGTTGAAGATGGCAAAGAAGGGGTTCATCTCCTTTACCTTCTCCCACACGTTGTCCCAAATGCCTTGGGCACCGTAGGTGAAACCGGCGCCACCAAGCTGGATGGACATATACGCCACACGGCGCAGCAAATCCGCCGTGCACAGACGCGTGCCCATCTCCTCGAGCGTGGAGCACAGCTCGTACATAGCCTCGCCCTCGACGAAGGGCTTGCCCGGGTGCTTTGCGAAGAAGTCCGCATAGTCCTCTGCCGTGATTAGATAGTCACCGTGCCCTGCCTGGTTTAAGGTGAAGTCAAACCAGGACTCGTTTTGGTAGTAGTCCGGGAAGGGGCGCTCGTTGGTGTAGTGCGCCGTCTGAAGCGTGCCGTAGCCATCTCGACGCTCAATCTCGAGCGCCACCTCACGCCAACGATCAACATGACGCTGGTGAACCTCGGGCGTCAGGTCGTACCCGGCCGTCTCGCCCGCGAGCGTCCAGACCATGGGCAGCGCGCCATAGCGCGCCAGGATATAACGAGCAAGATGCTTCTGATGCTCGATGCCACCCTCTCGATTGATAGCAAAGCACCACGCCTGCCCCAGCGCGTTTACCAAGCCGGCATCCGCGATATAGGCCATGCGGCGGTCCAGCTCGTTCTGGTAAAACGCAACATTGGGAAGATCGCGCTCGCCGTTCTCACCGGGATGCTCGCCTTCCACCCAGAAGTGGTTCACCCCCGGCCCCATGTCGGAGCGCAAGTTGGTTTGGTAGACGGTATAACCCTGCGCCACGCGCTTATCGACCATGCCACGGAACTGGCTCTGCATGCCGGGGTGATTGGATTCATCCCAGCGCTCGCCCCACGAAGCCTCCCAGTGCGTATCTCCCAACCAGAAAAACGGCGTACCGTCCGCATGCTCGAAATACCGACCGTCGGCGGACACTTTAAGAAAACCATGCTGGTAGATGGCGAGTTCTCCTTCGTAAGGTACTGCCTCAAGCACGCCGGTACAGCCGTCGAGCCCCGTCGCCTCGGGCGCCTCAAGCGCGTATGTCCACACACCGGTCTCGGTGGGGGCAAACGACACACGCCACACATTGCCGCCGTCCCAATAGGCTTCGCGACGAATGACACGTCCCGAGGGCGCCGTGAATGCAGCCCAGATCTCCACATCCAAAAACGGATTGTCATACGTGCCCGCCGCCTCAAACGTGAGGATGCCAGCGCGCCATAACTCAAAGGCAGGCGTTGCTTCGCTCATGGAATACTCCTTTCTAGGGCAAAAGGCCCTCTATTCAAGCCCCGCGCGGCGTGCATGGGCAACCGCAAGGTCAACGAGCAGGGGTGCGTCTTCTTGGCAAAGGAAGCCTTGGCTCACCAGCTGCGCGGTGTCGTCCTCGCACAGCTCGCGGTAATGGGCGAGCGTGCCGTACAACTCGGAGAGCATCGCAGCGGAGAAGGTCTCCTGGTGCCCAAAAAGCCCATCCGTATCGGCGGTTTTGTCCACCGTGCCCGACCCAGGCACCACGCGACTCGTGTTGGAATAACGCGCTACGGGGTGCTCGAGCAGACACGTGCGG
Organism: uncultured Collinsella sp.; assembly: GCA_949285915.1. Classification (GTDB taxonomy): domain Bacteria; phylum Actinomycetota; class Coriobacteriia; order Coriobacteriales; family Coriobacteriaceae; genus Coprousia. The sequence goes on from CASDZW010000018.1 coordinate 32,190, forward strand.
AGACCCCCCTTGGAATTGCCGAACGCGTCCTTCACGTTCTCGCCGTGACAGTCCACCGGAATCCGCGAACAGGACGCAGGCGCCGCACCGGTGCGCACCCAGCGGAAGAGGTTGCGAAACGCTGCATGGAACAGCAGCTGCGAGGGGTAGTCGTTGGGCTCGTCGTGAAGCCCGGTGTAAACAGGCAGGTGATTGATGCGCTTAAGGTCGGGGTCGTTTTGGTAGTAGTCCAAATAACTCCACTTGGTGTCGTGGCTCGCACCGGTCACCTCGTAGAGCCGATACTTGAAATCAGACCGATCGCTGTCGGGCAGCATGCAGCGCCACGATTCGAAGCGCCCGTTCTCGCTCTCCGTTTGCACCGCGATGAACGGTTCGCCGCAGCGCTCGACGCGGCGGAGCTCCGGTGCATAGGCGCGGGCACTCTCATACTGATTCACGGGAATCACCATAGAATGAATGCCGCCGCCCGAGAGGTAGCCGTCAAACACCCGCGACCCACGCGCCACGTCCTCGCGGTAGGCAAAGCTGTTGAGATAGCGGAAGAGATAGGCGCCGGACTGCGACCATCCCGTGAGGCACAGGCAGTCGCGACGATAGGTGACAAGCGGATTATCTGCGTCATCGGAGCGCAGCTTCCAGGCAAGATCGGTGAGCATGTCCCAAAAGAGACCGGGCTCGTAGGTGATGTCGATGTCGGGCAGAGCGCCTCCGCGCACGAGCTCAGCAGGGTCGAACAGAAACGGCGTTTCCGGCGTGGGGTTCGCCCACGAGAGCGCCGCATACCGGCGCGTATCAAACTCGACAAGCTTTGGAATGGTGTTGGGCTTGCTGGTGATTCCAACGTAGATATCGCCCGAACGCAGGAACTCCCCATGACCCAAGATCCACATGCGCTCGATTTCCATAAACGAAGTGGGATTGATGATCTCCACCACCACGTTGCCGCTTGCCTGCTCAGGATCGATGGGAGCGCGCACGACGATACGATTCACATACGGCGCCTCTGGAGTGAGCACCTCGACCGCACCGGCATCGTTGATGGAACGATACACGTTCGCCGTTCCGCGCACATAGTACTCGCGCTCCACGTATCCGCGAGCGGAAAGATGACAGTAACGCTCCGCACTGGAAAACGGATACGAATTCGATGTGACGGGAATCTCGTTGATGGCACTGATCATATGAACTCCGTCCATGGACGTTTGCTGAGCTTGGTTGTTGATTTTTCTTTTGTGGGCACTTAATTGGAACGAAATGTTTAGCAAAACGACTTAAGCGGTAGCAGACACCCCGCGAGTGGTTGCCGCGCGTCTTTATCGAACCAGCTCCACTCGGTACAATGTCCTCGAAAACAAGAAACACGCGGCGAAGGAGTCCGTCATCGCATGGCAGTGACCGCAAAAGAAATCGCACGTCAGCTGGGACTTTCCGCCGCCTCAGTGTCCTTCGCCCTCAACGGACGACCCGGCGTTTCTGCCGAAACGCGTGCCCGGGTTCTGAAAGCGGCACGCGCCCTGGGATATGAGTTTCCCGATACACGGGAAGCGGAGTCCGGCACCATCGTTTTCGTGTACTACAACCGTCACAAGATTTTCGACACCGCGTTTTTCTCGCAAATGGCGCGCGGCGCTAAGGAAGCTACAGAAGAGGCAGGCTACCGCTTCATTACCACCGAGATCGCATCGTTTCGAGACATCGCAGTTCAAATTCAACATCTCGTAGAGCTACAGCCCGCTGGCGTGCTCTTACTCGCCACGGAAATGGGCATGAATGACCTCATGCCGTTTGCAGCCCTCGACCTGCCCATCACGCTTCTTGATACGTGCCATTCCTGTGGGCTCGACCGCGTACAGATCAACAATCACGAGGGCGCTCATATTGCCGTGGAATATCTTTTTAGCCGCTATGGAGAAATGCCCGGACTCCTTAAATGCAGCAATCGCATCAGCAACTTCCAGGACCGGGAAGATGGCTACTTTCTCGCCGTACAGCGCAACGGTGCCTCAGCACGTCGCGCGATCGTCCACGAGCTCGCCGCCGACGTTGCCGGAGCCAAGCAAGACATGCTCGCTATCATCGATGCGGGAGAACCGGTTGCACGCTCGTATTTCTGCGACTTCGACACCATCGCACAAGGTGCCATGCAGGCATTTCTTGAGCGTGGCTACCGCATTCCGGAAGACGTCGCCTTCATAGGGTTCGACAATGCGCCGGAAGCCGCACGCTCCACGCCGCCGCTCACTACCATCAATGTACCCGCCGCCTACATGTGGTCCATCGGCGCAAGGCGCCTTATCGAGACCCTTCACGAGGGAGAGCACCACCCACTCACCATCGAGGTGGGCGTATCGCTCATTCCCCGCGCTTCATCGTAAGAGCATGAGCATGCGTCCCCGCGGGCGCTGGAAACACGTCGAGCCAAAGACCGCTTTCCCGCATTGGAACGGCATTCAACCAGAAGGGCCCCGGGGTGTCCCGCGGCGAACATTCCG
>CASDZW010000019.1 GCA_949285915.1 uncultured Collinsella sp.
ATATCCTCCGTCACCTCCATCGCCGGATCTCCGATCCGGACCGCCTCCTCCACAAGCACTGTCCAGGAGTGATTGTTCTGAAGAGCCGGATTCGGATTCACGGATCCGATCACTCTGGCGTTTTTCCCGCGGAATCCGGTCTCCTCCGCCAGTTCTCTCACTCCCGCCGCAACGGGATCGGGATCCGACGGATCCACACAGCCGCCCGGAATTTCCCATTCCACGCTCCGGCTGCCGCAACGGAACTGGCGGATCGCCACAATCCGCTTTTCCGGAGTCACGGCAATCACATTCACCCAGTCCGGCAGACGGAAGGTGATGAACTCATGTTCCGCTCCCGTCCGGGGACAGCGGAGCACTTCGCTTTCAAGAGCCAGTACACTCGTCCGGCACAATTCCCTGCGCTGTCCTGTGGATTCCCATTCCTTCGGACCGTTCTTCGTTTCTTCCATGTGTTTTTTTCTTCTCTTCCCTGCCCTGTTGTTCCGCTCTTTTTTTCCCTCTCTCCTCCCGGGAAAAGAAAGGAAAGAAAAAGAAGCCGCAGAAAACGACGCAGCTCCGGCCGAATCCCGCAACGGGGATGGACAAGACTCAGCTCCGGATCCGTTTTTCCGTTTGTTTCAATCCGGGAGAGAATTGAGTTTGTCCTTCATCAGATGCAGTTCTTTTTCAGCGTCGCAGACAAGCTCCCGGACCAGTTCGCGCACGGGAACGACTTTATCCGCCATGCCGACGGACTGCCCCGCCATCAGCGACCCGTTTTCCACATCCCCGTCGACCACAGCTCTCCGGAGGGCTCCGACCCAGTATTTCTCCACTTCCTCCTGAGCCGCGTTTCTGTGAATCGTCCCTTCCTCCAGTTCACGGAGCAGACGAAGCTGAAGGGCGCCGAAGTTCGCCATCCCTTTGTTGCGCAGTGAACGGACCGCAACCACGGGAAGTTTGGAATCATACTGGGGAGTCGCCATGGCATCACGGGCATTGGCACGGCGGAAAGCGTCCTTGAAGTTCGGATGAGCGCAGCATTCCTCCGTCATGACGAAACGGGTTCCGATCTGAACACCGGCGGCTCCCATGAGCAGTGCGTGCGCCATCATTTTACCCGTGGCGATGCCGCCTGCGACGAATACCGGAATCTGATCGCCGAATTTGAACAGAAGCTGCTGGATCAGAACCATCGCGGAGACGTGTCCGATGTGTCCGCCGGCTTCACTGCCTTCGAGCATGATTGCGTCCGCCCCGAAACGGATCATGCGTTCGGCAATGGAAAGCGTGGAGGCAAAGCAGATGGTCTTCTTGCCGGCGTTCTTGGCGATGGTGGCCACCGGAGCGGTCAGCGCCTTCTTGACGATGTCGATACCAATCTGCTCCTCGGGATCAGAGATCTCGATCTTGTCGAGCGCGGGCAGAGCGTCCATGAACGCCACGCCGCCGCCGGCGACGATGCCCTCCTCGACCGCAGCGCGGGTCGCCTGCAGGGCGTCCTCGACGCGGTGCTTGATCTCCTTGAGCTCGGTCTCGGTCGCAGCGCCGACCTTGATGACGGCAACGCCACCGGAGAGCTTGGCGAGACGCTCCTGGAGCTTCTCGCGGTCGAACTCGGAGTCGGTGTGCTCGAGCTCAGCGTGAATCTGAGCCACGCGGGCCTCGATGGCATCCTTGGAACCAGCACCGTCAACGATGGTGGTGTTGTCCTTGGTGACGGTAACGGTCTTGGCGGTACCGAGCATATCAGCGGTGATGTCGGCAATCTTGATGCCGAGCTCGTCGAGGGCAGCCTGGCCGCCGGTGAGGGCAGCGATGTCCTCGAGCATGCGCTTACGACGGTCGCCGTAGCCGGGGGCCTTCACAGCGCAGACGTTGAGAGCGCCGCGGATCTTGTTGAGAACGAGCGTGGGCAGAGCCTCGCCGTCGATGTCCTCAGCAATGATGAGCAGGCTCTTGCCGGCGCGCGAAACAGCCTCGAGGACGGGCATGATGTCCTGAACGTTGGAGATCTTCTGGTCGGTGATGAGGATGTAGGGGTCCTTGAGGACGGCCTCCATGCGATCGTTGTCGGTCACGAAGTACGCGGAGACGTAGCCCTTGTCGAACTGCATGCCCTCGACGGTGTCGATGGTGATGTCAAAGGTCTGACCATCCTCGACGGTGATGACGCCGTCCTTGCCCACAACATCCATAGCGTCGGAAATCTTGCTGCCGACCTCGGGGTCACCAGCGGAGATGGTGCCGACAGAAGCAATCTGCTCCTTGGTCTCGACGGGCTGAGCCTGCTCCTTCATGGCCTCGACAGCGGCGCGGACGGCCTTGTCGATACCGCGGCGGATAGCGAGCGGGTTAGCGCCAGCGGCAACGTTGCGCAGGCCGTCGTTGACGATGACCTGGGCGAGAAGCGTCGCGGTGGTGGTGCCGTCACCCACGGTGTCGTTGGTCTTGGTAGCGACCTCCTTCACCAGCTGGGCACCCATGTTCTCGATGTTGTCCTCGAGCTCGATCTCCTTGGCAACCGACACGCCATCGTTGGTGATGGTCGGAGCGCCGTAGGAGCGCTGGAGCGCAACGTAGCGGCCCTTGGGGCCCATGGTGACGGTGACCGCGTCGGCCAGCTTGTTCACGCCCTGCGCAAGCTTGGTGCGCGCAGCGGTGTCAAACGTGATGTTCTTAGCCATCTTATCTGTCCTCCATTACCGGGATGTGATACCTAAGTGAGAAACGACTTGGCGTTTACTCGACAATCGCGTAAATGTCGTCGGCGCGCATGAGGAGATAGTCCTCACCGTCGACCTTGACCTCGTTGCCACCAAACTTACCGTAGATAACGGTGTCGCCGGGCTTGACGTCGATGGGCATACGCTCACCCTTGTCGTTCACCTTGCCGGTGCCCACGGCAACGACGGTGCCGCGCTGCGGCTTCTCCTGGGCGTTGCTGGCGATGTAGAGACCCGAAGCGGTCTTCTGCTCAGCGGCATCGGGCTTGACGAGAACGCGATCTCCAAGCGGCTTGAGACTCATGTGAGATTCCTCCTTCGCTGGTGCCCCGGCATGTTGCCGTGCATCCATGCTTTTACGTACGCAGAGAATAGTACCCACGTTGCGAGACTTATACAACTCATAAGCAAAAAATCTTATGAATCGGCACTTAGATTTCTTCAGTGCGCATGAAGGGGCAGGGGCGTACCAAAAAAGAATTACTCGTCGATCGTCTGTCGCTCAGCTTTATGCAGCAGTTGTACGCGCATGGTCTCGTACCTGGGGACAATTGGCTCCTCGCCGAGGGCGGCTAGGTCGCGCGCCACTTCTGCCAAACGGCCATGGGCAAGCTCATAGGCGTCGAGGCGCAGACGCAGGCCGATGCGGTTCAAGTTCTTGTCCGCAAGACCCATCTGCTCGCGGATATAGCGCGCATCCTCCTCGCTCCACTGCTCAACGGGCCTGCACCGCAGCTCCAGATCGCGTACAAGATTGGTCGCCGTTGCCGCAAGCTTGGAGCCGGCGCGATACTGCGCCGCCATGGCGCGAATACGGTCGAGTGCCTCATCGCGGCGGACGGTATCGTTTTGCGCATTATAAAGAAGCACCTGCAGGTTGAGCGAGCGGAGGCGCTGGGTACTTTTACGCCCCTTGAACGTCAACCGTGCAAGACGCTCAAGCGCCGCATCGTCGAGCCCGTCGAAGTAGTCGCAAAACGCGAGCTCCAGCTCGAGCATGTTCCGCGTGGAGCGGTTCTTTGTTTGCCCATAGTAGGCCTCGAGGGCGGCGCGGTATTTTGCTACGTCCGCGTCCTGCCAAAGGATGTCTTGGAACTGCGACACCGCTTGCGTGAGCCGATAGAAGAAGAGAAGAAACGTCGCGATGATGCCCGCAAGGCCAAACAGATAGAGTACGGGCGCTCCCTTCTCGACAGCGAAGAGCGCCATGGCACCAAGAACGAGCACCATCGCAATGTGCTGCACCCTCAGAGCCAGCAGGGTCTTCTTGTGGTGGGCGAGGGCCTCCTCGGCCGTCATGTCCGCAAAAACCGATTGCATACACCCTCCTATCGCGTCGCGACTTCAAACCATCATAGAGCACGCCTGCTATGTTGGCGGCGCGTTTCCATCTCGTTTGCGATGGGTTACGGCGCGGTTACCCTCCTGTTTCGAAATATACGGGTAACACACGCACGCGTTTTCACTCCTACTATGCCGCGCATGCCCTCATGCCGCCCGAGCAGGCGGCGTAGCGGCATTCACCGACAATAGCGAACAGGAGGGGACGCCATGCCCTACCTCGCCTCGAGCGATTCCGCCCGCACGGCGCAGATGCCGCGCAGCCTCTACCGGCCCGAATTCGAGCACGATGCTTGCGGCATCGGTGCGCTCGCCAACATCAATGGTGTCAAATCCCACCAGATCCTCGACGACGCGCTCTCGGTCCTCGTGAACCTCGAGCACCGTGGCGGCACGGGCCTCGAAAAGAACACCGGCGACGGCGCGGGCGTGCTGTTTCAGGTTCCGCACCACTTCTTCCGCAAGGAAGCGCAAAAGTGCGGCCACCTTCTGCCCGAAGAAGGCGACTACGGTGTGGCGATGGTCTTCTTCCCGCAGGATGAACGAGGCGCCGCAGACGCACGCAGCGTCTTTGAGGCGGGCTGCGCCGAGGCGGGCGTGCCCGTGCTCTTTTGGCGCGAGGTGCCCGTGGATCCGCACGACCTAGGAGAGACCACACGGGCCTGCATGCCTACCATCGTGCAGGCGTTTTTGGGCCGCCCCGAGGGTATCGAGCGCGGCGACGCCTTTGAACGCAAGCTCTATGTTTGCCGTCGCACTATCGAGAAGCGCGGTGAGGCAGCCCACGCGCTTGCAGGCAAAATCTTCTACATCTGCAGTATGTCGAGCAGAACCATCGTCTACAAGGGCATGCTCGTCGCCACGCAGATGCGGCGCTTTTTCTGCGACCTCAACGATGCCGCGGTCAAGACTGCGGTGGCGCTTGTGCACTCCCGTTACTCGACCAACACTACCCCCAGCTGGGAGCGCGCGCATCCCAACCGCCTTATCATCCACAACGGTGAGATCAACACGCTCAAAGGCAACGTCAACTGGATCCGTGCCCGCGAGCCAAACCTGTACTCGCCGGTACTCGGACAGGATCTCGAGCAGGTACTCCCCGTCATTAACCGAGAAGGATCCGATTCGGCCGTCCTCGATAACGTGCTCGAGTTCCTGGTCATGAACGGCCGACCGCTCTCCCGCGCCGTGTCGATGCTTCTGCCCGAGCCGTGGGACAAAAACGATGCGCTCAGCGACGAACGGCGCGCCTACGACGCCTATCAGTCCATGTTGATGGAACCTTGGGACGGGCCGGCGGCGATCGCCTTCACCGACGGGCAAACACTCGGCGCCGCGCTCGATCGCAACGGGCTGCGCCCCGCGCGCTACTACATGACGCGCGATGACCGCTTTTTGCTCTCCAGCGAGGTGGGAACCATCGACGTGGACCCCGAAAACATCCTTGTCTCGGGCTGCCTTGGCCCTGGCGAGATGCTCGAAGTCGATTTTGCGCAGGGGCGCATTGTGTACAATGACGAGCTCAGACGTCGCTGGGCCAAAGAGAAGCCCTATCGCGACTGGATTGCGGAGGAGACCATCGACCTCGCCGACCTCGATGGGGCAGGCGCCACGCTCCCCCAGGAGGACGCAGATGTTGCCGACACGGTCGCTGCCGCCAAGCTCGGCTACCACTTTGACGACGTCGAAGAGGTCATCCGCCCCATGGCGGCAAGCGGCAAAACACCTCTGGCGTCGATGGGCATCGATGCGCCGCTCGCCTGCCTCTCCACCAAGACGCGCTCGTTTTTTGACTACTTCTACCAGCTCTTTGCCCAGGTCACCAACCCGCCCATCGACGCGTTGCGCGAGAGCTTTGTTACCTCGACCGTTCTCTACCTGGGCAACCATGGCAACCTGCTCGAGGACTCGCGCGCCGCGTGCCGGCTCGTGCGCCTGCCGGGGCCGCTTCTGACGGCGGAGGACCTCGCCCGCATCGTCTCGATCGACCGTGTGGGTTTTCGCGTCACACGTTTTCGCGCCGTATTTGAACGCAGTGCGGGGTCAGGCGCCCTCGAGCAGGCACTCGATGATCTCAACGGCGCGGTCGAGGCCGCGGTGCGCGCGGGAACCAACATCGTGATTCTCTCGGACCGGGCAGGCGCCACCGAGGTGCCCATCCCCTCGCTGCTCGCCGTTGCCTCGGTGCACAACCACCTTATGCGCGCCGGCGTGCGCACGTTCGCGGACATCGTGGTCGAGAGCGGCGATGCCATCTCGGCACACGACCTCGCCTGTCTTGTGGGCTACTCCGCAAGCGGTATTCTCCCCTACCGCGCACATGCCCAGGTGCGCAAGCTCGCCGATGAGGGCGACCTCGTTGCCGCAGACGGCCACACGCTCACGGCGGCGGAGGCCATCGAGAACTACAACCGCGCCGCCTGCGCGGGCATCGTGTCGATTATGTCCAAAATGGGCATCTCGACCGCGCAAAGCTACCACTCCGCCCAGATCTTTGAGGCGGTCGGCCTTGCGGATGATCTGGTGGCGCGCCACTTTGCCGGCACGGTGAGCCGTGTGGGCGGCCTTGGCGTCGCCGATGTGCAGCGCGAGCTCGAGGAGCGCTTCGATGCCGCACAGGAGCTGCTCGCCAGCCCCTCGCCCAATCAGCTCCCCACCCTCGGCCTCACCAAATGGCGCCCCGTGCGCGGCGAGGATCACTTGATCGACCCCCAAGTTATCTACACGCTGCAGCGCGCCTGCCGCGAGGGCGACTTTGAGCGCTTCCTCTCCTACAGCGAGCTTTTGCGGCGCCCTGGGCGGGCGGTGCGCCTGCGCGACCTTCTGGACTTTGACACCGCCGGACGCGCTGCCATCCCCTTGGACGAGGTTGAGGATGCGCGGAGCATCGTCCGACGCTTCAACACCGGCGCCATGTCGTTTGGCTCCATCAGCCGCGAGGCCCACGAATGTATGGCCATTGCCATGAACCGCCTGCACGGCCGCTCGAACTCGGGCGAGGGTGGCGAAGACCCGCGCCGCGAGACGCCGCTTCAAAACGGCGACTCGGCAAACTCCGCCATCAAACAGGTGGCGTCGGGGCGCTTTGGCGTGACGAGCCGCTACCTTGTCTCCGCAACCGAAATCCAGATCAAAATGGCGCAGGGCGCCAAGCCCGGCGAGGGCGGCCATCTGCCCGGCAAGAAGGTCTATCCGTGGGTGGCCAAGGTGCGCCGCTCCACACCGGGCATCGGCCTTATCTCGCCTCCGCCGCACCACGACATCTACTCCATCGAGGACCTCGCCGAGCTTATCTTTGACCTCAAGTGCGCCAACCCCAAGGCGCGCATCAGCGTGAAGCTCGTGTCCGAGGCAGGCGTGGGCACCATCGCCACTGGCGTGGCCAAGGGCGGCGCCAACAAGATCCTCGTCTCGGGTCATAACGGCGGGTCGGGCGCGGCGCCGCGCGACTCCATCTGGCACGCGGGGCTCCCGCTCGAGCTCGGCCTTGCCGAAACGCAGCAGACCCTCGTCATGAACGGCTTGCGCTCGCGCGTGGTGCTCGAGGCGGACGGCAAGCTCATGGACGGCACCGATGTTGCCGTGGCGTGCCTCCTTGGCGCCGAGGAGTTTGGCTTTGCCACCATGCCGCTCATTGCCATGGGTTGCCTCATGCAGCGCGACTGCCACCAAGACACCTGCCCGGCGGGTATTGCCACGCAGAACTGCCGCCTGCGCCAGGGTTTTGCCGGTAAACCCGAGCATGTGGAGAACTTCATGCTCTTTGTGGCCGAGCAGCTGCGCAGCGTCATGGCGCGGCTCGGCTTCCGCACCGTTGAGGAGATGGTCGGCCATACCGAATGCCTCCACCAGATTGAGGTGCCGGGCAATCGCAAGGCCAACCTCATCGACCTCTCCTGCGTCCTCGCGCCCGCGCGCTGCACCTTTGGCGCGCATATCCCCGGCGCGGACGGCACGCACTACCTGCCCGAGATGGCCGCAGACGCCGCTCTCGAAAAAACGCTCGACGCGACGCTCCTCATCCCCCAGACGGCAGACGCCCGCGCGCACCTGCGTCCCGTGCACCTCACGGTAGACATCGACAACGTTAACCGCTGCGTGGGGACCATGCTCGGCAGCGCGGTAACCCGCGCCCACCCAGACGGCCTGCCCGACGGCTCCATCGTAGTGGACAGCACGGGCTCCGCAGGCCAGAGCTTTGGCGCGTTTTTGCCCGCGGGCATCACCCTAAATGTGGTTGGTGATGCAAACGACTACGTAGGCAAGGGACTCTCGGGCGGCATTGTTACGGTGCGCCCGCACGAGGCGGCCACGTACAAGTTTGACGAGAACGTCATCGTCGGCAACGTTGCCTTCTTTGGCGCCACGGGCGGCAAGGGATTTGTGAACGGTCTCGCCGGCCAGCGTTTTGCCGTACGCAACTCAGGTGCGACGCTTGTGGTAGAGGGCGTAGGTGCCCACGGCTGCGAGTACATGACCGGTGGGCGCGTGCTCGTGCTCGGCGAGGTGGGCCCAAACTTTGCCGCCGGCATGACGGGAGGCTTTGCCTACGTCTACGACGAGCGCGGAACACTCGCCGAGCGCGTAAATGCCGAGCTTGTCCGGCTGCGTCCGCCCACCGAGATGGAGCTCGCCAAGATTCGCGCGCTCATTGAGGAGCACGTCGAGCGCACCGCGAGCCCGCGTGGCATCAAGCTCTTGTACCGCTTTGCGCCGGAGGCGGGACGCTTTGTTGTGGTGGCGCCGGTGGAGTACGAACGCGTGCGCGCCGTTGTCGATGCCGCCGAGCGCGCCGGCGCCTCGCCCGAAGAGGCACTCGAACGTGCCTTTGAGACCGTGACCGCCCAGACCCTCGACTAATTGAGGCGCCCGACCCCACCGGGCCGCACCGCCCAGAAAGGACACTGCCATGGGAAAGCCGGGAGCATTCCTTACGCATGACCGCCACGCCCACCGTGCGCGACCGGTTGCCGAGCGCACGCGTGACTATCGCGAGCTCTATGTCGAGCCCGACGAAAAAACACGTCGCGATCAGGCGAGCCGCTGCATGATGTGCGGCGTCGCCTTTTGCCAGACAGGAGCGCCCTTTGGACATGCCCGCCCGAGCGGCTGTCCGCTCCACAACCTCATCCCCGAGTGGAACGATCTCATCTGGCGTGGACGCTGGCGCGATGCCGCCGAGCGCCTAGCGCTCACCAATCCCCTGCCCGAGTTCACCAGCCGCGTCTGCCCCGCTCTCTGCGAGGCAGCATGCAACCTCGGGCGCGTAAACAGCGAACCCACGACGATTCACGACGACGAGCGCGCCATCTCCGACTGGGAATGGGATCACGGCGGACCGCGGCGATTTGCCTCCGCAGCCAACGATGCGCCGCGCGTCGCCGTGGTGGGATCGGGGCCTGCGGGGCTTGCCTGTGCCTGGGAGCTTGCGCGACGCGGTGTGCGCGTCACCGTCGTTGAGCGTGCGGATCGTGCCGGCGGCCTTCTCATGTATGGCATCCCCAACATGAAGCTCGAGAAAGACATCGTTGAGCGGCGCGTAAGCCTTATGGAGGAGCTTGGCATCCGCTTCATGCTCGGCACCGACGCGGCGAACCCCGCCGTGGCGCAGGGCATCCTCGCCGACAACGACGCCGTTGTTCTCGCCGTAGGAGCGCGGCACGCGCGCGGTCTCTTGGCGCCCGGCACAGGCGGAGACGGGGTGGCCTTTGCGCTCGACTACCTCACCGCTGCGACCAAATCGCTGCTGGATGCCGAGCCCGTAGCCTCCTCCCTTTCTGCCAGCGGTCGCAATGTGGTGGTCATCGGCGGTGGCGACACCGGCAACGACTGCGTCGCCACCGCCGTGCGGCAGGGGGCGCGCAGCGTGCGCCAGGTTGAAGTCATGCCACGCCCTGCCGAGAAACGCACGGCAACCAACCCTTGGCCGGAATGGCCGCAGGTCCTCAAGACCGACTACGGACAGGAGGAGGCCATCGCCCTCATGGGAGGCGAGATGAGGTCCTGGGCAACCGACACGCTCGAGATCCTGCGCGACGAGCAGGGCGCGGCGTGCGCGGTGCGTGTGGTCGACCTTGACTGGTCCGATGGAACGCCCTCGCCGATTGCCGGGACCGAGCGGGAGATTCCCTGTGAGCTTGTCCTTATCGCATGCGGATTCACGGGGCCGGAGCGCACCGTATTCGATGCCTTTGGTATCGCGCTCGCACAAGAAGGGCGCCCGCTTCCCCTTACGGAGGCACCGGGGAGCCATCGCTGCACCGTCGTATCCAACAGTAGCGTGCCCACCGCGCCGTCGTCGGAGATTGCGAAGGCACCAGAGACGCCCTTGTTTGTCGCGGGCGACGCGCGCAGCGGCGCATCGCTTGTCGTTTCCGCCATCGCCGACGCTCTCGCCTGTGTCGACGAAATAATGGAGACACTCGCCACGCGATAACCGAAAGTGCTAGATGGCACCCGCCACTGCCACAATCTGTCTCGCTCGGCCGCGCGCGAAGAATTCGCGTATTCCTGGCGTTGGCAGAGCCAAATCCGTACGCCCCTGACGAAAAAGGCATCCGAAACGTCAGGAGCGTACGGATTCATTTCCTGCCTCGTCCAAATCATACGGATACCCTGTCATCCCCTGCGATAGCACCAACTCGCCTAAGGAGACGACGCCCATCGCACCTCGTCACCGCACAAACGAGAACCGTGTCGCCCTGCATCAACGGCGAAAAAACGGGCATACCAAGCTGCAACACTATCGTAGGCGCGCGGTCGGCGCCAGCGGTCGCATGCGCCATCCGTATCGGAGGCCGAGGAGGAGCCGTGTCGACAGCCGTCAACCATGAGATTGATCAGCTCTTCTGCGATGCCGAGCGACGTCAACGGCTCGTGCGCGTGTCGTCCAACCGGCTCGGGGCGGCCTTAGCGCGTCGTCTCAAGGCAGGCTACGTCATTCGTCCGGCTCGCTCCCTCTACGCACGCGTCACCTACTGGGAGGCATTAACGCCCTTAGAGCAGGCGTGGCATCTCATCCGTAGCATCCATGACGCGCAACCCCACTGGGTCTTTTGCGGCGAAACGGCGGCGCTCATTCACGGCATGCCCGTTTCCTACTCGCGCGCGCTACCCATCCACGTTGCTGACGGCCCCCACGCCCGGCCACGCACAAGCGGGGTTATCGCACACCACGCGCTACCGTGCGACAATCCCGTCCTCGTGAACGGCATCCCCGTGACATCGCTCGCACGGACGCTTTGCGACTGCTTACAGGCGCTTCCCTTTGGCGACGCACTCGCCTACTCGGACGCTGCGTTGCGCGTCTCAAAACGCTCGATTGACGAGCTCCGTGCCAGTATCGAAGCGCTCCCCCTGCGCCCGCGCGGAGTGCGACGCGCCACAGGCATCTTGGGTTACGCCGACGCCCGCAGCGAAAGTTGGGCGGAATCGGTTGTGCGCGCCACCATCCTCTCGCAAGGATTCGCACTGCCCGAGCTGCAAGTCACTCTAGCCAGCCCTGTAGACCCTACACAGACGTATCGGGTCGATGGCATCTTCACGCGAATAGATGGAACGTGCGTTGTACTTGAGGTTGATGGGGTCGAAAAGTATGTGAATGAGCACATGCTCCACGGCAAAAGCACCGTGCGCGCGCTCGCCGATGAACAGCACCGTGAAGCAGAACTCACCTTGCTCGGCATGCCGGTGCTCCGCATTTCTTCGAACGAGGCGCACGACCCAAATCGCATGGTGGCCAAGCTCACCGCCTATGACATACCACGTGACCCAGAAACTGCCCATGCCATTCGTCGCCTTGCCCGGCGCGACCCCATCTCAACAGCGACGTTTCGCACCCTGCGCCTAACCGATAATCCGCTCTGCGTCGCTACTTTGCGCTGCGGCGCCGAAAATCCGCCGCGAATCCCCGCCCCGCTGCTAGCCCTTGTCGAAGAGATGGCCGCATAGCCTAACATCGAGCAACGAAACACGCGCTCGCAGCCTCTGCGTCCGGTTGCGCACGCCGCTAGCTGCACATGCATGCCGGCAGCCGTGTCCATACCGACAGGCGCGCACGGCACCCCCCTGGTGGCGTGCATCCCAACGGTCGCACAAGCATATTTCAAGCAATTCCGTACGTCTCTTACGATATGCACGGAAGAATCCGTATGTCTCTGACGAAAAGAGGTCCCTAAACGTCAGAAGCATACGGATTCGTCCACAAAGGTGCGTTATGTCCCGTTCGATTGGCGGCCCTCATACAACGAAGGGGACAACGAGGGGGCACCTACACGTAGAACAGCATGTCGTCATAGGTCGGCACCGGCCAGTAGTCGTGCGCGACCACATCCTCCATGGCGTCGACAGCCGTGCGGAGCGCGTCCATGGCGGGCGCGACTTCATGAGCGTAGACATCGGCCTTCTCCTGCCAACCCTCGGTTGCGAGAGCCTTCTCGTGAACATCCCGCAGGGCGAGGATTGCCTCGTTGATGGTGGTTACGCCCTCAAGAAGCTTCTCCATAAGATCGCGCTCGAAGTTGAGCGTGCTCACGCCACCTGCACCCATCACGGTATCGATGCCCTTGGCGATCTTGGTCGCATAGGCGCTGATGCGCGGCAGGTAGGTCCGGCGCGCCATGCGCTCCATCGTGCGCGCCTCGATGTTCATGCGCTTGGCGTACTTCTCGAGCTTAACCTCGTAGCGGCTCTCGACCTCCGGGCCATCGAGCACACCCATCTCCGCAAAGAGCGCACGCGACTTCTCCGTCACAAACGCAGGCAGTGCGTCAGCCGTAGTCGGCAGGTTGGCCAAGCCGCGACGCTCAGCCTCGGCGTGCCACTCCTCCGAATAACCGTTGCCGCCAAAGAGGATACGCTGGTGCATGGTCAGGCTCTCGCGCACATACGCGAGCGCGCGCTCGCCAAACTCCTCGGCAGAGGCGCCCTCCATCGCGTCGGCAAAGTGCTTGAGCTCGTAGGCGACGGCCGTGTCGAGGACCATGTTGGCATCCGACGCGTTGACGGCAGAGCCCGGCATGCGGAACTCAAACTTGTTACCCGTAAAGGCAAAGGGCGAGGTGCGGTTGCGATCGTAGTTGTCCTGCTGGAGCTTGGGCAGCACGTCGGCGCCGAGGTCGAGCACGCCGTGCGCCGCGTGCACACTCGCGCGGCCATCGACGATCTTCTGGACGCACTCGGTCAGAAGGTCGCCCAAGAAGATGGAGATGATGGCAGGCGGTGCCTCGTTGGCACCCAGGCGATGGTCGTTTCCGCAGGTGGCAACGCTCGCACGCAGGAGGTCCTGGTACTCGTCTACCGCCGCAATCACCGCAGAGAGGAAGACGAGGAACTGCAGGTTGTCCTCGGGCGTTTCGCCAGGGTCGAGCAAATTCGCGTCCTCCGTGGCAAGCGACCAGTTATTGTGCTTGCCCGAGCCATTGATGCCCTCGAAGGGCTTCTCGTGCTGGAGGCACACGAGTCCGTGCCGGCTTGCGATGATGCGCATCTCCTCCATCATAATGAGGTTCTCGTCCACCGCACGGTTCGCGTTGGTAAAGACGGGTGCCAGCTCATGCTGGCAGGGCGCGACCTCGTTGTGCTTGGTCTTGGCCGCGATGCCGAGCGCCCAGAGTTCGTCGTCGAGCTCCTTCATGAAATTGTTGACCGTGGGGCGGATCGCGCCAAAGTAATGCTCCTCGAGCTCCTGCCCCTTGCAGGGAGCTGCACCAAAGAGCGTGCGTCCGGTAATGACGAGGTCCGGCCGGCGGGCGTAATCCTCCTCTTTGATGAGGAAGTACTCCTGCTCGTTGCCCACACTCGGCACCACGCGGCGGGGGTGCTTGCCAAAGAGCGCAAGCACGCGCTTGGCCTGCGTATCCACAGCGGCCATCGAACGCAAAAGCGGCGTCTTCTTATCGAGCGCCTCGCCCGTATAGGAGCAAAACGCCGTGGGGATGCAGAGCACCTCGTCTTTGATGAAGGCGGGCGAAGTCGGGTCCCAAGCGGTGTAGCCGCGCGCCTCAAACGTGGCGCGGAGCCCACCGTTGGGGAAGCTCGACGCGTCCGGCTCGCCCTGGATGAGCTCTTTGCCGCTGAACTTCGAGATAGCCGTACCGTCTCCCACCGGGTCGAGGAACGCCTCGTGCTTCTCGGACGTGATGCAGCTGAGCGGCTGGAACCAGTGCGCGTAGTGCGTGGCGCCGCGTTCGATCGCCCAGGTCTTCATGGCGTGCGCGACATCGTTTGCCACATCTATATCGAGTGGCCTGCCCTCGCTTACCGTAGCGTTGAGTTTTTTGTACACGTCTTTGGGCAGATAGCGTTTTTGCTCGGCCTCGCCGAACACCATCGTGCCAAATCGATCCTCCAAAGCGGGCATAGGCGGTCCCTCCTTCACGGCTCTTGCCGTGGTACGGGATGGTGACGACACATGTTTTGCCGTGTCGTCCGGACGCACCCAAAGATAGGACGCTGCTGTTTCGCCGCCGTTGCCCTTTGGTTGCCAAGACGCTTCGATGTGGTGAACACTGCAGGTCAAAATGATTTCAGGCAGATGGATTGCCGGTTACCGTCGCGTAGCAGGTGCGTTTCCATTGCGTGACAGCGCGGCAACTCGACTTCCGGGCTAAGCTCACCGCCCTCATCTGGTGTTGCCCGTGGCGTATGATGAGAGGTAAGCCTGATAAGGAGGCGGCATATGGCAGGCGAGAATACCACATCGCGCATCCAGCACGCAGTACGAGAGCTCGAACCCTATGTGATCGAGCAGCGGCGGCGCTTTCATGCCCACCCCGAATTGAGTCTCCAGGAGTTTTGGACAACTGACGCCATTGCCGAGGAACTCGACCGGATGGGCATCCCCTACACGCGCCCGCTCGAGACGGGGCTCATCGCCACGCTGCGCGGCACTGCCGAGGGCGCCTACCTTCCCGACGGCACCCCGCGCCGGCGCCTACTGCTGCGCGCCGACATTGACGCCCTGCCCGTCGAGGAGCGCACAGGCGCGCCTTTTGCGAGCAAGAATCCCGGTGTCATGCACGCCTGCGGGCACGACTGCCATATCGCCATGCTGCTAGGGGCGCTCAGAGTGCTCGCCCAGATGACTGATGAACTTGTCGGCGAGGTCCGCGCCCTCTTCCAGCCCTCCGAGGAGAACGGCCAGGGCGCCGCGCTTATGATTGGCGCCGGTGCGGCCGACAAGGTGGACGGAGCGTTTGCCCTGCACGTTTGGAGCGAGGTCGACGCCGGCACCATAAGCTGCGAGGCGGGGCCGCGCTTGGCAAACGTCGACTGGTTTCGCATCGACATCACGGGCACCTCGTGCCACGGCGCGATGCCGCAACGCGGGGCGGATGCCGTTGTGGCGGCGGCAGAAATCGCCAACGCGTTGCAGACCATCGTGAGCCGCGACGTCTCACCCTTTGAGCCGGCGGTGGTGACCATAGGTGAGCTGCATGCGGGCAGCGCGCGCAACGTCATCGCCGGAGAGGCGTATCTCGCCGGCACGGTCAGGACGTACGGGGCGCGCACGCACGAGGCCATGCCCGCGCTCATCGAGCGCATAGCCACGCACACTGCGCAGGCGCTTGGAGCCGAGGCCACGCTCACCGAGTACACGCGCGCCCATCCCGCCGTGATCAACGACGCCGAGGCGGCGGCGCGCTGCCGCCGTGCCGTGGAACGCGTTCTGGGCGAAGACGCTGTTGGAAGCTACCAGGGAACGCTCTCGGGCGAAGATTTCTCGCTCTACCTCGAGCGCGTTCCGGGCGTGCTCGCCTTTGTGGGCACGCGCAACCCCGCCGCGGGTGCCACCTTTGCCCAGCACTCGTGTTACTACACGGTCGACGAGTCGGTGCTCGCCAAGGGTGTGGCGCTCACCTGCCAGTACGCGGTGGACTTCCTCGCCGAGGGCGAATAGCCCTAGGCGGCAAGCGCGTCCTCTACCAAAATACCGACTCCTCGGAGAAAAGCCCGAAGGATTGTCCTGCGCTTACGCGCTCCGCGACGCGCTCGCGCATCGTCGTGGCGTCAAAGCCTCCAAAATCGACATCGACGACAAGGATCTCACCGTCTCGCGTCGCCGCAAGCACCTGGGCGCCCTGAGGCGTAAAGGCGCAGGCGCGAATCTCGGATGCTTGCTCGCGCACGGTGGTGCCCATGGCGACGTCCTCTGCGCGCATGAACGCCATACCGCCGTCGGAGAGGCCTATGGCAAAGACCGATCCGTCGGGAGACGCCGCAACGGCGCGCGCCTGTCCACCGACATCTCCCGCAACAAACGCACCGGTCGCGCCCGTGTTCAGCTCCCACCAACCGGTATGCTTCGTCAGCGTGCGAGACGATCCCTGGTCGAACCCATCGCCTACCGCAAGCGCCATGTCACCCGAACATGCGATGGCACGAGGCATTGCACCCGGCAAAATGCCCACCGCGCCGCCCAAGATGTCGCTTTCGGCCTCCCTGACACGCGCCAGCTCGCTTGTCCCCGGCTCGACCACGGACAAACCGCCGCCCACAGCGCCGATAAAGACCCTACCCTGCTCGTCCATAGCAAGCGTTGACACCGACGAGCCAGTGATATCCTGCATGCCGTCCCCTGTTTGCGCATCGAGCACAAGCACGCGATCAGATGACCCCACCGCCACGCGGTCGGACACCGTTGTGGACGATGCCACCTCCCTCGGCGCAAAGCCATCCGGCAGAGGCACCTCGTCCGCGGCGCCAGTCGCAAGATCGAGCTTCCACAGGGCGTTTTCGCCCAGCTCGTTAAAAGCGATAACGTACACGGTGTCGGCGTTCGCACCTGCCGCGATGGCGCTTGCCTGATCGGTCGCAAGGGGATGGACAATCTCGAGCAGCTCGCCCGACGCTCGGTCAATAAGGGCAATGCGCCCGTCTCTGGAGAGCACGGCCCAGCGCAAGCCGTCCGCAAGCACACATCCGTCCATAAACCAACAGTCTGTTGAGGCGGCGGTGCGCGTCGCGGCCGCCGTCTTCCAAATCGCATAGGTGCCCGCGGGCATCTTCAGCGCGAGCTCGTCGCCCGCGTCACTCCAGGCAAGCGCACAACCCGCCTCGGGCACCACCCCTGCGAGCGTTCGGAACACCTGGCCGCGGGTAGTGTCGATGAGCTTGATGTTTTTCTTGGTTGCGGCTGCCACGCACGCGCCCGTGGGGTCAGACGCAATGGCGAGCACGGGCGCATCGAGCACGACCCTGGCCGTCACCTCGCCTGCGGCATCGTATAAAAGAAGCCCCGTTGCCGCCTCGTCGAGGGCAATCCGCACACCGCTCGCCGTCTCGAGCGAAGTGCGTGCACCCTCCGAAAATGCAATGTTCGCAGGAGCGCTCTCGCCATACGATACCGGTGTCTCAACCTCAAGCGCGCGATGGTACAGGACCAGATCGGTATACCAGGACTCCTCGTCGGAGTCTTCGCACGCATCGAGCGCAAGCGCCGCAGCGGCAAAGGGCTCCTCGGGCGCCGTCAGGCGCACAGCGCTCATAACGGTCGACATCTCGCGCCATTCCATCTTTTGTTTCTCGACAGACTTAATCTGCACATTGCCCGCCACAACAGTGATTCCGCTCAAGCCAATCGCTGCGACCATTATCACAGCAATCGTCCGCACAAAGCGCGCGTGCCCCGTCGAACGACTCACAAAGGTACGCGCCACATCCGTGGTGCCATCCGCACGCCGACCAATCAAGCGGCGGAAGCGCTTAAGATCGCGTCCTCGCGCCAAAAGACGCGTCCTACTGCCGCCATCGATCCATGCCGCCGCACGCGTCTCGAGGTCCGCAACAAGATCGTCATCCTCGGACCGCATCGCAAAGCGTCGGGCGATGGTCTCCGCAATCTTTGCAAGGTCATCGGCATCCGCATCGAACGGAACCTCGATTAAGGGACGATGGTAGTAGCGCGCCTGTTCTTCCTCGATATGGCAGGGCCTTGACGAGAACCACGCGGGAGCTTGGAAAAGCACAACCGCCGAGGCCGCTCGGATGGCCGCCGTTACACGCGCATCCCAATGCGTTCCGTACCGCAGCTGTTCGGTATCGCGCCAAACCTCGATCCCGCACGCTTCAAGCTGCTTCTGCAACTCGGCAACCTCAGGTTCGCAAACCCTGGGATAGGAAACAAAGATGTAGCCCATAGGTTAGCTACGCCCCCTCTCACCAAACGCAGGGGCAGCTTGCATTCCCAGTTCCTGCACATAGTCTTGAGGCAATGCGTCGATTTCGGTTTGCCGCCACACGATGGGCTGGCGCGCCCGAATCAGCTCGATAATTCCTTCGCTATCTCTTGCGGTGTGATTGGACCACGGCGTCCACCATCTGCCAGCCGCTTTTACCACTAAGCGCTGAGCGTCTTCAGACCAGCCAATCGCCTCAACTGGGTCACCCGTGGGGACCTGCCAAGCCTGCGTCTGCTGGAAGCGCATCTTGGGAGAGAGGGAATAGCACACCACAAATCCTGACGACGTACCCGCCGCAAATGACAGGCCGTCTGAAGCGAGGCTTACCGCCGCTACCTCCCCCATACGCTCCTTGAGAACGACACCGTCTGAACCCGAATCGTTGGACATCGTGATACGGGACCCTTCCGCCTCTACGCTCATCCACCCCACAGAGTCAAAGAGCCCGGTGCTCAGGCGGGCGTAGGCGGGCTCCGCAGCGCAGGGAATCAAATCGGCGAGGTCATCGACAGCCGTGTAGAAACCGTTCGAGCAGCATGCGATGCCATCGGATGATACGGATATGAAGCAGACACCCGCCATAGTCTGGGCAATCTCACCCAAAAGCGCGCCTGTCACGCGATCGAAAACCTGCACGCCGTCCGCGGCAGTCGCGATTATGACCACATCGTCGGTCGCCGCCATCGCGTCGGGAAGGTCACGTACGGTGGCACCGATACGTCTGGGCGCAGGCGCAGCTCCATCGAGCCCTATCTCAAGGAGCGCACCGTCCGCACAAATGACCGCGCTGCCGTCGGGTGCCAGTGCGCCGGTGTACACCTGCGCCTCGGGCACCGCAACCTCGAACATGATTGTCAGCTCGGGACCTCTCACCAGCTCGATAGAGGCCCCTTTACGAACGAGGGCGCAGGGGCCGAGTGCGGTGCGCGCACACGCAAGCACCTCGTCAAGTCCATCCATACGAGAGCCGGTACGCGCGGAAACAATGCTTTCCACCGCGTTTGCCCGCGCGATGACAACGCCATCTCCATCTCCAGAAATCGCCACATCAACGACATCAAGCGCATCTTCTACGAGGGCCTTCCGCGCGCCGCTTGCCAGATCGAGCAGGTGCACGCCCTCCGTATCGGCAACAACCGCTCGAGAGCCGTCGGGCGTAACATCGAACACAAACTGGTCATCCTGAGAAGCTTGGGCGGACGTGGCGCCGCAAAGGCTCTGCATGTCCCAAGCCTCAAGCACGCCGCCACGAGCGCGCACCCAGTAGGTCCCGTTGTCGGTAAAGACCCCATCACCCTGCCACGTGCCATCGCGTTGAAGGTCGACCGTCCCCAGGGTGCCAGCAGGCCAATGTGACCAGAGACTGGAGTAGAGTCCCACCTCGGTCGTCACAAGCCAGTCGCTTACAAGGTCCTCGCTCATCATGGACGCCGTCTCCACGGCGGTAAAAGCTGGGTCGTTCTCGTAAGACGAACTGAATGAGCTGCGCGCAAGTGCGAGCGATTCACGCACCTGCTCAGACACGGCCCAACGGACCAGCAGCACCACGCCAATTGCCACAATCACGAAAAATGTCGTAAACATGGCCCTTTGCATGTTGTGTCTGCGCACCCGAGCCGAAAGAAGCAGCGAGGCGTGCACGTAGGCTGCCAACGTCTTATCGACCGTGTAAAACGTGTCGTTTGCCATCTCCTGGATAACGTCAGACGCTCGCTCGGCATCCTCTTTATTCTGGATGAGGAAGCTGTTGTCGCGCCCCACAAGATCCCAGCGCTCGGCACGCGTTCTTAGGTCTTCGAATTCTTGATACAGCCAAACATGCGCCCGAAACAGGCGATCCCATGCTTCGGGCAACTCGCGCGCCCAAATCCATTGGCGCTCGCGCAGGGGCGAGCCCGCAGGGCCACAACGCTCGGGCGTGATGGAATCGAGCTGCACCGGGACAGCGCTTAGGGCCGCATCGGCACGCATCTCGGCATGCGCCATAAACGCAGGGTCTGCCGCAGCCGCCTCAGACAGGAGCACGACGCAAAGCGTCGCCCGCGCAGAATCGGCAGCATCGGGCAACACTCGCCAGCCATTGCGCTCCGCGGCAGAAGCCACCTCGGCGTATCTAATCGAATCATGCTGATGGGCCACAATGAGCACGGTTCGTTCGGCCGCTGCATCCCCCATGCCTGCCTCCCTAGTCGCTCTTGGCGTCATCATATCATGCCAAAACAACAAAGGCCCCGCAGCGTGCGGGGCCTTTGCGAAACGATGTCTGACGGATTCACTCGACGCGACGCTCGAGCGCGTTCCGCTCGAAATCCTTAGAACGCAGCCTGGACGGAATCGCCAAAGGTCTCCTCAAGGTAGGCCTTGAAGTCCTCGGTCTGAAGAACCTCGACAAGGGCGACGATGCACTCGTCATCCTCAAGCTCGGGACGCGTGCAGATGACGTTTGCGTACTCCTCGGCGATGATCTCGGAGTCGGCGCGCTCCTGCGCAACCGCGTCGGCAAGCGTGAGGCCGGCATCGATGGCATAGTTGCCGTTGATGACCGCAAAATCGACGTCGGCGAGCGTGGAGGGAAGCATGGCGGCCTCCTGCTCGGAGAACTGAATGTTGTGGGGGTTGTCCACGATGTCGTTGGGCGTGGCCTCGAGACCAGCATCATCGGAAAGCGTAATCACACCCTGCTCCTGGAGAAGCAGCAGCGCACGACCCTCGTTGGTGGGGTCGTTAGGGATGGAGATGGTGGCACCGTCGGCGATAGCAGCAAGGTCGTTCGAACGGCCGGCGAACACGCCCATCGGCTCGAAGTGAATCTTACCGGCGTTAACAAGGTCGGTGCCATTTTCGGCGTTGTAGTTGTTGAGATAGTTGATGTGCTGGAAGTAGTTGGCATCCAGATCGCCCGACGTGACATCCTGGTTGGGCTTGATGTAGTCGGTGTATTCCTTCACCTCAAGAGTAATGCCCTGCTCCTCCAGGCGAGGCGCAACAAAGTCGTTCAGGATCTCGGCGTGAGGGCTCGGCGAGGCGCCGATCTTCAAGGTGCCGTGCTCGTGCTTGGGCTTGCTACCGCAGCCAGCAAGAGACGACACGGCGAGCACGGCAGCGGAAGCGAACAGGGAGCGACGGGTAAACGTGAAGTTCTGCATGATGATTCCTTACCTGAGAAGTTGTAGACAAATGGAGCTCATAGTAACTAAGAGCGTGCGGAGCGATGATCGCTCTTACGTGCAAGGAAGTCGCACAAGCTCTGGATGACTTGCACAATCACCACCAAGATGATGACGGCGGCAAGCATGACGTCAGACTGATACCGGTAGTAGCCGTAACGGATGGCGATATCGCCCAAACCGCCCGCACCAACAGCGCCGGCAATAGCGGTATAGCCGAGTACGGAGATGAGCACGACCGCGACGCCGCGAACGATCGAAGGCAGTGCCTCGGGCAAGAGAGCCGAGAACACGATGCGCGGGGTGCTCGCACCGCAAGCCTCAACAGCCTCCACGCTCTCGCGCGGGACCTCGGCGAGCGACTGCTCGATCATACGCGCAATGAACGGCGAGGCAGAAAGCACAAGCGGCGGGATGGTGCCGAGGATTCCCGAGCCCGTGCCCATGATAAGGCGCGTGAACGGGATGATGAACACCATAAGCACGATGAACGGGAACGACCGGAGGATGTTGACCACCCAGCCGAGGACCGCGTTCAGCGCAGGGATGGGACGCAGCGATCCCGGCGCGGTGAGGTAAAGCACCACGCCGAGCGCAAGGCCGATGATATAGGAGATGGCGGTGGGGATGAGGACCATGATGATGGTCGAACCCGTGCCCTCGAGAAGAAGCCCGCCGTATTCGGTGAGAAACGCGGATACGGTATCAAGCATCCCAATCAACCCTTTCGAGCAGCACCTGAGCAGCGTGGGACTGGGGCGCGGCAAAAACGTCCGCCACGCTCCCCTGCTCGACCACTTGACCGTGCTCGAGCACCGCGACGTTCGTGCAGATCTTCTCGACCACGCCCATGGAATGGGTAATGACGATGACCGTGACGCCCGTCTTGCGGTTGATGTCGCGCAGGAGCTTAAGAATCGTGTTCGTGCTCGCCGGGTCGAGAGCGCTCGTGGCCTCATCGCAAAGGATGTACTCGGGATCGCACGCCAGCGCACGGGCGATGGCCACGCGCTGCTGCTGTCCACCGGAGAGCTGAGACGGATAGGACTGAGCCTTGTCTTTGAGACCGACCATGTCGAGCAGCTCGAGCGCACGCTCACGATTCTCGGACGTGACCTTGCCCGTGGCCGCCTTGTAGGGGAAGCACACGTTGGCAAGCACGGTCTTTTGTGCGAGCAAGCCAAAGTTCTGGAAGATCATGGCAACGCGACGGCGATAGGCGCGCAGTGCGGCGCCGGAGAGCCCGGTGACGTCCTGGCCGTCGACGATGATACTGCCCGACGTGGGGCTTTCCAGCAGGTTGATGCAGCGTACAAGCGTCGACTTGCCCGCGCCGCTCATGCCGATGATGCCCATGATGTCGCCGTCGGCGATAGAAAGGCTCACATCGTTTAGCGCATGGGCCGTACCGCCGGCGTTCTCGAAAGTCTTAGTGAGGTGTTTGATTTCAATCACGAGGTTGGCTCCGCTCGATGAGGATGGTCTCAAAAGAGGCGAACAGCCTCCCGCCGGAGGCTGCTTAACTGAGGCGCCCGGTCTTTCCCTGCACGCGACGATCGCGCGGCATGACAAAGTGCCCGGGCGAGGGCATCTGCATGACCATCATCATCGTGATATGTGCGGAAATCGTAAACATGATGTTTAGGTTAGCAGCGCAGGGGGGCAAACGCAACCCGCGAATGTTATCGGTTGGTTACACCGCGGCGGTGGGCAGTGCGGGCGCGCGCCGTCGAGGCAGGCGGACACCGCGCACCGGTGCGCGGGTGCGCGCTGCTGGTGCCGCACAGGCGTAAGACGTTGGTGCCGCACAGGTGTTTCTTGCAATAATTGAGGTAGTGAACCCGAGAATGCGTGATTCGGCACTTATCTTGGTGTCGGGTTCACTACCTCAGTTTTTGCAGGCTCTCTACCAGCGAATCTTCCGCGGGCGCATCCCCGGGTTCACTACCCGGGTTCACTACCTCAATTCTTGCAAAATACGCGGCGGCGGATACCCGTCGTGCGAACCCAAAACCATTACATCGACCATCGCCAGAAGCGCACGAGTGACCACGGTCGCCATGACAACCAACGGACGGAATCCGCGAAGCTCTGCGTAAATGCATGCACGCAGAGCTTCGCGGATTCCGCCCGTTGTTCTTCTCGCCTGTCGAATCGGCAGAGGACTTACTCGGCGGCCTCCGCCTTCTGGCTGTCGACGTACTTCTTCTTGCTCTCGTTATAGGCCTCGAGCGTCACCACGTCCTCGATGCGCAGGTTAATACCCGCAACGTCGAGACCGGTCATCTCGGTCAGGCGCTCGGTCACGCGCGCCTTGACGTCCTCAAAGATGGCCGGCGCGTAGCAGCCGTACTCGATGATGACGGAGATGTTCACGATGACGCGGTTGTCGTCGGTCACCTCGACCGTCACGCCCTTGGTGAGGTCCTTGGCGCCGAGCGTCTCCTGCACGAAGTGGATGAGGTTGCCCTTCATGCCGAGCACGTGCGGGACCTCGCGGGTGGCCATGGCAACGATCTTCTCGATGACGCCGTTGGAGTAGGTGAGCGAGTCCTCGGTCTCCTCGTACTCGTCGTCCTCGTCATCCTCGTAGTCTTCGTCATCCGCATCGTCGGCATCCGCCTCATCGGCGTCGACGGCCTCGACGACGTCCTCGACCGTCTCCTCGGCAGCCTCGTTGGCCTCAACCATAGCCTCGTCCTCAGCAGCGGCGACCTCGTCGGCGACCTCGATGCTCTCGCGGAGTTCCTTGTCCTGAGCCATGTGTGCCCCTCTCGGTTATCGGCCGTAAGGCCGGTTGGAACCTGTACAGACAGCAGCGGCAGGGCCGCGCGTTATCTCCCACCGCGCAAAAGACGGGAGAAGAAGTTGACGATGCCATTATCCCCATCGCGAATCTGGCCAATCACGGCGCCCACGATCACAAAGACCGCAATCACAATCGTGTCCCAAAGACCGATGGTCAGGATGAGAACCGCAAGCACCAACCCGACGAAGCCATACGTCACAGTAAACGGGTGGCGCTTAGCGTAAGCCCAGGCGGTGGCGCCGAGGCCTTTGGCAAATCCGACAGCGTTCTTGAAGTCGTCGGAGTTCACCGCGTCGTGAACCGCGTGCCCGGCAGTCTCCCATGCAGAGGCACCCTCGGCGGCGGCGTCCTGATCGTCCTCAAAGGGTTCGGTCTCGATGGAAAGCCGAGGTATCCGCGCCTGGCGCGCGTCGTCTCTATCGCTCACGAGAAACCTCCTTGGTCACAACCGTGGTCTTAGCGGGAAGAAAGCGCACGAGCGCCGTGGCGCCCGTTGCCCCGAGCGTCTCGTCGCAAGCGCGCTCGATGCTTTTCTGAATGCGTTCGGCAAGCTCGGTCAGGCCGTCTTCGGTAAAGGCGATGGCCTCGACGGTGAAGCGGACCTGATCGCGATTACGGCCAAAGATGCGACCGCGGATGGACTCGACCATGACACCTTCGCGCTCTGCTGCCGAGCGAACGGTCGATTTAAGCGCGGAGAGGCTCACCTCTATATCGGGATTGCCGCCGGGATTCAAGCACGTGGGCTCGCGGCGGGCGAGGAAGATGGCAAGCACGGTGATGAGGGCGCCAAGCGCGAGCGTAACCAGACAGACGGCGAGCACTACCTGCGCCACCGGATGATCAAGCAGCCGCTCGAAACGCGCGGTGAACGGCCCGTAGGTAAGACCCGTCACCAGCCCCAGCACCACAATGGCCGAGAGCAGATAGATGAGCGCGCATATTCTCTTGAAGACGCGCACGGGCACACCTCCTCGCGTGCAAACGGTCGGGCGCGGCGCCGCGGCGCTTTGCCCTAGGAGCGATATGGTCTGATTATACGCGAGCCGGGCCCGCAGCGTCATGCCACGGACCCGGCTTTAAGCACATTGCCATATGAACCTAAAGGCGAGACGTTACTCCTCCTCGAGGGCGGCGAGCACCTCGTCGGTCATATCCATGGTGCTGTAGACGTCCTGGACGTCATCGAGCTCCTCAAGACGGTCGATCAGGCGCTGAACCTTCTTGGCGTCAGCAGCGGAGACCGCGGTCGGCGTGGTGGGGACCATGGTGAGCTCAGAGCCCTTAACCTCGATGCCCTGCTCCTCGAGACCCTTGGAGACCGCCATAAGGTCGCCGGGGTTGGTCCAAACGACCCACTCCTCGCCAGCGTCCTCGTAATCGTCGCCGCCAGCCTCGGCGACGGCCATCATGAACTCCTCCTCATCGCCAGCAGCGCCGTTGGCCATGAGGTTCTCCTTCTTGTCGTTGGGGTCGACAATCTCCTTGGCAACCACAACCTGGCCCTTGCGCTCAAACTGAAACGCAACAGAGCCGGTGGTGCCGAGGTTGCCACCGGAGTGGCTGAAGGCGGAGCGCACGTCGGCCGCGGTGCGGTTGCGGTTGTCGGTCAGGCACTCGACGTAGACCGCAACGCCCGCGGGGCCGTAGCCCTCGTAGACGATGTTCTCGTAGACGGCGGCATCGGCACCGGCACCAAAGGCCTTGTCGATAGCGGACTTGATCTTGTCCTTGGGCATCGACTGAGCCTTGGCCTTGGCAACCGCCGCGGCAAGGGAAGCGTTGTTATCGGGGTTGGGGTCGTTGCCCAGACGGGCGGCGACGGTGATGTTACGGGAGAGCTTGGAGAAGAGCGCCGAGCGCTTGGCGTCCTGAGCGCCCTTACGGTGCTTGGTAGTTGCCCATTTAGAATGTCCGGACATGCAAGACTCCTTCTACCTATTCGCGGCCACGGGGCGCTAAGATGCCGAGATGGCCCATGTGAGCATGAACTTTAGCATGATATACCGTTTGCGGCTGCTGGTACAGTCCTCGCGGGCGCTGCCACGCAATATGCAAAGTGGCGCGGTGAGATGCCGTGCGCGCGGCGGGCGTCGCCCGTGAACGCAAAAGAAATCAACCCCCTGCACCCGACAGGACCGCCGCTCGCCGAAAAGATGGGGCGTTTTCAGCGGTTATATATATTAGTGCGAAACGTCAATTACGCAGGTAACAGCCATAAAAATAAATTGTGATTCACACTTGCAAATCGATTGCCGTGCGCCTAGGATACAGCGTCACCGCGACCCAACGCATCCGGAGGCGCCGCCGCGGCCGTGTGGTTTCTTTTTTTCTCGCCGGGCGGGGATGCCGCCGGCATGGGGAGAGGAGAGGTTTCATGGGAAGCCGCTTCGGCGCATCGCTCCGAGAGCATGGCGATGCGTCCACCGCGCCAAAGGAGGGCGCGGCAGAGCGAGATGCACGGCGCGAGGGCGCCGATCCGCTCGAAACGATCCGTAAACAGACAATCGACCAGGTATTTGCAGAACTCGGCACGGGCCGGGGTGGCCTTGCCGCACCGGAAGCCGCAGCTCGCCAACAGAAGGAGGGCAAGAACCTTATCGAAAGCGCGAAGAAGCGCTCACCGCTTCTCGCTTTCCTTTCGAACTTCACGCACCTGATGGCCATCCTGCTCTGGGTCGCCGGCTCCATCGCGTTTTTAGCCGGCATGCCCGAGCTTGGCGTCGCCGTATGGCTCGTGAACATCATCAACGGCGTCTTCAGCTTCTGGCAGGAGCATCGCGCGAGTCAGGCGACCGAAGCCTTGAAAAAAATGCTCCCGGCCTATGCCACCGTCATCCGCGACGGGCAGGAGCAGAAGATCCTTGCCGAGGACCTCGTCCCCGGCGACGTGATGCTTCTGGCGGAGGGCGACAAGATATCGGCCGATGCGCGCGTGATCCAAAGTTCCGACCTGCAGGTCAACCAATCGACCTTGAACGGCGAGTCCACCCCGTCGCGCAAGACCGCCGACGCCGTACTTGAGGAGGGGCTCTCCGCCGCCGAGATCCCCAACCTCGTCTTCGCCGGCACGAGCGTATCGGAGGGCAACGGACGGGCCGTGGTCTTCCGCATCGGCATGGCGACCGAATTCGGCAAGATCGCGAGCCTGACGCAGAATATGGAGGCCGCCGAGAGTCCGCTCACGCGCGAGCTCAACCGCCTGACCAAGCAGGTCACCGTCTTTGCCATGTGCATGGGCATCGCGTTTTTCCTGCTCAGCATGTTCGTGGTAAAGGAGCCGTTCGCAAGCTCGTTCATCTTCGCGCTCGGCATGGTCGTTGCCTTCATCCCCGAGGGTCTCCTGCCCACCGTCACGCTGTCGCTTGCCATGGCCGTGCAGCGCATGAGCACGCGCAACGCCCTCGTGAAGAAGCTCGACTCCGTCGAGGCGCTCGGCTCCACGAGCGTCATCTGCACCGATAAGACCGGCACGCTCACCCAAAACGAGATGACCGTGAACCATCTGTGGACGGCGACGCGCGAGTA
This sequence comes from uncultured Collinsella sp., assembly GCA_949285915.1. Lineage (GTDB taxonomy): Bacteria > Actinomycetota > Coriobacteriia > Coriobacteriales > Coriobacteriaceae > Coprousia. The sequence goes on from CASDZW010000019.1 coordinate 27,734, forward strand.
CGAGATCACAGGCGTCGGCTATGCGCCCGAGGGCGCCATCGAGGCGGAGGGGCGCAACTGGCGCGCCGTCGACGACGCCGACCTCGAGCTCTTGCTGGAGGGCGGCCTCCTCTGCGGCAACGCGCGCCTCGCAGCACCCGAGGCGGCAGGCGGGCGTTGGGAGGTCTACGGCGACCCGACCGAGGCCTGCCTCATCGTCTCCGCCGAGAAGGGCGGCATCGACCGTACCGAGCTCGAGGGGCGCATGCCGCGCATAAAGGAGCTCCCCTTCGAGAGCCGCCGCAAGCGCATGACGACGGTGCATACCCTCGAGAACCCCATCGACGGGGCGCATCGTCTCGCCTTTGTGAAGGGTGCCCCCAACGAGGTCGTCCGCCTCTCCACCAAGGTGCGCAAAGACGGCCAGGTGGTTGAGCTCGACGACGCGACCCGTAAGCGCATCATGGCGGCGAACGACACCTATGCGGCCGACGGCCTACGCGTGCTCGCCGTGGCCTACCGCCCGCTCGACGGGGCGCACGCCGACACCGACATCCCCACGAGCCTGAGCGACTACGACCCCGACACCATCGAGCGCAACCTCACGTTCGTGGGCCTCGAGGTCATGATGGACCCGCCGCGCCCCGAGGTGGCGGCAGCCGTTGCCGAGTGCCGCCGCGCGGGTATCCGCATCGTCATGATCACGGGCGACTACGGCCTCACCGCGGCGAGCATCGCCCGGTGCCTGAAGATCGTCGAAGGCGACGACGTGTCGGTCATCTCGGGCTTCGAGCTTGCGCATATGGATGACGACGAGCTCAAGCGCCGTCTCGCCGGCCAGGTGGTGTTCGCCCGCATGGCGCCCGAGCAGAAGCTCCGCGTGGTGACGGCCCTGCAGGAGATGGGCGAGATCGTGGCCGTGACCGGTGACGGCGTGAACGACGCCCCCGCCCTCAAGAAGGCCGACATCGGCGTCGCCATGGGCATCACGGGCACCGACGTGGCGAAGGAGGCGGCCGACATGATCCTGACGGACGACAACTTCGCCTCCATCGTCGCCGCTATCGAGGAGGGCCGCGCCGTCTACAGCAACATCCGCAAGTTCCTCCTCTACATCTTGAACTCCAACGCGCCCGAAGCCGTGCCGTCGGCCGTATACCTGCTCTCGGGCGGCGCTGTGCCGCTGCCGCTCACCACGATGCAGATCTTGACCATCGATCTGGGCACCGACATGCTGCCCGCCCTCGGCCTCGGCACCGAGCCACCCGAGGACGCTATCATGGACCAGCCGCCGCGCGACCCCAACGAGCGCCTGCTCAACCGCCACGTACTCGTCAAGGCCTTCCTCTGGTATGGCCTCATGGCATCCGTCGCCGCGATGGCGGGGTACTTTGTGGTCAACCTGCTCCATGGCTGGGTACCAGGCATGCCGCTCTTCGGCCTTGGTAACGACGCGGACCCCGTCTACATCCAGGCAACGACCATGACGCTCGCCGGCATCGTCTTCGCCCAGATCGGCCAAGTCATGAACTGCCGCACGGAGCGCACATCTGTCCTGAAGATCGGCCTTTTCTCCAACCGCCGCATCCTTATAGGTATCGTGTTCGAGGTGGCGCTCATCGTCTTCCTCACGGTGTTCCCGCCGCTCCAAGGCGTGTTCCACACCTCACCGCTCGGTTGGCAGGATTACCTGTTCCTCTGCTGCATCCCGCCTATTGTCTTTGCTATCGAGGAGACGCGTAAGGCATGGCTCCGCCGCCGTGTCGCCCGCGCCGCCCGTTAGGCTCCGTCAAACAAGGAGGAGATTCATATGAACGTCATCATCGTAGGCATCGGCTTCATGGGCACCGGACTCGCGCAGCGCCTCGTCCATCAGGGGTTCACGGTGACCGCTGTCGATCAAAGCCAGGCCGCCCTCGACGCCCTCGGCACCGACTTTCCCGGACGGCGCGTCTGTGGCGTCGGCTTCGACCGCGACGTGCTCGAGCGCGCCGGCATCGAGCGTACGGACGCCGTCGTCTCGTGCATGGGGTCGGACGAGGCGAACATCGTCGTCGCCCACGTTGCCCGTTCCACCTTCCGCGTGCCCCGCGTCATCGCGCGCCTGCACGACCTCTCCAAGGCGGACACGTACCGCCGCCTCAACATCCAGACCATTTCGCCCAACGCGTGGGGTATCGCCCGCACCGCGGAGCTCCTCACCTACCGCCACCTCGACAACGTATATGAAGTGGGCTCCGGAGATGTGGTCATCGTGCGCGCCGACGTGCCGGCGCTGCTCGACGGCACCACGGTGCGCGAGCTCACAGCGCTCGGCGAGGTGCAGATCGTGAGCGTCTCACGCGACAACGAGACGTTCATCCCCACGCAGGGCACGGTGCTCGCCGACGGCGACATCATCTACGCCGCTGTCGCCACGAGCGCGTCGCGCAAGTTCAAGCAGATGTTCGGCATCGCCGCGTAAGGAGGACCCATCATGCAGATCATCATCGTAGGCGGCGGCAAGACCGGTTCGCACCTGGCCGCGCGCCTGACCGACGACGGCGCCGCCGTCACCGTTATCGAACAGCGCTCCGAGAGAGCCGAGCGCCTGCGCGCCTCCTGTCCCGCCGCCACCGTCATCGAGGGATCCGGCGCCGACCCGCAGGTGCTCGAGCGCGCCGGCATCCATATGGTGGACGCCGTCGCCGCCGTTACGGGCGAGGACGAGGTAAACCTCGTGGTATCGCTCCTCGCCAAGATGGAGTTCTCCGTCCCGCGCGTGGTCGCCCGTGTGAACAGCCCGGCCAACGCGTGGATGTTCACGCCGGCAAACGGCGTGGACGTGGGTGTGAATCAGGCTGAGATCACCGCACGCTTCATCTTGGAGGGCATGAACGCCCGCGACGTCTACACGCTCATGCGCCTCGGCCGCGACGACCACCGCATCGTGCAGGCGACCGTCGCCCCGGGCTCGCGCGTAGCGGGATGCGCCCTTCGCGACATCACCTTCCCCGACGAGACCATCGTGGTGGGCGTCGACCACGGGGGCGCGCTCGCCGTACCCAACGGCGACACCGTGCTCTCCCCCGGCGACGAGGCGGTGCTCTTCACCACCGATGAGGGCACCGACGAGTTGCGCCGCCTCTTCTCGTAGCCGCCGCTAAGAACCTAAGCAAAGGGGACAGGATGTGACAAAACAACCTGTCCCCTTTGTCACGCCAGGTAGTCGCGCTGAGGTCGTTTGAGGCGCCAGGCGATGGCAAGAATGATGATGCCCGCGACCACGAGCGGCAGGCTCAGGATCTGCCCCATGGTGATCACGCCGCCTAGAAGATAGCCAAGCTGCACGTCGGGCACGCGCACAAACTCCACCAGGATGCGGGCGATACCATAGCCGATGAGGAAGATGCCCAGAAACGTACCCTGCGGGAGCGTCGGCTTCTTGCGACTGAGCAGGTAGAGCACGCAAAAGAGCACGATACCCTCAAGCACCGCCTCATAGAGCTGACTCGGGTGGCGCGGCATATCCCCCGCTGCACCGCCAAAGACCACGCCCCAGGGAAGGTCGGTCGGCTTGCCCCACAGCTCGCCGTTGACAAAGTTGGCACAGCGCCCGAGCGCAAGCGCGATGGGTGCTCCAATGACGGCCAAGTCGGCGATGGTCCACGTAGAGATTCGCATGGCGCGGCAGGCGATGGCGCCACCCAAGATGCCGCCCACAAGACCGCCGTGGAAACTCATGCCGCCGTGATTGGTCATGAAGATCTCGAGCGGGTGGGCAAAGTAATAACCATCCCCGTAGAAGATGACATAGAACAAGCGCGCCCCCACCACGAGGCCAAAGAACACCCCAAAGACCACCATCGAGAGGTCGTCAGCCGAGATATTGAGGCCCCAGCGACGCTGTGTGCGCCACATCACCACCGCCGTGAGAAACGTGCCCACCACATAGGCGAGACCGTACCAGTAGATAGTGATGGGCCCCGCCGAAAATGCGACGGGGTCCAGCAGTTGATAAAGATCGTTCAGCACAACGGCGCCTTAGAACGGCGTGTACTCGTCGTACAGGTCGGCCATGCCACCCTGGGCGGCGAGGTCGTTCACCGACACAACGCGCGTGACGCCGGGCACGTTCTCCTTCAGGATGCGCTCGATGCCCATCGAGAGCGTGAGCTGACTCATAGGGCAGCCGGCGCAGTGGCCGGTGAGCTCAAGCGAGACAACGCCCTCGTCATCGACGCTGTGGTAAATCATGTCGCCGCCGTCGGCCTGGAGGTTCGGGCGAATCTGGTCGAGGACCTTGACCAGGAGTTCTTCGTTAACAGCCACGATGGGCTCCTTTCATGTGCTATAGACGCGGGCAGAAATGCTGCCCCGCAGGTGACTGATGATACTACAAGGTGGTACCCACAAGACAGCGCGTCACACACGAGGTTGTGGAGAGCAGATGTTGCGTCGCTTAGACGCCCGCAAGCCCCGCCGCAACCGAGGCGAAGGCGATGATGATGCCCACGATAGATTCACCGCCGAGCACACCGGACGCCACGACGACGCCTGCCTCCTCCGTCTGCGTCGGGTCCGCTCCGCGCGCAACGCGCACACGGTCCCACACCCAGCGCACCACTGCGCCCGCCACGGTGGAGATTGACATGTAAAACGGCAGGTACACGCCAAGGCCAAGCATCATCGAGGGGATGCCGGCGAGATAGAGAGCGGCACCCACCGCAAGACCTACGACGAAGGCCGTCGTGCTAGGGATACCCGAAACCATGGTGGCAACCACGTTTGCCTGCGCGGCGACAAAGAGAGCGTCCGTGCCAAAGGCATCGGTGCCGTATGCGCCCACGAGAGCTGCCATCGCTCCAACGGCGACAAACGTCCCCAAAAGCGCTCCTATCGCCTGGCCGGCCCACATGGCACGCGGGTCGGTCCCTATGATCTGGCCGGTCTTGAAGTCGCTCATCACGTCTCCGGCAAGGCCGCACGCGACCGCAATCACACCCGCCACAAAAAAGAGCTGCACACGCGTACTTGCAGAGAAAGCCGCCACAAAGAGCAGCACGATAAGGCCAAAGATCTCCATGGGGTCGATGCCCGACTGGCCAACGGACTGCGCACTCATAACGGCGGTCACAAAGGAAAGCGCCACGACCACAAGGCAAACGACAGGCGAAAAACCGAGCACAAAGCAGAGCACGAGCGCCGCGGCGGCTACCATGAGGGCGAGCAGGCCGCAATCTCGCTTGGAGGAGGGCCCCGGCAAGGGCCTTTCGCAAGTTCCGCACGAGCCGAAGGCGCCTGTGGCGCCTTCGAGCGAGCTCAGGACTGCTCGCAGCGAAAGGCCCTCGCCGGGGTCCTTCCCCACCGCGATGCTCGCCCGTCCTCGTCCAAAAAGTGGCAGCACAACGTCCTTGATGACAACGCCCGCGCCAGAGCCCATCATGAGCCCCATGCCGAGGCTCGACACGATGCCCTGTGCCGTGGCGACATCCCAGAGCCCGAGCGCACTGCCTGCCCAAACGATGCCAAACCATCCGGCAACGGCACCTACCGTCCACCAGATAATCGAGCGCCTGCCCGCAAGAAAACCTACGGCCCAGCGCATGGGAGACAACTGCAGACCTGTCGCCACACCCGGAATGGGAACCTGCGCCACGAGCGCGGGGATGATACCGAGGACCTCGCGCGCCACGCACCAAGCACCCGCCACCGCCATCGACCCAAAGAGCATGCGGCCTGTCTTCCCGCCAGCCCGACTTGCCAGCAACGTCTCTGCCGCCGCGCGACCGATGGGGTACTCCAGATCGGACTCGTCCACAAAATGCCGGCGAATGAGGGCCGTGCACACGAGGCCGAGGAGCGTACCGGCAAGGGCAACCGCAAGCATCTCGAGCATGCTCACGTCATCCCCCGCGCCCAAAATCCACACGCCGGGAATGGTGAAAGCGAGGCCGCCCGCCACCATGGATCCAGCGGACATAATGACCTGTGTGATATTCGCTTCGTTAAGACTCGTGCGGCCCGCAGCGCGCAGCAGCACGAGCGCAGTTATGGAGGTGAAGATCGTCGGCCAAGGAAGCGAGCCCATCTTAAGGGCGGTATAGACCGACGAGGCGGTGATGATGACGCAGCCCACGCACCCGATCAGAATGCCGACCGGCGAGAGCTGCCCGCGCAACGGCGCGCGGCGGGCGTTCGAACTCATAGGTTGTCCCTTCGTATATCCGCTCCCCCTCTACCGGGAAGTCGGGTTACGGCAAAGTCCGTTCAGTATAGCGGGATGAGGAACGCCCGTTGCCGCACGCGGCGCGTATCATAGAATCAAAGCAGAACCGTCGCGAGAAAGAGGGCAGCCATGGGCGCCGCAACGCATATCCTTACCGTCGATGTGGGAAACACCACCACGCGCCTCGGCGTCTACACCCTGCCCGCAAACCGTGAGGACGCTGCCGCGCCCGAGCTCATCGGCACCTGCGACCTCACCACGCCGGACCGCGCCACAGCTGACGAGCTCCGCATCCAGCTCTCCCAGGCCCAGGGTATTCTGCCGATGGCCGAGCTTGCCGGCTCCATCCTCTCATGCGTTGTTCCCACGCTCACCGAAACCTGGCGCCATGCCCTCGCAAGCGTTGCGCAAACGCGGCCGCTCGTCGTGGGGCCGGGACTTAAATCGGGCATCCGCATGCGCTATGACGACCCCTCCGAGGTGGGGGCGGACCGCATCGCTGGTATCGTCGCGGCACGTGCCGCCTACGAACTCCCGGCGGTTGTCGTCGACCTAGGCACCACCACCAACTTCGACGTCATCGACGCTACGGGCGCTTTTGCGGGCGGCATCATTGCCCCCGGCGTCGCACTCGGCGCGCAGTCCCTCGCGCGCGCTGCGGCGCGCCTCCCCATCATCGAGCTCGCCGCGCCCAAGTCCCTCATTGGGACGAGCACGCGCGCTGCCATGCAAT
>CASDZW010000020.1 GCA_949285915.1 uncultured Collinsella sp.
TGGGGCGCAGGTCGCCCTCGAGGCCCTTGCGCAGCGGCCGCGGATCGCGGGGCGCGCCGTCATCGAGAGCGCGCTCGTGCTCCCCATGCGCGCCGCCCGTGCCCTCGTCGCGCCCGCCGTCGCCCTGAGCTACCCGCTCGTGCGGCGCCCCTGGTTCTCGCGGGCGCAGTTCGCGAGCCTCCACCTCCCCGGGGAGCTCTACGAGCCCTATTACCGTGACAGCTGCGCCATATCGAAGCGGGACATGATCGCCTTCATGCGGGCGAACAGCTCCTACCGGCTGAGACCCGAGCTCGCGGGCTGCGGGGCGCGGGCAACCATCCTCGTCGGCGGGAGGGAGCCCCGCATCATGGTACGCTCGGCGCGCGCCCTGACTAAGGTCATGCCGGGCAGCACGCTTGTCGAGCACCCTGGCTGGCGGCACGGCGAGGCGAGCTTGTGGCACCCCGAGGTCTACCTCGAAGTGCTCGAGGGTCGCCCATAAGCGGGTGCCCGAGCACCGCTACGGCAGATGCAAGGCGTTGCGTATCATAATAGGACGAGAAGAACGCCCGCGCGGCGCCTCCCCGGGCGGGCCGCCCAAAAGACAGTCCCCACGGACGGCCCCGCCCGCACCCTAGATAAGGTCGTAGGGCATCTTGCGGGCGACAAGGTAGAAGAGGGCGAGGAGTAACCACAGGAGCGATGGAAAGAGTAACGCCGCGCCCAGCGTTGCCGCGCGGGCGGCGTAGAACGCGGCGCGATGCGCGCCCGTGCGCTCCCTCGTCTCGCAGCTCATGCGCACGAAGGCTCCGCCAGGTGTCGACCCGCCGTGTCGCCAGGGGCGCACGCACTCCGTCCAGACGAACGACGCCGCCGCGACCAGGAGCACGTAGGGGACGTCCGCCCACACCTCGGCGCCGGGTGCGTTGTGAAGCACGAGCGAGACCGCGGCGGAGACGGCCAGCGTCGCGACCGACATGAGCGTCATGTCTAGCCAGAGCGCCACGCAGCGGCGTATGAGGCCGGGCTCGTGCGTGACCTCGCCTTCCTCGGCGAGAGCGCCTGGCGGGAGTACGCGCGCGAGCGCCGACGCGCAGAGCCAGCCGAGCGCGGCGCCCGAGGTGTTGTAGATGAGGTCGTCGACGTCGGCCGTGCGGTAGGCGTAGGGGTAGATCCCGAAGAGCCCCGTGCCCTGCGCTGCCTCGATGAAAAGCGACGCCAAGAGCCCCACGATGACGGACCGCCAGAACCCCCAGCGCAGGAGGCGCCCCGCGATGAAGCCGAGCGGCATGAAGAGCACCACGTTAAACGCGATCTGCGGAATCGTGCTCACGCCCTCGCGGGCGAAATCCCCTACGAACGCGAGCGGGTCGAGCTGCCAGGGCACGCCGTAGGTGATGCCGAGGCCGTGCTCGCCGCTCGGCAGCGGCCACAGCGTGAAGCAACCCAGGCCGAGCACGTAGAGCACCGCGAGGTAGGTCGAGACGGCAGAGCCGAAGCGCAGACGCCCGTCGCGGTGGTAGAGCCAGGCGAGGATGGGGAGCGTGAGCGCGGCCGAGGCGAGGGGCCATAGGGCCACCGCTACGAGGAAGTTCTCGGTGTAGCCTGACAGGAACCTTGCGATTAAGCCCACGTTCGCGACCCTTCTTTATCCCGATGCGCCCCTTGGCGCCCCACCGTGATGATACGGCGCCCCCGCGCTCCGCGGGGAAAGGTGACGAAATCGTTCGTTTGAGCCGCGCGGTCTCCTTCGAAAGTATTATTCGATACGACTGTTCATCTGGGGGCGTCACTGCGTTAATGGGGATAGAGGGAGGTGGCGCCGTGGGTGAGAGGAACGAGCAGCGGCGGAGGCTAAGCTCCTCTTCGGCGAGCATTTTGAATCTGAATCTAGCCCGATTCACTTGTACGGAATGCCGCGAGCTAAGTGAGCGAGGTGATGCGTTCTTTTCGTAAGGGGGTTTTATTAGTAGACGGCATCGTCTGAATAGCCTGCCAGTCGGAAGCTTCCGAGCAACAGGCTGTTTCTTGTGCGGCACCGGGCGCCCGGTGACAATGGTCTTGCAAACGGGCTTCGACCAAGGAGAAACCTCATGGCTATAAAGGACATCATCGCTTCCATCCGCAATGAGGCGGGCATCACGCAGGAGGAAATGGCACGCAGGCTTTACGTGACAAGGCAATGCATCAGCAGGTGGGAGACCGGGGAAACTGCACCCGGGATCGACATGGTCAAGCTTATCTGCGTCACCTTTGGCGTGCCGCTCGAGCGCTTCTTCGACATGCCCATGAGCTACTACTGCCAGTGCTGCAGCATGCCCATCCCCGACGAGGAGATGACGAGGAGATGCACGGCACCGAGGCCGACGGCTCCCGGAGCACGGACTTCTGCAAGTACTGCTACGACCACGGCGACTTCACCGCCAAGGGCATGACGATGGACGAGTTCATCGAGGCCACGGCCCCCATGGAGGCTAAGGCGCTCGGGGTTTCCCTCGACGAGGCGGTATCGCTCATGGCCACGCTGCTGCCGCACCTCAAGCGCTGGCGCGAGGTCGCCGAGAACGAGGACGCATACGGCGAGGAGGTCCGGGCGGCCTACGGCGACGAGGTGATGGACGCCGCCAACGAGAAGTACGTGGCGATGGGTGAGGCAGCGCACCTGCAGGCCGGCGAGCTTGCGCTTGCCATCAACGAGCAGCTGCGCCGCGCGATGGAAACGGGAGATCCGGCCGGCCCGGAGGCGCGCAAGCTCGTGGCGATGCATGGCCACTGGCTGCGCATGTACTGGCCGGACGGTCTCTACACGCCCGAGGCCCACAAGGGCCTGGCCGACGGCTACGTCTCTGATGAGCGATTCCGCGCCTACTACGAGAAGGTGGCCCCGGGCGCTGCGCAGTTCCTTCGGGATGCCATTCACGCGTGCGCGTGATTATGCTTCAGGTGTAAGACCTTCCGCCCTGCACCGCTACTCGCCCTGCGCTATATCGCGAGCGCGCGCAGTGCGTCGGCGGCAGCCTGTGACGTGAGGTAGAGCTTAAGTCCGATGGGGCTCACCTCGACTCCCACGACGGGAGACTCCTCGTAGGTGGTGACCTCGAGACCCTTGTATTCCTTGAGGTCGTCGGCGCTCTGTCCGAGCTTCTGCGTCTCGGGCTCCCACAGCTCGAAAACGTACTCCGCCGGCTCATCCGGCTCCGTAGCGATGCCGCCCTCCCCGGAGAACGGCTCGAAAGCGTTCTCGATTTCCCTCTGGTCGGTCACCTCACGAATGACCTCGCCGGTCTGGGCGTCCCGCACGACGAGACGACAGGCCTTTCCCCAATCGACATTCGAGAACGTGTCGGCGAGTTCCTGCGCCTGCGAGGCGAAATCCTCAGCCTGATTGGCGATGTCGCTAGGGGAGGGCATGCCAAAGCATCCCGTAAGGGACAGTGCGATGCTCGCGGCGAGCAAGGTTGCTATACCAGTGCGTGCTCCCATAACGCCCCTTCCATTGCATATCTTGGCAATTCTAGCCACATGAAAGCCCCTGCAGGATCTATGGTGAATGCCTTTACGGAATCGTTACCCTTACGGAATCGTTAGGAAGATGTAAGTCGCATCGATGGCTGCCTCATGAATACCTGTGGAGAATGGTATGAGAATGGGCTCGTGCTGCTGGGAGGGGTGAGTTATCCGCCCGAGGCTTTGCGCGGGAGCCGCCGAGTTAGAATCGTCGGGAGGTCTTTATGCTAATCAAGCTCGCCTTGGGCAATGTGCGGCGCAGTGCGCACGATTTCTCGGTCTACTTCTTAACGCTCGCGTTCGCTGTGTGCCTCCTGTACTCGTTTCTTGCCTCTACCGATTATTTGCTCGCGCTCGAGCTCTCGCCCGACCAGCGTGCGGCATACGCTCAAGCGGGTGGCGTGCTCCAAGCCTTCGCCGTCTTTATCGACGTGATCTTCTGCTTTCTCTTGGGGTATGCAAACGCCTTTTTACTCAGGCGGCGCAAGCGCGAGTTCGGAATCTACCTGATGTTGGGGATAGGGAGACTCCGGGTGGCGCTGGTGCTTATGGTCGAGTGCGCGGTGGCAGGGGCGGCGTCCCTTGCCTGCGGTCTTGCGATGGGATGGGTCCTTTCGCCCGCGTTCTCCCTAGTGGCGGCCTTTGTGTTCGGCGTCTCGTGGAGGCCGGTGATTTTGTTCTCGGCATCCGCCGCCGTGCAGTGCGCCTGTTCGTTTGTTGCGATCAGCGCCGTTGCCGCGGCTGCCGCGGTGCGCTGGGTCTCGAAGCGCCCGCTTGTGGAACTCATGCGTTTCTCCGGTGTACCGGAGCGCAGGAGTCTCGGCGGGGGCATGGCGCTGCGCGTGCAGAAGGTCGCCGCCGCGATGCTCTTGGCGCTCGTATGGGGGACGTGCCTGCTCAGCCCCGGATACTTCATCGTTTTCATCATTCCCATGGGGTTCGTGGCGCTGTTTGGTTCGTACTTCCTCATCCGCGTCCTCGCGGTGTGCGTGCCCGAGCGGCTGCGTGCGCATACGGAACGCTATTGGGCGGGTCTTACACCCTTCACGGTGCGCCAGCTCGAGGCGCGCGCCGAGACAGGCGCCATGGCGATGGCGGCGGAGTGCGTGCTTCTTGCGGCGTCGCTTTGCATGACGGTGGCGGGGTTCGCCTTCAGCGTCGGCATGCGCATGGGCGAGCTGGTGGAGGGTGCGGAGGCGCTTCTGCCCATCGCGTACGCCTGCGTATTCTACGGCGCTGCTTTTCTCATCGCAGCCGCCGCGGTGCTCGCTCTGCAGCAGCTGGCGCGCGCGGCTGACGACGCGCCCGCGTACCGCACGCTTGCGGTGCTGGGGGTCTCGCTGGGCATGAGGCGCGCTTCCGCTCGAGCTCAAATTGGCGTCGGTTTCGTGATGCCTACGGTGCTCGCACTTATTCACTGTCTCTTTGGATTCGTCCTCATCGGCATGATCACCATCATGATGGAGGCCGATGGATTCTTTCTATTCGCCGGCGGAGCCGTGGGGCTGACGCTCGGTATCCTCGGCGTCTATTATTTGTTGACGGTTCGCGTCGCCTCTGCTGCTCTCACTAGGCACAGCGAGCACGGTAGCGTTCGATGATCTGAGCGAGGGAAACGCCCGCCATGGCGTCTTCCGCCGCCTGCTGCACGTCATCGAAGTACTCCCCGATGGCGAGCTGCGCGTTCACTCCCACGCCGCAAGCCGGGTTGGTGTGCGTGTCGAGATGCAGGAGCGGCTTTTCGCCTTCGACCGCGCGGTAGACGTCGAGCATGGAGATGTCCTCAGCGTCGCGCGCGAGCTCGGGGCGAGCGTGGCCGATGACCGATGTGATGATTCCGGCGCGCCGCAGGCGTCCCATAAGCTGTCGGACGGAGGACGGGTTGGCGGCAAGGCTCTTGGCGATGGCGCCGCTCGAGAGGTCGGCTCCCTGTTCGGTGGCTATGAATACGAGTAGGTGCAGGGCATCGCTCAGCTTGGTTGAATAAGCCATGTCTCTCCTTGTGTAGACGCTGTCGACTTTATTATAACAGCAAAAAAGTATGGGGCTTGGTTGATAGAATTGCTGTTGTAGTAAGTACAACAGCAAGGAGACGCATGGTGCAAGGCGAGGTCGGCTGTGCAGCGGATATGTTGAGCGCGGCAGATGCCGTGATCGTAGCGGCAAGCAACGGGTTCGACATCGCGGACGGCTACAACCAGTTTTCCTGCGATAAGGAGTTCCTACGCGTGTTCGGCGACCTGCATCGGACGTGCGGTCTCACGAGTATCCTGCAGGGGCTCATGGCGCGCTGGCCGGATAGGGAGCTTCGATGGAAGTTCATATCGCGGCTTATCGCCTACGGCTATCGAGATTACGAGCCGTCACCTGTCATGCGGGCGCTCGACCAGATCATGGCAGCCACGCCGCGCTTTGTGGTGACGTGCAACTGCAACAGTCGCTTCGAGCGCGCGGGATTCTCGACGGACACCATCTTGGAGACTGAGGGCAGCTACGCGCGTCTGTGCTGCACGACTCGGTGCTCTGAGGCGACCTACGACGCACTCGCGTTTGTCGATGCCGACGAGGTTCCGCTCTGCCCACACTGCGGAGCGCCCCTCGATGTCGCGGTCGATGATGCGGGGCACATCGCCCGTCTTGAGCCCTTCCGTTCCCAGGCGGCGCGTCTGCGGGCGTTTCTCGCGCAGCACGTCGAGGAGCGCGTCTGCATCCTCGAGCTCGGTGTGGGACAGGCGAACCGCGCCATCAAAGCCCCGCTTATGGCGTGGGCAGAGAAAACTCAACAAGCGAGCTATATCGTCGTCAACCGTGAAAAGGCGGTACTGCCGGCGTTGCCGCTTGAACGGAAACTGGCACTGCGGGGGGATTTGGCCGAGGTGCTCATCGATCTCGCGAATGTCATGCTAGCCAACAAGGCGGAGGAGCGCCCATGAGCCGGCTTATGAGCTTGTACGCCCAGCATCTAGGGGCAGCCGCGCCCCGGGCGCTGGGAGATGGGGCGGCTTTGGAAGCCGCCGTGGCACGCGCTGCCGAGCTCTTGCGCGAAGCGGATGCCGTGGTGGTGGGCATCGGCTCGGGTATGTCGAGTGCCTGCGGGTACGACCACTACCACCCGATCGCGGAGTTCGGTCAGGGCGGGAGCTTCGAGCGCTTTCGGCGCGCTCATGGTTTTGAAACCCTCATGGACGGCTACTACCACCTTTACGCGACCAATGAGGAGCGCTGGGCGTTTACCGCCGCCTACATCGACTATATGGAGTCCGCCCCTGTCGGTCGCGCCTACCGTCAACTCGCCTCGTTGCTTACGTCGCGGGACCATGTCGTGCTCACAACGAATGTGGACGGTCAGGTTCGCCGTGCCTTTCCCGATGCGCGAACCTGGCTCTTCCAGGGGGACTTCGCGTTCCTGCAGTGCTCCCAACCCTGTTGCGACAAGCTCTGGCCGGCAGGCCCTTACGTCAAGGAGATGCTCGACGCCATGGGTGAGGACGGCGTCTCCGTGCCCTCCGAGCTCCTTCCGCGCTGCCCGCGCTGCGGCTGGCTCATGGCTCCCTGGGTGCGCGATGAGGCGTTTCTCGAGGGTAGCCTGTGGCAGGCGCAGCGCCGCCGCTACGAGGCGTTCGTCAGCTCCGCGCTCAAGGGCTCCGGGCGCGCGGTCTTCTTGGAGCTCGGTGTGGGCGGCATGACGCCGAGCATCATCGAGCTGCCGTTTTGGGACATGGTGGCGCGCCATGACAACGCCTCCCTCATACGGATCAATACGGGGAAGAGGGCGGAGCCGCGCCATCTGGGGGAGCGCTCGCTCACTATCTGTGCCGACATCGCGGGTGCGATGGACGCGCTGTGCGCGGTTCTTGGTATACATGAGAAAGGTGAGGTATGACGCTCTACGAGCAGCTGGTAACGACAACGCAGATGAATTTCGAGCGCTACCACGGCGTCTACGCGGCGGGTGGCGTGCCCTACGAGCTCGCGGGTCCCTCTCCGCTCTCATATGACGAGCAGGTCGAGCGGCTTGCACAGGAGGTCGAAGAAGCTGACTGCGTGCTCGTGGGCGGCGCCTCCGGACTTTCGGCAGCGGGTGGTGGCGACTTCTACTACGGGGACACGCCCTCGTTCCGCGCGCACTTCGGCAAGTTCGCCGAAAAGTACGGCATCAAGGGCGCCTTCGACGGGAGCTTCCGCCAGTGGGAGACGCCGGAGGAGAAGTGGGCGTACCTCTCCACGTTCCTCTACACCACCCAGACGGCCCCGATGCGCCAGCCCTATCTCGACCTCGACGGGCTCCTTGCGGGCAAGGATTTTTTCGTCCTCACCACCAATCAGGATACGCAGTTTGTGAAGCTGTATCCGGAAGAGAAGGTGGCCGAGATTCAGGGCGATCACCGCTTCTTCCAATGCGCGCGCTGTTGCACGGATGACACCTGGGACGCCGTTGAGCCGGTGCGGCAGATGATCGAGGCGCAAGGCGACGGGACGCGCATTCCTACCGAGCTCATCCCGCGCTGCCCGCACTGCGGCGGGGAGGCGTTCCCGTGGGTGCGCGGCTACGGCAACTTCCTGCAGGGCAAGAAGTACGAGGGTGAATACCGTAAGGTCTCGGATTGGATTGCCGCACATGCCGATCGTCGCCTGCTGCTTCTGGAACTGGGCGTCGGCCGTATCACGCCCATGTTCATCCAGGAACCGTTCTGGAACATCACGCTCTCGCTGCCGCATGCGCGCTACGTTGCAGTGAACGACCGCTACGATTTTCTGCCAGCGCAGATTGCGGACAAGGGCATGGTTATCGTAGCGGATATCGCTCGCGCGCTCGCAGACGCGCGAATTGTGCGGGGCAAGTTCCAATAGTCACCGAAAAAGGAGCACCATGAACAGGAATGTACGCATCACCGTGTTGAAGTCGGCAGTGGATGAGGAACTGGCCGAGCGCTATGCCATCCCCGGTTTCGAGGCTTGTCCGTTTCATCAGCCCGGGCAATCCTTCGTGAGCGACGGCACGCAAAAGCCGGAGGGACTCTGTGAGTACGCTTGGCTACCTATGCGGGAGATGGTGGCGCAGCTTTCGCGTGGCGAGCTGCTTCAGCCGCGCGGTACGTGGATGGTCGACGATGACAAGGGCGTATTCACGTGTGTGGACGGTCTGCGCCCAGTTATCATGCTTATAGAGGCGATCGGGGACGAGCGTTGACGCAGCCATGAAATCGTGAACAGTGATGTGCTCTGGGGGTGATGGCGTGTACGCGTCTGCAGAGGCTCTCACGCGGTTCTTCTCGCACTGCCCGGAGATGATGCCGGTCTACCGCATGCTCGAGGACCGCGTCAACGAGCGTTGCGGGAACGTGGACGTGAGGGTGCAAAAAACGCAGATCACCTTTACGGACCGTTTTGGGTTCGCTTGGGCCTCTCTGCCGGTGCGCCGTCGTCGCGATTGGCCGGAGCGCTGCCTCATAGTGAGCTTCGGACTTGCATATCATAAGGAATCGCCGCGCATTGCCGTCGCGGTGGAACCCTACCCCCAGCGCTGGACGAACCATGTGATCGTCACGGCTCCCGAGGACATCGACGACGAGCTTTTGGGCTGGATCGAGGAGTCCCATCAGTTCTCGCTCACTAAGCGCCGTGGGAGAGGCGCGGGGTCAAAGGCGTAGCTCATCTGAACATCGGCGCATCGCTAACAGGTATTGCCTAGCGATGCGCGCTGGGTTCTCTCGATTGTCGGCGGAGGACATGTCATTGTTGAGTGGCCCCGAGAGTGTAGTGACCGTTCTTGTTGTCAGCTTGTTGCCATGGTGTTCGGCATATGACTCTTCACACCGAAGGAATTGACAATTGAAAAACAACGAACAAATGTTTGAGTTTATGTTATAATGCTCTCAAGGTACGGGGACGAGCAAGAGCCGGCACGGAGGCCCCCAATGGTACGTGTCGGCGGGTATGCCAGATAAGGCACCAAGAGGCTGGCTGCACTGGTTCGACCTCGGGCGGAGTAGCGCTCCCGCTTCCCGGCGCCCGTTAATGCCGGGGCTCACAAGTCGATTGATAAGAAGGCCGATCTGTGAAGCGGGGGATGCGTTATGGCTGAGCAAGCTATCAACAACCAAAATCATATGAACGATATCGTCAACGAATGCTCTTCAGATGAACAGCGCATCGTGTTGTTCGAGTCGAAAGATGGTCAGGTTGAGCTCTCCGTCAATGTAGAAGAGGAGACTGTTTGGCTCACACAGGCTCAGATGGCAGAGCTGTTTGATCGCACCCAACCTGTTATTGCCCGGCACATTTCGAATGTCTTTAAGGAGAAAGAGCTGGTCAAAGAGGGTAATATGCATTTTTTGCATATTGCTTCTTCGGCTCGGCCGGTCGCGATCTACAGCCTCGACGTCATCATTTCGGTGGGTTACCGCGTAAAGTCCCAACGAGGTGTGGAGTTCCGCCGGTGGGCGACCGATGTGCTCAAGCGCTATATCTTGAAAGGTCATGCCGAGAATGAGGGGCGGCTGCGTCAACTGGGTGAGGTTGTTCGTATCATCGAGCGGATTCCCGGCGAGCTCGCTTCTCGCGAGATCCTTGATATCGTGGAGAGCTACACGGAGGCATACGAGCTCCTCGACGCCTACGATCGCGAGGCGGTGCCGCGCCCGAAGGGGGAACGTTCGACCTATGTGCTCGACTATGACGAATGCATGGCGCTCATTTCGCAGATGCGACCGCGCTTTGCAAGCGACATTTTCGGGCGCGAGAAGGACGACTCCTTCCGCAGCAGCATCGCTGCAATCTACCAGTCGTTCGGTGGTGAGGAGCTCTATCCTTCGATTGAGGAGAAAGCGGCGAACCTCTTGTACTTCGTAATCAAGAACCATTCGTTTGTCGACGGCAATAAGCGCATCGCGTGCAGCCTTTTCCTGTACTTCCTCGACCGTAACGGGGCGCTCTTCCGCGGCATCGAGAAGCGGGTGTCGGATAGCATGCTCGTGGCGATGGCGCTTATGATTGCCGAGTCCCGTCCTGAGGAGAAGGAGTCGATGGTCTCGCTCGTCATGAACTTCCTTATGTGATGCTGTCGCGCAAGCGCATTGGACAAGATGCCGAGCGGATTTGCTAGCGCGCCGGAACCATCTTCGAGAGAATGGGGGAGGCGAGGTCCTCGAAAGGAAAGCCTTGCCTCCCGCCTGAAGGAGAGGTCGACGATGATATCGGACAAGCTGCTCGCACTGCGCAAACGCGCTGGTATGAGCCAGCAAGAGGTTGCCGGCGCCATAGGCGTGACCAGGCAGACAATCAGCAACTGGGAGCTTGGGCAGGGTTCGCCCGCGCTTGATAAGGCTGCCGAGCTCGCGCGGCTTTACGGGGTGACGCTCGACGATCTCGCGAACGACGAGGTCGACGTGGTCAGTTCGGGCAAGGGTGGGTCCGTCCGCGACCTCCATGTAATCGAAGGGCTTGTGGGCAAGGTTGCGACGGTGGAGCTCGCCGACGGCGAGGGCGCTCTTATGCATGCGCTCATTTGCGGCGTTGGCGCCGGGTGGATCCGTCTTGAGTGCGACGCGCCCAAGGCCGTCTTCCCAACACCGATTTTCGGCGAGAAGGAGCCGCCACACCGCGTGCTCAAACTCGTCGACATGACTGACGTCGCCGGTTTTACGATCGAGGAGCGTGACCGCTGATGGAGTACACGATTCTTGCGATGGCTTGCGGTACGTTTGCCATGGTCGTCTACATCATGGCGACCATTCCGACAAAGAAAGATCTGCGGAAGCTTACGGATGACGCGTGTCCGCGCGAGGCAGAGCTCGGGCGGATGCTGCGGGAGCGCATCGGCTCCTCCTGCGAGCTCGTCCTTTCCGAGGCGGGCGTCACGGCAGGCGATATGCGCCTTGCCGGCACGGTCCTGGACGTAGACGATGAGTGGGTGCTCATGGATTGTGCTGATAAGAAGGGCATCACCCAGCGCAAGGTCTTGCGCATCTCGCTCGTGGAGGGCGTCGACTCGGTCTGATGGAGGAAGGTATAATGCAGCCTGCGCCCTGCAACTGGATAGAAGCAACGCAAAGGATGAGGCATGGCTGAATCGTATGATCGTGACCGTCCGACTGGAGGCTCGACGTCTTGGGTCGCACAGCTCGCCTTCGTATGGGGTGGCGAGCTCGTGTCCGTGCTAACAAGCTCTATCCTCCAGATGGGCTTCGTGTGGCATATCACGCTCACCACCAACTCGGCGAGCATGCTTTCGCTGGCGTCGCTTGCGGGTTTTCTGCCACTTGCGCTGTTCGGCATGTTCGCGGGCACCATCGTCGACCGGTTGCCGCTCAAGCACACGCTTATAGGCGCCGACCTCTTCATCGCCGCGGTGAGTGCCGTTGTTGCGATGGTCTCACTTGCTGGCGCGCTCCCGGTGTGGGTGGTCATGGTTGCGCTCTTCGTACGGGCAATCGGAAGCGCCTTTCATACGCCTGCGTTTCAGGCGCTCACGCCGCTTGTGGCTCCGCCCGAGCACCTCACCCGTCTTGCGGGCGTGACCCAGGCTGTCCAATCCGGCGGCTACATTCTCGGTACGGCAATCGCGGCGGTTATCTACCCGCTCTGGGGGCTCACCGCAATGATTGCGCTCGACGTCGCGGGAGCACTTTTCGCCACAGGGGCAGTGCTTGCGGCAAGGCTCGACGTCGGCGGCTCGTCCCAGAGTGCGTCGACGGCTGAGAGAGGCATCGTTCTAGCCGAACAGGTACGTGCTCTCGTCGCTGAGACTGCTGATGGCTACCGTGTCTTGCGCTGCTATCGCGGTCTTTTCGCTCTGTTGTGGTGTGGGTTCGCGTTCACGCTCGTCTTTTCGCCCATCTCGGCGCTCTTTCCCATCATGACGCTCGACCACTTCGGTGGAACTACGGGCGACGCGGCCACGGCGGAGATCGTGTTCTCCGTTGGTATGATTGCGGGCTCGGCGCTTCTTGCCAGCTGGGGAGGGTTCAAGAACCGCGCACTCACGGTGGTGGCCGCAACGGCTCTTTATGGCGCGGCGACGATTGGCGCAGGCCTTCTCAACAATGGCGGATTCACGCTCTTTCTCGTCGCGAGTTTCCTTATGGGGCTCAGCTCGCCGTTCTATTCCGGTCCACAGACAGCGCTTATGCAGGAGAAGATTCCACCCGAGTATCTGGGGCGCGTGTTCGGTCTTTACGGTGCCATCATGTCCTGGGCCATGCCCTTGGGACTTGCCGGCTCCTCGCTCTTCGCGGACGCCGTCGGTGCTCCTGCGTGGTTTGTCGGCGCAGGTACGGCCATGGTGATACTCGCCGTCGTTACCTGGGCGATTCCCAGCATCCGTCATATTGAGGGCGGGGACCTTGCGTAGGGCTCGCCTGGCTGCGCACCTGCGTTAAGCGTCCACTGGCGAGAGGGCGCCGGTTACGACGTCGATGGTGAAGCCCGCCACTCTGACCGACTCTGGCACGAGGGGGTGTGACCGGATGGTTCGCACGCTTCGCGCGACCTCATCCTCTAGGTTATTGAATCCGGTCAGGACCTCGCGCGCACGCGGTTCGCGCGCGAGTTCCGCTTCGACGGCGTCATGGGGCACGCCCGCTTGCTCAAGGGCTTCGAGCAAATGATGGGCCTCCATGCCGCAGGTTCCGCAGTCTGTGTGACCGATTACCATGACGTTTGTAACGCCGAGTTCAGCGATTGCGACAATAAGCGATCGCATCGCCTCGCCGTAGGGGTCCACAATGGTGGCGCCGGCCACCTGAATGATTGCGGCGTCGCCGTCCCGGATGCCAAGGGCCTGCGGCAGAAGCTCCGTTAGGCGCGCATCCATACAGGTGACGATCGCAAGCCGCCTTGCAGGGCGCCCCTTCGCCGGTCGTTCGTCCATGCCGCCTCGCCCCACGAAGGCGCGGTTGTTTGCAAGAATATCTGACATGGTCGGGTGATATTCGACCTGCTTTGCATGCATCATAGGGCCTCCTTCAAAAGTGAGGATTCTGGCTCTCACTTGCTTTAGATGGTAGCCCTTAGCCTACGTCGTAAGAGCGGTATTTTGATAACGAGCCTCTCATCTGAAGTGCGCAACCATAATGCAACCCAACGTTGCGCGTTAGTTGGTCGAAGCAACTGGAGCCGTACCGTACAATTGCCTTAAGTTCGAACGGATGGACGGAGGTGTCCCATGTTGTTTCCATCTGGTGCCGAGTTCATTATTCTTCTTACCTTTGTGTTGTTCAATGTGGTGCCGGTTATCCTGTTCATCGTTGCAGCTGTCCTTGCCATCCACTGGTTTCTTAGGAACGAGCGTGCGACAAAGGACCCAGAATCGGTCGCTGTTCGGCGATCTTTGGGTGAGGTACTTAAGAGTCATCGCGAGCATTGTCGTATGACGCAGGAGTTTGTGGCGCAGCATGTTGGCGTTAGCAGGCAGGCTGTAAGCAAGTGGGAGCAGGGCAAATCTGAACCCTCGACATCTAATCTCGTTAAATTAGCGCATCTATTTGAAATTGATCCGGCTGAACTGCTTCGCGAGATAGGGGATTAAGACTGCTTGCGCCCTGAAATCTAGAAGCGTACTAGTGAGTATCCCTTTGGGGTAAGCTAGCGGCATCGTATCGACTCGGTGCTCGCAAGCGCTTGCACATTCAGGGGTAGTTTTATGCAACAGGGCCAACCTTCGACAAAAACCATCGCCGCTATTGCAGTGGCTGCCTTTGCGGTGTATCTCGGCATCTATTACTGGCCGGCAATAGAGGGTGTTATCCGTGTTGCCCTATCTTCGCTGGTCCCCATCATTCTTGGGTTCGTTCTCGCATATCCTCTTAACATCCTCATGAGTTTTTACGAGCGTCATCTTTTTCCTCAGGATGGTCGACCTCTTGTTCTGCGCCTCAGGCCTATCGTGAGCCTCGTTGCCGCTATCGCATCTCTTGTGGGAATTATCGCTGCCGTGGTGGTAATCGTTGTGCCGCAGCTTATCGATTGCGTTCGTCTTCTTATTGATGAGCTGCCCGTCGCACTGGCGTCTCTTGGTCGATGGCTTGAGGACACCGGCATACTCACACCGGAGACCATCGATGCGATCGGCGACTCGCTCGAGGCTTTCGATTGGAAGACGGGTGTGGGAAGTGCCGCATCGGTCATCATGTCGGGAGTCGTGGACGTGGTTGCTGGCGTCGCGAGCGGCACAGCAAACTTTGTTCTCGCGTTTGTGTTTGCCCTCTTCGTCCTGCTCAGCAAGGACCGTCTTTCCCGTCAGGCTAATCTCTTGCTGGAACGCTACATGCCCGGCCATGCGCTAACCCGGCTTCGTTACGTGCTTGCTGTCGCGGACGACTGCTTTCACCGTTTCCTCGTGGGGCAGTGTACCGAGGCGGCCATCCTCGGCGTCCTCTGTGCTCTCGGCATGCTCGTGCTCGGCCTTCCGCATCCTTGGATGATCGGCGCCCTCACCGCGTTCATGGCGCTTATTCCCATCGTCGGTGCCCTTCTCTCGGGCGTCATCGGCGCTTTCCTCATCCTTATGGAGTCTCCCGTTCAAGCGCTCGTATTCCTCGTCTTTATCATCGTCCTGCAGCAGCTCGAGGGCGATCTTATCTATCCGCATGTCGTCGGCTCGTCCATCCAGCTGCCGGGAATCTGGGTGCTTGCAGCGGTTACCGTCGGCGGGGGAGCGTTCGGCATTCTCGGTATGTTCGTTGGCGTTCCCCTTGCGGCGACGGCATACCGTCTGCTGCGCAACGACGTATATCGCACGGGGGCGGTCGACGTGCAACCTAGCGATGAGCCTGCCTCACCTCGCTGAGGCGCTTCCTGCACGTACCTCGTGTTGCCGGGTATCATGAGGGTATCTGGTTGCCCCTCTGGCGGGGAGGTGCGATGTGCGGGTTATCGTCGAGACACAGGGTCGTGTCCGCGCCCGCATGCGGCGGCGCTTCACGGGGCATGTGTCGCGCCTGCTGCGCGCCGCCGCCGGTGTTCCCATAGCCCCCGAGGCAACTTCGGTCACCTTTAGACGGATCTCGCGTGTGCGCTCGGTCGTGGGGTCGGTGGTGCCGCGTCGCCTGGTTGAGGACGACCGCGTTCGCGCGATGGCGCTCGACCTCGTCTTCGGCAGCGTCCATGTTGCCTTTGCGCTCGTCAACATCATCGTTGGCCTTCTCGCACGCTCTGCCTGGACGTTCTCGGTGGGTGTTGTGGTCGCGACGCTCAACTCCGGTAAATCCTATCTTGCGTCGGGTGCGCTCATGAGTGTGGCGGCGGACGGCCGAACGGAGAGCAAGACGTCACTTATCAGATGCGGCAGGGCAGGTGTTGCCCTTGTGGTCATAACGCTCGCGTTCTCTGGCACCATCGCTAACCTTGTGCTCCAGGGTTTCGGTAGAACCTATCCTGGGCTTCTCATATACGCCTACGCCGCTTACGCCCTCGTTTCCATCGTTCTCGCCGTCGTGAACCTCGTTCGCTCGCGGCGCCTCAACGTCCTTGCCATCACGGGCGTGCGCCTGTTCAATCTGGCAAGCGCCCTTGTCTCCATTTTTGCGCTGCAGACCGTCATCATCTCCCATATCGTGTGGGACGATCTGCCGGCCATCTTCACGCGCAACCTTGCCGAGGGCGCAACGGGAGGCATCGTGTGCCTCTATATGGTGGCAACGGGTCTTTGGCTTGCGCTTACCGCATACGCGCGTCTTGCCAACAGGCGTGGCTACGAGCTCCGGCTTCGCCCAGGGAGGAGACCTCGCCGTCGCTGACGAGGACGCGTTTGCCCGACAATCTGTTAACAGGCTTCTATGCAGTTGGCGTGTCTGGTGGGGTTGTCTGCCTGTTTGGTATACAATGAGCCCGATATCCGCCTTGACGAAAGGTTTTCATCCATGTCGATCCTCTCTGAGCTTCTCACGCCCGAGCTCATGATGGCGATCTATCTGTTCGTCGCCTTCATCGCTGCTCTGTACGTGCTTTCCGTCATCTACGTGTTCGTTGACGCGCGCCGCCGCGGCATCCAGGCGTTCTGGGCTTGGGGTATCGTCTCGCTCATCCCGTTCATCGGCCTCATCGCCTATCTGGCGCTGCGTCCGCATACCTACCTTGCAGACCGTGAGGAGCAGGAGCTCGACATGGCCCTGCGCGAGCGTCAGCTCTCGCACTACGGCACTTGCCCCAACTGCGGTACCCCCATCGAGCGCGACTTTGTCGTCTGCCCGGTTTGCAACACGCAGGTTCGCAATGTCTGCCCGAGCTGCCACAAGCCCCTCGAGGCGCACTGGAAGGTCTGCCCCTACTGCCGAACGCACATCCAATAGCGCGCGACTCCCTGCCGGTACATCCGTCACCGTTGCGTGCTGCCTTGCGCTCGTGGGCCCTCGCAAGAGGGCCCCGGGCGTTTTTCTTGTTCTATCCGCACGTTATTCCCCAACTCGCTTAAGGAGCGCATCATGAAGGTTCTCTACAACGACGGTCATGTGGACGAGTGCCCGGCTGACGAGGTGACGCACGTTATCCGCCACTCCGCCGCGCACATCATGGCCCAGGCTATCAAGCGCCTCTATCCGGCTGCTGACTTTGCCTACGGCCCGGCGACCGACAACGGCTTCTACTACGATATCGACCTTCCCGAGGGACAGAAGATCTCCGAGGACGATTTCCCCGCGATCGAGGCGGAGATGAAGAAGATCGTCAAGGAGAACCTCAAGTTCACCGTTTTCGAGCTGCCGCGCGCAGAGGCCATTGCGCTTATGGAGGAGCGCGGCGAGAAGTATAAGGTCGAGCACATCGGCGACCTCGACGCTGACGCTCGCATCACCTTCTACCAGCAGGGTGAGTACATCGACATGTGCGTCGGCCCGCACCTCACCTACACCAAGGCCCTCAAGGCCTTCAAGCTCACCGGCGTCTCCGGTGCCTATTGGAAGGGCGACAAGGCCAACAAGATGCTCACCCGCGTGAACGGAACCGCGTTTGCCACCAAGGACGAGCTCGACGAGCACCTGCGCCTCATCGAGGAGGCCAAGAAGCGCGATCACCGCAAGATCGGTCGCGAGATGGACATCTTCATGATGCGCGACGAGGCACCCGGCTTCCCGTTCTTCCTGCCCAACGGCATGATTTTAAAGAATGAGCTCCTAAGCTACTGGCGCGAGATTCACCACGACGCCGGCTACGTGGAGATTTCGACTCCGCAGATTATGAGCAAGCACCTGTGGGAGACCTCCGGTCACTGGGATCACTATAAGGACAACATGTACTCAACCGTCATCGACGACGAGGAGTACTGCATCAAGCCCATGAACTGTCCGGGCGGTGTGCTCGTCTACAAGAGCCGTCCGCACAGCTACCGTGAGCTCCCCATCCGCGCCGGCGAGATTGGCCTTGTCCATCGTCATGAGATGCGCGGTGCGCTCCACGGTCTTTTCCGCGTGCGCTGCTTCAACCAGGACGACGCGCACCTGTTTGTCCGCCCCGACCAGCTCACCGACGAGATCGTGGGCGTGGTGAACCTGATCGACTCCGTGTACCAGAAGTTCGGCTTCACCTACCATCTCGAGCTCTCTACCCGCCCCGAGGACTCCATGGGCTCGGACGAGGATTGGGAGCGCGCCGAGGCGGGACTTCGCGAGGCGCTCGACCGTCTGGGCAAGGACTACGTGGTGAATGAGGGCGACGGCGCCTTCTACGGGCCCAAGATCGACTTCCATCTGGAGGACTCGCTCGGCCGCACTTGGCAGTGCGGTACGGTCCAGCTCGACTTCCAGATGCCGCTCAACTTCGACCTCGAGTACACCGATGCCGATGGCGAAAAGCGCCGCCCCATCATGCTCCATCGCGTGTGCTTCGGCTCTATCGAGCGCTTCATCGGCATCCTCATCGAGCACTTCGAGGGCAAGTTCCCCACGTGGCTTGCGCCCTGCCAGGTGAAGGTGCTTCCCGTCTCGGAGAAGAGCCGCGACTACGCCCGCTCCGTTACCGAGAAGCTCGAGGCTGCCGGTATCCGCGCCGTGCTCGACGAGCGCGATGAGAAGATCGGCTACAAGATCCGCGAAGCGCGCAACATCGATCGCCCGCCGTACATGCTCATCATCGGCGAGCAGGAGGTCGAGGCCGGTAACATCTCGGTGCGCGACCGCTCGAACGAGACGCACGCGCGCGAGCTCGACGACTTCATCGCGGACGTAAAGGCCGAGATCTCCGAGCGCCGGTAGGACTGGTCGCACCGTTTGGCGGCTTGTGTCGCCGTATGGTTATAGGAACGTGCAGGAGCGGGCATCATGGCGGTGTCCGCTTCTTCCATATGGGTCAGAAAGGGGAGATGACCGTGTCGCTGCCTAAGGGTTTTCTCTGGGGGAACTCCGTCTCCAGCATGCAGTACGACGGCGCGCAGCATGAGGGAGGTAAGGGGCCGAGCGTCTACGAGCACAAACCCGGCGCTTGGGAGGAGGCAATCGACGGCTACCATCGCTTCCGCGAGGACAACGCGCTCATGGCGGAAATGGGCATGAACTGCCTGCGTTTCCAGACCTCATGGTCGCGCATCATGCCCGAGGGTGAGGGCGAGGTGAACCAAGAGGGGCTTCTCTATTACGAAAACCTTGCCGACGACCTTCTCGCCAACGGCATCGCTCCCATGGTGTGCCTCTATCACTTTGATATGCCGCTTGCGCTTGCCGAGAAGTATCACGGGTTTGCCTCCAAGCATGTGGTGGATGCCTTTGTGGACTACGCAAAGGTGGTGATCGATGCCCTTGCGCCCAAGGTGAAATGGTGGATCACGTTCAACGAGCAGAACCTCTACGGCCTTCCGATGGCGTTCGACATCGCCGGCGCACCCGTGCCCGCGGATCCTACCGCGCCCGAGCACGAGGCCGAGGTGTACCAGATTGCGCACAACGTTATGGTCGCCCACGCGCGCGTGGTGAATTACCTGCATGAGAACTACCCCGATTGCAAGATCGGCGGCATGTGCGCCTTCACGCCGGTTTATCCGGCAACGCCTGCGCCTGCGGATGTCCTGGCTGCGACTCAGGCAGAACGGTTTGGTAGTTGGATCGTGCTCGACACCTGCGCTCACGGAGCCTATCCGTCGTACTACACTGCCTATCTGCGCCATCGCGGTATCACGCTTGACATGAGCGCCGAGGAGATCGCTCAAATCGGGTGCATGCGCAATGACTTTTCCGCTACCAGCTACTACCAATCGTCCTGTGTATCGGCCGTGAACCTTTCCGATGATGTGCCGGCGTGTGCGCTCGGTTGGGTGGGCGGCTGCAAGAACCCTCATGTGGAGGCGAACGAGTGGGGTTGGAATATCGATGCGACCGGCTATCGGCGTGCTATCACCGAGATTTGGGAGCGCTGCGGCCTGCCGGTGTTCTCGCTCGAGAACGGTATCGGTTGGCGCGAGAAGCTGCCCGAGGACGGCTCCGCCATCGCAGACGATTACCGCATCACCTACCATAGGGACCATATCCAAGCCCTGAAGGACTCCGTCGAGCTCGATGGGGCAGAGGTCATCGGGTATCTCGGCTGGGGTCTTATCGACATCCCTTCATCCAGCGGCGACATAGAGAAGCGCTACGGGGCGGTCTTTGTCGATTACGCTGCTCAGGGAGCGGATCATCTCAAGCGCATGCCCAAAAAGAGCTTCGCGTGGTTAAGGCAAGCATTCAGCTCAAATGGCGAGGATCTTGGCTGATAGCAGCACTTGACCTCACGTGTCCCACCCACGACAAATTACGGTTGCAATGCGCCGCCTGCCCATGCACGCGGCGCATTTTCCCGTATACTTGTACAAGTTGCCTACGAGAGGGGAGACCATGGCTGTGTCGCAGACCGCGCTTGCGGATCGGTTCGCGGAGTTGCAGGGGGCGCGTGCCACCTGGCTCGTTCCCGCCGCCCATACGGTCGATGTCATAGCCAAGATCGGTCTTCTGGGGCCCGAGGATCGTCTCGTTGCCTTTGCTGATGATTGTGCCGACTCCTTTGAGGCCAAGTTCCCTGGCAAGGACGTCCAGCTAATCGCCGACCCCGCGCCCGATGCCTTTCTCGCCGCCTCCGGGTGGGGTGCTCAAGATGAGGAAGCTCCCATTGGATGGGGGAGCACGCAGCTTGCCGTTACCGGCTCGCCGGCTTCCTACGCCTATCCTGCCGGCAGGACGTCCAATCGCACGTTCTGGTTTGTCTGTTCCATAGGCGGCGTCGGCTTGCGCGTTCCCGACTTGAGAGAGCTTTCGCGCGCCGCTGCGGCTTGTGGCGCGTTGCTTATTGTGGATAACACGGTCGCCTCTGCCTTCGGCTGCAAGCCTCTTTCTCTCGGCGCGACCATCGCGCTTGAGGCTCTCGACCGTGTTGGCGCGGGGCGTCTCGGGCAAAAGCTCGTCGCCGTCTCCGTTGCCCGTTCACTCTCCGGTCGCGGGCGCCGCCGCATCGTGCGGCCCGAGGCGGAGGATGCCTATCGCCTGCTCGCCTTCGGTCTCGGCGACCCGACTTCACCGAGTGCGTCTGATCTTCTTCCCAAGCATGAGCTCGTCGTTCTCCAAGAGGGACTCGATACGTTGTCGGAGCGCATGCAGCGCCATTTCGATAATGCGCGCGCTATCGCCGAGTACCTGCACTGCCACCCGCGCATCGGACGTACGGCATATCCCGGGCTCAAGACCCATCCCGATTGCGGCCTTGCCTCCACGGTGCTCGAGCATGGCTTCGGTCCTGCCGTGGACTTCTGTCTGACGGGTTCTGCGGATGAAACCGCGGACGAGCGCAACCGCCGCTTCCTTGAGATGTGCCCTGTTGCGAATCGTTCCAAGCATGCGGGCGGTTCCGCGACGCGCATGGGTGTTGTCACAAGACGAGATGTCAGCTACCTGCGCATTTTTGCCGGTACCGATGATCCCCTTTACGTTGCCGACAGCCTTGATCAGGCGCTTCGCCTCTTCTGCAATCCACCCGAGCCTTTGTAATCTCGCCTCTATAGAAGACGTGTTTTGGTGAGCGGCGCTACTTTAGTTGCCGCCCAAAGGGGTAGACCACACAATCACAAATTTGTTCCTTTCAGTAAGCATCGGGGAGGATGTTTTGGGAACGTTTGATTTCGCCAACCTCGTAGAGGCGCTTGTTTTGGGCGTAGCTCTCGCTATGGACGCAATGGCCGTCACGCTGTCAAATTCTTTATGCGAGCCCGATATGTCGCGCGGCAAGAAACTCGCCATGCCCATCATGTTCGCCCTGTTTCAGATGGCCATGCCCATCGCTGGATTCTTTGGAGGCACGCTCGTAGCCCCACTTATTGAGGCGTATGCGGGTATCGTCTCCCTTGTGATTCTTGCGTTCGTGGGCGGCAAGATGATCGTCGAGGCAGTAGGGGAGCTTCGCGAGCCCAAGGAGTGCCCCACGACGCGCCTGTCGTACCCTACGATTTTCTTCGAGGCCATCGCCACTTCTATCGATGCCTTCATCGTCGGTGTGTCCCTTGCTGCCAGCGGAGCAAATATCGTCCTTTACGGCGGCGCGATTGGCGTCATGACGTTTATCTGCTGTGTCGCCATGCTTTTGGTTGGCCGCAAGCTCGGTGCTCACTTTGGTCCGCGGGCAGAAATCGTGGGCGGAATCGTCCTCATCATCATCGCCCTCCGTGCGTTTGTGTCGTAACAGCCTTTATAAGGTTCTCAAGCGTGAAGTGGGCATCAAATATTGGCTGGGCTGAGCAGGCTCGCGTTTTTCAGCGAATACGCACACGTTTTCATGGTCGGCCTTTCGGGTTAGGGAGAGCTCTATACATTTTGATGCCCATTTTGAGTATGAGCTACCAATCGATAGCTTTCCCATTCGCAAAGAGCTCGTAGCACAGCTGCCGTTCTTTCCTGAGCAGTGATGGACTTTTTGGAATGCGACTGATTTTCAGCTTCTCGAAGATGAAGGAAAGCACGCTTTCAAAAGCATCATGGTCTTCGAGGTTTTTGTAGGATAGCTGTACGATGGTGTGCCCCATCGATTGCAGTGCCGTGATACGGTTGGCGTCGGCGACGCCTTTTTCCTCATTATCGTGGATGAGCTTGCTCTGGCATTCTATGCCTACCTCATCTTCCGAGGTAGGATTGCGCAGCACGATGTCTATGAAAGCCGTTGCCTGCCCAGCGACGAGTTGTGCTTGGTCGGTCAGCTTAACGCGTTCATTGAAAGTCAGGTCGCTAAGTCCTTCCCCTCCGAGGCGTCTAGGCGCGCTTAACCGTATGCCGGCGCGCGCCTCAAAAGGGGAGGCCGCCCCTTCCTTGGTCAACCGCAGCGCTTGGATAAATGTTTGACGCCCTTTGGCGCCGGCAAGCTTGTCGGCGAGTTCCTCAAGCTCGGCGATGTTCGAAATCGCGGGGCGCTGCCACAGGTCTGTGATCTTGCCGCTTGCATCGAGAACCGGCTTCCAGCCTCCATACTCCCTATAGGCTTCCTGACGGCAGAGCTCCTGGAGGTATGCGCGCTCTTGTTCTGTAGGCTTGTAGATGCTGAAGCTTCCGCAGAACTCATGCATGAGCATAGACAGTTGTACGACGGAAAGGTGCGTTGCAAGCGTGAACAATGTCAAAGCAGGCGATGCCACCGAGGAGTAGGCACCGAATTCCCGCTTGCTCCCGAATGGCAGCGCGGCGGTGATAAGTTGCGTCTTCTGGTGGACGGTGTGTCGGCGCGCAGCTTGATTGCTGCAAAGCAGATGGACAGGCTGATGGGGGAGCCCAAGGAGCTCGGCCGCACTCTCAAAGGACCAGTTGCCGGGACCAAGCGCTTGGTCAAGTCGCTCGTCGATCACCTCGTGAACCACGGGCGGCATACGGTGGTACCGCAGAGCAGTTATGTCACACAGCGTCTTCATGACGACACCTTATACGGTTTCTTCCAAGGATTGGATGAGGATTGTTCCTTCTGAAGCTCTAAGTGCTGCTGTTTTCCACAAGACATGAACAACGCCTCACGCGACCTGGTCGGCGTTTGGTTTGAGCCCGGTCATATGCTTTTTGCATTGTTATAAACATGTTGGCGTACATTCCAAATTCGGGGGACGCGGGCGGCAATAACTGACTCTACGGGATGACCATCACGTAAGACCTGTGTCAGAGACCCGTCTTCTGTGAACAACGCTAGAGCGCCAAATATTTTTCTAAATATATAGACGATATGAAGGCAATTGACGTCGTACGGACGTTGCGAGCGTGCGATACCAAATCAGATGTAACGCAAACATGTTTCCTTAACGATTAACAAAGGGACTGCTTGCTGCCGCATCCCAAGCAGGCGCGAGGAGATATTCTATCCGCGGCTGATCAACTCGTATATTTTGCGGTCTTGCATCTGTGAATTCCCGTGATCTCGCTGCAGCACTCGGCATCTCAACGGGGCCTCTCATTATGCTCTTTTGCCGTATGGGCGGGTCCCCGTAGCAGTTTATTGAGGCATTATGAGGGCAAACGTCGACGATCTGTGCCACCGCGTAGGTCGCGGGTAAGTTCGATACGTTTCTGGGCATCAAATTTGAGATACGCCGTAAAGAGGGCCGCTGGCAGCCTGAAAAAGTAAAGGTCGTACGTGGCCTATGCAGTTCTCTTATCGCTTTGGCATCAATTTGATGCCCATTTCCGCGATGAGCGGAGCATCAGAAGAACAATTCGGGCGTTCGGCGCGAAACAAGGGCGTCGATTTCTTCTTGGAGTGTCTGGTAGGCGTCCAGCACGCGCCGCCCATCATCAGTCAATGTGGAACCCTTGGCGCCGTTGCGCTCGATGAGGGAGCGCCCCAACTGAGCCTCGGCTTCGTTAACGATGCGCCATGCCTTGGAGTACGCCATGCCGAGCGCTTTTGCTGCGCGGTTGAGCGATTTCTCTCGGTCGATTCCCTTGAGGAGCTGGACGCAGCCCGGTCCAAACGCGCCGGGCAGGGTCTCGTCTTGCCCTTGGATAACCAATCGGGCATGTGCGCGAACCTCCATGTTTCCTCCAACGCGTTGACTTCGTGTTCTTGTAGCTTCGCACCTGATTGTAGCAGCCTCGTATGCGCTACAATACTCCACCGAGAACCGCCTTGCCGGGCGGTTTGTCCACGCAATCGCGTCGGGCGCGCCGGAGCCGCTGAGCACGGGCGCAACGACGCCCTACATGAGAAGGAGTACCCATGGCAATGTTCTTCCCCGGCGAGTCGCATACGTTTTCCGAGTACCTGTTGGTGCCTGGCTACTCGTCTCATGAGCACATCCCGGCAAACGTCTCGCTGAAGACCCCGCTCGTGCGCTTCCGCCGCGGCGAGGAGTCGGCGATCTCCCTTAACATCCCTATGGTCTCCTCGATTATGCAGTCGGTTTCCGGCGAGCAGATGGGCATTGCACTTGCCACCGAGGGCGGCATGGCCTTCATCTACGGCTCCCAGACGCCGGAGCAGGAGGCCGCCATGGTCAAGGCGGTCAAGGACCACAAGGCCGGTTTCGTTGTCTCCGATTCCACCCTTACGCCTGATATGACGATGGCTGAGGTCATGGATCTTAAGGAGAAGACCGGTCACTCCACCATGCCTGTCACCGCCGACGGCACCCCGCACGGCAAGCTTCTGGGTATCGTCACGAGCCGCGACTACCGTCCTAGCCGCGACGATCACAACGCTAAGGTCGAGACCTTCATGACCCCGCGCGAGAAGCTCATCGTGGGCGATAAGGACATCACTCTCAAGCGTGCCAACGATGTCATCTGGGACAACAAGCTTAACGCTCTTCCCGTGGTCGATGATGACGACTGCCTCGTGGGCATCGTCTTCCGTAAGGACTACGATTCGCATAAGTCCAACCCCAACGAGATGCTCGACGCTAACAAGCGCTATATGGTCGGCGCTGGCATCAACACGCGCGACTACGCTGAGCGCGTGCCGCTCCTTATCGAGGCGGGCGCCGACGTGCTCTGCATCGACTCCTCCGAGGGCTTCAGCGAGTGGCAGAAGCTCACTATCGACTGGATTCGCGAGAACTACGGTGACTCCGTCAAGGTTGGTGCCGGCAACGTGGTCGACGCCGACGGCTTCCGCTTCCTTGCCGACTGCGGCGCCGACTTCATCAAGGTCGGTATCGGCGGTGGCTCCATCTGCATCACGCGTGAGACCAAGGGTATCGGCCGCGGTCAGGCCACGGCGCTCATCGACGTGTGCCGCGCGCGTGACGAGTACTTCGAGGAGACCGGCATCTACGTGCCCGTGTGCTCCGATGGCGGTATCGTCTACGATTACCACATGACGCTTGCGCTTGCCATGGGCGCCGACTTCATGATGCTCGGTCGCTACTTTGCCCGCTTTGACGAGAGCCCGACCTCTCGCGTCAACGTTAACGGTCAGTACATGAAGGAGTACTGGGGCGAGGGCTCCGCGCGTGCCCGCAACTGGCAGCGCTACGACCTCGGCGGCGCGAGCAAGCTCGCCTTCGAGGAGGGCGTCGACTCCTACGTTCCCTACGCGGGCTCGCTCAAGGAGGGCGTCAACGCTACGCTCTACAAGATTAAGTCCACGATGTGCAACTGCGGTGCTAAGAGCATCAAGGAGCTGCAGCAGAAGGCTCGCCTGACGCTCGTCTCGTCCACTTCCATTGTCGAGGGTGGTGCGCACGACGTTGTCGTGAAGGACCGCAACCATCAGACGGTGAGCTACCAGTAAGCTACAACCGTGCGAGCTCTGTCATACGAGGCTTCCTTTGGGCCGGTGCGCATCAAGCGCGCCGGCCCTTTGCATTATGTTTTCCGCGCGGCCTCATAAAGATTCGCAAAAGTCGCCTAAGAGGGCCTTAGAATCCTCAAACGCCAAGGCAGATCGCTCAAGGTGCGCGCAAGATAGGGCCACACCCGCGCCGCCTCCGCGCGGCGTCTTGCGAAAGGGGCTCTCGTGTTGCGCCGGATTCACATCCTCACCGTTCTGATCTTCTTCTTCCTTGTGAGCGGTATCACATCTCTCACTCCGGTGCGCGCGGAAGGACTGGGGGCGGAGAGCGCAGGGATAGGCGCCGTTCTCGCTCCAATCGACCTCTCCCAGGAGGATGGGGTTGCGCAAGGCGAAGGTTGGCATTGGGATGGGACCTCGCGGGTGCTCTCTCTACACAACTGTGACCTGTGGTTTTCGGGAAGTGGATTTGTATTGCCCGAGAACAGCTCGGTGGAGGTGGACGGCCAATGCGTAATCGTGACCGGAGCGAGCGAGGATCCTTTGAGTGGGGAGCAGTCCGTGGCCTTTGATGCCAATGCATCCTATCAAGAAACATCTACGCTCGACATCGGCCCTGCTAAGGGGGCAGCGACTGCGTCGCTCACGCTTGCCTCCAGCTGGCCGCCGGGCAAAACTCAGGTTAATTCATACGGGTCCATCTGCCACATGATGGGAGCCACCACCATTCATGACATCGCCATTACCCTCACCGGGCGCGAGGCCGGAATATTCTCCGATGCCAATCTGGTGTTTGAGAGAGCGTCGCTCACGGCAGGGGAGTCCGTTCTCAACGGATATTCCTTCGACGCTCCGCGCTGGTGGCTGCTGAGCACCTCTGGTTGGCTTTTGGTTCGAAACTCAACCTTTGCTATTCAGATGACCGACGGTATGGCTGCGCTGTATGCGACTGATTACTCTCCCTCAGACCTTGCGGGACAGATACTCATCCAGCAGTCTAAGGTGAATATCACAATCGATGATCCCCTCCCGCCTGAGGGAGATGCGTCGAGCGGGATGCTCTCTTTAAGAGGAACGAACGGGTTGCTCAGCGACGGTTCCTGCATATTCAGCGACAGCACCGTGAATATCGAGGTCTCCTCAGAGAACGGTGCGGTGCCACATGTCTATGCGGTCTGCAGTGCCGATCATACGGTATTCGATGCGAGCACGGTGCACCTCAACGCGAACGGAGGCAAGCAGGCGGCAGAGCTCCTGGCGGCAAAGGGAATTACGATGAACGATGATGTTCTTCGGCAGGGGACCGAGCGGGCTACGCCGTCGGGGTCAATGATCTCAGAGGATGCTTCTGCTTCCGGGGCGGGTGGAACGAGCATAATCACTCCGCCTTCAGGAGATACCGCCGTTACGAACGTTACGGTGCAACGTATTCTGGCGAACAGGCTTACTGAGGATGAGTTTGAGGTCGAGCTTCCGAGCGATGCCACGCCACCCTCACAGGCCGACATCATGATTGAGCTAAGCGACCCTACATCAAAAGTCGAGAACCTTGAGAGCGATGATGAGGGTAGGACCTGGACATTCGATGTTGTGGCCGAGAACGGTGATGTCGCGTATTACGGTCTCACGGTATCGTTTGCTAAGGGCGAGCTCGGCGAAGATGGAGGGTCGGGCGGATCCGGCGGCTTGGTTGACGACGATACTGCGCCGGATCCAAACGAGCCTATTGAAGAGCCAGGTGACGATGCCGGTGAAGAGGCTGGTGAAGCTGGTTATGGTAATAACCTGACCCAACCGGACGGGGAAGTCAGCGCTTCTGGGACGCATGGGCGTGAGCAGGAAGCAGAGAGTGGTTCGGGGGTTTCCCACGCCGATGATCTGCCTGCTACCGGAGATAGGGAGGCCTGGCCGATTGCAATCGCGCTCATACTTTTTAGCGCGGGGTTGGCAGTAATACCTGCGACAATTCGAAAGGTCGGGAAGAAATACTGAGCTGGACTCCTCTGTTGTGTCCAACCTATAGTTCAAACACGTAAATGACGAGCAAATCCACATCAATTCCACGTATACTCATGAATTACGGTTTTTGACCCTGAGTTGCGGGAAGGATGATGGGCGTGGACCACGAGGGGCAGAAAGATCCTAGGGACCTTGATGTTGCCGAGCTCGAGGATACGGGTTCCCTTCCAGTTGATTCTGATAACGACCACGTGAATGAGCAACCCGAGCCTTTACGGGAAATAGAATCGTCTGAAAGCGATGGCGGTGAGATGCCTTCTGATGACGAAGGCTCTCACGATGGCACTGGTCCATCTGGCGATGGGGAAGCTCAGGATAAGGAGGAAGCCGAGGATAAGGCCGCCTCTCTTGAAGACGAGCTTGCTGATACCTCTAAAGAGCCGATCGCCGACCATTCAGAAGAGCCGATCGCTGAGAGCGGGGAGTTAGCGGATGCTTCTGAGCAGAGCGGGCAGGACGAGGCCGGCTCTGATAGTGAGGAGGTCGCGCCGCAGGGGTCGGCTGTGGAACAAGCAAAGGCCTCCGCATCGGCTGTCTTTGAAAAGTGTAAAGTGGTTTTGAGGCGCGCGCGTGTTTGGTGCTCTGGACACCAGGGGGCTTCCGTTGCGATTGGGACCTGCGTTGCCCTTGTGATAATCACTGGTGGCTTCGCAATCGGTGCGAGTGCTGTTGTTGCCCACATTGATGCGGGTATTGCTGCCCGCGCCGAGGAGCGCCTCGCAGATGAGGAGCGCGGCCGAACCGAGCAGCTTCCTCGCATTTCGATGCGGTTCCTTTCCCTTTCCGATGGTTCGTTCCCTGAGGTCTCTGCCAATCTTGCTCTTTCAATGCCCGACGGGTCTCCGCTTCCGGAGCTTTCTGCCGATAGCGTTTCGGTTGTGGAACGTGATGCCGAGGACGGCGAGGCAGATGTTGCTATCTCAGGTTTTACGTTCGACCCTTCGACTGGCTCATGTCAGCTTGTGTACTCTGCAAATACCGATACCGTAGCAGCTGACCGCACGGTTCGCATCGATCTTAAGAAGTCGAGCGGTTATTCTGGCGGAGCTTCCATGTCTTATCACGCACTCATTCCTTCTGAGGGGGAGGTGGCGCAGGACTCGGGTGAGTGGGTGCTGCCTGATAGTGACACTCATCGGTATACTGCGGCAGAACTTTCTGGCTACTCCAAGGATGATTTGTTTATAGCCCGTAATGAGATTTTCGCTCGGCATGGGCGCATGTTCGGTGACTCCTATCTACAGCAGTACTTTGAGGGGAAATCTTGGTATGAGCCTCGGTATTCGGCCGAGGAGTTTGACAGCATGCGCACACCGCTGAACGATATAGAGATAGCTAACGTCAATACCATTCTCTCGATTGAGCGCGGCTAGGGGCGCTTTTCGTTTCCCTGTGCCTTTTAGGGTGCTATGAGTAATTGATTTGCTAGAATCAGGAACGTTACCGCTTGTGCGTGGGGCGTTGTTTCATTGTTCTTGATTGTCTCGAGCAATGGCTGCGCTGCCAGCTGATTTTTCAGGCTAGGCGAGATTCTCGCTGCCCACGCAGATAGATAAAGGAGCAAGCACATGTGTGACTGTGCCGACCACAAGCACGAGCCCGGCGAGATCCCCGCGTACGATGCGCAGGCCATCGAGGCAAAATGGATGCGCGCCTGGGATGAGGCAAATCTCTTTGCCGTGGACACCGACCCCTCCAAGCCCAAGAAGTACGTTCTCGAGATGTTCCCGTACCCCTCGGGCGACCTGCATATGGGACATGCCCGCAACTATACCATCGGTGACGCCATGGCACGTCAAGCGCGCATGCGCGGTTTTGACGTGCTGCATCCCATTGGTTTCGACGCCTTCGGTCTTCCGGCGGAGAACGCCGCCATCAAGCACAACACGCAGGCTGCCGAATGGACCTACAAGAACATGGACCAGGCGCTTGCGACCATGAAGCGCATGGGTTTCTCCTACGACATGGACCGCTTGGTCAAGACGTGCGACGCCGATTATTACCGTTGGGGTCAGTGGATCTTCGAGAAGCTCTGGGAGCGCGGTCTTGTTTACCGCAAGAAGAGCCCGGTCAACTGGTGCCCCACGTGCAAGACCGTTCTTGCCAACGAGCAGGTGACCGAGGGCAAGTGCTGGCGCTGCGGTTCTGAGCCCGAGAAGCGCGATCTTGAGCAGTGGTACTTCAAGATCACCGACTATGCCCAGGAGCTGCTCGATGACCTTGAGAAGCTCCCCGGCTGGCCCGAGCGCGTGAAGCAGATGCAGGCGAACTGGATCGGCCGCTCCGAAGGTGCCGAGATCGACTTCACGCTGTGTGATGCCGAGGGCGAGCCCACCGATACCAAGATCACCGTCTTCACCACGCGCGCGGATACGCTCTTTGGCTGCACCTTCTTCCTGCTTGCGCCTGAGTACGAGGGACTTGTCGACCTCGTCGCCGGTACGGAGTGGGAGACGGATGTGCGCGCGGTCATCGCGGGCGCAGAGAAGGTTTCCGCCGTCGAGCGCGCGCAGGGCAACCTCGAGAAGCACGGCGCCTTCACCGGTCGTTACGTTGTGAACCCCGTCAACGGTGAGAAGGTGCCCGTCTGGGTCGCTGACTACGTGGTTTCCGATTACGGTACGGGCGCCGTTATGGCCGTCCCCTGCGGCGACCAGCGTGACTTCGAGTTCGCCCGTAAGTACAACCTTCCCATCGTTCCCATCATCCTTATGGATGACGAGCGCGCCGCGCTCGAGGAAGCGGGGGAGTCCATCGACACCTATCATGCCGAGACCGTCGACTGGGCCGAGGCGCACATTGCCGAGGGAACGCTCGTGCAGTCCGGCAAGTACACCGGTATGCGCGGCGGCAAGCACTCCGAGGGCGAGGCAGCCATCGTCGCCGATCTTGAGGCGGCCGGCGCAGGCCACCGCAGCGTCCAGTTCCGTCTGCGCGACTGGCTCATCTCCCGCCAGCGCTATTGGGGAAACCCTATCCCCGCCGTGCACTGCGAGCACTGCGGCATCGTGCCCGTTCCCGAGGACCAGCTGCCGGTCACGCTTCCGCAGAACCTCGACCTCGGTGCGGGCGAGACGCTTGCAGAGTGCCGCGAGTTCTATGAGACGACGTGCCCTGTCTGCGGTCGCCCTGCCCGCCGCGAGACGGACACCATGGACACCTTTACGTGCTCCAGCTGGTACTATCTGCGCTATTGCGATCCGCATAACGAGAATCTGCCGTTCAGTCGCGAGGCGGCGGACCGCTGGATGCCCGTCGACAACTACATCGGCGGCATCGAGCACGCCATTCTCCACCTGCTCTACTCTCGCTTCTTCACCAAGGCGCTTCGCGACCTCGGTCTTCTGGACGTGGACGAGCCCTTCACCAATCTGCTCTGCCAGGGCATGGTGAAGGACGAGAACGGTGACACCATGTCCAAGTCCAAGGGCAACGTCGTTCCGCCGAGCTCGGTTATCGAGCCTTTCGGCGCGGACACGATGCGCCTGGCGATCCTCTTCATCGCCCCGCCTGAGAAGGACTTTGACTGGGACGAGGACGCTGTCGCCGGCGCCAACCGATTCATCCGCCGTGCCTGGCGCATCGTCTGGCAGCTCGCAAACTCCGGCAGCAAAGAGGCCGTCCTTACCAAGGGCGCACTCGATGAGGGCGCCAAGAAGCTCTACCGCGAGCGCCACCGCACCCTTGCAAAGTGCACCGAGGATTTCGACCGCCAACAGTTCAACACGGCCATCTCCGCCGTTATGGAGCTTGTGAACGCTGCGAGCACCTACCTGAACGCTACGGAGTCCGACTCCGCCGCGCGCGACGCCGCCCTCTGCCGCCTTGTTGCGACCGATATCGTGAGCGCGCTCGCCCCCATCTGCCCGTTCTGGGCGGACGAGCTTTGGCATGAGGCCCTCGGCAACGAGGGGAGCGTCTACACCGCACCGTGGCCCGAGTTTGACCTCGCGGAGGCTGCGAGCGACACGGTTGAGATCGCGGTACAGGTGCTCGGCAAGGTTCGCGGCCGCATCCAGGTGTCCGTCAGCGCCACGAAGGACGATATCGAGCGTGCCGCGCTTAAGGCCGTTGAGAAGTGGGTCGAGGGCAAGACGGTCGCCAAGATCATCGTTGTCCCCGGCAAGCTGGTGAACATCGTCGCCAAGTAGGCAGGTGCTCAATCCGCCGTTGCCCCCAGCGTGTGGGAATCGTGGAGAAATCCGCGGTTTTACACCTTGTTGCGCTTGTGATAAGCTCTGTAGCTGGTAATTGATGTTGTAGTTGAGAAGGGAGCGGGGCTTCGGCCCTGTTCCCTTCTTGTATGAGGAGGTGCCTTTTGGTCAAGAGCGCGACTGAGCAGCGCATCATCGATGCGCTCGAGGACGTTGCCGCAGAGCACGGGGTCGATATCGTCGATGTCGAGCTCGCAGGCGCTACCAAAGCTCCCTGCGTGCGCGTTCGCCTCGAAGGGGCTAACGGCGAGTCCCTCTCGCTCGATGATATCGCCGCCCACACCAAGTGGGTGGGCGACGTCGTCGAGGCTATCGACCCGGTGAGCAGCAGCTACACGCTCGAGGTCTCGAGCCCCGGTATGGCGCGACCGCTGCGCCGTCCGTGCGACTTCATCCGCTTTGTCGGCAGCGACGTTGAGCTCCAGACCACGGCGACCGAGGGCCGTCGCAAGTTCAAGGGCAGCATCGACGCCGCAGATGACAGCGCCGTGACGCTTGCGCTCGAGGACGGCGAGTCCGTCAGCATCTCCTATGACGAGGTTAAGAAGTGCACCTTAAAGCCGGTCTTCGACTTCAAGGGCAAGAAGGAAGGGAAGAACTAACATGGCATCCCAGATGATGGAAGCGCTCATGGAGCTCTGCCAGGAGAAGCACATCGACCAGCTGTACCTGATCGACCGCCTGGAGGAGTCGCTCGCTAAGAGCTATACCGACATCCTGCACCTGCCTTTTGGCGCCGAGGTCACCATTGACCGCGCTACCGGTAAGGTCTACGTCTACGAGCTCGTGCCCGTCGAGAGCTCCTATAACGAGGAGACCGACGAGTACGCCGAGTTTGAGAAGCGCGACGTTACGCCCAAGGACACGAGCCGCATTGCCGCCAAGCACGCCAAGGACGAGATCAACGCCATCGTGCGCAACTCCGCGCGCGAGCAGATCTATGAGGAGTTCTCCGACCGCATCGGCGACATCATCACCGGTACCGTGCTCCAGTCCACGCCCGACTTCACCATCGTGAAGATTCGCGAGGGCGTCGAGGCCGAGCTGCCGCACTTCGACCAGCGCCGTTACCACGATGAGGACGGCAACCCCACCGAGCGCAACGAGCGCCCGGCAGGCGAGCGCTATCTGCACAACCAGCGCATCAAGGCCGTTATCATCGACGTGCGCGATCCCAACAACACCGTGGCGCCCGTTCGCGGCGAGCACTCTCGTCCGCCCATCGTCATCTCGCGCACGCACCCCATGCTCATCCGTCGTCTCTTTGAGAATGAGGTGCCCGAGGTCTACGAGGGTACCGTCGAGGTCATGAGCGTCGCCCGCGAGCCCGGTCAGCGCTCCAAGGTCGCGGTTCGCTCGCTCGACTCCCGCCTCGACCCCGTGGGCGCCTGCGTTGGCCCCAAGGGCAGCCGTGTGCGTGCCGTCGTCTCCGAGCTGCGCGGCGAGCGCGTCGACGTCATCCTTTGGGACGGCGACCCCTCGCGCTACGTTGCCAACGCCCTTTCGCCCGCGAAGGTCACTCGCGTCCTCATCGACGAGGAGAAGAACTACGCCGGTGTGATTGTTCCTGACGACCAGCTTTCTCTCGCCATCGGCAAGGAGGGCCAGAACGCCCGCCTCGCCGCCCGCCTGACTGGCTGGCACATCGACATCAAGAGCGAGACGCTCGCGGCCGACATCCTGCGCAACATCCCCGCACGTCCGGAGCCGCAGGAGGACCTTCTTGACGATGCGGAGCCCGCGCGCTGCCAGTATGTGAGCGAGGACGGCATCCGTTGCCGCAACCAAGCGCGCCCCGGTTCCCGCTTCTGCGGAGTTCACGAGCAGGACGCCATCGACGCTGCGGAGGACCTGATCTAGCGCGCGATGCGGCTCCGGCGCCTTCGCGTCGACCGCTGCCCCGCGTTTGATTGGTTTTCGCTGTGGTGCGCCCGTGCGCACGAGAGGTAGGTGAAGGGTATGGCTAAGATTCGCGTCTCAAGCCTCGCCAAAGAATTTGGAATGACCTCCAAGGAGCTGCTCGGCTACCTTGAAGATATGAAGATACCGGCCAAGACCCCGTCTTCGGCCCTGGAGGATGCGTACGTCTCCATGGTGCGCAAGAAGCTCGCACCCG
The DNA here is from genome assembly GCA_949285915.1 of uncultured Collinsella sp. Classification (GTDB taxonomy): domain Bacteria; phylum Actinomycetota; class Coriobacteriia; order Coriobacteriales; family Coriobacteriaceae; genus Coprousia. The sequence continues at coordinate 34,486 of CASDZW010000020.1, forward strand.
TGCTCGAGGCACGCGCTGCCGAGATTGAGGCCGCGCGCAAGGCCGAGGAGGAGGCCGCCGAGGCCGAGGAGCGCGAGCGTCTCGCCAAGGAGGAGGAGGCCCGTCTGGCAGCCGAGGCACGCCGCGAGGAGGAGCGCCGTCTCTCTCTTGCCGCTGCCGCCGCGGAGGAGGCCGCTCGTGCCGCCGCCGCTGCCGCCGAGAAGGAGGCTCGTGAGCGTGCCGAGCGCGAGGCTCGCGAGGCTGAGCTCGAGGCCAAGCGCCGTGCGGTCCCGGCGAGTGACTCCGGTCAGCGTTTCCGTTCGCTTCTTGACCAGATCGCTGCTCAGGAGGAGGTCCTGAAGGAGCGCAAGGAGACGGAGAGCGCCAAGAAGGCCGACGATGCCGAGCGCGGTGGTCGCCGTGGCGAGCGTCGCGGTGCCAAGCGCGATAGTGCGCCGCGTGACGCCGCTCCGACCGCGCACCGTCGCAATGCGTCCACTCCCTCTGTTCCCGCTGGCATGGACGTTCCCTCGCCGGATAAGGCCGGCAAGGGCAAGCGTCGCCGCGGTGGCCATGTTGCCGAGGAGGACCGCTACAGCCGTATGGCGCGTGAGGCTGAGGAGTACAGCCGCGAGCGCGTGCTCGAGGAGGCCCGCGCCGCTGTCGAAGAGGCTTCCCGCGAGTCCACCGGTCGACGTAAGAAGCGCAAGGAGAAGCGTGAGCGCGAGGCCGCCCGCGCTGCCGAGGAGCAGAAGATCGAGCAGGCAAAGGCTCAGGGCATCTCTGTTGAGGAGCTCGACGCCGTGCGCGTCTCTGAGGGCGTGACGGTCGCGGAGCTTGCTGAGGCCCTCGATGTTCCGGCCAATGACATCATCAAGCGCCTGTTCCTGCTCGGCACGCCGCTCACGATGACCCAGTCCATGTCCAACGACCTCGTCGAGCTTGTAGCTGACGACCTTGGCCGTCAGATCAAGATCATCAGCCCGGAGGAGGAGAACTCCTTCACGTTCTACGATGATCCGGCAGACCTCAAGCCGCGTCCGCCCGTGGTCACCGTCATGGGCCACGTCGACCACGGTAAGACGAGCCTTCTCGACGCCATCCGCCACACCGGTGTCGCCGCGCACGAGGCAGGCGGCATCACCCAGCACATCGGCGCTTCCGAGATCATGATCGGCGGCCGTCAGATCACCTTCGTCGACACCCCGGGTCACGAGGCGTTCACTGCCATGCGTGCCCGCGGCGCTAAGGTGACCGACGTCGTCGTTCTCGTGGTCGCTGCCGACGACGGCGTCATGCCGCAGACGGTCGAGGCCATCAACCACTCCAAGGCCGCCGGTGTTCCCATCGTCGTTGCCGTCAACAAGTGCGATAAGCCCGACGCCAACCCCGACCGCGTGCGTCAGGAGCTCGTCGAGCACGGTGTCATCCCCGAGGAGTGGGGTGGCCAGAACATGTATGTGAACGTCTCCGCCAAGACGCGCGAGGGTATCGATGACCTGCTTGAGACGATTCTGCTCCAGGCTGACGTTCTCGAGCTCAAGGCCAACCCGGATACGTTTGCCTCCGGCTATATCCTCGAGGGCAAGCTCGATCGCGGTCGCGGTCCGGTTGCGACGGTCATCGTCAACCGCGGTACCCTGCGCGTGGGCGATGCCATCGTCGCCGGCATGTGCTTTGGCCGCGTCCGCGCCATGCTCGACCAGCACGGCCAGAACAAGGGCGAGGCGCGTCCTTCCGATGCCGTCGAGATCCTGGGCCTCGACTCCGTACCCGTCGCCGGTGACGAGTTCCGCGTCTTCGAGGACGAGCGCGACACGTCACGCTCGAGACGCTCTTCGACGAGATGAGCCAGGGCGAGCTCAAGGAGCTCAACCTCGTCGTCAAGGCAGACGTGCAGGGCTCCATCGAGGCGCTCGCCGACGCGCTCGCCAAGATGGACCAGTCCGAGGTGCGCATCAACATCATCCACTCTGCCGTCGGCGCCATCTCCGAGACCGACGTCATCCTCGCCGCGGCTTCGAACGCGATCATCGTCGGCTTTGGCGTTCGTCCGCAGGCTAAGGCCCGCGACCTCGCTGAGCGCGAGAACGTGCAGATCAAGACCTACTCGATCATCTACAAGGCGATCGAGGACATCGATGCCGCACGTATCGGTATGCTCAAGCCTACCGAGGAAGAGGTCCGTACGGGCGAGGCTGAGGTCCGCGAGACCTTCCGCGTCCCCAAGGCCGGCCTCATCGCCGGCTGCATGGTCACCGAAGGCGAGATCAGCCGCGACGACAAGGTGCGCGTCGTGCGCGACGGCGTTGTGGTCTTCGACGGCGTCTTTGGCTCCATGCGCCGCTTCAAGGACGACGTCAAGTCCGTCAAGTCCGGCTACGAGTGTGGTTTGGGTATCGAGAAGTTCCAGGACATCAAGGTGGGCGACGTTCTCGAGGCTTACAAGGTCGTCGAGGTTGCCCGTACCGAGTAGGGGAGGCGGCGCAACGTGAAGCAGAACAGCCTGACGCGGCGTCTATCGGCCCAGCTGCGCGAGAAGCTCGGCTATATCCTGCTCTTCGAGATTTCCGACCCGCGGCTCGACCTCATTACTCTGACCGGCGTCGAGGTTGCCCAGGACCGCTCGTTTGCGCGCATCTTCGTATCTTGCGAAGGTGAGCGCTACGAGGAGGTCATGGAGGCGCTCGACGCCGCCTGCGGGCGCATCAGGAGCCTGCTCGCGCGTTCGCTTGATTGGCGCGTGACGCCCGAGCTTGAGTTTCGTATCGACCGCTCTACTGACGAGGCGGAGCGTATCGCACGTGCGCTTGAGAACGTGCCCGTGACGCTCGCCGTCGAGAAGGATGAAGAGGGCTATCCCATAGAGCCCGATACATCCGATGTTGAGGAGGACGATGATGCTCGCTGAACCTCCGCGTGAGGACGCGTGCGACCTTAGTGAGTCGTTTTCTCGTATTGCCGAGCTTATTGACGGCTCTCACACCATTGCGATCTCGGGGCACACCTCGCCTGACGGTGATGCCCTGGGATCGGTGCTGGGTTTAGGCCTTGCGTTGCGCTCGCGTTATCCCGAGAAGGAGATTGCTTTCCTTCTGGCGGATGACGCGCCTGTCCCGCGCATCTACCGGTTCCTCGCGGGCGCGGACGAGCTTATGAGCGCCGTATCCTATACGGTCGACCCTGACCTCTTTATTGCGGTCGACTGTCCGGTGCTCGACCGCTTGGCTGATGCCGCGAAGGTCGCCGAGCGCGCGCATCATGTTGTCGCGTTCGACCATCATCCGTGTCGTCACGAATTTGCTGAGGTAGTGGCCAGACACGTTCAGTGCGCAGCGACTGCGGTGCTCATCGATAAGTACCTCGCCTTCTGCGGGATCGAGGTCGACCCCGGTACGGCGACCGCGCTTCTTTGCGGTATCGTCACCGATACGGGGCGCTTCCAGTACCAGAACGCCGACCCTGTGGCATTTGCCGTAGCGGCGCACCTTGTCTCGTGCGGGGCGGACCCCGCCAAGATCTCGCTCGAGGTCTATCAGAGCCAGCGCATCGAGTACCTTCGCCTTGAATCGCTCGTGATGGGGCGTATCAAGACGGTTGCCGACGGGCGTGTCGCCTACAGCTACGCGCGCGTGGAGGATATTGCGAGACGCCGCGTGAGCCAAGACGAGTGCGACGGACTCGTTGATGTTGTGCGCTCCGTCCAAGGTGTTGAGGTGTGCCTGTTTCTGAAGGAGGTCGAGCCCGGACGCATCCGTGGCAACCTTCGCTCTAAGGGGGACATAGACGTCTCTGGAGTCGCCGCAAGCTTTGGCGGCGGAGGACATGCCGCTGCCGCCGGGTTTACCTTCGAGGGCAGCGTAGAGGACGCGCTCAGCGTGGCTCTGCCCCAACTTGCCGCACTCGTAGGCGTGGACCCTTCGTCTATCCAGATCAAGCTCTAAGGTGATCATGGCAAAACGTTCTCAAAGCAGGATTAACCTCCTGCTGGGTATCGACAAGCCTTCGGGCATGACCTCTCACGACGTCGTTGCGCGCGTTCGCCGCGCTCTCGGCGAGCGTCGTGTCGGCCACGCCGGCACGCTAGACCCCATGGCCACCGGCGTTATGGTGGTTGGCGTTGGTCAGGCGACGAGGCTCCTTGGCCTCATTACCCTCGACACAAAATCCTATATTGCAGAGATTACCTTCGGTGCCGAGACAGATACCGACGATGTCGAGGGCAGGGTCGTGAGAGAGGCTCCCGCCCGCCCCGAGCTTTTTGATCCAGAGTTTGCGGCCAAGGCTGTTGCTGACGTTATCGGTGTACAAGAGCAGGTTCCCCCTGCGTATTCCGCCATCTCGGTTAACGGAGTCCGGTCCTATAAGCGTGCGCGTTCCGGCGAAGATGTTGAGCTTCCCGCCCGTACGATTGAGGTCATCGACGCACTGTTGCTCGGTGTTGAGGAGCGTGCTGGAAACGCCGTTTGGACTGTTGCCTTCACGGTGAGCAAGGGAACCTATATTCGTGCCCTCGCGCGTGACCTTGGCCGCTCGCTTGGCAACGCTGCTCACCTGAGCGCGTTGCGGCGCACCGCTTCAGGCAGCATCGGTATCTCCTCATGCCTTGCGCTCGACGAAGTGAACGAGGCTTCTGTGCAAGCGTCGGCGCTCGATCCCGTTGCGGTACTCGGCGCGCTCGCCTGCCCGGTGGGGGAGGACGTTCTGGGCGATATCGCCAACGGCAGGCGCCTCCCGGCGGCCTCCGTGCCTATCTGTGGAGAGGAATCCTCTGGTCGTTTGCTTGGTCTTACGCATCGTGATGCCCTTGTGGCGCTTGCGCGACGCTCGGATGACCTCGTCGTTCCCGAGATGGTGTTTCCGCAGCCGATCGGGGGCGTTTGCTTATGATGCCCTCGAAAGACGAGCTCCGGCGCGATTTCTTGTGCACGGCAAACGAACGGCCGATCTTTACGCTCGAGGAGGCCCGGTCACAGGGCCCACTTGGCCCTGCGTCGATCGCTATCGGCGCGTTCGATGGCGTCCACGCTGGCCATCGCGAGCTCATCGACCGTACCGTCTCAGAGGCTCGTTCCTGCGCGCGCGCCGCCTATGCGGTGACCTTCGATCCCGATCCCGATCAGGTGGTATCGCCTCATCCGGTGGATCACCTCCTTCCCATGAAAGACCGCCTGCGCCTGCTCTCGGCATCAGGCGTGGACGGCGTCATCGTCGTTCCCTTCACACGTGAGCTTGCGGCGCTCGATCACGTTTCCTTTTTTGAAGACGTGCTCTTTGGTGCTTGCTCGGTTGAGGCAATTCATGTGGGGAGCGACTTTCGCCTCGGCGCGGGCGGCGCATCTGATGTCTCCGTCATTCGCGCCTGGGGTGTAGAGCGTGGTATCACCGTGTACGGTCATGATCTTGTGACCGATGCCGGCGCTCCCATTTCTGCCACGCGCATCAGGCGCTATCTTGCTCAGGGCGATGTACGTTCGGCAGCTCAGGAGCTCGGTCGTCGCTATGCGGTTTCCGGTATTGTCTGCGCGGGTAGGCACGAGGGGACGGGTTTTGGGTTCCCCACCGCAAACATAGAGGTGTCTCACGGTATCCAGCTGCCGCTTGACGGCGTGTATGCGGGTCTTGCCGCGGTCGACGGCACGGCCTGGCCGGCAGCAATCAACGTTGGTCTGCCGCCGACGTTTTCCGACCACCCTGAATCCGCCCGGCTCGAGGCAAACCTCATCGGTTTTACGGGCGAGCTCTATGGTCGCGATTGCACCCTCGCTTTCGATCGGCGCATCCGACCTTCCATGCGCTTCGATTCAACCGAGGAACTCATCTCGACTGTTTTGGGTAATATCGAAGACATCCGTGCGACGTTTGGAGAGGGCGGGGTGAGGTTTGACCGATGATTTCGGATGAAGATCGCGAGCGCGTCCGTGCGGCGACCGACCTGGTCGCCCTGGTTCAGGAGACCGTCCCGCTGCAGCCCCGCAATAAGGAGTTCTGGGGCTGCTGCCCCTTCCATGGCGAGAAGACCCCTTCGTTTCACATCATCCCTGCCACCCAGGTGTGGCACTGCTTTGGTTGCGGTGAGGGCGGCGACTGCTTCACTTACATCATGAAACGGGAGAACCTGTCGTTTCCCGAGTCCATCCGCTATCTCGCCGACCGTGCGGGTATCGAGATTCACGATGACTTCGAGGGCAAGAAACGCGGCTCCAAACGCTCGCGGATCATCGAGGTCTGCGAGGCTTCCTCTGAGTTCTTCCACACCATGCTCATGCGCGGGCGCGACAATCGCCCGCGTGAATATTTTGCCTCGCGCGGTATGGGTGGCGCGGTGTGTAAGCGCTACCGCCTTGGTTTCGCACCGGGCAGAGGGTCCCTTGTCCAGCATCTAACAGGGCTCGGGTTCACGCCCCAAGAGATGATCGATGCGAACGTCGCCGTCCGTCGTGACCGTGGCAACCTCTCCGACCGGTTCTACGACCGCGTCATGTTTCCCATCTTCGATGAGCTTGGGCGCTGCATTGCCTTCGGCGGGCGCATCATGGTAGATGGTCAGCCCAAGTACCTCAACACCGCAGAGACGAGCCTCTTTCATAAGAAGAAGAACCTCTATGGCTTCAACTGGGCAAAGGACGAGATCGTTGCGCGCGCCGAGGCGATTGTGGTTGAGGGCTATACCGATGCCATCGCCTGCTACGAGGCGGGTATCAAAAACGTCGTCGCTACTCTCGGTACCGCCTTAACGGAGCACCATGTAAAGACGCTCACGCGCTTTGCCAAGAAGATCATCTATCTCTTCGACGGTGACGCCGCCGGCCAGAAGGCCGCCGAGCGCGCAATTCAATTCATCGAGAACGATGCCGTCGACCTGCGCTGCGTTGTGTTGCCCGAGGGCAACGACCCCATGGAGTTCATCACTGCGCACGGGGGCGACGCCCTCCGCGAGCGGCTGGATTCCTCTGAACCTCTGATGGACTTTGTGTTCCGCAAGCTCGGCGAACGAAGCGACGTCACAACGCCGGGTGGCCGCACGCGCGCGCTCGAGGACGCGCTGCGCCTCATCTTCCCTCTGCGTAAGAGCTACATGATTGATGCCTACTACCAGCAGGTAGCAGACCGTGTGGGTCTTGATGCCGAGAGCGTGCGCTTAAACGCCCCGCGAATCTTCCGGGAGGTCGAGCGCGAGGAGGCGGAGCGAGCTCGCCGAAGCGCCGATAGGGAGCGTTATCATTCCCAGCAGGGGAGGAGCGATGCGGCCTCGGCTGCCCCTCAGGCGACTCCGCAGGCAACGCCCGCTGCAACCTACGATGAGGTGCCCCTCGACGCTTACGACACCACTGCGCAACCTGCGCCTACGGTAGAGGCGCCCGCTTCACCTGTGGTCTTGACCGAGCTCGAGCGTCGCGCGCTTACCAGTGAGCGCGAGCTTCTCACCCTTCTCACGGCTCATCCCGATGCCTTCCGCGCGTATGCGGATCGTATCGTCGACATCGACTGGGTGGATTCGCGCCATGAGGCCATCGCTTGGGCAGTCCTTGCGACCCCTGAGGGCACCACGCCCGCAGCTGCCATGGACGCGGCTAGAGCGGTCTGCGAGGAGGCGTCCTCACTTGTTTCCGCCGGCAGGATCGGTGCGACAAGCGCGCACCCCACCGATGTCAACATCAAATTCCTGCTCGATACCCTTGAGCTTTTTACCGTCCGCCGTCGCCTTAAGGCCGCTCAGGGCAAGCTCAGACAGGGGTCCGGTCTTACGAGTGAGGAGCGGCGCGAGCTCACGATCAACGCCTCGCAAGGAGCCGCCCGCATGCGAGCGCTCGAGGCCGAGCTTGAGGGTGTGGCCGACCCCTTTGCACAGACGGTGTCACAGCTCGCATCGGGGGAGTCCCCAGAGATGCCGGTGCGTGAAGACCCGGCGTAAGGGTTTTCGAATTGGAACCGCTTGGGTATAGAAAGCTGTGATAAAGTATTGAACCCTATGAACCATGAAGGGAGACTCTGTGGCAAAAGCGAATGAGAACACGGTAAACGATCTCGATTCGTACGTCGACAAGCTGCTCGAACGCGCTTCGACGACCGGCTCAGTCACCGAGGATGAGATTCAGATCGTCCTCAAGGACGTCGACGTCTCCGATACAGAACTCACCGGCATCTACAGCACGCTGCGCGACCGCGGCGTTGATATCGTCTCTCAGGGCGACGACGATGCCGAGGCGCCTCTCGATAGCGAAGACTCTGTTCTGGGTGACGACCTTGATGATGAGTTCGAGGACGAGGACATCCGCGCCGCCAAGAATGCGGATGCTGAGATGGCTTCCACCAAGCCCAAGCGCAAGTCCCGCGTCCGCACCTCGCGCTCCCGCTCTCGCGTGCGCGGTATCGACGCCTCGACGGTCATGCTTACGGGCGACCCGGTGCGCATGTATCTGAAGGAGATCGGTAAGGTCGATCTTCTGACCGCTTCCGACGAGGTCGACCTCGCTATGAAGATCGAGGCCGGTCTTGAGGCAACCGATAAGCTCGAGGCTGCTGAGCGCGGTGAGCTTGAGCTCACGCGTGCCGAGAAGCGCCGTCTCATGCGTATCGAGCAGGTGGGTCTTGACGCCAAGCAGGCGCTCATCTCCGCTAACCTCCGTCTCGTCGTCTCCATCGCCAAGCGCTACGTCGGCCGCGGCATGCTCTTCCTCGACCTCATCCAGGAGGGCAACCTCGGTCTTATTCGCGCCGTCGAGAAATTTGATTACGAGAAGGGCTTCAAGTTCTCCACGTACGCCACGTGGTGGATCCGTCAGGCCATCACGCGCGCCATTGCCGATCAGGCCCGCACCATCCGCATCCCCGTGCACATGGTGGAGACCATCAACAAGCTTATCCGTGTGCAGCGCCAGCTCCTGCAAGATCTTGGCCGCGACCCGACTCCCGAGGAGATCGGTGCCGAGATGGACATGTCGGCCGATCGCGTGCGCGAGATCCAGAAGATCAGCCAGGAGCCCGTCTCCCTCGAGACACCCATCGGCGAGGAGGAGGATTCGCAGCTCGGCGACTTCATCGAGGACTCCCATGCCGTCGTTCCGCCCGATGCTGCGACGTTCTCCATGCTTCAGGAGCAGCTCGGTCAGGTGCTCGATACTCTTGCCGATCGCGAGCGCAAGGTTATCGAACTTCGCTTTGGCCTTGTTGACGGGCATCCGCGCACGCTCGAGGAGGTTGGTCGTGAGTTTGGCGTGACGCGCGAGCGCATTCGCCAGATCGAGTCCAAGACGCTGGCGAAGCTCCGTCATCCGTCCCGCTCCACGCGCCTGCGTGATTACGTCGAGAACTAAGCGCGTCGCTCGCATACTTTTGGCGTTTGAGACATCGCCCGCAGCAATCGTTGCGGGCGATGTTTTGGTATCTAGGAGGAGCATGTATCTCTACGCTGGCTATGTTGCAACGCTCGCAGTTCTCGTACTTTCGGGTGCGATCGACCTACATACGCGTCGGTTTCCTCATGCGCTGTTTTGCGTGCTTCTTCTTACATCGTCGATATCCACCGTATTGTTCGGCGGGATTGAGACATTGGCACGTAACGCCTGCTCCTCTCTGCTCTTGGCCTCGGCAGTTCTGGTTTTCGAACTTCTATGGCGGCGTTTTACCGGAAGGTCCGGGCAGGGCATGGGGGATATCAAAGCGCTGTTTGCCGTAGCGCTGTTCAACCCTGTGGTGGCGGGAATAAGCTATGCCTGCGCCATGACCGCACTTGCCGTTTCCGGGGTCGCATTGAAGAAAGAAGCACTCCCGCTACTTCCGTTTTTCGCCGGGGCTTATGCGCTTGTTTCGATGGCTATCCTATTCGGTATGTGAATCTGTCCGCGTGATATGCGAAGATGATGCAAAGAGGATTGAAGGGGAGGTTTCTATGGCTTCCTGTGAGAGTACTACAGATTTGGTGCGGGCTCGCATGGACCGCATCCAAGGTTCGCTGTCCAATGAGCTTATCGAACGCATTATCGAAGATCGGGCGCGTGGATGGGTGAACCCCTACCGTGCCAATGACCGCGATGTGATTCGTCGGGAGCGGCGCTCTGGTGACGAAGCAAGCATCTGGCGTCCCGCCTACGTGCGGGATGTGGAGAAAATCATCCACACGCCCGCCTATAACCGGTATGCCGGCAAGACCCAGGTGTTCAGTTTCCGCAGCAACGATGACCTCTCACGTCGCGGCCTCCATGTCCAGCTCGTTGCGCGCATCGCGCGAGACATCGGATTCGCCCTCGGCCTCAACTGCGACCTCATCGAGGCGATTGGTCTCGGGCACGATCTGGGCCACACGCCCTTTGGTCATGCGGGCGAGCGCTGTCTGAACGATGTGTACCATGCGCGTACCGGACGCTGGTTCTTCCATAACGTGCACTCGGTTCGTGTGCTTGACACCCTGTACGGACGCAACTTGTCGCTTCAGACGCTCGACGGCGCGCTCACGCATAACGGCGAGTACGAGCAGCAGGTTTTCGAGCTCTCCGGGCTTTCTGGGTTCGACGAGTTCGACATGGTGCGTGAGCGTTGCTATACCAAGGGTAATCTTGCTATCGGCCACTTGAGGCCCATGACGCTCGAGGGCTGCGTGGTACGTATTTCTGACATCATTGCCTACGTTGGGCGCGACCGTCAGGACGCCATTGCGGCGGGTCTTCTTCACGAGGATGCTTTTGAGGACGGCCTCGGAGGCGGTTACAACTCGTGGATCTTGACGCACGCCTCGGCCGACATCATCGAGCACAGCTACGGCAAGGACCGCATCGAGATGAGCGAGGACCTCTTTGCAGAGATTCGCCGTGCCAAGGCGGAGAACTATGCCAAGATCTACCGTTCAAGCGGAATAGAAGGGGAGCGCGCCGAGGAGCTCGCCCGCGCCTTCGAGCTCGTGTACGATCGCTGCCTTTCCGACCTCGCAAAAGAGGATGAGTCGAGCTATTTATTCCGCCACCACATAGCGCGTATTGAGCAGGCGCTTTCCTACTATGGCAGGCATTACAACTGGAAAGATGACCCAGACCAAACGGTCGTGGACTATATCGCTAGCATGACCGACGGATACTTTACCGAGCTCGCCACGCGTTACTTCCCCGAGATTCGCTTCCCCCAGCGGACCTATATCAACGAATAGGACGATGAATGGAAACGCTTTTCAGCCAAGGTGAGACGGAGCGGACCCTTAAGAACGCCCCGCTTGCGGTGCGCATGAGGCCAAAGACGCTTGACGACTATGTTGGCCAGACAAAGGCGGCGGGGCCGGGGTCGTGGCTGCGTTCCGCCATAGAACACGACGTGCTCTCAAGCGTGATTCTCTACGGACCGGCAGGTACGGGCAAGACTACGCTCGCGCATATTATCGCGGCGCATACGCGTAGCGAGTTTGTCGAGGTGTCTGCCGTTACCGGTACGGTGAAGGACCTGCGGCATGAGATTGATGAGGCAAAACGCCGCCTCATGGCATATGACCGGCGGACCATCCTCTTTATCGATGAGATTCACCGCTTCAACCGCTCGCAGCAAGATGCCCTTCTGCATGCGGTCGAGAATCGTACGGTCATCATGATCGGCGCTACGACGGAAAACCCGTATTTCGAGGTCAACTCGGCTCTGTTGTCGCGAGCGCGCGTCGTTGAGCTCGAACATCTGAGTAACGACGATATCGCTTCTTTGATACGGCGCGCGCTTACGGCGCCGCAAGGTCTCGCTGGTGCCTACAGCGCTTCAGATGAGGTTGTTGATGCGATCTGCATGCTTGCCGCCGGTGATGCTCGCTCTGCGCTCACTACGCTTGAGCTTGCGAGCGAGATGGCGCTCGTCCGTTCGGATTCCGATGATAACGCTGGCCGAGGGGCCAGGGACACGGCGCCGATAGAGATAACGCTTGAAGATGTCCGTATGGCGAACCCGCGTCGCGGCCTTTCCTACGACAAAGCGGGCGATATGCACTACGACATCATCTCGGCCTTCATCAAGTCCATGCGCGGCAGTGATCCCGACGCTGCGGTGTATTGGCTTGCGCGCATGATCGATGCGGGGGAGGACCCGAAGTTCATCGCCCGGCGCATCCTCATCGCTGCGTCTGAGGATATCGGCAATGCCGACCCGCAGGCCATCTTGGTCGCGGAAGCGGCGTTCAAGGCGGCCGAGGTCATCGGCTACCCGGAATGTCGCATTAACCTCGCCCAGGCGGCCATCTATAACGCTCTTGCGCCTAAGTCTAACGCCTGTGAAGCGGCGATTGACGCCGCTCTTGCCGACGTGCACACAAGCGGGCAGCGAGAGGTCCCCAATCATCTGCGCGATCGGCATCGTCCGGGTTCTGATGAATACGGCCCTTACCTGTATCCGCACGATTACCCTGAAGGCTGGGTTGAGCAGCGTTATCTGCCCGAGGGCCTTGAGCGTGGCGCCTTCTGGAAGCCCGCTGGTCGCGGCTGGGAGGAGTGGCGCGTGGAACAGAGCGCTCGCGACCGCTCGGGCAGAGCCCCAGAAACTTCTGTGTAGCTTTCGATAGCGTCGCTTGTCCGTTTAGTCTGATTGCGCGGCGCGACGACGCAGTTTTCAAATAAAGGGTAGTATTAAGCTTTGTACGTACCGCGCGGCTGTAAGGTCGCCCCGAGATGCTGGGAGGCATCATGGACCCCCTCCAAATCGTTCTCATCGTCGTCTGCGTTGCGGCTGTTTGGGCGCTTATTGAGATCGCGCTTCTTGCCCGCAAGGGACGCGCATCCGTCCAGACGCTCGATTCTGCTGTGAGCGAGATCAACGAGACGCTGGCAGAGGCCAAGCCCGTCATCGCTAAGCTCGATGACACGCTCGAGGAGCTTCAGCCTGCCGTTCAGCGCGTTGAGCCGCTTCTTGCAAGCGCTAACGTGGCGGTCGACGCCCTTTCCGCTAACCTCGTTGAGGTTGAGGCCGTCGTGCGCGACGTCTCCTCGTTTACCGGTACCGCCGTTAACGCCAAGCATGCTGCCCGCGGCGTGGCGAATTCCGCGACCGGCGCTGTGCAGCGCTTCTTGAGCAAGCGCAAGGGTGAGGAGGGCGATACAGACCGCGCCCTTACCGAGGGTCCTGCCGAGCCGGCCGTCCAGCCCGAGGAGGAAAAGCCCGTCGAGCGCCAGTACTTCACCTACGGTGCCGATGAGTCCTCTGCGCCCGCCGGGGAGGCAGCTCATGAGTAACAGCAGCACCGTTAAACTCGAGGTCGCGTCTTCACCGGAGCTCGCCCGCCTCGTCCGAATGACTGCCGCGAACGTCGCCGCGCTCTCTGGCATGTCGGTCGATCGTATCGAGGATATGCGCATGGTCGCCGAGGAGGCTTTTATCTTTGCCTCATCCATCGACCCGGACGGCGTGCTCTCCATCGCCTTTGACGTGTATTCTGACGGTGTCTCCATGGTGTTCACCACCGGAGTCGACTCGATCCCCACGCTTGAAGAGGGGGATCCCGCAGCTTACGCTGACCTCATCTTGGGTGCGGTCTGCGATTCCTATGAAAAGCTCGCCTCGCCTGTGAGGCTTTCACTTGAAGTCAGGACGGATGCCTGATATGCCCCAGAGATCTTCTTCGGGAAAGACCGCTTGGGATAAGGAGAAAACGCACGAGCTCTTCCGCCGCTATAAGGAGGAGGGTGATCGCGATGCTCGCGAGAAGCTCGTCATGTCCCATCTCAATCTGGTCAGATTCCTTGCCAATAAATTCAAGAACCGAGGCGAGCCCATCGACGACCTTATGCAGGTCGGGTACTTGGGTCTCCTTAAGGCCATCGATGGCTTCGACCCCTCGCGCGGCCTTGAGTTCACCACCTACGCCACGCCGACGATCCTCGGTGAGATCAAACGACATTTCCGCGACAAGGGTTGGTCCGTACGCGTGCCGAGGCGCCTGCAGGAGCTCTCTGCCAAGGTCAACCAAGCTACCGACGTCCTGACCGTCCAGCTTCAGCGCTCGCCTAAAATTGAAGAGGTCGCCGAGTACCTTGACGCTTCGGTGGACGAGGTGCTCGAGGCCATGGAATCTTCCTCTGCGTATAGCTCAGTTCCCCTTGAGGGAACCGGTTCCTCGGAGAGTGACGATGCGCCTTCGATCATCGACCGCTACGCCTCCGACGATGCTGACCTTGAGCTCACCGACGATAGGATCATGATCGAGGACGCGCTGGAAGACCTGTCGCCCCGCGAGCGCGAGGTCATCGAGCTCAGGTTTAAAGAGGGGCTTACGCAGATCGAGATGGCCGAGCGCCTCGGTATCTCGCAGGTTCAGGTGTCACGCCTCCTTCGTCGCACCCTTAAGAAGATTCAGGACAAGATCGATCCGTCGGGAAGCCTGGTACGGTCATGATGGAGCAGGGTCCTATGCGCCGCGACCGCAGCATCAACCTCGGCCGTCACGATTTTGCCTTTGGCATTGGGCTTCGCGTTTGGATTGTGGTCGGTGCCATCATCATCGGAACCGCCGCTTTGAACGTTCTCGACGTGCTTGCGCCGGTCATCGAGTTCTTCGCTGTCGGATCGCTCGTTGCCTTTGTGGCCGCTCCTATCGTAAACGGTCTTGAGGCGCGCGGCGTATCGCGCAGCGCGGGCGGACTCGTGGGTCTCGCCGTGGTGATCGCGGTCATCGTGCTTATTATGATGATCGTTGCTCCGCTCATCTTCTCGCAGCTGCTCGAGCTCTTCTCCCGTGTGCCGCAGCAGCTTCGCGACCTTGGAGATTGGCTTGGCACGCTTGCCGGTGATTTCAAGTTTCTCGCCGAGTATTCCTGGGCGTCCCAGCTGAGCACCGTCTTCGATACGGTTGCCGACAACGCCGCTCGCTATGCCGCGACGGTCGCTGGAGACCTGGGCCGCGGTGTGATCCCATTCATCTCGTCCGTCGGATCGCAGCTCTTCATCGTCTTTCTTGGGCTCGTTCTCGCGTACTGGCTTGTCTGCGATTATCCGCGCATCCATCGCGAGATCGGCACCATCGTGGGCGAGGGTCACGAGATGAGCTACCGCTTCATGGTGGCCATTCTTTCGCGTTCGGTCGGCGGGTACATGCGCGGCACCATCATCACCTCGGCGATCGATGGCGCCCTCTCCTTCGTCGGTTTTCTTTTGATCGGCCACCCGTATGCCCTGCTTATGGGTGTGCTCACGGCACTCTTCCACCTCATCCCGGTGGTCGGCCCTGTGATTTCCTCGGCCTTTGCCACGCTCGTCGCCCTGTTCTACAGCCCGGCTCTTGCGATCTGGACTCTCGTTATCTGCATGGTCGCGCAGAACATCACCGACAACGTACTGTCCCCGCGCATCATGCAGTCCGCTGTTTCTGTCCACCCCGCCATGAGCCTCGTTGCCATCGTTGTGGGGTCTGCCCTCATGGGTCCGCTTGGCATGGTCGTCGCCATTCCGCTTTGCGCCGCCCTCAAAGGTCTGTTCATCTTCTATTTCGAGAAGCAGACCAAGCGGCAGATCGTCTCTTGGGACGGCGCCGTGTTCCAGGGCCAGCCGTTCCACGATGAGGCTGGCGATCCGGTTCCCGCCTATGACGCGCTCGGTAACGACTCCTTCGTGAGCGACTCCCAGCTCATCTCCGATGAGGCTGCGCCCTCCGCTGAAGCTGAGCCCAAGCCGCCTGAGCTCGAAAATCCCTGGGCAAACCTTATGGCGCTCAACAACCTTCAGGCGCGGGGTACCGGCGTGTTTCGCAACCCCTTCGCCTCCGAGAATGACGACTCCGCGGGAGATGGGACAAAGACGTCCTAGCGGACCTCGGTTTTCGTTATAATTCATTCGTTTGACAGCATTTTCGTTACCAGGAAGAGGCTTCCTATGGCTGCAGCCGATTTTCCCACGATGACCACGGCAGAGATCCGCTCTGCGTTCCTCAAGTTCTTCGAGGACCGCGGATGCAAACTCTTCCCGAGCTCGTCGCTCATCCCCGACGACCCCTCGCTCCTTCTTGCAAACGCCGGTATGAACCAGTTCAAGGCGTATTACCAGGGCAGCAAGACCATGCGCGAGATCGGCGCCACGTCCTGCCAGAAGTGCGTCCGCACCAACGACATCGACATCATCGGCTCCGACGGCCGCCACGCCTCGTTCTTCGAGATGCTCGGTAACTTCTCGTTTGGCGGCGTCTCCAAGGAGCAGGCCTGCGCCTGGGCCCTCGAGCTCTCCACCGAGGTCTTCCATCTTCCCATCGAGCGTCTGTACTTCACCGTCTTTACCGACGACGACGAGACGTTTGAGATCTGGCGCAAGCTCGGCGTGGAGGAGAGTCACATCTCGCGCCTCGGCGAGGATGACAATTTCTGGGCCGCCGGCCCCACCGGTCCCTGTGGCCCCTGCTCCGAGATTTACTACGATCAGGGTGAGGATGTGGGCTGCGGTCGTCCTGACTGCGCGCCCGGCTGCGATTGCGATCGCTTCCTCGAGTACTGGAACCTCGTGTTCACCCAGTTCGACCGCCAGGAGGACGGCTCCATGCCGGAGCTGCCGCACCGCAACCTCGATACCGGCATGGGTCTCGAGCGCATGAGCGCCATCATGCAGCACAAGAGCTCCTTCTACGACAGCGATATCATGCAGGGGCTCATTCGTCTGGGTGAGGAGATTTCGGGCGTCACGTATGTGGGTGACGATTACACCGGTCCGAGCCGTAGCCTCCGCATCATCGCCGACCACGCGCGCTCCGTCGACTTTATGATCTCCGATGGCATCTTGCCGGGCAACGAGGGGCGCGGCTATGTGCTCCGCCGCCTGCTGCGCCGTGCCGTGTTCCATGGTCGTCTCATTGGCATCGAGGGCGCCTTCCTCACGCGCTTCATCGATCGCGTAAACGAGCTCATGGGAGATGCGTACCCCGAGCTCATCAAGAACGCGTCGCTCGTCAAGGGCATCGTCTCGGCCGAGGAGGAGCGCTTCTCCAATACGCTCGGCAACGGCCGCGTTTACCTGGACGAGGCTCTCGCTAAGCTCGGCGACGGCGAGACGCTCGACGGTGCGTCCGCCTTTATGCTCCACGACACCTTTGGTTTCCCCATTGACCTTACGGTCGAGATTGCCGAGGGTGCGGGACATGCGGTCGACATCGACGGTTTCAACCGCGAGATGGAGGCTCAGCGCGAGCGCGCCCGTGCCAATGTGAAGGGCGATGCGTGGGGCTCGTTCAACAACATCTGGTCCGAGCTCGCCGACACGCTTCCCGCGACTGAGTTCTGCGGCTATGACGCTGACGCCCTTGAAGGTGCCCGCGTTCTCGCAATGGTGCGTGACGGCGAGCGCGTCAACGCGGCGCACGCCGGTGAGGACGTCGAGATCGTTCTCGACCGCACTTCCTTCTACGCAGAGATGGGCGGTCAGGTGGGCGATACCGGTTCGCTTCACGCCGACGGTGTTGAGGTTTCGATCTCTGACACCAAGGGCAAGGGCGGTCTCTACGCTCATGTCGCCCACGTTGAGACGGGCGAGCTTCACGAGGGTGATGTCGTTACCACGTGCGTCGACCATCACCGCCGTGAGCTGCTGCGTCGCAACCACACTGCGACCCACCTGCTCGACGCTGCCCTTAAAGAGGTGCTCGGCGACCACGTGAACCAGGCCGGTTCGCTCGTGACTCCCGACCACCTGCGCTTTGACTTTACGCATTTCGACGCTCTCTCCGCCGAGCAGCTCCATGCCGTCGAGGACCTTGTCAACCGTGAGATCTTTGCCGCCAAACCCGTGGTGACGGTCGAGATGGGCATCGACGAGGCCAAGGCCGCTGGCGCCGTTGCGCTTTTTGGCGAGAAGTACGGCGAGCGCGTACGCGTCGTCTCGGTGGGCGAGGAGGAGCACCCCTTCTCGCGCGAGCTCTGCGGCGGCACGCATGCGCGCAACACTGCCGAGATCGGTCTGTTCCGCATTACTTCCGAGTCGTCGACGGGCTCCAACGTGCGTCGTATCGAGGCTGTGGCAAGCGAGGGCGCGATCGCCTATCTCGATGAGCGCGCTCGCATCCTTGCCGACACTGCTCTTGAGCTCAAGTGCCGCGTCGATGAGGTCCCTGCGCGCCTGTCCTCTCTTCAGGATACGCTGCGTGCCGCCGAGCAGAAGCTCAAGGCGGCGCTCACCGGCGGTTCCTCCGATGCGATCTCTCAGGCAATCGATGGCGCTGCTGATATGGGCGCCTACAAGCTCGTCGTCACCGAGCTCAAGGGCCTCGAGGCTGCTGACCTCCGTAACGTCTGGGATACCATCCGCCAGAAGGTAACGGGTCCTGTCGCGTGCGTGCTTGCCACGGTGACGAGCAAGGGTCAGCCCGCGCTTCTTGCCGGTGCAA
Source organism: uncultured Collinsella sp. (assembly GCA_949285915.1). Classification (GTDB taxonomy): domain Bacteria; phylum Actinomycetota; class Coriobacteriia; order Coriobacteriales; family Coriobacteriaceae; genus Coprousia. The sequence goes on from CASDZW010000020.1 coordinate 52,778, forward strand.
CCGATGAGGCCGTTTCCGCCGGTTTCAAGGCGGGCGACATCATCAAGAAGATTGCCCCGCTCGTTGGCGGCGGTGGCGGTGGCAGGCCCACGATGGCGCAGGCCGGTGGCAAGAACCCCGCGGGTATTGCCGACGCACTTGCCGCGGCGCGTACCGAGCTTGGCGCGTAACAGGTCGTAACGGGGCGGTCCGATGGGCCGCCCTCTTCTTCTCGAAAGGTTCAGGTGCGATTATGGTCGCCATGGCGCTCGATATTGGTGAGAAGCGCGTAGGTATCGCGGTCTCGGACTCTTCGGGCCGCATCGCCTCGCCGGTCAAAGTGCTGCCCGCCTCGGAGGTTCTTTCCTTCGCCCGGACCTTCAGGCTTCTTATCGAGGACTATGAGCCCGAGGTCTTGGTTTGTGGAAGGCCCATGACTCTGGCGGGGGAGAGGGGCCCGCAAGCCGAGCGTATTGAGGAGCAGGCTCTCACTATCGGTCGAGCGGCTCAGCTTCCCGTCGAGTTTGTAGACGAGAGGCTCTCTTCATCGGAAGCCAAACGTATCTTGCGAGAGCAGGGTTTGAACGAGAAGGCCATGCGCGGCAAGGTCGATATGGTAGCGGCGAGCCTCTTCCTGCAGACCTGGCTCGATGCCCGCTCTGCAAAGTAAGACTTCTTGGATTAGCTCGCTTTTCATCTTGCAGTCCTTGACCTTTGTTGAAACCCTCAAGGTTCGATGAAAGGTTTAAGGTTATTCCGGATATACGCTACACTGGTCGTTGGAAAAACGTGTACGTATCCGATACGACAAAAAGGGGAGACCGTGCCCATCGATAATCAGAACACCCCTCGCCACGCCCGGTCTGCGGCAAGCCGCCCTCAGGGCACGCGCTTCCGTAACAGCCAGAATACTGCGCCTAGCTCTAGCTATCGTCCCTCATCGTATTCCCGTACGAGCGGGAGCCATTCCTCCTCGCGCGTTCAGCCCGCCTACGCGCGTCGTTCCGCCGCGCCTAAGAAGACCTCGCCCGTGCCGGTGATCATCGCCGTTGTTGTCGCAATCGCCATCGTCGCGGCCTTCCTCCTGTTCGCTCTCCCCGCCATCACCAACCTGTTTATGGGCGGATCTGACGAGCCCCAGGTCGAGGCCGGCATTGAGGTCCAGGTCAACATTCCCGAGGGTGCCTCTGGCGACCAGATCGCGAGCATCCTCTCCGAGGCCGGTGTCATCCCCGACCCCAAGACGTATTACGCAGAGGTGAAGGCTCAAAACGCTGACACCTCCCTCAAGCCCGGCGATTACCTCTTCACCACGCTAGAGGACCCTGCGGATGTCGTCGCCCAGCTGGTCGCGGGCCCCAATGTCGAGGGTACTTCTGTGACTATCGCCGAGGGCCTGACGACCGCGCAAACCGCCGCGCGCGTCGAGGAGGCCTACGGCATCTCTTCTGACGACTTCCTCGCCCAGGCGAAGGCCTCCAACTATGTTGCTGATTACCCGTTCCTCGAGTGCGTGGCTGACGATTCGCTTGAGGGCTACCTCTATCCCAAGACCTATTCGTTCACTTCTACGCCTACGGCCGATCAGGTTATCCGCGCTATGCTCGATCAGTTCGAGCTTGAGGTCGCTTCCCTTGACTTCGTCTCCGCTCGCGCAACTATCCAGGAGCGCTACGGGGTGGAGATGAGCGATTACGACTTCATCAACCTTGCTTCTATCGTCGAGCGCGAGGGTCTTACCGCCGAGCAGCGCGGTAAGGTCGCCTCCACGTTCTACAACCGTTTCGAGGCGGGTATGCCGCTTCAGAGCGACGCAACGATGATGTACGTCACCGGTGGTGCCGTAACGGCGGACGACCTTGACCAGGAGAGCCCGTACAACTCCTATAAGAACCAGGGGCTCCCGCCGACGCCCATCTGCTCGCCCTCGCTCGAGTCCATTGAGGCCACGCTTAATCCGCCTGAGACGGATTACCTCTACTTCTTCATCACGACCGAAGACGAATGGTTCTCGGAGACCTATGACGGGCACCTTGCTGCCATCGAGGAGAACCGCTGACATGTCCCTGTTCGCACCCGATCGCTACGTCGCGCGCGTTGAGCTCATCGACCTCGATGAGCTCTGGCGTTCTGGCAAGCGTGCCATTCTGCTCGACCGCGACAACACGCTGGTTCCTCGCGACCGCCACGATGCACCGGAGTCGGTGGCCGCTTGGCTCGATGCCGCTCGTAAGCGCGGATTTTCGCTCTACATGGTCTCCAACAACTGGCATAAGGACCAGGTAGAGCGTTCCGCACGTGAGCTCGGCCTTAAGGCCATCTGCTTTGCCTGCAAGCCGCTTCCCTTTGCGCTCGACCGTGCACTCAAGCACCTTGGAGTTGCGCGTGATGAGGCTGTCATGGTCGGCGACCAGCTCTACACCGATGTGTGGGCGGGTAACTTTGCCGGTATCGAATCCATCCTCGTGAAGCCGCAGACTACGGTCGACCTCTGGTACACGCATATCTTCCGCATCTTTGAGCGGCGCGCGCTGAAAAACGTTCCCTGCGAGGAGTAGGGGATGTGCGCGGAGGTCGAGCGAGCGCCTGAGGGACGCGAGGGCTCGTTCGTCAAACATGGCTGCGACCATATCTTCTTTATCGGCTTCCTCGGAGCCGGTAAGTCTACCCTGGCCCGTAACTTGGGCGATATGTTCCATCGCCCCTTTGTTGATACCGACCGACTCGTTGAACGTCGCTGCGGCAGGTCTATCGCGCGAATCTTTCGCGAAGAGGGCGAGGCTTCGTTTCGCAAGCGTGAGACTGCGGCGCTAAAAAGTCTTAAGAGCGAGCAGAGTCTGCTTGTGTCCTGTGGTGGCGGCATCGTCGAGACGCCGGAGAATATCGATCTCATGCATGCCATGGGTACGGTGGTCTACCTTGAGGGAGACTTTTCCGACTCCTTGCGGCAGATTCGTTCGATCGCCGCTCGTCCCGATTTCAAGTCGCGCGCCCATGCGGCGAGGCTCTTCGACCATCGCCGTCCGCTATATGTGGGGGCTGCCGACCTGACGCTCGACATTCGGGGTAAAACGTTCGAAGATGTTTCCTACTTGTGTGCTGAGATGCTTTTGGAGCGTGGTCTTATATGACGGTAAAACGACTCGTATTGAACTTCGGCGGTCGAAGTGTCGACTTTCGTATCGGTCCGGACGCGCTGAGTGAGTTCAGCCGCATCTCGCGCGGTGTTGTCGGACGACCCGTCCGCGCGTTTGTGGTCGAAGACCCCGCGCTTCCCCAAGAGGTTTCCACCCGGATCGCGCACGAGCTCATCGATGCCGGCTTCAAGATCGAACGCTGGCAGGCCCCTGCAGCCGAATCGATCACGTTTGAGGTCATCAGCGAGGTGCTGGCGCTGCTCGGCTCAGTTCAGATCACGGCAGACGATGTTATTGTGGCGGCGGGTGGCGTCCGCGTGACGTCGCTTGGTGCGTATGTTGCACGCCTTTGGTGCGGGTCCACCCCCTGCGTGCTTGTTCCCACCGACCTTGAGGGCATGGTTTGCGCTGCCACCGCATCCGAGCCGATCGATGTGGCGGGCACCGACGGACACGTGCTGCTCCGCCCGGAGCCGTCCATGGTGTTCTGCGACGTCTCGCTGCTGAGCGGTGACCCAGAGCCTGCCGGCAACGTCTTGCTCCTGGGCGCCGCGCTCGCCGACAGTAAGCGCTCCTGGGACCGCCTCAAAGATCACGCGGCAAAGATAGGGGAGGGTGACCCCGTTGCCATCGTCGATGCCGTCTGCAATGCACAGACCTGCCGGCGCAGCGTCGTTGCATCTGCAAATCCGTCTGCTCGCCATGCGCTCACCTTTGGCGTGACTACCGCCCGCGCGCTTCGCGCGTGTCTTGCGCTCCGAAACGCCTCCGCCCCCTGGTGGCAGCTTCTCGCCGAGGGCATGCGCTTTGAGGCGCGTCTCGCCACCGAGGCGGGCAAGTTTTCCGTCGAGGAGGTCTTTGCGCTCGATGACGCGCTCGAGGACCTTGGAGTCGAGGAGCTTGCATTCGATATCGATGTGGAGGAATTCCTAAAGGCTCTGGAGGAGGAGAATGCGCGCTGGTCCAACCGACTGTTCTTCGCGCTCCCCAAGGGCTTTGGCTCCATTCGTCTCGACAACGTGGACGACGAGGTGCTGCGTCGTCACGCGGTCAAAGTCCAGCTCGCCGTCCAATGCGTCGAGGTAGCGCAGCCGGTCATAGCTCGCGTGCGCACTCTTATGGAGGAGCGCGGCTACGACGCCGTGATCATTCGCGACGAGGCTAATCTCCGCTGGCTCACGGGTGCCGAGGGCGTTTTTGACTTTACCGGTGAGCTCCCGCACTGCGCCCTCATCTCTCGCACGAGCGCCTACGTGCACACTGACTCCCGCTATTTCAATAGCTTCGAGGAGCATATGCCCGAGGGTCATGAGTGGAAGTTCGATATGGATGGTTTCGACATCCCCAAATGGGTTGCCGACCATGCGTGCCTTGAGCACTGCCGCGTCATTGCGGTCGAGGACACCATGGAGCTCGCCTTCTATAACGGGCTTACGCGCGCGATCGAGGACGCGTCTCTTTGCTGCGGTATTGCTTTGATGCACGGTGACCTCCGTCAGATGCGCGCCATCAAGGATGCCGAGGAGATTGAGCTTATGCGCCGCGCTCAGGCTATTACTGACGCCGCGTTTGCCCATATGCTCGAGTTCATCAAGCCGGGTCTGACCGAGAAGGAAATCAAGCTCGAGCTTGAGAACTACATGTACGCCCAGGGCGCTGACGGGCTCGCCTTCGGCACCATCGTCGCCTCCGGTCCCAACACCGCCAATCCACATGCCATTCCTTCGGACCGCGTGGTCGAGAAGGGCGATTTTGTCCTCATGGATTACGGCGCGCGCCTTGGTGATTACGATTCCGATATGACGCGTACCGTCGTTCTGGGCGAGCCGACCGAGGAGCAGCGCAAGATCTACGACCTCGTCCAGCGTACGCACGAGGAGTGCGTCCGTGCTATCCATGGCGGCGTCGATGGTAAGGACATTCACGAGCTTTCGGTCAAGATCATCTCTGACGCCGGCTACGGCGACTATTACGGTCATGGGCTTGGCCACGGCGTCGGTATCGATATCCATGAGCTGCCCAATTTCGGTCGTCGCAGCAACGTGGTGGAGGCAGGCGCCGTCATCACCGTCGAGCCGGGCGTTTACCTTCCCGGTGTGGGCGGCGTGCGTCTTGAGGACTATGGCGTGGTCACCGATGACGGCTTTGAGCCCTTTACCACGAGCCCGCATGACCTTCAGATTATCGACTGCTAACGCGTCTTCAGTGTAAAGGGAGGGTATGACCGTGTTCTGCATGAAATGCGGTGCCGAGCTGGACGAGGGCGCGAAGTTCTGCAACGTCTGCGGCGCGCGCGTCAATCGTGCCTCTGGCTCGAGTTACCGAGATGCAAATGGGCTGAGCGGCGACACCGCGCCCAATATGGCGCCCCTGCCTCCCTCGATGCCGCAGGACTACATTCGCTACGATGGCTCCCATGCGCGAACGGGGGCTGGTAAGGTCGTCGCAATCGTTTGCGGTGTCGCGCTTGTTGCCGTGCTTGCCGCCGGAGGTACCTGGTTCGCACTCAACTCTGCCTCTTCGGGTTCCTTAGATTCTGCGCCAACAGACGGAGTTTCCACGGTGCCTGGTGGTGTAGGTGAGGTCTCCTCCGTAGATGAGGAGGGAGAGGACAATCCCTCGGCAATACGTGCGACTGGACGACAAGACGGCCTCGATGAACGTGAAGATGTCGCGACCGATGACGAAGCTTCCTCGCCGGGCCCCGGTGCGGAGGGCTTTATTCTTCCCGATTCCGATACGCATCTCTATAGCACCTCTGAGCTTGAGGGTCTTTCTGATTGGGAGCTCTCTATCGCTCGCAACGAGATCTATGCCCGTCATGGTCGAACGTTTCAAAACGAGGATCTTCAGGGTTACTTTGAGGCACAAGATTGGTATACGCCGCTTTACGATCCTGAGGAGTTCGACGACGAGGTGGAGCTCTCGTCTACCGAGGTTGCTAACGCCGAGACCATTCGCGCCCTCGAAAATGCCGAGTAGCTTAGCTCGGCATGCTTGTCTATCTCCTCTTTTGTGCTAGTGAGAATGGACTTCACTCGTAATCTTTCGCTTGTGTAATCGCTTGTCGAGGCAGCGAGGATTCCTGCGAGGTTGTATACTACGTCTGTATGCAACGTTGGCGCCCCCGGGCGCTCTGATATGGAAAGGCGTTTCATGGCATCCATCACCACCGCAGATTTCAAGAACGGCATCGGCCTGCGCATTAAGGACAAGGTTTGCACCATTGTCGAGTTCCAGCACGTCAAGCCTGGTAAGGGCGGCGCGTTCGTGCGCTACAAGACTAAGGACCTCAAGACGGGCCGCGTGGTCGAGCAGACCTGCAACGCCGGTACCAAGTTCGAGAGCGTCACCCTCACCACCACGGAGATGCAGTATCTCTACAACGACGGTGACCACTATTACTTCATGAACATGGAGACCTACGACCAGGTGCCCGTTCCCGTTGACTTCATCGGTGACAATGCCAAGTGGCTGAAGGAGAACGACATCTGCCAGCTCCTCTACGCCGATGACGAGCTCATGGGCGTGAACCCGCCGATGTTCATCGAGGTCGAGATCACCCAGACCGACCCCGGCTTCAAGGGCGATACCGTTCAGGGTTCCACTAAGCCGGCCACCATTGAGACCGGTGCCGTCATCCAGGTTCCTATGTATCTCAACCAGGGTGAGATCATCAAGGTCGACACGCGTGACGGTAAGTTCGTCAGCCGCGTCTAGCACGTCTCAGACCGTCCCTACCCAAAGATTGGGGGAGTCCATGTCTCACGAGATTATCGTTTCCGGCATCGGCATTGCGCCCGAGGTGCTCGCCACCATCGTTTCTCGCGCTGTCGAGGAGGTCGAGGGTGTTGCATCGGTGGGTGACAAGAACCTTGCCAGCAACCTCGTCTCCATGTTCTCTACGCGCAGCGCCTCCACGGCGCCTGCGGTCGAGGCAACGGTTACGGCCGACGACGAGCTTGCCCTTACGGTTCACCTCGTCGTCTTCTTTGGTTACCCCTTCAAGAAGCTTGCCGAGGTGGTTCGCGAGGCGGTCGTGCACGCCATCGACGCTCAGGTGGGCGTCGGCGTGGCGCGCGTGGACGTCTGCATCGACGGCCTTGTCTTCCCCAAGGAGTAACGCGTGAGCTTAAAAGTCGATCGCGGGCGCACGCGCGCCCGTAGCCAGGCTGTTCAGCTGCTCTTTCAGGCTGAAGCGAAAGACGTGCCCCTTGAGGAGGTCCTTGAGGGCGATTATCTCCTGTCCAAGGGTCCTCTTGAGGACTATGCGCGCACGCTCGCCGAGGGCTGCTATCGCTACCTGGACACCATAGATGAGGTTCTCGATCAGGCCCTTAAGAACTGGAGCATGCCGCGCCTTCCGCGGACTGACCGCAACCTTATGCGCATCGCCATCTACGAGATGCGCTATGCCGATGAGCGCATTGAGGACGCGGTCGTGATCAACGAGGCCGTCGAGATCGCCAAGGCCTATGGAACCGATGAGTCGGCTAAGTTCGTGAACGGCGTTTTGGGTCGCATCGCTCGTACGGACGAGAGCGAGCTGCCCAGCGCTAACGGTACCGATGCGGACGATTCTGCCTTGTCCGGCGGTGACGACGAGACCGCCGTTGCATCCGATGCGGCTGCCGATACCGTTGAGGCGGAGGCGTAGGCCCCATGGCAGAGTCGACCGTCCATACCTTTGAGGACATCACTACGCGCCTTGACGAGATCATCGCGACCGTGCGTTCCAAGGACACCTCCCTTGAGCGCAGCCTTGATTTGTTCGACGAGGCCATCAAGCTCGGCTCCAAGGCGGTCGAGCTTGTCGATAGCTTTGATATGAGCCCCACTGAGGCTGCCATGCTCGAGGAGGCTCAGGATAGTCCCATAGACGCCGACTCAGACGCAGCCGCAGAGGCTTCTGACAATTCCGTTGAGGGCGCGGGGGCTTGATGCCGGGCATGAAGAAGGTCCGGCTTGATGATGAGATGATTTCGCAGGGCATCTGTGCCGACCGCGCAGATGCCCTGCGGCTCTTGATGGCAGGTCTCGTTTCTTCGGGGGGCGAGCGGCTCTCTTCGCCCGGCCAGAAGGTCCTGCCCGGGCTTGCTCTTCATGTTAAGGGCCATAATGCCTATGTCGGTCGTGGCGGTCTTAAGCTCGAGGGCGCTCTTGACACCTTTGGGGTCGATCCTGCGGGCCTTACCTGCCTCGATGTCGGCTGCTCCACCGGCGGGTTCACCGACTGCCTTCTCAAGCGAGGCGCTAAGCGTGTCATCTCCGTCGATGTAGGCCACGCCCAGTTCGACTGGTCGCTTAGAAATGATCCCCGCGTGACGCTTCTCGAGCGAACGAATATCGTTGATGTTCCCGGCCTCGGCTATCACGGTGTCGCCGACCTTGCCGTCTGCGACGTCTCCTTCACGAGGATCTCCCGCGTACTTCCTGCGGTGCTTGAGATTCTTTCGGACAGTGGCTCGTTCGTGACGCTTGTCAAACCGCAATTCGAGGCCGAGGCGCATGAGGTGGGCGAGGGCGGAATCGTTCGCAATCCCCTTGTTAGGCGACGCACCCTTGCCGATGCTGTTCGGTTGTTTGCGGCAAACGGGCTCGTCCCCCAAGACGTCTGCGTCTCACCCATTACAGGCGCCAAGGGAAACGTTGAGTATTTCCTTTGGGGCAAACGGGGTATCCTAGACGCCAAGGGCTCCGGCTCATGTACGGAGCAGGTCGATGCCGTTTTGGGGAAGGTGGAGCGTCTATGAAGATCCTGCTCGTTCCCAACTACGATAAAGCTGAGGCCGTGGAAAGCGGTCTCATGCTCGAGCTGTGGCTTTCCCGTCAGGGGCTGGACGTTGTCTGGGCGCCGGACACGCGTTCAGGCATTGCCGCTGAGCCCGATATAGAGGGTTGCGGCCTTGTCATCTCCCTCGGTGGCGACGGCACGCTTCTTCGCGCAGCGCGCATCGTAACCTATCGCGAGATCCCCATCCTTGGTCTTTCGTACGGCCACGTTGGGTTCCTTACTGCCGCGAGCCCCGATGACACCGATATTCTCAAAGTCGTGGGAGATGCCCTTGCAGGCGAGCTCCATGTGAGCAGACGAGCAACGCTCTCCTGTCGTATTTTCGCGTCGCAAGATTCAGATGCCGAGCCCGTTCTCGAATCCTTTGCCCTAAACGACCTCGCCCTCACGCGCGGGCCGCTCTCGGATATGGTCTCGTTCGACATCACCGTTTCCGGTCACCACATCGACCGCTTGCGCGGCGATGGCGTGGTCATCTCCACCGCAACCGGCTCCACCGGTTACGCGCTCTCTGCCGGGGGTCCCATTGTGAGTCCCGATTACACTGGCATGGTCTGCGTTCCCATCGCCCCGCACACCATTCAGGCGCGCGCGTTTCTCACGTCGCCCTCCGATGTTATCGAGATCGCCATGTCGCATGACAGGCCCTCCATACCTGCGGTTTCCGTCGACGGTCAGTTTTACAAAGGGGAAGAGGCCGTTGAGCGGGTAGAGGTGAGTCGAGGTCCCGGCGATGTCCTTCTGCTCGACTATGGCCCCGAGAGCTTCTACAACTCGGTGAGCCGCGTGTTCTACGGGGTGCGCCATGATCGATGAGATTCGCGTTTCCGCGTTTCCAACTTAGCCCTCATTCGCGAGGCCGAGCTCTCGCTATCAAGCGGTCTTACGGTGCTTACCGGTGAGACTGGCGCCGGAAAGACTGCCCTCCTTTCTGCGCTCAAATTGCTTATGGGCGAGCGCGCCGATGCGTCTCAGGTACGCGAGGGCGAGCCGTATGCTGAGGTAGAGGGCCGAATCTTCACTGACGCCAAGGACACTGAGGGTTTTACCGTCTCGCGTCGCCTCTCTGCTGACGGTCGTTCCCGTGTGAGGATCGACGGATCGCTTGGGAGCGTCCGTGAGCTGTCTGAACGCGTGGCGCCTTTGATGGACCTCTGCGGACAACATGAGCATCAGCGCCTCCTCGACGCCTCTACGCATGTGGGCATGGTCGACGCTTGGGCGCAGGGAAGCATCGCCACGCCGCTCGAGGCTTATCGATCCGACCTTTTGGCAGCCCGCGAGGCCGCCCGTGAGCTCGAGCGCGTGGAGGCGGCAGCACGAACCGAGGGGTTCCGGTTAGAGGATGCACGGTTTGCTATCGATCGTATTGACGAGGTCGACCCTCACGAGGGCGAGCTTGAGGAGCTTGAGGAGACGCTGCCCCGCGCAGAGCATGCCGAGGCGCTTGCAGCGTGCGCTCATGAAGCGGCCGAGGCGCTCTCAGGCGAGGGAGGAGCGCTCGATCCGCTGAACAGCGCCATCGCTGAGCTCTCCCGCATGGGCGGCGTCGACGGTAAGCTCTCTGAATTCGCCGATATGCTTGCGGGCGCTGCCATCACGCTCGAAGACGTTGCACAGGACCTACGTCGCTATCGTGATGGGGTTGACTTCGATCCCGCGGAACTCACGCGCCTTCAGGAGCGCTATGCGGCGCTCAAAGGGCTACTTCGTCAGTTCGGTCCTCATATGGAGGACGTATTTCAACGCCGTGCGGAAGCTCAAGAGCTTCTTTCGCTTGTATCCGATAGCGATGCGCGCATTGCGCGTGCCCGCCGCGCCCTGGAGGAAGCCGAGTCTAAACTTGCTCAATCCGCAAAGGAGCTGCGCCGCGCACGCAACGCGGCTGGTCCTCGCTTCTGCCGTGAGGTCACGCGTCAGATGGCGCATCTTGAGATGGGGCGTGCGGAGCTCGTCTGGGAGGCCCGCAAGCTTCCCCGTGAGCGCTGGGGTGAGGCCGGCCCTGATTCCTACGAGCTTCTCTATCGCAGCGGCCCGGGTCTCACGCCAAGGCCTCTTCGCCGTATCGCTTCCGGCGGCGAGCTCTCGCGCGTCATGCTTGCCTCAATGGTGGTTCTCGGTGAGGCTGACGGTGTGGACACGCTTGTGTTCGACGAGGTTGACGCCGGTGTGGGCGGTGCCGTCGCGCGGTCTCTCGCCGTGGTGCTCGCCGACCTTGCGCGCACCCACCAGGTTATCGTCGTCACGCATGTGGCGCAGGTGGCTGTCGTCGCGACTGAGCACTACGTCGTCTCTAAGTCCGATGGCGATATCCCCGAGACCCGTCTGAGCAAGGTGACCGGGGACGAGCGCGTCCGTGAGGTGGCTCGCATGCTCTCCGGCGATACCGGTGAAGCCTCAATCGCGCATGCGCGCGAGATGCTTCTGGAGGCCGGTACGCTCTAGCGCGCGTTCCGCAACCATGTACGTGTGCGTTTCATGCATATACGCAGCTTGTGGTAGTATATCGAGCTGTTGGATTACCCGTTCCTAGCGGTTCGCTCCACCGGCGGCCCCTCGGATCGGGCGGATTGCAGGGGAGACCCTGCCAAGAGAAAGGTGAAACATGACTGTTTCCAAGGAGCGCAAGGCTGAGCTCACCGCTGAGTTTGGCAAGAACGCGCAGGACACCGGCAACCCCAAGGTTCAGGTCGCCATCGCCACCGAGCGCATCCGTGAGCTCACCGAGCACATGAAGACCCACCCGAAGGACTTCCACACCCGCCGCGGTCTGCTCATGATCGTCGGTCGCCGTCGTCGTCTTCTTTCCTACATCAAGAAGAACGACATCGTCGAGTACCGTGAACTCATCGCGAAGCTCGGCATCCGCGACAACATCCAGTAAGTTGTGCATGCGGGAGCCCCTTCGGGGGCTCCTTTTCATGTAGGGACCGAAAGGTCGGTCCTACACCGCCGGGTGAATCCCGGCACGAGAGGTCCCGGCAGAAGGGCTGCCGGGGGATGAAAGAGGAAAAATGGCACTTGTATCCAAAACCTTCGAACTGTACGGCAAGACCTACACCCTCGAGAGCGGCGAGCTTGCCAAGCAGGCCACCGGCGCCGTTCTCGTCAAGCAGGGCGATACGACCGCGCTGGTGACCGTCGTGGTCTCCAAGGAGCGCAAGAACTACGACTTCTTCCCGCTCACGGTTGACTTCAACGAGAAGCTCTACGCCGCGGGCCGCATCCCGGGTGGCTACCTCAAGCGTGAGGGACGTCCCACCGAGAAGGCGACGCTCACCGCGCGCATGATCGACCGTCCCATCCGTCCGAGCTTCCCCGACGGTTTCCGCAACGAGGTTCAGATCGTCGCGACGTCTCTTGTCGCCGATCAGAAGAACCCCATTGACGTGATCTGCACCATGGCCGCGTCGCTCGGCCTCACGCTCGGTGGCGTGCCGTTCGAAGGTCCGCTCGCCTGCGTGCGCATCGGCCGCAACACCGAGACCGGCGAGTTCATCGTCAACCCCACCTATGAGGAGCGCGAGGCGTCCGACCTCGACCTCGAGCTTGCCGGTACCGCTAACTTCATCTCCATGGTGGAGGCCGGCGCCGACGAGGTCACCGAGGATGACATGCTTGCCGCCATGCAGTTTGGCCAGGAGGCCATCGGCGCCTTCTGCCAAGCTCAGCGCGAGTTCGTCGAGGAGTGGGAGCGCGTCAACGGCGCCATTCAGCAGAAGAAGTACATCCTCGACCAGCCGGTTCCCGAGGTGGAGGAGCGCATCTTCGCCCATTACGACGAGATGGCCGACGCTCTCGCCGACGCCGATAAGCTCTCCCGCATCGCCAAGGTTGAGGATCTGAAGGAGCGCATCCGCGCCGAGTTCTCCGAGGAGGAGCAGCTCGCTTGGGAGCGCGAGATCCCCGTCAATCTCAAGAAGCTCGAGAAGAAGGCCATGCGTACCATGGTCGTCGAGACCGGCGAGCGCGTTGACGGCCGTCGTGCGGACGAGATTCGCCCGATCATGGTGAAGGGCAGCTATCTGCCGCTCGTTCACGGCTCCGGCCTCTTCCAGCGCGGCCAGACCCAGGTTCTCTCGGTGCTCTCCCTCGGTATGCTCAACGAGGGCCAGCGCCTCGACACCATCGAGCCCGTCGAGGGCAAGCGCTACATGCACCAGTACAACTTCCCGCCGTTCTGCACCGGCGAGACCGGTCGTATCGGCAGCCCCAAGCGTCGCGAGATCGGCCACGGCAACCTTGCCGAGCGCGCCCTTCTGCCCGTCCTTCCCGACGAGAAGGAGTTCCCCTACGCCATCCGCGTCGTCTCCGAGGTCATGGAGTCCAACGGCTCCTCGTCCATGGCGTCGACCTGCGCGAGCTGCCTCGCCCTTATGGACGGTGGCGTGCCCATCGCCCGCCCGGTCTCCGGTATCGCCATGGGTCTTATCCAGGAGGAAGGCAAGACCGTCGTCCTCTCCGACATCCAGGGTATCGAGGACTTCCTCGGTGACATGGACTTCAAGGTGACCGGTACCGAGCGCGGTATCACCGCCCTTCAGATGGATAACAAGGCCACCGGCCTTACCTTCGAGATCCTTAAGGCCGCGCTTCAGCAGGCCAAGGAGGGTCGTGCGTTCATCCTCGACAAGATGCTCGAAGTCGTCCCCGGCCCGCGCGAGGAGACCCGTCCGACCGCGCCGCGCATCACCTCCATCACTGTTCCGACCGACAAGATCCGTGAGGTCATCGGCAAGGGCGGCGAAACCATCCGTGGCATTCAGGACGAGACCGGCGCTTCCGTCGATATCCAGGAGGACGGCACCGTCTACGTTGGCGGCGTGGGAACCTCGGTTGATGAGGCCATTGAGCGCATCAAGCTCATCGTGCACGAGCCCGAGGTGGGTGAGGAGTTCTGCGGCCGCGTCGTTTCGATTCAGCCGTTTGGCGCCTTCGTCTCGCTCACGCCCTCCAAGGACGGCCTGCTGCACATCAGCCGCGTCGCCCAGGGCCGTGTTGAGAAGGTTGAAGACGTCCTCAACATCGGTGATGAGGTCAAGGTCAAGGTTATCGAGGTCGATGAGCGTGGCAAGATCTCGCTCGACCGTCTCGATAAGCCCGAGGCTCCCGCCGGTTCCGGCAACGGCGCTTCGCACGACGATGGGCGCGGTTTCGGTGGTCGCCCGCGTCGTGATTCCAAGGATCGCGAGCGTCGCGGCCACGGCGATCGCCCCCGTCGCCCCGGTGACAACGGCGGCAACGGTCGCGTTCCGCGTCGTCATCACGAGGCGTAAGAACTCCTCGATACTTGTAGGTAGTTAGAACGGAGGGTCGGTTCCCATCGAGCCGACCCTCCGTTTATTAAAAGTCACTGCGAGTTTGTCATGTGCATTTACCACATTCCCGTTCATTTTGCACGCACCATGCGCTTGGCACGAATGATGTGCATTTAGCACGGCTCGTGTGCATAGGGACTGCGGACAAAAAGCTGGACGCCGGGAGGCGTCGGAGCGGAGGTCCGCATGTACGATAGGGAGACGGTCGGGCTGTTCCTCCTCGCCAGGGAGGACGGGATGTCGGTGACCGAGGCGGCGGCGTTCGCCGGGGTCAGCAGGAGGACGGGTTACAATTGGAACTCCGGGGGGCTCCCCGGGGCGGCCCCCCGGAAGCCGCGCGGCTCCGGTAGAATCGTCGGGGACGGAAGAGCGACCGGAAGGAGCGAGCCCGTGGTCGGCCCCAACAAGTCCCTGTACGAGCCGTCGGAGGAGGGCCCCCTGTCGGGGATGACCCCCGACCAGATAGAGAGGCTCTGATACCGTCAATATACTTTTCGCCAATCGCGCAAACGAATCGGCGCCGATCGCGCTAACGTACTTTCGCCATTTCCGCCAACGCACTTTCACCGTTTT
>CASDZW010000021.1 GCA_949285915.1 uncultured Collinsella sp.
AAGACGCCCCGCGGCGCCAGCGAACGCCTCTTTGGGCCGAACGGCAAGATACTGACTGGAGGTCGCTATGAGAGTTGTGTTTATGGGGACGCCGGCGTTTGCGGTGCCTTCGCTTACGGCCCTTGCGCGCGAGCACGAGGTGGCTCTCGTCGTCACGCGGCCCGATGCGGTGCGCTCCCGTGGCAAGAAGCTCGAGCCTTCGCCCGTGAAGGCGGCGGCGCTCGAGCTCGGTCTGCCCGTGCTCGAGACCTCCCGCATGACGCCCGAGGTGCTCGAGGCCCTCCGTGCGACCGAGGCTGACATCTTCTGCGTTGCGGCCTATGGCTGCATCCTGCCCGACGAGGTCCTCCATATGGCGCCCCTCGGCTGCGTGAACGTGCACGCGTCGCTTTTGCCCCGTTGGCGCGGCGCCGCCCCCATCCAGCGCTCGATTCTTGCCGGAGACGACGAGACGGGCGTGTCCATCATGCGTATCGGTCAGGGTGTGGACACCGGCGACTACTGCGCCCAGGCCTCGTGCTCGGTCCCGGGCAAGACGGCAGATGAGCTGACCGCTGAGCTTGCGGAGCTCGGCGGCGAGCTGTTGGTGCGGACGCTCCCCGCCATCGCGGACGGCACCGCTGTGTGGACGGTGCAGGACGAGTCCCTCGTCACGCACGCCGCCAAGATTGCCAAGACCGAGCTCCGTCTCGATCCCGCCGTGTCTGCCTCTCAAAACGTGCGTAGGGTCCTCGCATCGAGCGACGCGGCGCCGGCGCGCTGCGCGGTGGCGGGCAGGCAGGTGCGCATCCTTAGCGCCCGAGAGCTCGAGGGTGCAGACGCGTCCTCGTTGGGCGGTCTGCCAAAGGAGGGCGCCTTTGCGATTCGCGCCAAGCGCGTGCTTTTGGGCTGCGCCGATGGCGCCTTCGAGGTTCTCGCGGTAAAGCCCGACGGTAAGCGCGCCATGGATGCTGCCGCCTGGGCAGCCGGCCTCCAGACCAAAGAGGGCGCCTGGGAGCTTCTGTCGTGAGTGCGCTTGCGCCGGCGCGCCGTGTTGCGCTCGATGTGCTCGTAGCAGCGACGCGGGAGAAGCGCTACGCCCGCGAGGTGCTCGACCGCGCGGATGCGGTCGCGCGCCTGGACGCCCGCGATCGCGGGCTTTGCCGCAGGCTCGTTTTGGGTGCCACAGCCACGGAGGGTTCGCTCGACGAGCTTCTCGACACCTATCTATCGCAGCCCCGCAAGGTTTCCCCTCGCGTGCGCGCGGCGCTGCGCATCGCGGCGTTTGAGATCGTCTATCTGAGGAGGCCCGCCGAGGTCGCGGTAAGTCAAGGGGTGGAGCTTGTGCGCTCCGTTGCCCGTGGCGCCGCCGGCCTCGCCAACGCCGTGCTGAGGCGCGTGGCCGAGGGAGCGGAGGGCTATCTCTCTGCGCTGGATGCGCCTCTGGGCGAGCGTGAGCGTATCTCCCGCGCCCGCCGCGCAGGGCTGCCGGTGTGGCTCTCCGACCGTATCGATGCCTCCCTTCCCGCAAGCGTTGCAGAGGCTCTTCGCCAATCCGAGCTCGAGCCGGCGCCCGTGAGCGTGCATGTGCGCCCCGGTGCCGCGCGCCTGCAAGGGGGACGCCCCTCTGAGCTCCCGGGTTGCGTGCTCGACGCCGATGCGGGCCAGATTGCGCGCACAGGCGCCTTTGCGAGCGCCGAGGTGGTCGCCTCCGACCTCCACGCCCAGCTCGTTGCGACCGCGGCGGTGTCGCCGGGCGCATGCCTCGAGATAGGCGCCGGCAGGGGGACCAAGACGTTCATCATGGCGTGCCAGGCGGCGCGTGCGGGCTATAAACGGAAGCATGTTGCCGTCGATTTGTATCCGGGCAAGTGCGCCGCGAACCTCGAGCGTCTTGAGCGCGCCGGTTTCTCTGGCGTGCGCACCCTCGCGGGCGACGCCCGCGACCTCGATGCCGTGCTCGCGCCTCTGGGCGACGCGGCCGGGATGCTCTTCGATACCGTGCTGGTCGATGCGCCCTGCTCGGGAACGGGCACCATGCGCCGCCACCCGGAGATTCCCTGGCGGCTCGCGGAGGCGGACATCCAGCCGGGCGGCTCGCTGCCGACACTTCAACTTTCTCTGCTTACGGCTGCCGCCGCGCGCATTCGCCCCGGCGGTGCGCTCCTATACGCCACCTGCTCGGTGCTCGACGCCGAGAACCGGGATGTGATCGCAGCGTTTCTTGCGAGCGAACAGGGGAGGGCGTTTCGTCTGGCGCCGGTCTCCGAGAGTCCGATTTTTACGCTGGAGGGGTTCATGGGCGCCGCGGAGCTTGTGCGCGCGCACGAAAAAGGGGACGGCACGTTCCGTACCGCCCCCGCTCCCGGTGCCTATGATGGGCACTTCTGCGCCCGTATGGTGCGCTCCCGCGAGCTCTAGCCGTTCTTGTGCGGGCAGTTTTCGCAGCTGTGCGTCTCCGCTGCCGGCGCGGTGCTGCTCGAACCCGAGGTGGCCTCGGTGGATGAGCTGCCACCGCGCTGATCAGTGTTGTAGAAGCCGCTTCCCTGGAAGGTGATGCCGCTTGCGCTGAAGACCTTGGTGGCCTCGGCGCCGCAGGCAGGGCAGTTCACCTCGGGGTGCTCCATCATGCCGTGCTCGACCTCAAAGACCTCGCCGCACGAGGTGCAGCGGTAATCGTAACGTGCCATGTGCTTCCTCTCCTGTTTGCCGAAAGCGGCGCCCGAAGGCGCCGCCTGAGCGTTTGACCATCCGATACTGTACCCAAAACGCCCCGTCATGTGAAGCGGGACGCGCGCCGCAGAAAGACAGCGCGCAGGCGTCACATTTCCCTTGCGTGGGCCGAGCGACCGCAGCGCTCGAGCAGCTCTGCGCATGCCTGCTCGGCAGCCGCGATATCGGCCTCGTCCGCCTGCCAGCTCCAGTTGCCCTCTGCAACGCCGGGCACGTTCATGCGGCAGTCGTCGCCAAGCCCCAGCACGTCCTGCAGCGGCATCATGACAAGTTCCGCATCGCTCGCAAGGGCGCACTCGACGAGCTTCTCGGCAAGCTCGGCTGCTGCCGTTTCATCGCCATCGGTGAAAGAGGACGCGCAGAAGCCCACGAGGGTGGCCGTGTCGTGCGTCGAGGTGTAGAGGATCTTCTCCGGCTTGGGATAGAGACCCGCCCGAATGTCGTAATCCTCAAAGAGCATCACGTCCATACCCGGGAAGCCGCAGGCGCTTACCAGCGAGCGCACGCCGGGGGTAAGTACGCCCAGGTCCTCGGCGATAAACGGCAGGGGGCCGAGCTCGGCGTAGGCGCGCTCAAAGAGCTCCTTGCCCGGACCCGGTATCCAGCGTCCATCGGAGCCGGGGTGGCCGGCGGGGATGGAGAAGTAGTTGTGGAAGCCGAGGAAGTGGTCGAGGCGCACCCGATCGTAGACGCGCGTGGCGCGGCGCAGGCGCGCGAGCCACCAGGCGTAGCCCTCCGCGCGCATGACATCCCAGCGATAGGTGGGGTTGCCCCAAACCTGTCCGCCGGGGGCGAAGTTATCGGGCGGCGCACCGGCGATCTCGGTCGGGCGTCCGTCGCGGTCGAGGTTGAAGAGCTCCGGGCGCGCCCATGCATCGGCCGAGTCGTCGGAGACATACATGGGGATGTCGCCGATGACCTCAATACCTTGCGCGTTGGCGTATCCCATAACGTCCTGCCAGGCAAGCTCAAAGCGGTACTGCAGGTAGGACTGGATATGCGCCTCCTTGGCAAGGCGCGCATCAGAGAGGAGCTCGGGCCGGTAGTGGCTAAACTCCTCCGGCCACTCGTGCCGCGAGGCGCCATCGGTGAGCTTCTTTATGGCCATAAAGGCGCAGTAGGGCTCGAGCCAGCTGCGCGCATCGGCCACGTAGTCGCGGTAGGCGATGTCAACACCGGCGCCGCCGCGCGCTTCCCAGGCGAGGTAGTCGGCGCGGAGCTCCTCTTCCGTCTCGGGCAGAAGGTCGATGTTGCCCGCAAAGGCGGAGGGACCGGCGTAGGGGGAGTTGTAGAAGTCCGTGGGGTTCACGGGCAGTACCTGCCAGTAGCGGAAGCCCATGGCCGCCAGGTGGTCGACAAAGCGCTTGGACGCATCGCCGAGCGTACCCGGGCGTCCGTCGTCGGTTGGCACGGAGGTGATGTGGCAGACCACACCGGCACCCTTATGCAGGGGCTCCTGCAGCCGGCGTGCGGGATGGAAGGAGACCACGGCCGAGCCGAACGGCCAGAGGTGGACCTCCACAAAGCCCTCGGCGTCCACGGTGAGTTCGGCGCCCGAGACGACGTCGGTTGCGCACGCGCCACGAGCGGGAATGCGCACGGTCGCCTCGTTGGTGCGGCTGCGGTTGATGAGCACGGTTGCCGCCTCGCCGCGGTCGTTCACGCGGGTATAGCCGAGCACGTCGTCACCGGAGGCAAAGGCCTCGATGCGGCCGTTCACGAGCACAGGGAGCTCACGACGGATGCCGGCGGCGTTCTTGATGATGGTCTCCATGTCGTACTCGTGCGGGTCACCGGGGCGCGGCAGGCCGCGACGGTTGCCGGGGTCAGAGAGACCCTCCAGGCCGTACTCGTCGCCGTAGTAGATGGACGGCACGCCCGGGAACGTCATCTGCATGAGCGTGGCGAGCCAGAAGCGCGCCTTGGCAAGCCCCATGGCCTCAGGGGAGAGGCGCCAGCGGCCGCGCTCCTCCTCGGGGAGCTTGCTCTCGTCGGGGCCGCCGCCGAGCACGCTCGCGATGCGCGGGCGGTCGTGACTGCCAAGAAGGTTCAGGCAGCAGGCGAGCGCCTCCGGCGGATAGTTCTCCGCCAAGCTCCAGATGACCTCGGCCGCATCGGCGGCGGAGATGTTGCCCATGAGGTAGTCGATGACCATGGTGCGGAACGGGTAGTTCATGGCCGAGTCGAGCTCCTCGCCCTGGAGGTAGTGGCGGGGCTTGCCGTAGCTGATCTTATTTGAAGCGTCCTCCCAGACCTCGCCGAGCAAGAGGGCGTCGGGCTTCTCCTCAGTCAGAACCTGCTTGATGTCGGCGATGAGGTCCTCATGGAGCTCGTCAGCCACATCGAGACGCCAGCCGCGCGCACCGGCGCGCGTCCAGTGGCGGATGACGCCGTCCTCGCCGAGCAGCAGCTCACGCACGAGCGGGGAGTCCTGGTTGAAATCGGGCATGTTGTCGATGCCCCACCAGCACGCGTAGGTGCCGTCCTCCTTGAACTCGTAGGCGTCGCGCCATGGAGAGTTGGGGTTATTCCACGCGCCCTCATCCGGATAGTTGCCAAACCGGTTGAAGTAGCGGGAATCGTCACCGGTGTGGTTGAAGACGCCATCCAAGATGATGGAGATGCCAAGTTTCTCGGCAGCGGCGCAGAGGCTCTTGAAATCCTCCTCCGTGCCGAGGATGGGGTCGATCTTGAGGTAATCGGCGGTATCGTAGCGATGGTTGCTCGCCGCCTCGAAGATGGGGTTCAGGTAGATGGCAGTGATGCCAAGCTCGGAGAGGCGCGGCAGGTCCTCCTCGATGCCCTTGAGCGAGCCGCCGTAGAAGTCCCAGTACTTGATCGATCCGTCCTCGTTACGCTCGTAGACCGGCGGCTCCCACCAGTCCTCGATGAGGCGGCGCTGAACGCCGTTGCGGGGGATGGAGAGCGCTGCCTCGGTGCGCTCGCGCCAGGCGGCATCGCGGCGGTAGCGGTCGGGGAAGATCTGGTAGACCATGCCGTTCTCATACCACGACGGGCGTGTGGCGCGATGGCGGTAGACGCTGATCTGGAACGACGGGCAGTTCGCATAATCGTAGGGCACGCCCTCTCCGCCTACGTGTCCCTCGCGCGCGCCGAGGTGCATAACGTGCGTGCCGTCCGCTTCGTTCCACGTCGCATGGAAGGTGTACCAGATGTTGGCGGTGCGGGGGCAGGCGAGGGTGTAGGCGTAGAGACCCTCGTCGTTGAGCGCCATCTCGTGCAGGCGCTCGCCCTCACCATCAACCCAGGTGCGCAGGGTGACGGTGATAGGACTCGAGACGGGGTCTTCAACGCGGACCGCCAAGGTAACAGAGCCCCCGACTTCAACCGCTCCAAACGGCGAGCGGAATTCCGGCAGGCGAGAGTTATGGATGAGCTTCATAGGGGTTTCCGATCTATCTGCCGCCCGGACGTACAGGATTGACAGAGCGTCAAGAATTGGGCAGCCCACCTATTATAAGGGAGAGCGCCGCCCATAGAAGGCATAGTTCAACAGTTTTAGGTGGGCTGTTGAGAAAGCAAGGTTGCAGGTGTCGGCATAGGGGAGGAGCCGCCTCGCGGGCGGCTCCTCTTGGCGTTGGTATGGAGGGTGGCAGACCCTAGCGCCTGGTCGTGCGCTTCTTGGCAGCGCTCACCGAAGCGGTCTTAGTCGCGGGCTTCGCGGCCGGCTTGGCGGGCGTCTTCTTAGCGGCATCGTCAGCCTTGGGCGCTGCGGCGGGCTTGGCTGCGGTGGTCGTCTTTGCGGCGGGCTTAGCCGTGGCAGTCGACTTAGCAGCGGGCTTGGCTGCGGCGGGCTTTGCCGCAGCTGCCTTGGCAGCAGGTTTTGCTGCGGCAGGCTTTGCCTCAGCAGCCTTGGTTGCCGTCTTGGGCGCGGCAGCCTTCGTGGCGGTAGTCTTTGCAGCACTGGCCTTCGTAACGGCAGGAGCCTTCTCAGCGGGCTTGTTGGCGGGCTTTGCCTCTGCCGTCTTGGCGGCGGGCTTGGCGGCCGCCTTGCTGGTAGCAGGCTTCTCAGCGGCCTTTGCCGTGGTCTTGGCCTCAGCCGTCTTAGGCGTGCTCGCGGCCTTGGTCGCGGTCGTCTTGGGGGCAGCCTTTGCCGCGGTCGTCTTCTTGGCGGTAGCGGCCTTGGGGGCAGCCTTCTCCGCAGCCGGCTTGGCAGCGGTCTTGCGTGCGGCAGGCTTCTTCGCCGCCGGCTTCTCAGTTACTTTTGGGGAGCTCGCTTTCGCGGCCTTCTCCTCAGCTGGTTTAGGCTCGGGCTTAACCTCGGGCTTCTTGGCGGGCTCGGGCTTGGCCTCCGCTTTGGGCTCAGGCGCAGGAGCCGGCTCGGGCTTGGGCTCAGGCTTTGCCTCGGGCTCCGGCTCGGCGACGGGCTTAGGCTCGGGCGCCGGGGGAGTGGGCGGGACGGGCTGGACATCGGGGCGCAGGAAGGTGTAGAGGTCCATGTAGGCGCCCGCAGAGCGCTTCCACGAGAAGTCGGTCTTCATGGCCTGCTCGACGACGCGGTTGAAGGCGTCGCGGTCGTCCCAGAACAGACGGGCGCCGCGGAAGACGGCGTCGCCCATCTCGTCGCCGTTGAAGTTGGCGAACGAGAAGCCCGTGCCCTCGCCGGTCTCGTAGTTGTAGGGGATGACGGTGTCGCGCAGACCGCCGGTCTCGCGGACCACCGGCAGGGTGCCGTAGCGCATGGCGATGATCTGCGACAGGCCGCAGGGCTCAAAGAGCGACGGCATGAGGAAGAGGTCGGCGCCGGCGTACATGCGGCGGGAGAGCGCGGAGTCGAAGGTGATGCGCGCGGCCATGGTTCCCGGGTACTTGCCCGCGAAGTAGTTCATGGCGTCCTCGTAGGCGCGGTCGCCGGTGCCGAGCACCGCCACCTGGACGCCGCCAGAGAGGATGCGGTCGAGCGAGTAGGTGACGAGGTCCATGCCCTTCTGGCGGGTGAGGCGGGTCACCATGACCATGAGCGGACGGTCGTCGCGGACCTCGAGGCCGAGCTCCTCCTGAAGCGCGCGCTTGCAGGCGGCCTTGCCTGCCATGTTGTCCACGCTGTAGTTCTCAGTGATCTGGTAGTCGGTCGCAGGGTCCCAGGACGGCTCGTCAATGCCGTTCAGGATGCCCTGGAGGCTCTCGGAGCGGTTGCGAAGCACCCAGTCCAGGCCCTCGCCGTAATCGGAGGTCTTGATCTCGCGGGCGTAGCTCGGGCTGACCGTGGTGATGGCGTCGCTGTAGCAGAGCGCGCCCTGCATGAAGTTGATGGAGCACGAGTCGCAGCGGAGCTGGCGCGCTGCGTTGGGGATGTGCGCAAGGCCCAACACGTCGTTCAGCATCTTGTCGGAGAACTGACCTTGGAAGGCGATGTTGTGGATGGTGAAGATGGTCTTCACGCGCTCGTACAGGGGAAGACCCTGGTAGAACTCGCGCAGAAAGACCGGGGCGAGGGCGGTCTGCCAGTCGTTGCAGTGCAGGATGTCGCATTCAAAGCCCTCGGGGAGGTGCTGGAGGCTCTCGCAGATGGCCTTCGAGAAGAAGGCGAAGCGCTCGCCGTCATCAAAGAATCCGTACGGGTAGCTGCGGTTGAAGTAGTGCTCGTTATCCACGAAGAGGTAGGTGACCCCACCCTCCTCGAGCTTCTCGAGGCCGCAGTACTCGTTGCGCCATCCGAGCGGAACGTAGAAGTCGCAGAAGTGCTCCATACGCGCTTTGAACTCCTCGGGGATGCTCGCGTACTTGGGGCACATGACGATGACCTCGGAGCCGTCCTTCACGAGCTCCTGGGGAAGGGATCCCGCAACGTCGCCGAGTCCGCCCGTTTTGACAAAGGGGGCCACCTCGGCGGAGGCGAAGACCACATGCATCTTGTCTTTTGCCATGTTGTACTCTCCTAATCGATCTGAGAGATAAAACTGCCGCCTGCGGGGCGACACCTAAATGATAACGCGCCCGCCCAGACGGTGCCGGGCGGGCGCTGGGTTGTTACATGCGCGCGGTTAGTGGCGTGCTCCCTTGCCCATCACGAGGATCGCGTCGGGTGTGCCGCGGTACTCGGTGTTCTCGGGGATGACATTGTTCTTGTCGAGGATGGCGTTCTCGACACGGGCGCCGCGCTTGATGACGCAGCTGAACATGATGATGGAGTTCGAAACATTCGCACCGCTCTCGACGATAACGCCGCGGGAGAGGATGGAGTTGCGAACCGTGCCGTAGATCTTGCAGCCAGCGGAGATGAAGGAGTTCTGCGCGTTGCTGCCCGCATAGTACTTGGCGGGTGCCGCGTCGTGCGCCTTCGTGCGAATCGGGCGATCCTTCTGGAAGAGCTGGTCGAAGACATCGGGCGTGAGGAGCTCCATGCTGCGCTGGTAGTAGGTGCGCTCGCCGAAGATGCCGATGGCGAGGCCCTTGTACTCGTAGCTGCAGACGTCGATGCGCGCGAAGTCGCCCGCGATAGCCTCGAAGAAGTCGAGGTAGTCGGCGTTCGCGTAGTTGTTGATGATGTCGAGCAGAAGCTCGCGGTTGATGACGAAGCAGTCGATGAACTTGTTGTCACCGTACTCGCAACCGGCCTCGATCGACTGAACGCGGCCCGCGTCACCGATGATGAGGCGGCTGGCGTCGTCGTGATGGCGCTCGGCCTTGACGTAGACCATGGTCACGCCCACGCCGGAGCGCTCATGGGCATCGATGATCTCGTCGAGGTCCATGTTGAAGATTATGTTGGCGCCCATCATCACGACATAGGGGGTCGTGGCGCGCTCGAAGAGTTCGCGGTTGGAGATGATGTCGCGCAGAAGGAAGCGCATACCGCGCTTGGTGGTGCCGTAGGGGTTGCCGGGCATGCAGAACAGGCCGCCGCTCTTGCGGTCGAGCATCCAGTCCTTGCCGTGACCCACATGGTCGGAGATCGAGCGCCAGTTGCCCGGCATGACGAGGCCGACGGTGCGGATGCCGGCGTTGGTCATGTTGGAGAGCGGGAAGTCGATCAGACGGTAGCGGCCCATGAACGGCAGCGACGCCACGGGGCGGTTCTCTATCAGTTTGCTGGCTTCAGTGCCCGCGTAGTTAGCAGTGATATAGCCGATGGCCTTGGAGTTGATCATCGGTTCATTCCCCCTTCCCGATCACGACGTCATTTCCGACGACGGCGGTGTCCTTCGTAGTATCGACGCTGCCGAGCTTGACGCCCTCTTCGACGACGGCGTTCTCACCCAGGATCGCGCGGCTCACATGCGCACCGTTCTTAACGACGGCGCCGGGCAGCAGCACGGAGTCCTCGACGATGGCGCGGTCGCCGACCACGCAGTCGGTGGAGATGATGGAGTGGCGCACGGTGCCCATGATCTTGCAGCCGTTGGCGACGAGCGAATCGTCGACGCGGCCGTCGGGGCCGATGTAGTGCGGCGGGCGAGTCGAGTCGTTCGACATAATGGGATGCTTGGTGTCGAAGAGGTCGAACTCGGGGTTCTCGCCGAGCAGGTCCATCGAGGTCTCGTGATAGCTCGCGATGGTGCCGACGTCCTTCCAGAAGCCGTTGTACTCGTGGACGAACAGGCGCTTGCCGTCAGCGAGGGCCTTGGGGATGATGTCGTTGCCAAAGTCGTGGCTCGAGCGCTGGTTGATGGCGTCCTCCTCGAGGGCGTTCACGAGGAAGTCATAGGAGAACACGTAGATGCCCATGGAGGCGAGGTTCGAATCGGGCTGCTCGGGCTTCTCGGTGAACTTGGTGACCTGATGATCCTCATTGGTCGTGAGGATGCCAAAGCGGCTCGCGTCCTCCCACGGCACCGGCATGACCGCGATGGTGAGGTCGGCGTTGTTGGTGATGTGGGTGGCGAGCATCTCACGGTAATCCATGCGATAGAGTGCGTCGCCCGAGAGGATGAGAACGTACTCGGGGTGATGGGACTTGATGTAGTCGAGGTTCTGCGTCACGGCGTCAGCGGTGCCGGCATACCAGGCGCCGCCCTCCTGCGTGGCGTATGGCGGGAGGATAGAGATGCCCGCGCCGGTCTCGTTGAGGTCCCAGCCGCGGCCCGAGCCTACGTACTCGTGAAGCTGGTAGGGACGGTACTGCGTAAGGACGCCGACCGTGTCGATACCAGAGTTAGCGCAGTTGGACAGCGTGAAGTCAATGATGCGGTACTTGCCGCCGAATGAGACGGCTGGTTTGGCGATCTTAGCGGTGAGCGCCCCCAACCTGCTGCCCTGCCCCCCGGCGAGGAGCATCGCGATGCATTGCTTTCTACTCATCGATGTTCTCCTTCAAAATCCCTGAACCCTATAGACCTTGCTATCGAGCGGGGCGGACGGTGAGTCCGCCCCGTGGATGCCTTTATGGGGATGCGCCGTCGTGCAATGACGCGATCCGTTACGCGTGCCAGATCTCGTCGCGGTACTCGCGGATGGTGCGGTCGGACGAGAACCAGCCCGAAGACGCGGTGTTCATAAGCGCACGGCGGTTCCAGCTCTTGCGGTCCGCATAGCTGGCGGTGAGCTCCTCCCACGCGTCAACGTAGGAGCGGAAGTCCTTCATGACAAAGTCATGGTCGTTTCCGCTCATGAGCTCATTATGGATGCTTTCGAAGTCACCCGAGAGATGAGCAAACGTGTTATCGGTGAGTTCGTCAATAACGCGCCCTAAACGGTCACGGTCGCTGTTGTACATATCCCATGCGAAGTGCATATGGCTTGCACGGAGCTCGTCGACCTCAGGTGCGGTGAGACCAAAGATCTTCTCGTTCTCGATGCCGGCGAGGTTCACGATCTCGATGTTGGCGCCGTCCATCGTGCCGAGCGTGAGCGCGCCGTTCATCATGAGCTTCATGTTCGAGGTGCCCGAGGCCTCCATACCGGCCGTGGAGATCTGCTCAGAGATCTCGGCGGCGGGGTAGATGAGCTGGGCGTTCGACACGCGGAAGTTGGGGATGAAGCAGACCTTCATGACCTCGTTCACACGCGGGTCGTTGTTGATGACGTCGGCGACCGAGTTGATGAGGCGGATGGTCTCTTTGGCAAACGCGTAGCTCGACGCGGCCTTGCCCGAGAAGATGAAGGTGGTGGGCGCCACGCGGAAGTTGGGGTCGGCAAGGCGGCGGTTGTAGATGTCCATCACCTTGAAGATGTTCAGGAGCTGGCGCTTATAAGCGTGGAAGCGCTTCACTTGGACGTCGAAGATCGAGTTGGGGTCGATGTCGAGACCGCACTCGCGCTTGACGTACTTGGCAAGGCGCACCTTGTTGGCGCGCTTGGCCTCGCCCACGCGCTCGAGGAACGCCGGGTCGTCGGTAAAGTCCTTGAGCTTCTCGAGCTCGGCGGCGTCGTCGAGCCAGCCGGTGCCGATGGCCTCGTTGATGAGCTTGGTGTAGGAGGGGTTCGCCTCGGCGAGGAAGCGACGGTGCGAGATGCCGTTGGTCTTATTGTTGAACTTCTGCGGCGTGAGCTCATAGAACTGCTTCAGCGTCTCGCGCTCGAGGATGTCGGTGTGGATCTTGGCCACGCCGTTGACGGAGTGCGAGCAGATGACCGAGAGGTTCGCCATGCGGACCTCGCCGTCCCAGAGGATGGCGGTCTTGCGCAGACGGTTCTGCCAGTCCTCGGAGGTGCGATCGAAGCTGTCGCTGTAGCGGCGGTTGATCTCGTCGATGATCTGGTAGACGCGCGGCAGCAGCTTGGAGAACGTGGAGATGGGCCACTTCTCGAGCGCCTCGGGGAGGATGGTGTGGTTGGTGTAGGAGATGGTGTTGGTCACGATCTTCCACGCCGTGTCCCACTCGAGCCCCTTCTCGTCCATGAGGATGCGCATGAGCTCGGGGCCGCACATGGCCGGGTGCGTGTCGTTGGTGTGGATGGCGACGTAGTCGGGCAGCTGCTCCCAGTTAGCGCCAAAGTCCTTCTCAAAGGTGTCGAGCAGGCTGTAGATGCCCGCGGAGACAAAGAGGTACTCCTGCTTGAGGCGCAGAAGACGCCCGTGCTCGCCGGCGTCGTTGGGGTAGAGGATGGCGGAGATCGCCTCGGCCTCGGCGCGGTGCGCGTCGGCACCGGCGTAGTCGCCGCGGTTGAAGGCCTCGAGGTCGAACTGCTCCTCGACGGGCTCGGCGCTCCAGACGCGGAGCTTGTTGACGGTCTCGCCGCCGTAACCCACCACGGGAATGTCATAGGGGACCGCGAGGACGTCCTGGGTGCCCTCGGTATGGAAGACCATGCGGCCGTCCTTCTCCACGCCCACGACGTGACCGCCGAAGCCGATGCGCACGGCGCGGTCGGGGCGGCGGACCTCCCAGGGGTAGCCGTGGGAGAGCCACTCGTCGGTCGTCTCGTGCTGGGCGCCGTTCACGATCTCCTGCTTGAAGAGGCCGTAGCGGTAGCGCATGCCGTTGCCGTAGCCGGCGATGCCCTCATGGGCCATCGAGTCGAGGAAGCACGCCGCAAGACGGCCGAGGCCGCCGTTGCCGAGCGCGGGATCGGGCTCAAATTCGCAGAGCTCGTCGAGGTCGGCACCGAGGTCGGCGAGGCCCTCCTTGACGATGTCGCGCACACCGAGGTTCAGCAGGTAGTTGTCGAGCAAGCGACCGATGAGGAACTCGATGGAGAAGTAGTAGACGCGCTTCTTCTTCTCGGTAGAGACGCGCTTCTCGGTATCGGTCTGGATGGCGCGGGCACGCCCGGCGATGAGCTTTGCCAGCGCGGTGAAGCGGTCGAGGTCGCTCGTCTTCTCAAAGGGCTTGCCAGAGAGGGACATGATCGAGGCCTTGTAGCCCTCGATGAACTCCTCTTTGCTGTCGAAGATCTTATTCATGGGGTCCTTTCTGTCGGCTGACGCCGAGTTGCTAGGCGAACACAACTTTTCCATTATCGCGCAAATCGGGTTCATGGTAAAACGTTACGCCTTCGTTTTCCGGTCAGCGGCGGTGTCCTTGGCGGCACGCGGCTTCGTGGTGGTCTTTTTAGCGGTGGTCCGAGTAGCAGCCTTGGCGGCGGGCTTCTTCTTGGGCTTCGGCGGCACATAGGAGCTCTTCCCGATGCGCTTCAGCACGATGCCCGAGAGGCCGGGGAGCGCGAGCGTGATGGAGTTGTCGCAGCCGTTCCACGGATAGGGCTCGCTCGAGCACACTGCCCCCTCGAGCTTGTCGAGCATGTAACCGCTGCCACCGAACTCCGGTTTGTCAGAGTTGAAAATGACCTGCCAGTCGCCCTCGCGCGGCACGCCCATGCGGAAGGTCTCGTACGACGCCGGATCGAAGTTGATGATCACGATGACGTCGTCCTTCTTCTTGCTGCCGTGGCGCGTGAAGGAGATGATCGACTGCTCGTTGTTGTCCGGGTCGATCCAGGTGAAGCCATCCTCGGTGTAGGCGTTCTCCCAGAACGCGGGCTCAGAGAGATAGAGGTGGTTGAGCGCGCGCACGAACTCGCGATGGTTGCGGTGCGCGTCGAACTCGTCGGCAAGGAACCACTCAAGCGACTCGTAATAGCGCCACTCGATGAAGGGCGCGATCTCGTTGCCCATGAAGTTGAGCTGTGCGCCGGGGTGGGCCATCTGGTAGAAGGCGAGGGTGCGGAGCCCCGCGAACTGGCGCCACTGGTCACCGGGCATGCGGCCCATGAGCGAGCACTTGCCGTTCACGACCTCGTCGTGGGAGAGCGGCAGGACAAAGTTCTCGTTGAAGGCGTACATGAGCGAGAACGTGAGGAGCCGGTGCGCGCCCGGGCGCCACGGGAAGTCGGTCTGCATATAGTGCAGGGTGTCGTTCATCCAGCCCATGTCCCACTTGTAGTGGAAGCCGAGTCCGCCCTCCTCGGGAGGATAGGTGACGAGCGGCCAGGCGGTGGATTCCTCGGCGATCATCATGACGTCGGGGAACTCGCGGCCTACGGCGCAGTTGACCTGGCGGATGAAGGCGGAGGCGTCGAGGTCCTCCTCGGTGCCGTACTTGTTGAACTTCTTCTGGCCGGGGTCGTCGACGCCAAAGTTCAGGTAGAGCATGCTCGACACGCCGTCCATGCGGATACCGTCGGCGTGGAACATCTCGAGCCAGAAGAGGGCGTTAGAGACAAGGAAGCTGCGCACCTCGCCGCGACCGAAGTCGAACTTATGGGTGCCCCAGTTGGGATGGATCTCGCGCTCGTAGAGCATCTTGCCGTTAAACGTTGCGAGGCCCTCGGCGTTGGCGCAGAAGCCGCCCGGCACCCAGTCCAGAATCACGCCGATACCCGCCTTATGGCAGCTCTCGATGAAGTGCATGAACTGCTTGGGCGTGCCGTAACGCGCGGTGGCAGCAAAGTAGCCGGTCGGCTGATAGCCCCAGGACCCGTCGAAGGGATGCTCCATCACGGGCAGGATCTCGATATGGGTGTAGCCCATGTCGCGCACGTACTCGACGAGCTCGGTCGAGAGATCGTCATAGGTGTAGTAGGTGCCGCGCTGCGCGGGGAACGGGTCGCCCGGGCCCGGGTAGTTGCCGTTCTCGTCCGGTTCGCCCTGCGGATCGTTGCCGTGGCGGCGCCAGCTGCCCAAGTGCACCTCGTAGATGTTGAGGGGCTGCTTCATGTGGTCGCGGCGCGCGCGGTTGCGCATCCAGACGCCGTCTTTCCAGTCATACCCGGTGATATCCATGAGGCGGGATGCCGTGCCGGGGACGTTCTCGGCAAAGAAGCCGTAGGGGTCGGCCTTGTAAAGAAGCGTGCCGTCCTGCGTCTCAATCACATACTTATAGAGCTCACCTTCCGGCAGGCGGGGGACAAAGCCCTGCCAGACACCGCTATGAGCGAGCTGCTCGAGGGGGTTGGCCCAAGAATCCCAGCCGTTGAAGTCGCCCACGACATGGACGCTCTTAACGTCGGGTGCCCATACGGCAAAGTGCCAGCCGGGCTCACCGTTCTGCTCGTCGGGGTGGGCGCCGAGCTTCTCCCAGCTGCGCAGCCAGGTGCCGTTGGCAAACATGTAAAGGTCGTCCTCGGTGATGATGAGGAGCGGCTTTTCTGCCTTTGCCTTGGTGCGGCGGGTCCGGCGCACGGGCTTTTGCGTGGTTGCGGTTGCAGTGGCGGTATCAGGTGCTTCTGGCTTCTTTTCCACGAGGCACTTCCCCTCGACAGCGCGACGCGCATGCGCATCGCGAACCGATAGATATTGGATGGGGGCGGGAGCGTCCGGGGGTATGTCCTATGCCCTCGTGCGCTCTTGCGGTGAAAGCCCATACCAAAACCAGCATACCATTCGGCCGATTTTGTCTATCACCTAAGTCAGGGGATGGTAGCTATGGGTTCGTAAGCGTTTTATATGTCCGTACAAGCGATGGCTGGCTTGACGGTTGGCGGGGGAGTGTCAACGGAAGTTGGCTCCTACGGGCTTCCGCACGGCCTGTCCGTCCGCTATTTGCTACCATGCACGGGAGCAGAAACGAGGAGGCAGCAATGACAGAGGCCCGCGACGTCGCGACACACGTTCCCGAGACCGTTCTTTTGGTGGGCGGCTCGCCGGAGCCGTCCTCGTCCGCCACGGTAAGACGCGCCGCGGTTGGCTGCACCCGTGTGGTCGCTATCGACCGCGGGCTCGATGCGCTCACCTCTGCGGGCCTTACGTGCGATCTGTTCTGCGGCGACGGTGACTCGGTGGGGGAGCGAGGCGCGCGCGAGGTCGAGCGCGCCGAGCGTCGGATGCCGGACGCCCCGTTTGCCGTCGTGCGTTATAACCCCCATAAAGACGATACCGACCTGGGCCTTGCGCTCGGCGAGATCGAGCGGCGCTGGCCCGGGGCCAGCGTGCGCACCACGTGCTTTGCGGGCGGCAATCCCGACCATCTTCTCGGTGTGCTCGGCCGCCTTGCCGCGTTTCGCTGCTCCGATGCGGCGGGTGCCAACGCCCCCGTCGAGCTTGTAGAGGACGGATTCGAGGGGCGCGTGCTCCAGGCTGGCGGCACGTGGGAGATGGACGGTGCTCAGGGCAGGCGCTTCTCGTTCATGGTGCTCTCGCCCCATGCGTGCGTTTCAGAGGTCGGTATGCGATGGGAGCTCGACCACCATCGGGTGGAGCTTCTCGACGACCTGGGCATCTCCAATGTGATAGAAGCGGACACGGCGCGCATCAGCTGCCATGAGGGGACCGTTGGCTGCTGGCTATTTAGCTGAGCCGGGTGCGTCGCTAAAGATTGCACGCGGGTAACGGCCCGCCTCGGCGTGCGCGGCGCCGCGTCGTTGGGGTAAGCTTTTGCAACATGTGATTAACTGTCTGCGAAAGCGAGGAGCCATGGACCAGCATATCGGAACGGTATGTGTGCAAGGCGGATACCGACCCGGCGACGGCGAGCCGCGCCAAGTGCCCATCTACCAGTCGACGACATGGAAGTACGACACCTCGGAGCATATGGGTCGCCTGTTCGACCTCGAGGAGTCGGGCTACTTCTACACGCGCCTGCAGAACCCCACCAACGATGCCGTGGCGGCAAAGATCGCCGAGCTCGAGGGTGGTGCGGCCGCTATGCTCACGAGCTCCGGCCAGGCGGCGAACTTCTTCGCGGTCTTCAACATCGCCGGCGCGGGCGATCATATCGTCGCGAGCTCGGCCATCTATGGCGGTACGTTCAACCTGCTCGCCCACACGCTTGAGCGCATGGGCATAAGCTGCACCTTTGTTGCGCCCGACTGCACGGATGAGGAGCTTGAGGGTGCATTCAGGCCCAACACGAAGGCGGTCTTTGGTGAGACCATCGCCAACCCCGCCCTCGACGTGCTCGATATTGAGCGCTTCGCCACGGCAGCGCACGCCCACGGCGTGCCGCTGATTGTTGACAACACGTTCCCGACACCCGTCATGTGCCGACCCATCGAGTGGGGCGCCGACATCGTGACGCACTCGACCACCAAGTACATGGACGGTCACGGTGCCGCCGTGGGCGGCGCTATCGTCGACTCCGGCAACTTTGACTGGGACGCGCATGCGGACAAGTTCCCGGGCCTCACTACGCCCGATGAGACCTACCACGGTGTGGTCTACACCGAGAAGTTCGGTCAGGCGGGCGCCTTCATCACCAAGGCGACCTCGCAGCTCATGCGCGACCTGGGCAGCATCCAGAGTCCCCAGAACGCGTTCCTTTTGAACGTGGGTCTTGAAAGCCTTCACGTGCGCATGCCGCGCCATTGCGCCAACGGTCAGGCCATGGCCGAGTTCTTGCACGACCACCCCAAGATTCGCTTCGTCAAGTATCCCGGGCTCCCCGACGATCCGTGGTACGACCTTGCGCAGAAGTACCTTCCCAACGGCTCGTGCGGCGTAGTGAGCTTTGGCTTTACGGGCGGTCGCGCCGCTGCGGAGCAGTTCATGAAGAGCCTGCATGTCGCGCAGATCGCTACTCACGTGGCGGATGCGCGCACCTGCGTGCTGCATCCCGCTAACGCCACGCATCGCCAGATGAACGACGAGGAGCTCGCTGCCGCGGGTATCGCGCCCGATATGGTGCGCCTCTCGTGCGGCCTCGAAGACACCGAGGACCTCATCGCCGACGTTGCCCAGGCGCTCGAGACGGTATAGCGGTTTTTCAGGTATTCAACAATCTTGGGGCTTGCGCACGAGTAGCGAGACAAGAAAAGCCCCCTGCCTGTTCTGTTTTCGCAGATAGGCAGGGGGCTCCTCTCTGAGTCAGGAACGCTGTACTTGGGCGTACCCGCAAAGATTGTTGAATAGTTGAAAAACTACTCGGCGGGGTTCTCGTAACCCTCGAGCTTGGCGGTGCAGTGCGGGCAACGCGTAGCGTCGTCGGCGATCTCCTGCTTGCAGTACGGGCAGGTGCGCGGCTCGGGAGCGGCCTCCTCCTCGGCCTTCTTGGCGAGGCCGGCCTTCTCGGCGGCGAGGTTCTTGAGGTCGTTCAGCGTGTTCATGCCCTTCACGATAGCGAAGACCGCGACGGCGGTGATCAGGAAGCTGATGACCGCGGAGATGAAGGCGCCGAAGTCGATCATCTGACCGTTGAGCACGAGCGCCATGCCCTTGACCTCGGGGTTGCCACCGATCGCGGAGATGAGCGGCTGGATGAGGTTGGTGACAAGAGCGTTCACCACCGAAGTGAACGCGCCGCCGATGATGACACCGACGGCGAGGTCGACGACGTTACCGCGACTGATGAACTCGATGAATTCCTGAGCAATGTTTTTCTTTGCCATAATGGCCCCCTTTCACTCGAGCTCGCCATAGTAGCGGAAAGTTCCTAAGATGCAGATACCTTAACGTAATTTTGAAACGACTCCATAACTAGGGGAGAGGAGTTGTTAGGGGAGCGCGCCGGACAGGTGCGCTAGCGCGCGGGAGCGAGTACGGTGAGCGCGCGGGGAAGAAGGTCGATTTCCGCACGCCTGAGTTCGAGCGCCTCTCCGTCTGCCTGCGCGGGATAGGCGCCATCGGTGAAGTCGATCGACACCGTGCGCGCTCGGCCCATGGTGACGTGGCGGTTGGTTACGTGCTTGCCCTCTTTGGCAGAGAGGAAGACGGGAAGCGCGAGGGCGCGGGGCAAAGGGCCCGTGGCGTAGCAGATGTCAAAGACACCGTCTTGCGGGTCGGCATCGGGCGTGATGCGGTATCCCGAGCCGTAGGTGGGTCCGTTTTGAACGGCGCAGATGATGGTCTTGAGGTCACGCTTCTCGCCGCCGTCGAGGCCAAGGCGCACGGGATAGCTGCGATAGTGCGCGCCAAAGACATTGAGTCCGCTTAACGTGTACAGAGGAGCGCCGGCGAGCTTGGTGGTGCGCCGCAACGCGGCGGTGCCGTGCGCGATAGCGGCATCGAGTCCGAAGGAGAAGGTCTCTACAAAGTATTCCGTTGCGTCGAGCGGGGCGGCAGCGTCGGCGGAGGGCGTGTAGCGGATCCGCCCCACGTCGATCTGTGTCGGCACGCAGGTAAGGGTCTGCACTAGGTCGGCATCGCACGTTACTTCGCGAATACCGAGGGTCCGCGCAAAATCGTTACCGGAGCCCACGGGGATTACGCCGAGAACGGGTCGCTCCGCTTCGGGGATTGTCATGAGACCGCAGGCGACCTCGTGGATGACGCCGTCCCCACCGAGCGCGAGCACGGTGTCGTATCCTGCGGCGCCCGCCGCCATTTCCGTTGCGTGGCGCGGGCGCTCGGTGCGCTTGACCTCAAAGGAGCTGTCTGCGTGGAGGTACAGGGTGAGAAAGCGGCTCAGCCTCTCCGCGATGGTGCCCGCGGCACCGGAATGGGCCGTAGAGTTAACGATGACAAGCGTTCGCCCGAACGAATAGGTTGTCGCCATAAAGGCCTCCATCTGTTGGTGTACGACTGAAAGCGTACGCGTCCGCACCGACCGCGTCTAGCTATAAAAAAACACCCCCGCAAGCGGGGGTGCGATGACGCAAAGATTGAGGGGAGGGTCCCTTAGGAACGAGCGACCTTGCCGGACTTCAGGCAGGTGGTGCAGACGTTCATCTTGCGACGGTGGCCGTTCACCACAACGTAGACACGCTGGATGTTCGGACGGAACGTACGGTTGGTGACGCGGTGGGAGTGGCTGATGGAGCGACCAGCAACGGGGTGCTTACCGCAGATCTCGCAAACTTTGGACATGGTTGAACCCTCCTTGGGCAGCATTTGGCGATGCCGCGTGAACAAACAAATCGGAACTATAGCACAAAACCAGCCCTCTACGTGCAATCTTCAAATCACCATCAGCGGAAGCAGCATGCCGGGGCGAAAAAGGGATCCACCTCGGCCGTCGATGGCCGGCTTCTGGTTTGCGCGAGGGACAGTATTGCAGGTCAAAGCTGTCAAGGCAAGAGGTATACCAAGATTTTTCGGCAATCTTTTGCCCGATGTTCGTACGGTACCTCATCTGTTGGCTTCCTGTGTAGAAGGGGGTCAATGCCGGTTCTACAGATAGCGTCTCGGCGTGTTGGGAAAAATAGCTTAGCGCTGGGCCTGTGTGCCCGCGCATTCTTTTTGCCTGCGCTCCGTCGGTGCCGGCGTTTATCTATCCACAATCAGACGGGGGAGGCCGCTTGAAGATCTTCAGCTTCCTCAAGAATCACAAGATCAACTTTGTTATCGCGTTGGTTCTTTTGCTCATCCAGGCGAATCTCGAACTTACAGTTCCCGGCATCATGAGCAATATCGTTGACATCGGTATCGCTCGCGGCGGCCTTACCGGCGCCGCGCCCGCGGGGGCCACCGCCGCTGAGCTCGCCCAGATTCAGACCTCCTACATCCTGAGCCAAGGCGGGCTCATGCTGGGCGTGACGCTACTGTCAGTCGCGTGCTCTATTTTGGCCGCCTACAATGCGAGCCGCACCTCCGCCGCTATCGGACGCGAGGTGCGCCATGCCCTTTACGAGCGCGTGCTTACCTACTCGCCCGCCGAGATGGAGAAGTTCTCGACCGCATCGCTCATCACCCGTGCGACCAACGATATCCAGCAGATCCAGATGATCACGGTCATGTGCCTGCGCATTGTGCTTTTTGCCCCTTGCATGGGCATCGGCGCCATTATCCGGGTGCTGTCGACGCCCACGGGCATGGAATGGATCTTGGTGGTCGCTATCTGCGTTATCGCTATCGCCATCGGTGTGCTTATGGGTATCACCATGCCCAAGTTCCGCAGCATGCAGCGGCTCGTGGACCGCAACAACCTTGTGGCGCGCGAGATTCTCACCGGCATCATGCCCATTCGCGCCTTCGGCCGGCAGGTCTACGAGCAGGCGCGCTACGACGAGGCAAACCGGGCTCTTACGGGTACCTATATCTTTACCAACCGTGCCATGGCCTTTTTGGGGCCGGTGATGATGGTGGTCATGAACGCCACGACGGTCGCCATCGTCTGGTTTGGCGGTTTGGGCGTCGAGGAGGGCACCCTCGAGGTCGGTACGCTCATGGCGTATATCAACTATGTCATGCAGGTCATCATGAGCTTCATGATCCTCACGATGATCTCGGTCATGCTCCCGCGCGCGGGCGTTGCAGCCGAGCGCGTGCTCGAGGTGCTTGAGTGCGAGACCTCCATCCGCGAGCCTGAGGAGGGCGAGCGCGTCTCGCGTGCGGGGGAGGACGGTTGGCGCGGTGTCGTCTCGTTCAACGACGTGACCTTCACCTACCCCGATGCGGATTTGCCCACGCTCGAGCATATTGACTTCACGGTTAGGCCGGGACAAACGCTTGGCGTCATCGGTTCCACCGGATGCGGCAAGTCGACCCTCGTCCAGCTCATCCCGCGCCTGTACGATGTGACCTCGGGTTCGGTCACGCTCGACGGGGTGGATGTGAGAAACATCCCGCTCACCGAGCTGCGCGCCCAGATCGGCTACGTTCCCCAAAGGCGCATGCTGTTCTCCGGAACGGTCGAGAGCAACATCAAATATGGCGACGAGACCATGGACGACGCCCAGATGGAGCGCGCCGCGCGCATCGCGCAGGCGATTGAGTTCATCGAGGTCAAGCCCGAGGGGTACCAGAGCCCCATCGCACAGGGCGGCTCCAACGTGTCGGGCGGGCAGAACCAGCGCCTGCAGATCGCACGCGCCCTGGCGATTCAGCCGAAGGTGCTCGTTTTTGACGATTCGTTCTCTGCACTCGACTACAAGACTGACGCGGCGCTGCGCGCGGAGCTCGCCGAAAGCTGCCGCGACGCTGCCGTCGTCATCGTCGCCCAGCGCATCGCCACCATCATGCACGCGGACGAGATCATCGTGCTCGACGACGGGCGCATGGTCGGCAAGGGAACGCATGAGGAGCTCCTCAGGAGCTGCCCTGCCTATCTCGAGATTGCGTCCTCGCAGCTCTCCGCCGAGGAGCTCGGCCTTTCTGCCGATGCGGCCGGAGATTCGCCCGCTTGCGACGCTTCTGTTTGCGAAGGGGGTGAGCGCTGATGCCCGGTCCGCGCCGTGGGCCCGCCTCCGAGCGCGCCCGTGATTTCTCCGGAACTATTAAGAAGCTTCTTGCCTACATCGCGCACGAGCGCATAGCCCTCGTTGTCTCGCTCGTCTGCGCGGTAGCGTCGGTTGTCTTCAACGTCATCGGCCCGCGCATCCTTGGCATGGCGACCACTAAGCTCTTCGAAGGGTTCACTGCCAAGCTCGCCGGTACGGGCTCCATCGACTTCAGCGGCATCTCTTATATACTTGCCGGCCTCATGTGCCTGTACGTCACCTCGGCGCTCTTCAACCTCCTCCAGGGCTTCCTTATGACGGGGCTCACGCAACGCGTGTGCTACCGCATGCGTCGTGCGATTATCGAGAAGATCGACCGCATGCCGCTTGCCTACTTTGAGCGTACGAGTACAGGCGACGTCCTGTCGCGCATCACCAACGACGTGGACACCGTCGGCCAGTCGCTCAATCAGTGCGTGACGCAGGTGGTGACTTCGGTGACCCAGCTCATTGGCGTTACCGTCATGATGCTGTCGCTCTCGCTTGAGCTCGCGGGCATCACGTTTATCACCATCCCCGTTTCACTCGTGCTGGTGGTTATCGTCGTGCGCGCCTCTCAGCGCTACTTCCGCCAGCAGCAGGCGCTGCTCGGCCGGGTGGACGGCATTGTCGAGGAGAGCTTCTCCGGGCAGAGCGTCATCAAGGTCTTCAACCGCGAGGACCGCGCGCTTGCCGACTTCGATCAGGACAACGACCGCCTCTACCACGCCGGCTGGAAGAGCCAGTTCCTCTCCGGCCTCATGCACCCCATCATGAACTTCGTTGCCAACCTCGCCTATGTGGCGGTGGTTGCCGTGGGTGCCTTCCTTGCGATCGCGGGCACGATCACTGTGGGCGATATCCAGGCCTTCATGCAGTACGTGCGCAACTTTACGCAGCCCATCACCCAGCTCACGCAGGTATCGAACATGGTCCAGATGCTTTCTGCGGCGGCGGAGCGCGTGTTCGAGTTCCTGGACGCACCGGAGGAGACCCCCGACGCCCCCGCGCGCGCCACGGGCACCTGCGAGGGGAGGGTGAGCTTTAACCACGTGCGCTTTGGCTACACGCCCGATAAGACCATCATCCACGACTTCTCCTGTGAGGTGGAGCCGGGCGAGACCGTCGCCATCGTCGGTCCTACCGGTGCGGGCAAGACCACCCTCATGAAGCTCCTCATGCGCTTTTACGACGTCGACGCGGGCGCGATCTTGGTCGACGGCGTGGACGTGCGCGACCGCCCGCGTGACGAGCTGCGGAGCGACTTTGCCATGGTGCTCCAAGATACGTGGCTTTTTGAGGGCACGATTGCCGAGAACATCCGCTACGGCCGCGAGGGGGCGTCCGATGACGAGGTGAGGGCCGCCGCCCGCGCCGCGCTCGCCGACCACTTCATCCGCACGCTGCCGGGTGGCTACGACTTCTGCTTGAACGAGGACGCCTCCAACGTGAGCCAGGGCCAAAAGCAGCTTCTCACGATTGCGCGCGCCTTCATTGCGGACCGCCCCATCCTCATTCTCGACGAGGCGACCTCCAACGTGGACACGCGCACCGAGGAGCGCATCCAGCGCGCGATGGACGCCCTCATGCAGGGGAGGACGAGCTTCGTTATTGCGCATCGCCTCTCCACGATACGCTCGGCCGATAAGATCTTGGTTCTGCGCGACGGCGACATCGTGGAGTCGGGTACGCATGAGGAGCTGCTTGCGCAGGGCGGTTTCTACGCAGGGCTTTACAACAGCCAGTTTGAGGACGTGGGCGAGTAGCTTGTGCTGGCGGGAGCGTCGAGTCCTAAGGGGACGGCGCGCCCGCCGCTCATCCGATGGAGTTTCATATTGCTCCCGTGTTCTTTGCGCAGGGACTCTCCGTCGTAGTAAGATACGGTAGATTACTCCCACGATTCGATGCCTCTGCATCAGATAGGAGATCCCGTGTCTGATACCATCACCGGCGCACTCAGTGTCTCCAACGACGTCATCGCCGACATCGCGGGTTACGCCGCCCTTTCCTGCTACGGTGTCGTAGGGATGGACGAGCAGCTCCAGGGCGCCGAGAGCGTCCGACTCCTTCCCGGGCAGCGCCTGCGCAAGGGCGTTCTTGTCACGAGCGACGAGGGCGGCCTGCGCGTCGATCTGCATGTCGTGCTCGAGAACGGCGTCAACATGAAGTCCGTCTGCGAGAACCTGTCGAGTGCGGTCACCTTCACCCTGCAGGAGATTGCGCAGATCGATCCGGCGAAACTCACCGTGGGCATCCATATCGAGGCCCTCAAGAATCGCCTGAGCTAAGGCCTGGATACGGAACAACGGAGAGAACTGACATGATCGCCAAAACAATTCGCACCTGCTTTCCCATCGCGGCAAACGCCGTCTCGGACTGCTCCGAGGAGATCAATAAGCTGAACGTGTTCCCGGTCCCCGATGGAGATACGGGCACCAACATGTCGCTCACCCTTGCCTCGGTCGTGAAGGAGCTCAGCTCCCTTCCGGCCGATGCCGACATGGAGGCCATCGCCGGCGCCATCACCCACGGCTCGCTCATGGGCGCGCGCGGCAACTCCGGTGTCATCACCTCGCAGATCCTGCGCGGTGTCGCCGAGGGCCTTGTGGGCGCTACCGACCCTGCGAGCGCCTCGGATGTCGCCGCAGCGCTCCGCCGCTCCGTCAAGGTCGCCTTCAAGGCCGTCCGCAAGCCCGTCGAGGGAACCATCCTCACGGTTCTGCGTGACATCTCCACGCGTGCCGATGCCTGCGAGAAGGCACATGACTCTGTCGAGGATACGCTCGATGCCATCGTCGTCGAGGCGTATCAGTCCGTGGCTCGTACCCCCGACCTGCTGCCCGTCCTGAAGGAGAACGGCGTGGTCGACTCGGGTGCCTTCGGCTTTGCCATCTTCCTCGAGGCGTTTGTGAACGCGGCTCTTGGCCGCGACCTCCGTCAGGGCGAGGAGTTCTCCACCACGTTCGAGGCGACCGGCGAGACCGCTCGCGAGGGCGCGCTCGATCGCGTCAAGATCGAGGCGAACGACGACTGGGAGGGCTCCGAGTACCGCTACTGCAACGAGTTCCTCTTCAAGGCGGACGCCCCGTTCAACGAGGATGAATGCCTGGCGTTCCTCGCCTCCATGGGTGACTGCGAGCTTCTGGTGGGTTCGTATCCCGACTACAAGATCCATGTTCACTCCAATACGCCCAACCTCGTGCTCGAGCACATGCTCAAGCTCGGTCAGGTCTACGAGGTCTTCATCCACAACATGGAGATGGAGGCTCACGAGCGCACCGCTAAGATTCACGCCGACCAGGATGCCGAGGCAGCCGAGCCCGCTAAGGCTCTTGGTTACGTCGCGGTTGCCGCAGGCTCCGGCGAGGCGGAGATTCTGACCTCGCTCGGTGTCGATGTCGTCGTCTCCGGCGGCCAGACCATGAACCCCTCCACGGCCGACCTGCTCGACGCCGTGAACGCGGTAAACGCCGAGTCCGTGATCATCCTGCCCAACAACGGCAACATCCGCATGGCCGCCGAGGCCGCGGCGACCGCCTGCGAGGACAAGCAGGTCGCCGTCGTTCCGACCAAGACCGTGCCGCAGGCGTTCTCGGCACTCTTTGCCGTTCTGCCCGACTCGTCCTTTGAGGACGCGGTCGCCGCTATGACCGAGGCCGCTGCCGAGGTCCGCGACGGTGAGGTCACCACCGCCGTGCGCGATTCCGCCGCCTCCGATGGCACGCCCATCCACGCAGGTGACGTCATGGGTATCATCGACGACTCCATTGACATCGTAGGTTCCGACGTGAAGCAGGTCACTCTCGACTGCATCAACCGCATGCAGGCAGACGAGGAGGGCGACTCCCTCACGATTCTCGCCGGCTCCGATATGGATGATGAGGCCTTCCAGGATCTTCTCGACGCCATCGAGGAGGCCCAGCCCGACCTCGAGATCGATGCTCACCGTGGCGAGCAGCCGCTCTATCCCATCATCTTCTCGATCGAGTAAGCGGGATTGGGGTGACGGTCTCGCTCACGGCGAGCGCGACGCGTCTCGCCGCCACCTCTGCGCTCGCGGATGACGTGAGCCGTCTCAAATTTGTATCTGGTGCACGGGAGGAGGCCCTCCGCAGGCTCGGTATCGAGCGTGTGGAGGACCTCCTCCTCCATATTCCGCGGCGCTATCTCGACTTCTCGCACGCCTACCGTATCGAGGATGCGCCGTTGGGCGAGGTGGCGACGGTCGTTGCGCGCGTCGACCGCGTGACGCAGCGTCGTCCGCGTCCGCGCATGACGGTCGTCGAGGTCTCGCTCGTTGATGACACCGGGGTTCTTCAGGTCGCCTTCTTCAAGCAGCCCTGGATAGCCCAGCAGCTTGAGCCCGGGATGCGCGTCGCGGTGATGGGTAAGGTCGAGTTCGCCTACGGGTTCAAGCAGATGGCCTCCCCGCATTACGAGGTGCTCGACGATGAGGCGTCCGGCACCATCATGCCGGTCCATCCGGTGGGAGAGGGCATCTCCGCCGCCTGGATGCGCCGCATCGTGTCGGTCGCGCTCGAGCGCTCGGTGACGCTCTCTGACTATCTGCCCGCGCGCCTGCGCACGAAGCGCCGCCTTATGAGCCTCGCTCGAGCGCTTCGCTCCATCCACTTTCCCCACGATATGTCCGAGCGGAATCAGGCGAGGACGCGCCTTGCCTACGACGAGCTTCTGTTGCTGCAGCTGGCGCTTCGCTTGCGCAACGATGCGAACCTGCTTGACGTCGCACCTTGCGCTCATCGCGTAGGCGAGCACGTCGAGGCACTCCGCCGCGCTCTCCCTTTCGCGCTTTCCGAGGAACAGGATGCGGCGGTGCGGGATATCCTCGCCGATATGACCGACGCCGGCCATATCATGAACCGCCTGCTGCTCGGCGACGTTGGCACGGGTAAAACGGCTGTCGCGTGCTTTGGTCTCGCCGCTGCGGCAGATAGCGGCACCCAGGCGGCGGTTATGGCTCCCACCGGGGTGCTCGCCCGCCAGTATGCACAGAAATGCGGACCTTTGCTCGATGCGGCGGGCATAAGCTGGACCCTTATCACCGGCGCCACGCCCGCTCCCGAGCGCGAGGAGGCGACCCGGCGCCTGCGCAACGGTGAGATCACGGTTGCCTTTGGCACGCAGGCGCTGCTCTCAGACGACGTAGTGTTTCATGAGCTGACGCTCGTGGTGATCGACGAGCAACACCGCTTTGGCGTCGGGCAGCGCAACGCCTTGCGTTCGAAGGGCCCGGGCGCCGACCTTCTCGTCATGACCGCCACGCCCATCCCGCGCACGCTTGCGCTCTCGGTCTACGGCGACCTCGACACGAGCGTCATCCGCCATCGGCCCGTGCCGGGCGCGGGGGTGGCGACGCGCGTGCTCACCGAGGCAAACCGCGACATCGCCTACGATGCCATCCGGGAGGCGCTCGCGCGCGGCGAGCAGGCGTATGTGATCTGCCCGCTCGTCGAGGCGGGCGACCCCTTGAGCGAGCTCGAAGTGGTGCCGGGTGCAGAGGATATGCTGGATTCGTCTGCGAAGACAAAGGCCGCTCCCGCCCTGCACGACGTTGCCCATGAGGTGGAGGAGCTCAAGAGGGTCTTTGCAGGCGTCCGTGTAGAGGTGCTCACCGGACGGATGCGCGCGGCCGAGAAGGATGCCGTCATCGATGCCTTCCGGCGCAACGAGGTGCAGGTGCTGGTGTCCACCACCGTAGTCGAGGTGGGCGTCGACGTGCCCTCGGCCACGGTTATGGTGATCGAGAACGGCGAGCGCTTTGGTCTGGCGACCCTGCATCAGCTGCGCGGTCGCGTGGGTCGCGGCGACATCTCGGGCAGATGCTTTGTCATGATGCAGACAAAGACCAAGCGAAACTCCACCGCCTACCAGCGCCTCGAGGCGCTGGAGAAGACAGAGGACGGCTTTGCCCTGGCAGAGCTCGACCTGCGTCTTCGTCATGAGGGGGAGATACTGGGCTTTCGCCAGAGCGGCGGGGTGAGCCTAAGGTTCGTCGATCTGGACGAGGACGTTGAGATTATCGAGGCGGCGCAGCGTGACGCAAAGCAGCTGCTCACGTACTCGAGGGATTTGGGGGCGTGCGCGACGACCCCCTTGCGGCAGGAGGTTATCGTGCGCTACGGCGACGTGTTCAAAGAGGTGAGCGGCGGATGAGAGTCGTTGGAGGGGATTGGCGGGGGAGAAGGATCTTCGAGCCCGAGGGGAGCGACGTCACGCGTCCCACGACGGACCGTGTTCGCGAGGCGATGGCGTCTATGGTGAACTCCGCGCTGGATGAGGGCATTGAGGGTGTGTGCGTGCTCGACGCCTTCGCAGGCTCCGGTGCTCTCGGTATCGAGATGCTCTCGCGCGGCGCGGCGTTTTCGCTGTTCGTTGATGCCGATAGAAAGGCGGCGGCGCTTGTCCGCAAGAACCTCGAGAGCCTGGGCGCCGGCGCCGAGCGGTACCGGGTTGTCGTCGGCGACGTCTCTGCGCTTGCGGCGCGGGGACGCCTTGCGGGCGGCCCCTTCGACCTCATCATGCTCGACCCGCCGTATGCCTTAGGTCCTGAGCCCGTCGAGCGTCTGCTCGACGATCTTATCGCCGCCGGGCTCGTTGCCCCCGGGGCGCTCGCGGTCGTGGAGCACGCGGCGCGCGATGCCGGCGCGCGGCCCGAGGGCTTTGAGGTCCTGCGCGAGAAGCGCTACGGCATCACGGCGGTGGACCTTCTGCGCTACGTCGGCTAGCATACGCATGTGACGCCAATCTGGAGGAGCCCTATGAGCGGAAACA
Organism: uncultured Collinsella sp.; assembly: GCA_949285915.1. Lineage (GTDB taxonomy): Bacteria > Actinomycetota > Coriobacteriia > Coriobacteriales > Coriobacteriaceae > Coprousia. The sequence goes on from CASDZW010000021.1 coordinate 29,416, forward strand.
TCACCCACGTTCTCGTGCCGGGAACGTTTGACCCCATCACCTACGGACATATCGATGTCGCCCGGCGCGCGCGGCGCATCTGCCCCCACGTCACCGTCGCCGTTGCGGCGTCTCTCGGCAAAAACGGCGTGGGTACGACTTTCTCGCTCGAGGAGCGCGTCGAGCTCGCCAAAGAGGCGCTCGCCGATATCGACGGTATCGAGGTGAGGCCGTTCACGGGCCTGCTCGTCGACTTTGCGCGCGAGATCGGGGCGGAAGCCGTCGTCAAGGGCCTGCGCGCGATGACCGACTTTGAGTACGAGCTCCAGCAGGCGGACCTCAACTACCGGCTCGACCCCGATCTCGAGAGCATCTTTGTGATGAGCAGCCCCGAGTTTGGCTACCTCTCGTCATCGGCCGTCCGCCAGATCGCCTCGTGCGGCGGCGACGTGTCGCTCTTTGTCCCGGCGTGTGTCGCCTGCGCGCTCAAAGACCGGTTCAAATAGCTAAACGAGACGTATGTGGTACTATCAAGACTTGATATGCACCCAATGAAAGGAGACGGGATGCCGGGCGAACCCCTTCCTGGCGAGCGCATCGAGAGCCTCGTGGACGAGCTCGAGGGCATCATCGAGGACGCTAAGCCCCCGTTTGGCAAGAACGCCCAGTTCAAGGTCATCGAGACCGAGGTGTTCTTCAACATTCTCGACGAGATTCGCATGAGCTACCCCGAGGAGTGGCAGAAGTCCCGCCGCATTCTGCGCGAGCGCGACGAGCTCATCTCCTCTGCAACGGCCCAGGCCGATTCCATCGTGGCAGACGCCCAGCAGCAGGCGCTCACCATCGCCGGCGAGCAGGAGATCGTACGGCTGGCTCAGCAGCAGGCCGAGGACATCCGCGCCCGCGCCGACCAGTACGAGCGCGATACCCGCTATGCTGCCGAGGACTATGCCGAGCAGGTCTTCACGCATCTCGAGGAGAACCTGAAGAGCCTGACCGGCACCGTTGCCCGCTGCCGCCAGCAGCTCACCGAGAGCGCAAGCGGTCCCGGCCTCACGAGCGGCTACTAATCATGGCGTTTATCGATTCGCTCATCGTCGAGCTGGCCGACCGGGTTGAGAACCCCGGCGAGAGCTGGCAGACGTCAGGCACGGTCGACGTCGCCGGCTACACGGTGGGGGAGAAGGAGTTCACGCTCAACGGCGGCGTCAGCTACGATGCCGTCTTCACCAACGCCGGTGACGGCATCCTGCTCACGGGCATGGTGCGCGCGAGCGTCACGGGTGCGTGCGACCGCTGCCTCGAGCCCGCTCAGTTCGATGTTGCCGGCGAGCTCCAGGAGTACTACCTCTTCCACGAGCCCGAGGGTGCCGACGAGGACGACGACTACGAGCTTCTCCGCGAGGACCGTAAGATCGACCTTGCGGAGCCCATCTCGGACGCCGTGGTGATGGACACGCCCTTTGTGGTGCTGTGCCGCCCCGACTGTCGCGGCCTCTGCCCGATCTGCGGTGCCAACCTCAACGAAGAGACCTGCGATTGCGCCGAGCGGGCCGAGGAGGAGCGCGTCATGGGCGACGACAACCCGTTCGCCGCGCTCAAAAACCTCAAGCTTGACGATTAGGTTCATCCATTCGCTGAAGTTTTGCAGCTCGTGTGGTGAGAAAAAGCCTCTTATCAGGGGCGGATATCTGTGCTAATATCGCTACTTGCGCGTATTCGTGCCTGTTAGCTAACCATGTAAGGAAGGTCATCATGCCAGTACCTAAGCAAAAGAAGGGCCGCGGTGCCACTCACTCCCGTCGCTCTGCCAATATGAAGATCAGCGCTCCTTCGCGCTCCGTCTGCCCCCGTTGCCATGCCGTGAAGCTTCCGCATCACGTCTGCCCCAACTGCGGCTACTACAAGGACCGCGAGGTCATCGTCACTGAGTAACCCTTCCGGGTAAGGCTCGATGCGTGAGAGTTGCAATTTGCATGGCCGGCTCGCTGAGTCGGCCATTTCTCTATCGAAAGGGGATGTCATGAAGGTCCGCGTTTGCGTTGACGCTATGGGTGGCGACGAGGAACCCTCCGTCGTCTTGCAGGGAATTGCCGAGGCGCTTGCTGCCGACAGCGAGCTCGAGGTGCTTGTGGCGGGTCCGGAGGAGGTCATCGACGAGTTCTGCCGCACGCACGAGCGCGCCGAGGCCCTTGTGGCCCCGGATGTGATCACCATGGAGGATGACCCCATCAAGGCCGTTATGACCAAGCGCAAGTCGAGCATCGTCCTCGCGTGCCGTGCGATCAAGAAGGGCAACGCCCAGGGCTTCTTCTCCGCCGGCTCGACCGGAGCGGTGACGGCGGCGGCAACGGCGTACGTGACGCCGTTTCGCTATGAGCAGGACGGTGAGCGCCGTCCGGTGCGCCCCTGCATCACCACGGCCGTCCCCAACGCCAAAGACGGCCTCACGGTGTTTGCCGACATGGGCGCCAACCCCGATGTAGAGCCCGACGACATCGTCCGCTTTGCTCAGATGGCCTCCGCTTACGCGCGCGTGGTCTGCGGAATCGAAAACCCGAGCGTGGGCTTGCTCTCCAACGGTACCGAGGAACACAAGGGCTCGCGCTTCACCCAAGCCTGCTTCCCGCTTATGGCCGAGCGCGTCCCGGGTTTTGCCGGCAACTGCGAGGGGACCGATCTGCTCTCCGGCCGCCTTGACGTCATCGTATCCGACGGCTTTGCCGGAAACATTGCGCTCAAG
>CASDZW010000022.1 GCA_949285915.1 uncultured Collinsella sp.
CCAGAAGCGTTATGCGCACGTCGGTAAGCGGCGCGCCGGTAAGCACGCCGGCGTGGTCGCGCTCGAGCACATGGGTCAGGATGAGGCGCTGCCAGTTACGGTCGAGGTCGTCCTCGGCCGCCCGCGACCCCGCCACCACGCCCGACCCGCGCGGCCCGGGCTCGATGAGGAGCTGCACCTCGGCGTAGTGGCGCAACGGCTCAAAGTGGCCAACGCCCCGCACCGGTGCGGTCACCGTTTCCCGATAGAGAATGCCGCCCTCGCCGAAGGTGACAAAGAGCCCAAAGCGCTCACGGAGCGTCTCCTGCACAACCTCCTGCTGGACCGTCCCCATAAGCTGAACGTGCACCTCTTGGAGCTGCTCGTGCCATCTCACCGCCAGAAGCGGGTCCTCGTCCGCAAGCTCGCGAAGCGCCCGCACCACCGCGGTGACGTCCTCCTCGCCCGGCAGAACCTGATAGGAGACGACGGGGACGAGCGCCGGGGCCTCCCCTTCCGCCTCGGCCCCGAGGGAGCTGCCGGGCATGACGTGCGTAAGGCCCGTTACCGCGCAGACGCATCCGGCCGCCACCTCGGGCACAATCTCAAATGCGTCCGCATCGTAGCGGCGCACCTGATCTACCTTCTCCTGCCAGGGCTCGCCGCGCTCTACGCCAGAAAGAACCATCTTGGCGCGCAGCGCGCCGCCGGTCACCTTGAGCCAAGCGAGGCGCTCGCCGCGCGGACTGCGGCTCACGCGGTACACGCGGGCGGCAAACTCGCTCGGCCACGGGCGCTCGCGCACCAGGCTGGCGACGCCGTCCAGAAACGCATCGATGCCCGCACCCTTGAGCGCCGAACCAAAGAAACAGGGAAAGACAGCGCGCTCCGCAACAAGACGACGGACCGTGGAGGCGCCGAGCGCGCCGGTGTCGAGGTACTCGTCGAGCGCCGCCTCATCGAGTGCGGCCGCATCCTCACGTGCCGCCGCATCGCCTGGTTCCGCCTCGCCGCGCACCGCGCGTGCAAGAGCGGCCCCGTCCACCAACGCAGCCGAGAGCCTCTCGCGCAGGCGCTCCAGCACCGCGGCAGGCCTCTCATCGACCAAGTCCATCTTGTTCACGAACACGAAGGCGGGCACGCCGTAGCGCTCGAGAAGCTCCCAGAGGGTCTCGGTGTGACCCTGCACGCCGTCGTTTGCCCCCACGACCATGATGGCGTAGTCGAGCGCCCTGAACGTCCGCTCCGCCTCTGCGGAGAAATCGACGTGCCCGGGCGTGTCAAGCAGCATGATATGGGCGCCCGCATGATCGAACGCCGTCTGTTTTGAGAAGATGGTGATGCCCCGGGCGCGCTCCATCGCGTCGGTGTCGAGGTGGGCGTCTCCGTGGTCGACCCTACCCTGCCGCCGGATGGCGCCAGCATGGTAAAGCATCGCCTCGGCAAGCGTTGTCTTGCCGGCGTCTACGTGGGCGACGAGGCCCACCACCGCGTTAATCGCGTCGCGAACCGGCGTTTCGTTACGCATCCTTGCCGAAGAAGCGCTCGATCTCGATGGCCGCCGTATCGGGACCGTCGGACCCGTGGATGACGTTGGAGTTCACGTCAACGGCAAAGTCGCCGCGGATGGTGCCGGGAGCGGCGTCGAGCGGGTTGGTCGCACCCATGATGGTGCGCATCTTGCCAATGGCACCGAGGCCGGAGACGACCATTTTCACCACGGGACCGCTCGTCATGAACGCGACGAGGTCGCCAAAGAACGGCTTGTCGGCGAGGTGCGCATAGTGTTCGCGCACCACGTCGGCGTCGAGCGTGGCCATATCGAGCCGCTCGATGACAAGGCCGGTGCGCTCGATGCGCGTGATGATCTCGCCAATCTTGCGGTCGCGCACGGCATCGGGCTTGATCATGATGTAGGTCTTCTCGATCTCTGCCACGGGAGCTCCTTTCGCCGGGGCGGCCGCTGCGGGCGGCGCCCGTTCATGTCCTACACCCAGTATGGCATAACGCCTGCGGGGCGCCTATGCCCTGATGTCACCGGTAACGAGTCGGAGAGCTCAAGGCGGCACTAGAGCGCGCCCATCTCCACGACGGGGGTGAGCTCGGCCAGGGCGGCCTCGTCGTTGACAAGTCCCTCTTCCACCCGCGCGAACTGGACCTCGACCGCAGAGGGTGCCGTACCGCCGCGCGTCGTACGCGCCGCCACCACGGCGTCGATATCGAGCGCGTCGGTGATGTCGCTGTCAATCAGGTCGCTCGCCTCACGGAACACCTCAAAGGGAAGCTCAGAGATGTCGACGCCGCGATGCTCGGCCTCAAGCACCAGATGCCCTACCACCGCGTGCGCCTCGCGGAACGGCATGCCGCGCTTGGCGAGGTAGTCCGCCACGTCGGTCGCCGCCAGATGCCCGCGCGCCATGACCTGGCGCATCCTGCCGGCGTTGACCGTCCAGGTCCCCACCATCCCCTTCATGACGTTCAGGCAGGATATGAGCGTGTGCGCGGCATCGAGCGCGCCCTCCTTGTCCTCCTGAAGGTCCTTGTTGTACGCGAGCGGCAGACCCTTCACGGTGACAAGCAGCTGGACCAAGTCTCCCACCACACGCCCGGTCTTGCCACGGATGAGCTCGGCAAAGTCCGGGTTCTTCTTTTGGGGCATGATCGACGAGCCCGTTGAGAAGGCGTCCGAGAGGGTGATGAAGCCAAACTCCTGGCTCGACCACAGCACGATCTCCTCAGAGAGGCGCGAGAGGTGCACCGCCATGACGCTGCAGGCGTACTCGAGGTCGAGCAAGAAATCGCGGTCCGAGACGGCGTCCATCGAGTTCTCGATCACGCGCGAGAACCCGAGCGTCCAGGCGGTCGCCTCGCGGTCGAGCGGATAGCTCGTACCCGCGAGCGCCGCGGCGCCGAGGGGCGAGGCGTCCGCCGCATCAAAGGCGGCCTCGAGCCTGCCAAAGTCGCGCGCGAACATCCACGCGTAGGCGAGCAGGTGATGCGCAAAGAGTACGGGCTGGGCGTGCTGGAGGTGCGTCATGCCGGGCAGGACGGTGTCGCCGGCGTTGTGAGCGGCCTCCACCAGCGTTTTCCTGAGTGTAAGGTTTGCCTCCATGAGCTCTTTGGCGAGTGCCTTGGCGGCAAGGCGCGTGTCGGTCGCCACCTGGTCATTCCGGCTGCGACCGGTGTGCAGGCGCGCCCCCGCCCCGCCGATGCGGCGCGTGAGCTCGGCCTCGATCGACATATGGATGTCCTCGTCGTTGATATCGAAGGTGAAGTTCCCCGCATCGATGTCGCGCTCGATGTCGCGCAGGCCGCGCTCGATGGCGGCAGCATCATCGGACGTGATGATCCCCTGCTGGGCAAGCATGGTCGCATGCGCGATGCTCCCCGCAATATCCTGGCGGTAGAGCGCGCGGTCCACCGGCAGCGACGCCCCAAATTCCTGCGTCGCCTCCGCTACGTTCTCCTCAAACCTTCCGCCCCAAAGCGCCATGTCAAACCTCCCATGGTTCCCGTTCGTACCGGTCAGTCCCTACTGGCATCGTCATACTCGCCCGTTTCGCCCGCTTCCGCGCGCTGCAGTTTGCCCGCATCACGCGCAACCGGGAACAGGTCGAGAAACGCCGACGCCGAAAACGATTTAACTCTTGAGCGCACAAATGCCCGCTCGTCACGCGTGATAATGCAATCAACCATATCGCGCTCGGCAATCGCACGGATACAACCGTCCTCGAAATCCGGTTCGTCCGAATCGACGGCCATCGCGCACACCTCGACATCAAGCTCCACCACCGTGAAAGCGCGCATGAAAACCCGCAGCCAGTCACGTGCCGCCTGATCGCCCTGCCACTTGCGCGCAAGGTAGTAGAAATCCTTGAGCGAAGATGCCGCAACGACACCCTCGTACCGCCCCGAGACCACCTGCCTAAAGAGCTCGATAGCCGCCGCCTCGTCGGGACGGCCCGGCTCGGCGTAATCAAGCAAATAGTTGGTGTCGAGCAGAAGCCTACGCATAGCGCTCACCCAACTCACGCTTCATGTCGTCGCAGGTAAGGTCATGCAAATGCTCGCTTTGCGGAGCACGCTCGCGCAGCGCCATCGCATACTCGAAGAGCTCCTGCCCGCCCGAAGGCACCCCATCCGAAGCGTCCCCTTCCTCTTGAAGGTAGTCCAAGGGCGCAGACGGCCAAAGGCGGTCGTATTTCGCAGATGCTGCCGGTAGAGGATTGTGCGCGTCGGGACCACGGTCATCTGAGCCCGATTCAGCCGGCACAAAGGGAACGATCTTGAACAAGGGCTTGCTGCGTTTGAAGATCGTGAACTCGACCCCCTCGCGGCACACGCGATCCGCAATCGAGGTGAGGTCGCGGCGCGCTTCAGAAAAACTGGCAGTCAACATGGCACACCTTCCTCTCTCGTTGCAGTTATCATACCATAGCTCAATCTATTAACGTTAACGTATATGTTCAGGTATACAAACGCGCCGCCGCATTGAGGCGACGGCGCGCGTATCTCGTGATGCAACCGGTGCCGAACGGCTCCGTCGACCCCTTACGCGAGACCCGAGCCCGGGCCCTGCATCCGCGACCAGGTGCGCGACTGCAGGCTGTGAAGCTCGATAAAGCCGGGCGCCGCCTCGTGCGGGAAGATGTCGCCCTCGTCGTAGGTTGCGAGCGGCTTTGAGTAGAGGCTGTAGTCGCTGCGCACGCCGTCCATGAAGATGCCGCCGCGGCAGAGCTTGAAGCGCACCTCGCCGGTGACGTACTTCTGCGTGTAGGCGTTGTACGCGTCGATGGCGTGACGGTTCTGCGAGTACCACAGACCGCGGTAGACCGCGCTCGCCCACTCCACGTCGAGCTTTGCCTTCTCCTTCAGGGTCTCGTAGTCGAGGCAGAGCGTCTCGAGCGTCTTGTGCGCCTCGATGAGCAGCAGTGCGCCCGGACACTCGTAGCACTCGCGGCTCTTGATGCCCACGACACGGTCCTCGATCATGTCGAGGCGACCGTAACCGTTGCGACCGGCGATCTCGTTCGCTTTGATAATGAGGTCGAGGAGCTCCATCTCCTCGCCGTTGATGCTCGTGGGCACGCCGCCCGTAAAGCCGATGATGACGGTCTCGGGCTCGGCCGGGCAGTCCTCGGGAGCCGCGGTCATCGTCCAGATGTCATCGGGCGGGGTGTTCCAGGTGTCCTCGAGCACGCCGCACTCGATGGCGCGACCCCACAGGTTGTCGTCGATGGAGTAGGGCTTCTTCTTGGTGGTGGGCACGGGCACGTCGTGCGCCGCCGCCCATTCCATCTCGGACTCGCGGGAGGTCAGATCCCACTCGCGCACCGGCGCGATGATCTGCAGGTCGGGGTCGAGCGCGCGGATGGAGGTCTCAAAACGCACCTGGTCGTTGCCCTTGCCCGTGCAGCCGTGCGCCACGTACTTGGCGCCGTACTTATGGGCGAGGTCCACGAGGTGCTTGGAGATGAGCGGACGCGAGAGCGCCGAGAGCAGCGGGTAGATGCCCTCATACTTGCCGTTAGCCCAGACCGCCTTGGAGAGGAAGTCGCGCGCGTACTCGGCGCGCATGTCCACGGCCTCGCTCGCGATCGCGCCCATATCGAGCGCCTTCTGACGGATCCACTCGAGGTCCTTCTCATCCTGGCCGACGTTGCCGCAGATGGCAATGACGTCGAGATTCTTCTCAACCTGCAGCCACTTGATGCACACCGACGTATCAAGACCGCCGGAATATGCAAGAACGACTTTCTCCTTCTCCATAGCGCCCTCCTGTGCTCGTAGTAATATACGCGAATTTGCATATTTGAGGATATACATAACGCTTGTGTGTATATTACACGATTGCCTCGCAAAGTTCGCGAGTTTCTCCAATCGGGCACAAAGCAGGCGGTTTTATTTCCGGAAGATAAACGGAATGAGGCCTATGCAGGGCGCACCCCAAACGAAAACGCGAGCCTTTGCGCTGGGGTACGCGCACGAGCGCGCCTCCGTGGGCGGGCACGCGCTACAATCTCAAAAAGACCAAACCCACCAAGGAGAAACCACATGCTCCCCTACACGCAAGACACCGACCTCGCCTCAATCCGCCTCATCGCGTGCGACATGGACCGCACGCTTCTTGCGGACGATAAGACGCAGCCTCCGCACATGGCAGAGCGCATCGACGCCCTCGCGCGCGCAGGCGTTGTCTTCTGTCCCGCGAGCGGGCGTCCCGGCCCCACGCTCGTGGAAATGTTCTCTGAGCACGCTCACGACATGGCCTTTATCGCCGATAACGGTGCCGCCATCACCTACCGCGGCGAGCTCATCTACAAGAGCCTCATCGAGCCCGACCTCTACCACGAGCTTGCGCGCGCAACTATCGATCACAAGGCAGGCGTGCCTGTGCTCTGCGCCTTTAACCGCGCCTTCGTCCCCACCTTTGGCAAGCCTCATCACGACGCGCTCTCGGTCTACTACCACGACATCGTCTATGTCGATGATCTTGATGCGATCGATGTTGAGGCCAACAAGTTCACCATCTACGTCCCCACCAACGATAGCAAGCGCCTCTTTGACGAGGTGTTCGCACCCGCTTTTGGCGAGCGCCTCTGCGTGGCGTGCGCGGGTGTGGAGTGGATCGATTTCATGAATCCCGGCGTCAACAAGGGCGCGGGGCTCGCGCACCTTTGCGCGCTTCTGGGCGTAGACCTAGCACAGGCCGCCTCGGTGGGCGACACCTACAACGACACCGAGATGCTCGACGCCGCAGGCCACAGCTTCATCGTTGCCAACGCCACGCCCGACATGCGCGCGCACGCCGACTTTGAGCTGCCGAGCAGCAACGACCGCGGCGTCGCCGTCCTCATCGACGCCATCCTCGCGGCCAAGGGCGTCGCCTAACGCGGACCCGCTCGAGGGCACCGCCTAGACCGCGTGCCGCACTACGACCGCCGACGCACGCCGGCGCTCGAGCACGCCGCCCGCCACGAGGAGCGCGGCGCCTATCACCGTGCACGTCGCGGCATAGGCAAACATGGCGTCGAGACCGAGCGTGTCCTGCAGCCTTCCGCCCAGGTAGTTGCCCGCCATGGATCCAAAGCCCGAGGTCATGATCGCGATGAGGGTCTGGCCGAGCATGCCGTCGGCCTCCTCGCAAACCTCGCCCACGTAATTGGTGAGAAGCGAGGTGAGCGTGCCAAAGCTGAGGCCCTGGAAGACAAGGCCCAAAAACACCACCGACAACGACGGCGCAAACGAAATCAGAAGGTTCCGCGCGAGGTAGGCCACAGCCGCAACCATAAGCAGTGCACCCGTACCAAACCGCCGGCGCAGACGCGGGACAATCGCCATGAACGGCAGCTCGCTCAAAGCGCTCAAAAAGATGCCGATGCCGTAGAGCGATACGTCGCCACCGAGCGAGGTAACGATGTTGATGAGGTAGGTCGACAGGCACGAGCTTGCCGAATACGCAAAGCCAAAGCCCACGAGGATGAGCATAAGAAGCCGATAGCGCGCAACAAAGGCGGCCACTCCCCTGCCGCGTGCCGGCGCGGAAGACGTGTCCGACCGCGCACTTTCCGACTCGCGGGGCGCGATGGGCGGCAGGGCATGTATGGATACGAGAAATGCCGCAGAAGAGATAACGAACACCGGAAGGAGCACCGCAGGTCCCAGGACGTTCACTCCTTGCCCCGCTAGGGCGGCGCATATCGCATAGCTCACCGACCCCATGCCGCGTGCGAGGCCAAAGTTGATGGGCTTGCCGGCGCGCAGGTAGTCAATCGCAATCTGCGAGGTAAGGGGCGCGGAGATCATGATTGCACCGTAGAGCAGAATGTAGGCTGCCATAACCGCAGGGATGGGAAGCGGCGCCACGATAATCGCCGCAAAGAGCACCTCCATCGCGATAAACTCGACATCAAAGAGCCGAGCGACCTGAGCAAGCGAGAAGCGCGCCGCCACGCGCGAGAGCACCGGGCCAACGAGGACGGAGAGGACGCACGCCGACGCCGTCACGATACCGACCTGCGTGTTATCGAGCCCTCGATACTGCAGAACCACCGTCACGAACGCGCACGCGGCGCAGGTAGCTACGTAGTAGAAGAACTGCAGGGCGCTGTAGCGCAGCTGAAGCGATTGCATACCGTCCCCTCCGGCGTTATCGACTTGTCTATAACAGAGCGGGAAAGATGACTCCGCTCCCGTTGCAGCATAGTGAACCTATCGGGACGTATGTTCAAGCATTCCGCAAACTTGTCAGAACAAGTTGCACAACGCCGAGCCATGACGCGCCGCTGCCGGCTCATGAGGCGCTTCATCCCCTTGTGAGCAGCGCCCCGGGCCAGTGCCCCAAGCCCCTGCACCCGGGCCCCTTTGCCCCAGAGAGTAACGATATGGGATACTCTTTCGCGGACCAGGCAAAGGCGCCGCCAGCGGCACAACGGGGAGGGCCCATGAACAAGCAGACCGAGAACATCTACCGAGCATACCGCGCCACCCTCGTGCGGGAGCTCGTTTGCGCCCTCGGCTGCACCGAGCCCATCGCCGTCGCCTACGCCGCCGCCCTCGCGCGCAAGACGCTTGGCTGCGAGCCGGAACATCTGCGCGCCGGCTGCTCTGGCAACATCATCAAAAACGTGAAGAGCGTGACCGTGCCCAACTCAGACGGCATGCACGGTATCGAGGCTGCGGCGACATTGGGCGCCGTGGGCGGCAACGCCGAGAGCGCCCTTGAGGTGCTCGAGAGCGTGACCGAGCAGGACATCGCGCGCACGCGCGAGCTTCTCGCCAAGTCGGCGTATTGCACCGTCGAGCTCGTGGAGGACGTACCCAACCTCTATATTGACGTGACGGCCACCGGCGGCGACCACACGGCACGCGTCGTCATCGCCGAGCACCATACCGACGTCGCCCTCGTCGAACTCGACGGCAAAACCGTGCACAGCTCCGGCGCAGCCTCCGCAGATGACTCCGCCGCGGACACGCAAGCGACAAACGACCTGCTCGCCATCGAGGGCATCCTCGCCTTTGCCGAGCGGGCCGACCTGGGCGAGGCACGCGCCGCGCTCGAACGCCAGCTTGAGCTGAACGACGCCATCTCCCGCGAGGGCCTCGAGCACCCTTGGGGCGCCGAGGTGGGCCGGACGCTCCTTGCGCGTTTTGGCGAGAGCCATGCCGTACGTGCCCGGGCGCGTGCCGCCGCCGGATCCGACGCGCGCATGAACGGCTGCCCCAAACCGGTCGTTATTAACTGCGGAAGCGGCAACCAGGGCATCACCTGCACCCTACCCGTGCTGGAGTATGCCGAGGCACTCGGCGTCGATCATGAGCGCCTGCTGCGCGCGCTCGCCGTCTCCGACCTCACCGCTGTCCACCTCAAGAGCTACATCGGCAGCCTCTCGGCCTTTTGCGGCGTGGTGTGTGCCGCCGCGGGCGCCGGCGCCGCCATCTGCTGGATGGGCGGGGGCACCTACGAGGAGGTGGCGGGGACCATCGTCAACACGCTCGGCAACGTAGGCGGCATCGTCTGCGACGGCGCCAAATCGAGCTGCGCCGCCAAGATTGCAACCGCGGTGGACGCCGCGCTCGTGGGGCTCGAGATGGCGCGCAGCGGGCACGGCTTCCATGCTGGCGAGGGCCTGGTGCGCGGATCGCTCGAGGAAACGATCGCAAGCATGGGCTACGTGGGACGCGTGGGGATGAAACCCACCGACGTGGAAATCCTGAACATCATGATCGGCAAGACCGACGTAACGGGGTGCTAGCCCCGCATATAAGACACTCTCTCTACGGTACCGCCACTCATCCCGCCATCTCGACCAACTGCCGATTAACGATGATTATTTGTCGATTATCGACAATTATCGGGTTTACAATTCATGCTGTGGAATCCAAAGGCAGTGGAGGTGACCAACATGTCGCTCACTAACGAACGAAAGCCGGCACGCCAGAACATTAAGTTCACCTACACCCTAGCGCGCATCGTCTTGTTACTCATGTTTGTCCTTCTCCTCGCCCCTATTGCCATCACCCTCTACATGGCCCTATACCCGACACCGGGAGTGACTGTTGAACTTACAAAGGGCATCGGTGGTGTAGCGGAGGGCATCCTATTCGCCGGTATGACGGCAGTTGCGATGTTTATTGGACAGAATCTACTTGGAAGGGTTAGCCGTACGGGCGATCCATTTCGCGCAGAGAACACGCGCGATCTCAAGCTTATATCGGTTCTCGTACTGGGAGCCGGTATTGCCTCGGCGCCGTTCGGCCTCCTCGTTGCCCATCTCTTAGACGGAGCCTATATTGGCACCATGGTGAACATCCCCGCGACCGCATGCGGCTGCCTCATCCTCGCTACCTCTAAAGTATTCGAATATGGATGCATCCTGCAGCAGCAAGATGATGGAACGATTTGAGGAACCTATGATCGCTCTTCGCCTCGACCGGGTTCTCGCGGACCGCAAAATACGCTCGAAAGACCTGGCAGAACGCATAGGCCTTTCGGAGACGAACCTCTCGCGCATCAAGACTGGCAGAGTCGTTGCCGTTCGCTTCTCGACACTCGATGCCCTGTGCCGCGAACTCAACTGTAAGCCAGGAGATATTCTGGACTACGAACCAGACGAGGACTAACGACGCCCCCAGAAATCACGGCGCCGCCAACGGGGCTGTCAAGTGGCCATGAGGCGAGCGAAGCCGCTTCACCATCACGAGCTAACGGCGGCTGTCCCGGAATTTCCTCAGCAGCCATCCGCACACGAAGCCGATGGCGCCGGGCGCAAGCCCCGCCAGAAACGCAGCAAGGTCAACGGGCGCAATGTTTGCGATATCTAGCGCCGTTGACAGGCTAAACGTCAGTAGCAGCGCCGCAACATACAGCAGCGCACCAACAAGCGGTGCGAACCAGCGAACGCGCCCAAGCTCTGCACGCCATCCAATCAGGGCGCAAACGATTGCTACCGCACCGGGCAGCGTCAGATAATACACAACGAGGGTGTACGCAAAGATTCCGCCGCCGGAAAACGGGATGCTCATCCAGAACCACAGGATGCACACCAACCAAATCAGGAGATAGACGACAGCCGCAATCGACACCGCCTTGCCGGCGCGCTCTAGCCACATCCTCATTCCGGACACCTCCCACCCTGTCCGCCTTTACTGAGATGGTACCCGCCCAAATAGCATACGAACCGTGAGAGGACAAAGGGCGCTACAGTGCGGCAGCAACCTTAGAAAGAGGCTTGATCTTCTTAAGTTCCGGCTCAAGCTTGCGCCGTGCGACCTCAATGTCGTACGCCACCTGAGCGCGCAGCCAATATCCATCCGACAGACCAAAGAAGCGGCAGAGCCTCAAATCGGTATCGGCAGAAATTGCACGACGGCCAAGAACGATTTGGCCAATGCGCTGCGCGGGGATACCCGTCTCTTTCGCAAGACGATATTGTGTAATACCCATTGGCTCAAGAAACTCGTCACGTAGCAGCTCACCAGGTGTAACGGGAGAAATGAGGACGTCGCCGTCCCCCGTCTCAGTGATAGTCTGTGATTTCAACATCTTCAGCACCTCCATCCACCCAACGAAAGCAAACGCTACCGCCTCACGCCACGCCACCAAGTTACGAACATGTCACATAGTATATGGCGTCAACGACTACTCTGCGATTTTCTATTCCTTGCCACCAGATCAAAGGGGTATGGACACGGCCGCCAACGTCTGCCGTATAGCCTCTAATTAATCAAAATGCCGTGGGGTTGATAAAGCGCCACCCTCACATCGCAGCCTTTCTCGCTGTTCGCGATTGCCGATGTGGTCAAATCACCCCGCGAGAGGGCAAACACGGGATATCGCAGGCGGCGATTGAGGTAGTGATGGGCGCTCCGCTGGGCAGAGCATCGTGCCAAAAGCTATTCTTTTCCGCCGGCTGCCGTCCGATTCTCATCGTTATACGTTCGCGGCGGCCTCCAGATGCCCCTTCACAGGGTGATTTGACCACACCGCTGCGCACGAGGCGCGTAAGCTCTTGCTTGCTACTCAAAATGCGTCAGCGCACTGCATGAACTCTCTTCATCTCTAGCACCGAAGGCAGGAACCCTCGCCGTTCATAGAAGAGGCGCGCCTCCTCGTTACCCACTACAACCAACAGCTCCACTTGGCGGACTCCATGTTCGAGGAAGACGCCGTCAGCCCAGTCCATGAGCTTCGAGCCTATCCCCTGCCCTCGGTAGTCCGGCTTTACTACCAGCTCTTCGAGGTAGCCTCGATCACCAACGATGTCCACCTTGCAAAACGCCACGATTCCGCCATCCTGCTCAACGACCGCCACATAGGATTTACCGCTAGCAACATCTTCGGCGCATTCCCTTATCTGATTCGCGACGGGAACAGAGGGGTAGCTGCCCCTGAAGTGTGACGATACCTCATTGTGGTGCCGCGCCAGTTCCAGATAGAGCGGCTCGAGCAGGGGCACCTCAGTTCGATTGATAGTGCGAAACTGAACACTCATGCGCTCCTCCGAACAGAAGAGCTACTCGCGGAATCACTCATGTCGGCATTTCCCCAAAGAAGGATGTCCTCTCTCTCCTCCGGACGCGGATATCATATGCGATAGAAACCGAATGTGATGAAGGAGAATCGCCATGGCGGTGTTTCGCTACGGAGAGGTTGAGACATCATGGCTCGCCTCGCGCGACCCTCGGCTCGGCGATGCCATCGAACGCATAGGGCCCATCGAGCGCGAAGTCGACCCCGATCTGTTCTCCTCGGTCATGCACCACATCATCGGCCAGCAGATTTCCACCAAGGCACAGGCGACCATCTGGAGGCGCATGTGCGAACGCTTGGGCGAGGTCACGCCCGAGACGGTGCTCGCCGCAGGCGAAGGAGAGCTGCAGGCGCTCGGCATGACGTTTCGCAAGGCGGGCTATCTCATGGAGCTCGCGCGGCGCATTGAGACGGGTGCGTTTGACCTTGCGGCTGTCGCGCGCATGCCGGATGAGGAGGCCATCCGCGCCCTCGATGAGCTCCCGGGTATCGGGCGGTGGACCGCCGAGATGATTCTGCTGTTCTGCCTCGAGCGCCCGAACGTGCTCTCGTGGGACGATCTGGCGATCCAGCGCGGCATGCGCATGCTCTACCACCATCGCCGCATCACGCCCGAGCTGTTCGCCAAGTACCGGCGGCGCTATAGCCCCTACGGCAGCACGGCGAGTCTGTACCTGTGGGCCATCGCCGGCGGGGCGATTCCCGGCATGCGCGACTGGGCGCCCAAGAGAAAGACAAGCAAAAGCACAGCCGGGGAGAAAACCACGTGAAACGCTTGATACCGTCGTTAATCGAAAACTACCCCTCGCCCCTCGGCGAGTTAACGCTCGCGGCCGACGCCGAGGGGCTCATCGGTGCATGGTTCGAGGGGCAGAAGTACTACGGCTTCGTCGGGTCGACAGGCATCGCCTTCGATATGAACGCGCGTGCTGAAGGCTCATCGGAAACCCAGCTCTCCCCTAGGGATGTCTCTTCCGCCCGCCTGGCTCTCGACGCGGCACGGACATGGCTTGACACCTATTTCTCCGGGCGCGATCCCGGCGCTCTGCCGCCGCTGCACCTCATGGGCTCTACGTTCCAGCGCGCGGTGTGGGCGCGGCTTGTAGAGATTCCCTACGGTGAGACCACGACGTACGGAGCCATCGCCAGTGAGCTCGCCTCCGCAAAGCGCGCCGAGGCCGAATCGCGCGGCGAGGACCCTTCTGCGGTCCGCGTCTCGGCCCGTGCCGTCGGCGGCGCGGTGGGGCGTAACCCCATATCGGTCATCGTGCCGTGCCATCGCGTGCTCGGTGCCGACGGGTCAATCACCGGATATGCCGGCGGCCTCGACCGCAAGCGTGCCCTGCTCTGTTTGGAGACTGATGCTGGGCAGCTATCTAAATCGCAAACGCCATGACGAGCAATTGCTAAATTGCCATAGAGCGATAGACGGGGCCGGGGTACCGCACCGTCTTGGGCAGCAGGCTCGGCACGAAAAAAGCCAGAGCCGAAGCTCTGGCCTTAGAATGCGTGGTGGGCGTTACAAGATTTGAACTTGTGACCTCTTCCGTGTCAGGGAAGCGCTCTCCCCCTGAGCTAAACGCCCGTTCAGGGTGCGCTCGCAAGCGCAAGGGATAATATACCGAAGCCCGCGCGCCCTGTAAAGCAAAAGTTTGAAAAAGTTTGGAACCGCTACCGATGTCCAGCTCGCAGGCGCCAATCGGAGCCGCCCCGCAGCCCTCCCCGCGCGCTACTTTGCAGCTGGCGGAATGTCCTCGCCAATCCTCATGTTCTCAAACGTCTCCGCCATAAAGCGATCGTCAAAATGCGTGTCGACATACATCTCAAAACCGTTGCGCGGCGGCACTCCCTCAAAACGCTGGCCTGCGCGCCAGAAGCAGGCGACCGTCATCGTCACGTCCAAAGCGATAAACGCCGCCAGAAGCGTCACCAAAATCACCTGGCGGCGCGACGTGGGCTCCCCGATGCGGTAAATCATCTCGGGCATGATGACGCGGCACCACACCACACCCAAAATGCCCCACATGACCACAAAACGCCACGCGACCCACTGGGTGATATGGTCCGGCAGCCCTAGGTAGGTCCACGACTGCAGGTGGGCAAAGTGCTCCATACTCCAACCGGACACCTGCTCGAGCGCGCTGCCCAGCACCGCGGAGATGAGAAAGACCTTCCAGATCGGCTCCTTACGCAGGCGCCAGAGCACCATGGTGAGCAGAACCGCGCCCGCACCGTAGAGCGGCGAGAACGGGCCCCACACAAGCCCCACACGGCTCTCCCAGATACCAAAGACCACAAAGGTGTAGACCGTCTCGATCACAAGGCCCAGGACCGACGAGACAAGAAAGATGATGATGTATTGGTAGAGCCCCGGCACCGTGTCGTCGAGAAAGTCCTCGCGCATCTCCAGGCGCGCCTGCAGAATCGCGTTGCGCTGCTCGTTGGAGATGCGGGAGCGCACCTTGCGCGCCCCGGAAGTCGTGGCGGACCAGAGGGCGTCGGCGTAGACCCCCGCCTCGAGCCTGCCTTGGGTGAGCATGCGCCTGAACGCACGGCCCCGCGCCCTGCCCTCGAGATAGCGCTGAACGCTCCCGATCACAAAACGAGCCAGAAGGAAGGCCAGTATGATGAAGAGCGAGATGGTGAGCACGTGAGTCCTTATCGTTTAGCTGCGCGCCCTACCTGCGCAGACACTGTGTCAACGTAGGGTTCATTCTACCCCAGCAAATTTTTTCAAAACAATGCTTGCATTCCTTTGGAGAGTCCCGTATAGTATCTCCTTGCAAGCGGACATGGCTCAGTTGGTAGAGCACAACCTTGCCAAGGTTGGGGTCGCGGGTTCGAGCCCCGTTGTCCGCTCCATCGCATGTAAAGGGCCGGATGAATACATTCGGCCTTTTTCATCGGCGACGTGGCCAAGTGGTAAGGCAGAGGCCTGCAAAGCCTTTACCCCCAGTTCGAATCTGGGCGTCGCCTCCATCGCATCGTAAGGGCACCGGCAACGGTGCCCTTTTCGTTACCGCCCCGACCACCGGACCACATCATCCCAAGCTCAAGTCGTTTATGAGCGTAAAGCTGAGGTGCATCGGGTTTCACACCGCACACGGATGCGAAACATACACGATTTGCCCAGATAATCGCTTCGCTAGACTGACGTGTCGACGAGGGAGTGCCCACGAATACGCTCATAATCGACTTGAGCCTCACGGGGGTGGCACGCGTCGCCGGTTAGGCGGCGGGCGCGAACAGCTTGATGAGGCGGACCATGGTGCCCTGCACGTCCGTGCGACGCTTGACCTCGGCGCTATCGACGAGCATCCTCATGAGTTTGATGCCGCGGCCGCGCTCCTCGGACTCGGCAACGTCCTCGTCGGGTGCGATCTCAAAACCGCCGCCGCAATCGCACACCTCGATGACGACCCGGTCCTCGTAGGCGCGCACGTTGAGCACGCAGCCGGCGGCGCCCGCATGGTCGTACGCGTTGCCGAGCGCCTCCCCCGCCGCGAGCGCCGTGTCGTACACCGCGTCGCGCCCCAAAGGCAGCGTCTCCAACAGCTCCACCACACGGTGCCGGTACAGGCCAAGGTGCTCGACACCCTCCGCGACCGAGATACTGCGGCTCCACACCGGAAGCGTCCCCGGAGAGAGCACGGGCACGGGCGGGCGGTCGCGCGCCGTCACGTGCAGCACGCTGATGAGGCGGGCGATCTGGAGAAAGCGCGACACCTCGGCAGAGACGTTCACGAGCGAGAGCATACCGCCCTCTTGCATGAGCCGCCGCGCACGGGAGAGCAAAAACGCAAGCCCGGTTGAATCGATGAAGGTTACGTTTTCGCAGTTAAGCAGGATGCGCCTCGTCCCCGCGGCGATAAGGGAATCCACCTCGCTGCGAAGACCGGGCACCGTTGCGATATCGATATCGCTCACGGGCGCCAAAACGGCTATGTCCATCCATTCACGCATACGCTCATGGTTCCCGCCACAAGCGCCGCTTAATCACCCGTACCGCCAAACGGAGGTGCTCGGCGGCGCAGGCGGCGCGGCGTCAGTCAAAGCGCAGAGCGACCATGGCGATGTCGTCCTCGAGCGCGGAGTCGGTAAACGCGTCGAGCTCGCCGAGGACGCGCTGGCATAGGCCGTTGACCCCCTGCCCCACCGAGGAGATCACCACGTCGCGCAGACGCTGCTCGCCAAAGAACTCGCCCGCGGCGTTGCGCGCCTCGATGGCGCCGTCGGTGTACATGAAGAGCACGTCACCCGTATCGAAACGGAACGACCCGCTGCGAAAAGCCATGCCCTCAAAAGCGCCCACCACGCCCGACTGCGTGCTCAGAAGCTCAACCTCGGTCGCCTGGGCACGGGTCTGGCCACCGGCATCCAAGGTGTGGTTGCGCACGAGCATCGAAGGGGGATGTCCGGCGGAGCAGTAAAGGGCGCTGCGGTAGCGCAGGTCGATCTTGGCAACGAACATCGTGGCGAAGGTCTCCACACGCGAGAAGCTCATGAGCATGCTGTTGAGCGAGCGTACCATGTGCACCGGGCTCGCCCCCTCCCACGCGTAGGCCGTGAGCGCGGTCTTGACCAGGGCCGACATGGAGGCCGCCTCGACGCCCTTGCCCGACACATCGCCCAGAATCATGACGGCGCGGTCGTCGGGCAGGCGGATAAGCGTGTAGAAGTCGCCGCCCACGAGCGCCTGGCGCGTGGCGGAGGAGTAGAGCGCGTCTGTGGTGATACCCGGCACGACACCGAGCGAGCTCTGCATGCCGCTCTGGAGGGCCTGAGCGATATGGCGGTCCTCGCTCTTCTGCTCCTCGCGGCGGAAGAGGAGCTCGAACTCGTGGGTGAGGCGGACGAGATAGTCGTATTCCACATCGTCGATGGGTTCCTGGGTCCCGTCGCGCAAAAGCAGGACGAGTGGCGTCATAGCAGAGGGGGACCCGGGCGCTGCGAGCGCAAGCGCGCTGGGCTCCGACTCCTCGCCCTCGTCCAAAGCGGCGCCGTCCGGCGCGAACTCGATGAAGACGCCCTGGTTGGGCAGCCCGTGCGCAAGCAGCCACTCCCCCGCATGGGAGAGGCGGTCGATACGCGTGACGCGCGCGAACTCGAGCCCGTCCTCCTCCGGGGCCCCCGCGGCAAAGTAGTCGCTCACCACAGGGCTCACCTTAGCCGCCGGCGCGGTACTCCCCCCGCCGAGCCACTCGGGGCCGCCGGGGAGCGCCACCTGGCTGCCGCCCTCGTAATCGAGTACGTAGCACCCGCGCTCCGCATCAAAGACGACCGGGCAGATATGGCAGGAAAGGACGCGCCGCACCTCGGCCGAGATCTCTGCCCAGGCGCTCGTGCGGTCGCCCTCCAGGGTGAAGACGGTGTCGCGGACGTTGTTGAGCGAGCGCGTGAGCTCGGCCGAGCGGCGCGAGCGCATGCTCGTGATGAGGCTCACGAGCTCGATGGAGAGGTAGTCGCAGGTCACCTCGAGCACGTTGACATCGTAGTCGCGCGGACGGCACGGGCGGCCCCAACCGAGCTCCATAATGCCCATGATCTGGCGACCGAAGAAGACCGGCACGGCGATGAGCGTCTTGAAGGGCGGCACATCCTGCACGCGCAGAGGGCGCGTCTCGCGATGGTCGATGTCGTAAAAGACACCGCTCGAGGCCATCCCCTCCTCCGCCGGCACGACCGAGATGCGGCAGGCGCGGGCCTCGCGCAGCACGTAGGTAGGGATTCCCGCGCCAAAGGGGATGAACTCGGGCACGAAGGAGCGCGTAAGACTCTGCGAGATGCCGCGGAGCTTGAAGCCACCGTTCTCGGCAAAGTACATGGTCGAGCCGTCTGCGTCGAGCGCGTCGACGAGCTTGTTTAAAACCGAATCGAGAAGCCCTGAGAGGTCCTCGGCGCCCACGGTTGCCATAATGACCGAAAGGGTGCCCGAAAGGCGCTTGTTGGCCGTCTGGAGCTCCGAGAGGACGCGGCGCATCTGGCGGTCGCGCGCATACTGCTCGGCGAGGCTGCGCACCACCACGAGCACGCGCTCGCGCGGTGCGAGACGGCGGACGATCTTGCGGCGGATATCGCTGGAGCGCGCCGAGGGCGCAGTTGCGCGGACCTCGACGGGGATGAAGGACCCGTCGTTGAGCTTGAGCCTGAGCGTGGTTGGCTCGCCTTTGAGCGGGAAGGGCAGGTGATGGTCCTGGGCGCGCTCGAACGCGTCGGAGAACAGGAGGTCCTTGATGTCAGACCCCACAAGCGTCCGGCGGTCCTTGCCGGAGAGCTCGCAGAAGCGCTGGTTCACATGGCCGATGGAGCCGTCGAGGCCGCATACGGCAACCGCATCGCTTGTCAGCTCGACCAGCTGCGAGATCTTGGGCAGATCCTCGTGCGCGTCGCTCGCCATGCTACCCCTCCCCTGCGCGCAAAGACAGATGTCCTCGGTATACCCCGAACGGGCGACACCGTGCACAGAACCAATCGGTAAGAAAAAAGCCTCCGAAGAGGCTCGTGTATTCGATGGTGTCGGAGGCGGGACTTGAACCCGCATGACCGAGATGTGGTCACTAGCACCTCAAGCTAGCGCGTCTGCCAATTCCGCCACTCCGACAAAAGCAGCAAGAAGAATAATACCCATACCCCCGGGTGAGCGCAAGGGGGAATTTTGAAAAAGTTTGCGCCGGCGCGGGGTCGCCGATCGGGCCGTCCGCCGGCGTCCCCGCCGCGCGTCTACTCCTCGGGGGGAATCTCGGCCAAGCGGGGAACGCCCTGAGGGTCGATGACAAGGCCGTTTGCCTTGGCCGTGCAGGCAAAGGCATGCATGGGATAGGTGAGCGGGACGACGGGCGCCTCCTCCCCTATGAGCGTGTCGGCCTCGGCGAGCAGCGCCTCGCGCGACATGTCGTCGCGAGCGGCGCGCGCCTGATCGATCAGGCTGTCGACCTCCTCGCTCGCAAAACCGCTCACGTTCGAGCCACCGCGGCTTCGGGAATGGAACAGCGGGAAGAGCACACTTTCTGCAACCGGGCGCTCCGTCACCGCGTCCAGACGCGCGATCTGATAGTCCCCGGAGCGCACGCGCTCATAAAAGACCTGCTCCTCAAGCTCCTCGGGATCGCACTCAACGCCTACGGCTGCGAGGTCCTCGACAATCTGCTCGATGACGTTCTCGTTGCCTCCCCTGCCCGTGTAGATAAGGCTGAGGGGCTCGCCGCGCACGCCCTCGTCGTTTGCGGGGTACGCAGCGTCGAGCAGCTCGCGGGCGCGTGCCGGGTCGTACATGGTATATGGCCATGCGGCGTCTCGATAGCCCGAGACAAACGGCGGCACGATACCGTCCGCCACAAGATGCGTATCGCGGTACACGCGGCCCACAAGGCCTTGGCGGTCGACGGCAAGCGAGAGCGCGCGGCGCACATCGGCGTTATCGAGGGGCGCCGCGCCCACGTTGAGGGCAAGATAGCTCATCGCGAGGTCGGGCGCCTGCACGAGATGGGCGCCGGGACCGACCGTAAGGCCGTCCGCTGCACGACCGTAGCGGGCGATAGCGCCCTCAAGCTCATCGACCGGACACGCCGCCATATCGAGCGAGCCGGTCAGGAACTCTTGATAGGCGCTCACGGTGTCCGAGAATACCTGGAAGCGCGCGCCCGCGAGCACGGGGGTATCGCCGGTGTAGCCGTCAAAGCGCGTAAGCCTGACCGCCGTGGAGTTCTTGCCCCACGACCCCGCCATGCAAAACGGGCCTGCCCCGATGGGGCTCGATCCAAACGCGGCGACGTCCTCCTCGGCGGACGCCGGCACCGCGGCCAGCGAGGGATGGGCAAGCACGGACGCAAAGTCCGCATAGGGTTCGACCAGATGAATCTCGAGCGTGCGCTCGTCAGGACAGCTGACGCCAGAGAGTGCGCCTGCGTCTCCCGCGGCAAGTGCATCGTAGCCCTCGACGAGCGCAAGACGGTAGGCGTTAGGCGAGGCGCCGAGCTCGGCAGAAGCCGCGCTTGCGGGGTTCACGAGGCGCTCCCAGGCACGCTTGAAATCGCGTGCCGTCGCCGCGCTGCCGTCGTGAAACACACGCTCGCGAAGATGGAACGTAAAGGTGCGTGCATCATCCGCGACGTCGAAGCGCTCTGCCGCCGCCCCCACAAGCTCGCCTGTGGTGTAGTCGAATCGCACGAGCGGCTCGAAGATCTGGGAGACAACCTGTTCGGCGGACGTTCCCACAAGCGCGAACGGGTCGAGGGAGACCGGGCGCAGGATGCCGATGGCAAGGACGCCCTCGAGATTCTCGGCATCACCTGCGGGCGCACCATTCTGCGTGCAGCCCGTCACGAGAGCGGAGGTGAGAAGGCAGGTCGTACCGATCAGGCCCCGCCTGCTTATAAGCGGCAGCGTGTTGGAGACAGTAGCCATGCAAGCTCCTTTAGGGGATAAGGGTTGCGTGATTGCCTAGACGATACGGCAACCTACCGCGCGCGTCCACCGCGCTCACCCATCCCCTGCGCAATCCCCACGGCAACCAAAAAAAGGACCCCGCAGGGTCCTCAATCAACTATGTTTGCCCTTCGAAGCACAAGCACCTATCTTGCAAAGGCCCCGTACGAAACCCGCAGGGCGTTTCCCGCAGCCGCGGGGCGCGAAGCGCACCCCGCGGCGAGGACCACGCCCGAAGGGTTTCGTGCAGGGCCTCCCCCAAGCCTAGAGCTCGATGCTCGACTCCTTGATGGGGAACGGCGCCGCAAAGTGGCAGGCGCAGAAGTGCCCCGGCTCGACCTCGCGGAACTCGGGCTGCTGCTCGGAGCAGACGCCCTGCGCGATCGGGCAGCGCGTATGGAAGCGGCAACCGCTCGGCGGATCGATCGGCGACGGCGGGTCGCCGGCGAGGATGATGCGGCTGCGGCTCTTCTGGATGTCCGGATCGGGGATCGGGGCGGCAGAGAGCAGCGACTGCGTGTAGGGGTGCTGCGGCTCGGCGTAGAGGGTCTTCCAGTCCGAGAGCTCGACGATCTTGCCGAGGTACATGACCGCGACTCGGTCGGAGATATGCTGGACGACCGACAGGTCGTGCGCGATGAAGAGGTACGCCGTACCGAACTGCTTCTGCAGGTCCTTGAGCAGGTTCAGCACCTGGGCCTGAATCGACACGTCGAGTGCCGAGACCGGCTCGTCGCAGATGATGAGCTTGGGGTGCAGGGCGAAGGCGCGGGCGATGCCGATGCGCTGACGCTGAC
Source organism: uncultured Collinsella sp. (assembly GCA_949285915.1). GTDB lineage: Bacteria > Actinomycetota > Coriobacteriia > Coriobacteriales > Coriobacteriaceae > Coprousia. Next base: position 21,733 of record CASDZW010000022.1, read on the forward strand.
CGCCGGAGAACTCGTGCGGGTAGCGGTTAATGTGCTCGGGGTTCAGACCCACGACGTCGAGAAGCTCGCGAACATACTTGTTGCGCTCGCTCGCGGTCCTGCCGTCGCCGTGAATCTGCAGCGGCTCGGAGATGATCTCGCCGATGGTCATACGCGGGTTCAGCGACGCGTACGGATCCTGGAAGATGAACTGCATCTCGCGGCGGAGGCTCTTGAGCTCCTTGTGGCTCATCTTCGCCACATCGCGGCCCTCGAAATAGACATGGCCGGCGGTGGGACGGGTGAGGCGCATGATGGAGCGACCGGTGGTGGACTTGCCGCAACCGGACTCACCGACGAGACCGAGCGTCTCGCCCGGATAGATTTCAAAGCTCACGTCGTTTACGGCGGAGACCTTCTTGGCGAAGCGGCTCATGAGCATGCCGGACTCCGCGGGGAACTCCTTAGAGAGGTGCTCGACCTTGAGCAGGGGCTCTTTCGTAGCCATTTACGCCTCCTTCTTCTCAGACGAGGCACCCTGGCCAGCTGCCTTGCGCGCAGCGAGGTCGGCGCGGGTACGCGAGTTCTCGGGAGCGAACTCGAGGAACGCAGGGTCGTCGGCAAAGTGGCATGCCGAGTAATGTCCCGTCTCGGTGGTGATGTGCTCGGGCAGCTTCTCGTGGCAGATATCGACCGCATACGGGCAGCGCGGAGCAAAGGGGCAGCCGGTGGGAAGGTTCACGAGCGACGGCGGATTGCCGGCAATGGGCGTGAGCTCCTTCTTCTCGTCCATACCGTGATCGGGGATGGAGCGGATGAGACCCCAGGTGTAGGGATGGCGCGGATCGTAGAAGATCTCCTCGGCGGTGCCGAACTCCACGGGGCGACCGGCGTACATGACCATGATCTTATCGGCCATGTCGGCGACGACGCCGAGGTCGTGCGTGATCATGATGATGGCGTTGCCGTTCTCCTCCTGCATCTTCTGCATGAGCTCGATGATCTGCGCCTGGATGGTCACGTCAAGAGCCGTGGTGGGCTCGTCGGCGATGAGGATATCCGGGTCGCAGGCGAGCGCCATGGCAATCATAACGCGCTGGCGCATACCGCCGGAGAACTGGTGCGGGTACTCGTTCACGCGCTTCTCGGGCTCGGGGATACCCACGAGGTCCAGAAGCTCGGTGGCGCGCTTGAGCGCCTCCTGCTTGGAGTAGCCGCGGTGCAGGCGCAGGCCCTCGCCCACCTGACGGCCGATCTTGTAGACCGGGTTCAGGCTCGTCATGGGGTCCTGGAAGATCATGGCGATGTCGTTGCCGCGGACGTGCTGCATCTCATCCTCGGTCATCTCCAGAATGGAGCGACCGCGGTAGCGGATGTCGCCGCCCTCGATCTTGCCCGGAGGCATCTCGATGAGGCCCATGATGGTCATGTGCGTGACGGACTTACCGGAGCCCGACTCGCCCACGACGACCAGGGTCTCGCCGCGGTCGAGCGTATAGCTCACGCCGTCGACCGCGTGCACGACGCCGTCCTGGGTGTGGAAGTACATCTTGAGGTTATCGACCTCGAGCAGATGGCTCCCCTCGGGGATGGGCTGCTCCTTCAGGTCAACGTAGTTCTTATCGTGCTTAGCCATTATGCATCCTTCATCTTGACGTCGAGAGCGTCGCGCAGGCCGTCACCGAGCAGGGTGAAGGCGAGCACCGTGGAGAGGATCGCGAGACCCGGCAGGATCATCAGCCAGGGCTCGGTCTGCAAGTACTGCTGACCGTCCTGGATGAGGGTGCCCCACGACGGGTTGGGGGGCACAACGCCCATGCCGAGGAACGACAGAGCGCTCTCGGTGAGGATGGCGCCGCCGATGTTCATCGTGGCGTAGACCACGATGGAGGCAACGGAGTTGGGGAAGATGTGGCGCGCCACGATGCGGACGTCGGAGGCGCCCATGGCACGGGCCGCATCAACGTAGTCGTTCTCCTTGACCGAGAGAATCGCCGAGCGGAAGACGCGCGCGATCGACGGCCAGCCGAGGATGCCGATGGCGATGAACACGTTCTGGATGCCGTTACCGATGACCGCAATCATCGCAACGACGAAGAGCGTATAGGGGAACGCCAGGAAGATGTCGGCAAGACGCATGATGATGGTGTCCCAAATGCCGCCGTAGTACGCGGCAATGGCGCCCATGATAAGACCGAGGATGGTCGAGATGCCCGTGGCGACCACGCCGACGGTGAGCGAGATGCGCGCGCCGTAGATGACGCGGGAGAGCACGTCGCGGCCGAGGGTATCGGTGCCAAAGGGGTGCTCGAGCGAGGGCGCGAGGCGCGAGGACTCAGCCATGTTCGCAGCCGTTGCCGTAGGGTCGCCGAGCGTCTGGGGAACCCAGAGGTCCGCGGTGAGCGCGACGAGGATGATGAAGATGATCCAAACGGCCGCGATGATGGCGAGCTTGTTCTTTTTCAGGCGGCCGAAGGCGTCGCCCCACAGGGTGCGGGAGGCGCTGCTGTCGCCGGCGTTGGCCTTGGCGGCACCAGTGGACTCAGCCTTGGCCTGCATACCGATGTTTTGAGTCGGTGACGGGTAAATCATGTGCGTTCCTCCCTAGCCCTCGTTCTTGGAGCTGCCGAGGCGGATGCGCGGGTCCAGGAAGGCGTAGCTCACGTCGACGATAAGGTTGATGATCATGACGACGCACACGATCACCGTGACCGTGCCCATGACGATGGGCCAGTCGCGCTGCGTGATCGCGATGTAGGTCTCACGACCGATGCCGGGCCAGCTGAAGACCGTCTCGGTCAGGATGGCGCCGGCGAGCATCGCGCCAAAGTCCATACCCACGTACGTAACGACGGGGATGAGGGCGTTCTTGAGCGCGTGCTTGCGAATGATCGCACCCTTGGAGAGGCCCTTGGCCTTAGCGGTGCGGATGTAGTCCTGATTCATAACATCGAGCAGCTGCGAACGCATGATGCGCGCGGTGTAGGCAGTGGAAACCGCGGCGAGCGTGCAGGCGGGCAGGATGTAGTAGGTCCAAGCGGGATACTTGGAGATGGGGCCGGCAACGCCGGAGATGGGCAGCGCGATGACGCCGCCGGTAAGGTCCTTCAGCCAGATGCCAAAGATGAGCTGGAGCAGCATGCCGAACCAGAAGGCGGGCATGGCGACCAGAAGAGACGTCACGAGCGTGACCAAGATGTCCCAGAACGAGTAGCGCTTGATGGCCGAGATGATGCCGGCGCCGATGCCCACGATCGCCTCGATCACGATGGCGACCAGCGCGAGCTGCACCGTATAGGGGTACTTCTGCGCGATGATGGCCGTTACCTCGGTGCCGCGCTGGTACGACGTGCCCAGGTTGCCCTGGAGCAGGTTGGTGAGATAGACCACATAGCGCTTCCACAGCGGCGTGTCGATCGTGTCACCGTTCTCATCGTAGATGATCTTGCCGTCGGCATCCGTTTCGATGAACCCATGGGTGGCGCGCAGGTTCAGCTCCACCTGGGGATCGAGCTTCCTTTCACCGGCGATCAGCTTGATGGGATCGCCCGGCACAACGTTCTGCATGATAAAGAGAATCAGCGTCACGCCGAGGAAGACAGGGATGAACTGCAGGATTCGCTTGGCAATGTACTTGACCACGGCGATACCCTCCCTTGTCTGGCTTATACAACTCAGTCGCTTTATGACCGTAAAGCGCTAGTATACCGGAAACGCCGGTACCATAGCGAAAATGCTCGAAATAACGCATATCGTGCACCGCCGCTGCCGGATGGGTCTTCCTTATTTGGCCTGTGCACAAAACAGGAGGGGCGCCGAAAAGTCAGCGCCCCTCCCCTCGCCGCCCTACCGGGCGACGTCACACTCGCAGGAACACGCCTTACGCAAGCTCAGCGGTCTCGAAGTGCGGGATGGTCTGAGCGTCGTAGTTGAAGCTGGCGAGACGCTCGGTACCGACGTAGTTGTGCGCATAGAACACGATCGGGATGACCGGCATATCCTCGCCGATCTGGTGGCAGATGGCGCGGTAGGCGTTCTTGCGCTCCTCCTCGTCCTGAATCTGGCGGGCAGCCAGCAGCGCGGCGTCGACGTCGGGGTTGTTGTAACCACCGTAGTTGTTGTCGGCCGTGGAGAAGAAGTTCGGATAGAGGAAGTTGTCCATGGTCGGGTAGTCAGCGGTCCAACCAAGACGGGCGAGCTTGTAGTTGCCGTCGGACAGATTGTCGAGGTAGGTAGCCCACTCGGTGGTGTCCTGGGTAACGGTGATGCCGATGGCCTCGAGGTTGGCCTGGACGGCGCTCATGAGCTCTTCGTGGCCGCCGTCGCCGTTGTAGTTGAGCTCGACGGAGATGTCGCCCTCGGCGTAGCCGGCATCGGTGAGGATCTGCTTGGCGCGCTCGGGCTCGTAGGCGCAGTACTCCCAGACGTTCTGCTCGTTGTCGTCGATCGAAAGCGGCATGATGGAGTTAGCCGGCTCACGATAGCCCTCATAGAGGGTGTCGACGATGGCCTGACGGTCGATGGCAAGGGAGATGGCGCGACGGACGTTCACGTCGGAGAGCGCCTCGTCCTCGAGGTTCACCACGAGGTAGTAGGTGGAGAGCTCGGTGCCGGTGAGGGTCTGCTTGCCCGGGGTGACGGTGAAGCCGTCGTCGGAGAGGCCGTAGGCGTCCACGGTCTCCTGGATCTTGCCGGCCGGGATCATGGCGAAGTCGATGTCGCCCGCCTCGAGCGCGCGGAACGCGGTGTCGGGGTCAGCCTGGATGGACATGTACACGCCGTCGATCTTGGGAGCCTCGCCGTAGTAGTCGGCGAACTTCTCAAGCAGGATGTACTGGTTGTGCTGCCAAGCATCGGCCATCATGAACGGGCCGTTGCCGATCGGCTTCTCGAGGAAGGACGCCGGATCATCGATGGCGGCCTGCGGCACAGGCACGAGGCCCGGGTGGCAGCACACGGCGACGAAGTCGGCCATGGGGTCGGTGAGGGTCACCTGGAAGGTGAGGTCGTCCACGACGGTGAGGCCGGAGATCTCCTCAGCCTTGCCAGCGGCCATCTCGGCATAGCCGGCAACTGGCGCGAGGTGGTAGCCGATCTCGGACGGAGAGGCCATCGTGGAATCGGCAAGACGCTGCCAACCACGCTTGAAGGACTCAGCGTCGACAGGGTCGCCGTTGTGGAACTTCATGCCCTCGCGGAGCTTGAAGGTGTAGGTGAGGCCGTCCTCAGAGACGGTGGGGAGCTCGGTGGCGCAGACCGGCACAGGCTCGTTAACGCTCCAGTCCCAGGTGACCAGGCCGTCGAAGCAGGCGCGGACGACCGAAGTGCCCTGGTTCTCCTGAGCGTTGTACGGGTCGATGTACGCAGGCTCAGAGAGGTAGTAGTTCATGTAGTTGTCGCCAACCGTGGGGGCAGCCGCGGAAGCGGAGCCGGAACCGGTGCCGCCACCGTTGTTGGTGCAACCCGCCAGAGCAGCGAGGGCGCTCGCCGCGAGGGCACCGCCCACGAACTGGCGACGATTCATGTTGAAGTCTGCCATGCAATCCTCCTTCAGATGTAGGCGTGCGCCTTGCACGCCCCTTACATCGTCTTCACCCCAAAGACACAGAACTGTGCTCAGGATGCTGACGTTCTGTATAACAGTACCCGATTTTAACCGCGTGCGTGCAAACTATTTCGGTAAACGCGCTGGTTACTCTTTGGCACGCTGGAGTGTTCCTGCGATTTCGCTGGTTGTTATCTCATAGAAACCGCTCGCCGATGCATATTGTTTCAAGCGTGTTTCTCGCAAATAGGAAAAGGGCCCCCGCGCTCACGGGAACGACACGTCCCCAAGAGCGCGAGGGCCCTCAGCAAATCCGCTTGCCGTGCAACGGGCGGGCTTAGATGCCGACGATACCCTGCGGGAAGAAGAACATGCAGAGGACCACGCACACCGCAAACACCACGGAAACGATGATGGTGAGCTTGTCGAGGTTCTTCTCCATGACGCCGGTGGCAGCGCTCGCGTTGTAGAGCGAGCTCGCGATCATGTCGGAGACGCCAGTGCCCTTGCCGGAGTGCATGAGCACGAGCGCGATGAGTGCGAGGGCGGACAGCGCCCACACGATGAAGATGATGATCTGGAACGGACCCATGGGTCACTCCTCGTTGGTTTTGGGGACAGGTGCTTGTCGGCCGCCGCCCCTCGAAAGACATATCCTTCGATACTTTAGCGCAACCTCGCTTTCCGTCGCAAGCTCATTTGGGGACGGGTTCAAAACGTGCAATTGCATCACGATTGGAGCATTTGGGGGCGGGCAGAAGTTCGCTCAAACCCGCAAGGTAGAGCACGGCCGCCATGCTCTCCCCTCGATTGGGGACCTTCAGTGCGCGGTTACGCGAGATATGATGCTCGCGCCGATGCCCGTCAACCGCTCAATTTGCTTGCAGGTAAGGCCCGCTTGCCGCAAAGCGCGCAAGGCATCGTCCCGCTCGGCTTTTGGCAGCTCCTTCAACCCTGTCGGGGCGACATTGCCCAACACGCTGCGTGCCGCAAGCAGCACATCGTCATCGGAGACCCGTTTGCCCGACCGCACGTAATACCCAGAATACCGCTCGCTGCGGCTGAACTCCTCAAAGTGTTCCCTGCCCCCAATCAACCCAAGAACCAACTCATCGCTGATGAGGCGCGCGCCGCTCAGATACTCTTTGTAGCTGCTCCAGCGGTATTCCCGGGCCGACGCGATTCCCGCCTTCTCGGGATTGTCGTGGATGTAACGCACGGCTCGGAGCAGTTGGCGCTCGTCTTTGATGGGCACGCTGGTGAAGCGTCCCTGAAAGACCGCGCCCACACGTCCGGATACATCGTTGAAGTGGCGGGCATAGGCGGTTGCCAGCGCATGCATGGCGTGGCTCAGATTGTCCTGTGGGTCATCGAGCAGCAGGTGGATATGGTTGCTCATGAGGCACCACGCAATAACGGAGATGATGTCGGCCTGGGTCTTATCCCGCAATAAGCTGAGAATGCGCACGCGATCCTCGTCGCTTTCGAACAGCAGCTGCTTTCCGTTGCCGCGCAATATGACATGGTAGAGCCCGGATTCGGAACGGGTACGTGATGTTCTCGGCATGTCGTCTCCCCCTTTTCAGCGCGCGGATCTTCGCTTGCATATTTCGACCCCGTCTCCAAATGTGCACAAACGTGCATCAGCGCGCACGATTTGACCCCGTCCCCAAATACACAAAAGACCATCCGCCGGAATCAGCAGATGGTCTTTAGTTGTGCCGTGGGGCGGGATGACTGGCACCCCGCCCCTTATGTTGGGATAGGCCAAAACGGACCCGCCCCCAAATGCGCTACTCCTCGACGGCGAGCACGCGACCGGTCATCTCGGCGGAGGGCTCGAGACCGGCGAGCGTGAGCATCGTCGGCGCGATGTCCGAAAGACGCCCGTCCTCAATGCCGGTGAGCTTGGCTGCCGGATCAACCACAATGAAGGGCACGCGGTTGGTCGTGTGGGCGGTGAAGGGGTGCTTCTCGCCCGACTCGTCCTCGTCGTACATGTGGTCGGCGTTGCCGTGGTCAGCCGTGATAAGCGCGAAGCCGCCCTTGGCGAGAATCGCCGGGATGACCTTCGACAGGCCGTCGTCCACAGCCTCGACCGCCTTGACGGCAGCGTCGAAGACGCCCGTGTGACCGACCATGTCGCAGTTTGCGTAGTTCACGATGTAGAAGTCGGCGCGGTCCTCGTTGATGGCCTCGACGAGCTTCTCGGTAACCTCCGGCTCGCTCATCTCGGGCTGCAGGTCGTAGGTAGCGACCTTGGGCGAGGGAACGAGCACGCGCTCCTCCCCCTCCTTGGGCTCCTCGACGCCGCCGTTCAGGAAGAACGTCACGTGAGCGTACTTCTCGGTCTCGGCGGTATGAAGCTGCTTGAGCCCGTTCTGGGCGATGACGTCGGCAAGCACGTTCTCCGGGAAGGTCTTGGGGAACGCGACCTCCACGTTGGTGAAGGTGTCGTCGTACTCCGTCATGGTGACGAAGTGGCTGAGCTTCGGCGCGACCTTGCGCTCGAAACCGTCAAAGTCGGTCTCGGTGAAGGCGCGGGTCATCTCGCGGGCGCGGTCGGGACGGAAGTTGAAGAACACCATCGCGTCGCCGTCTGCAACACCTTCGTTATGGCAGGCGAAGGGCTCGACGAACTCGTCGCCGCGCTCGTCACGCTCGTAGTAGGCCTTGACGCCCTCGACCGGGTCGCACTCGGTGTCGGAAGGCAGGGTGACCACATCGTAGGCGCGCTCGACGCGCTCCCAGCGGTTGTCGCGGTCCATGGCCCAGTAACGACCGGAGACGGTGGCAATGCGCGCATCGACGCCGGTGTACTTGGAGAGCGCCTCGAGGTTCTCCTTCAGGGTCTCGATGTAGCCGGCACCGGAGTGCGGATCCACGTCGCGACCGTCCATGAAGCAGTGGAAGCGCACGCGCTCCACACCGTGCATGGCGGCGATGGCGGCGAGGTTCTCACCATGGCGCTGCATGGAGTGGACGCCGCCCGGGGAGACGAGGCCGAGCAGGTGCAGGGTCGCGCCCTTCTTGGCAACGTCGTCCATAGCCTTGGCGAGGGTGGCGTTCTCCTGGATGGAGCCGTCCTTGATGGCGTTGTTGATGCGGCTGAGCTCCTGGAACACGATACGACCAGCGCCGATGTTCAGGTGGCCGACCTCGGAGTTGCCCATCTGACCGTCAGGCAGGCCCACGTCCTCGCCCGAAGCGCCGAGCGTGGTATGCGGGTACTCGTTCCAGAGCTTGTCGAGGAACGGCTTGTTCGCCTTGTAGACGGCGTTGTTGTCGCCCGCGGGAGCGAGGCCAAAGCCGTCCATGATCACGAGGAGCGCCGGAAGGTGACGCTTGTTCTCTGCCATTACTCAGCCGCCTTCTCAACCATCGCAGCGAAGCTGTCGGCCTTGAGCGAGGCACCGCCCACGAGCGCGCCGTCGACGTCCTCCTTCTCGAGGAAGCCAGCGATGTTCTCGGGCTTGGCGGAGCCGCCGTACAGGACGCGGATGCCAGCCGCGGTCTCCTCGCCGAAGATCTCGGTGAGCGTGGCGCGGATGGCGCCGCAGACCTCCTGGGCGTCATCGGCCGTGGCGGTCTTGCCGGTGCCGATGGCCCAGATGGGCTCGTAGGCGATCACGTACTTGGAGGGGTCGGTGATCTCGAGGCCCTCGGTGTCCTTCTTGATCTGGCTCAAGGGACTCGCCGCAGCAGCTGATCGGCACGATGCCGGCAGCCATGAGAGCCTTGGCCTTCTTGTTGACGTCCTCGTCCGTCTCATGGAAGTAGTCGCGACGCTCGGAGTGACCGATGATGCAGTACTCGGCGTTGACGGACTTCAGCATGTCGCACGAGGTCTCGCCGGTGTAGGCACCGGAGGCCTCCCAGTAGACGTTCTGGGCGCCCAGCTTGATGGCGGAATCGGCGACCTTGTGCGAGGTGCACGCAAGGTCGATGGTGGGCGGGCAGATGACGACCTCGACGGAATCGGAAGCCGGGACCTGCTCGACGAGCGCCTCGGCGAGCTCCTTGGCGGCCGGGACGTCGTTGTTCATCTTCCAGTTGCCTGCGATGAGGCGGGTACGCTTACTCGGCATCGTTCAGAGCCTCCACTCCAGGAAGGGCCTTGCCCTCGACGAGCTCCATGGAGGCGCCGCCACCCGTGGAGATCCAGGACATCTTGTCGGCCAGGTTGAACTTGTTGACAGCCGCGACGGAGTCGCCACCGCCGATGATGGAGGTGCAGCCCTCGTTGGCGGCAACCGCCTCGGCGACAGCCTGGGTTCCGTGCGCGAACTGATCCATCTCGAAGACGCCCATGGGGCCGTTCCAGAAGACGGTCTTGGCCTCAGCGATAGCGTCGGCATAGAGCTTCTCGGTCTTGGGGCCGATGTCCATACCCATGCGGTCGGCCGGGATCTTGTCGGAGTCGACGACCTCGCCCACGGCGTCCTCGCCAAAGTGATCGGTCACGATGTTGTCGATCGGGAGCAGGATCTTGACGCCCTTCTCCTCGGCCTTCTTGAGCATCTCGCCGGCGCGCTCAACCCAGTCGGGCTCCTGGAGGGAGGTACCGACGGTGTAGCCCTTGGCGAGGAAGAAGGTGTAGGCCATGCCGCCACCGATGATGAGGGTGTCAGCGGAGTCGATGAGGTGATCGAGAACGCCGATCTTGGAGGACACTTTGGAGCCGCCGACGATGGCGACGAAGGGGCGCGCGGGCTCAGCGAAGATGGAGGTCAGGGTGTCGACCTCCTTCTCGAGCAGGAAGCCGGCGACGGCGGGCAGGTAGGCGGCGGGGCCGACCACGGAGCCCTGGGCGCGGTGAGCGGTGCCGAAGGCGTCGAGCACGAAGATGTCACCGTAGGAGGCGAGGATCTTGGCGATCTCGGGGTCGTTCTTCTTCTCGGCCTTGACGAAGCGGACGTTCTCGAGAACGAGGATGTCGCCCGGCTCGAGGGCGTCGACGGCGGCCTTGGCCTTCTCGCCGTAGGTGTCATCCACGAACTTCACGTCATAGCCGGTGAGCTCGGCGAGCTTGTCGGCAGCCGGCTTGAGCGAGAGCTCGGGCTCGGGGCCGTCGCCCTTCGGGCGGCCGAGGTGGCTCATGAGGATGATCTTGGCGTTGTGCTCCTTGAGATACTGGATCGTGGGGATGGCGGCGCGCACGCGCGTGTCATCGGTCACGACGCCGTCCTTCAGAGGCACGTTGAAGTCAACGCGCATGAGAACGCGCTTACCGTCGACGTCGATGTCACGGACGGTCTTCTTGGTGAAAGCCATGTGCATCTACCTTTCTAGCGTTGCGTGTACTTACCTATCTGACGATGGGACGGCGCGTCCCATCGAAAAGGGGCGCGGCTTCGGGCCCAAGCCCAAAGGCCGCGCCCCTATCAGACGCTAACTGCGTTCAAGCTCGCGAAGCGGCACTTAGGCGACGAACTTCTCGAAGTACTTGATGGTGCGGACCATCTGCGAGGTGTAGGAGTTCTCGTTGTCGTACCAAGAGACGACCTGAACCAGGGTCTGGCCGTTGCCGAGGTCAGAGCACATGGTCTGGGTGGCGTCGAAGATCGAGCCGTGGGTCTCGCCGATGATGTCGGTGGAGACGATGTCGTCAGTGTTGTAGGCGAAGGTCTCCGGGATGGTCTCGGCGTAAGCCTTCATAGCAGCGTTGACCTCGTCGACGGTGACCTTCTTGTCAACGACGGCGTAGAGGTTGGTGAGGGAGCCGGTCGGGGTGGGAACGCGCTGGGCGGCACCGATCAGCTTGCCGTTGAGCTCGGGGAGCACCAGACCGATGGCCTTGGCGGCACCGGTGGAGTTGGGGACGATGTTGACGGCGCAAGCGCGGCTGCGGCGCTTGTTGCCCTTGCGCTGCGGGCCGTCGAGCGGCATCTGGTCGCCGGTCCAGGCGTGGATGGTGGTCATGATGCCGGAGACGATGGGCGCGAAGTCGTTGAGACCCTTGGCCATCGGGGCGAGGCAGTTGGTGGTGCAGGAGGCGGCGGAGATGATGTTGTCATCAGCCGTCAGGCTCTCATGGTTCACGTTGTAGACGATCGTGGGGAGGTCGTTGCCCGCAGGAGCGGAGATGACGACCTTCTTGGCGCCAGCGTTGATGTGGGCCTGAGCCTTGTCCTTGCTGGTGTAGAAGCCGGTGCACTCGAGAACGACGTCGACGCCGAGCTCGCCCCACGGGAGGTTGTTAGCGTCGGCCTCCTTGTAGATGGTGATCTCCTTGCCGTCAACGGTGATGGAGTTCTCGCCAGCGCTGATCTCGTGATCGCGGCTGTAGTTACCCTGCGTGGAGTCATACTTCAGCAGGTAAGCAAGCATGTCAGGGGAGGTGAGGTCGTTGATGGCGACGATCTCGGAACCCTCGTGCCCGAACATCTGACGGAACGCGAGACGACCGATGCGACCAAAGCCGTTAATCGCAACCTTTACTGCCATTCGTGTCTCCTTTCGTTAGACCTCCGCGGACGGGTGCCCGCAGTCGAGGTCCACAGACAAACCACTTACTCAGTGTACCGTTTTTTCAAAATTGCATTCGCGTCATTGGCGAGTTTTTGACCGAAAGCTGATGTTCATCGGTGGACGGTGGGTCACTTGATTATCTGACACCCCGTCTGAGCTGCAGAGAGCTCATTTTGGTGCACAGCATACCGGTTTGCGCACACGTCCTCAGTGCTCGCCGAAAAGCTTCTCCAGGCGGAGCACCCGATGATAGAGGGCGGACTTGGATAGCGGTGGCTCGACGAGCGCGCCCAGATCGCGCAGCGACAGATCGGGGTGTGCCTCGCGCAGGTCGCAGAAGGTGCGCAGGGCCTCGGGGAGCGTCTCGTACAGTCCCTCGGCATGCACGCGGGCGATGAGCTCGACCTGATGCTGAGCGGCGTCGGCCGTGCGCGACTGGTTGGCGAACTCGGCGTTCACCCGACGGTTCACATTGTTCTTGACGTGCTTCATGGCGCGCGCATCGCGCACGCTTGCAACGCTGCGCTTGGCGCCAACCGCATCGAGCAGCCGGCAGATATCCTCCGCGCTCTTGATATAGACGGCAAACGCGCCGCGCCGGCGGTTCACACGGGCATGGACCCCCACCTGCTCGATAAGCTGCGCGAGCCCCTCGGCAAGCTCCTCGCCCGAGACCGCGATCTCGAGGTGAAAGTCCCCTTTGGGGTCCGCCACGAAGCCGCCCGCGATGAGCGCACCGCGCAGGTAGGCGAGCCTGCAGCACGGACGCGCGACCACGTGCCGGGGGACCCCCGCCACGAGCCGCCCCTTGCGGTCGAGAATACCGAGCAGGACGAGGGCTTTGTCGAGCCCCGGCTGCTCGGGCAGCGTGATGAGGTAGTTGCGGACCTTGTGGAGCACCGAGCGGCGCGGGGTGAGCTCGGTTTTGAGCTTGAGCACGGTGTGCGTGAGGTTGATCATGGTGCGCGCCACCGCGCCCGTCTCCGTCGCAACGGTGAGCCGGCGCCCCTCGCCGGTGATGGAGAGGGTTCCGCTCACGCGCACGAGCGCCGCCAGCGTGGCGAGGTTGCAGTACTCGCACGCAGGCTCGCAGCGCGACAGCTCGTCGCGCACCTCAGCGGTAAACGACATCGCTCTCCCCTATCAGTGGGCCTCGCCCGTAGGCGTGAGATTGGCACGCGACAGGTCGCGGTGCGACACCGCCACGTGATAGCCCTGCCCGGCAAGATAGCGACCCGTAGCCTCGGCAATAGCCACCGAACGGTGCTGGCCGCCCGTGCAGCCCACCGCAATGGAGAGCTGCGGCTTGCCCTCGGCGATGTAGCCCGGCATGACCGCGTCGAGCAGCTGGCACCACGCGCGCCAGAACGCCTCGGTCTTGGGGTGGTCGAGCACAAAGGTCGAGACCTTCTCGTCAAGCCCCGTCAGGCGGCGCATCTCGGGGTCGTAGAAGGGATTGGGCAAAAAGCGCACGTCGATCATGATGTCGGCCTCCGCGGGGAGCCCGTGCTTGAAGCCAAAGGAGAAGACGCGCACCTCCATGAGCTGCTGGTCGGTGAGCTCAGAGAAGGCGCTTCTGAGCATCGCGCGAAGCGACGAGGTGGAAAGGTGCGAGGTGTCGATGATCATGTCCGCGCGGTCGCGGATGGCGGCGAGCTGGCGGCGTTCCCGTGCGATGGCGTCCGCCGTGCTCTCGCCCGGCTGCGCAAGCGGATGACGACGGCGGTTCTCGTTGTAGCGGCGCATGAGCACCTCGTCCGAGGCGTCGAGGTAGACGACGTCGACCGACATCTCGTGCTCCTCTAGGGCGCAAACCACATCGAGGAGCTCGTCAAAGAGTCCCTGGCTGCGCAAATCGCACGTCACGGCGAGGTGCCTGCCCACGCCCGCGTTGATGCCCACGAGCTCGGCGAGCTGCTGGATGAGGCGCGGCGGCAGGTTGTCGATACAGAAATAGCCCATGTCCTCGAACACGTGCATCGCCTGCGTGCGGCCGGAGCCGGACATGCCGGTGATGATCACGATGTCGGGCACGCGCTCGGCGTTTTCCCGCGTTCTGATGGCCTCGTCGCTCGCCATGAGCGCACCTCCTAAAAGACATCGGGGGCGCGACGACCGCCGCGTTGCCCCCGATTGCTCGTCTCTATTCAGTATAGCGGTGCGCGCGGACATGCGCCGCCGCGCTCACGAGCGCCAGCCTGCGCGCCGCGGCGCCTTACGCGTCGAGCGCGGCCTTGAACCAGCTGGTGATGCTCGTGGGATGCGTAATCGCGGTGCCCACCACAACCGCCCAGGCACCGGCGTCGATGGCGGCACGGGCCTCCTCGGGCGTGTGGACGCGGCCCTCGCAGATCACGGGGAAGCCGGGGAACTCCTCGGCGGCCTGGCGCAGAAGCGGTAGGTCGGGACCGTCCGCCATGGTGCAGTCGATGGCGGCGACACCGTGGGAGAGCGTGGTCGAGACAATGTCGAAACCCATCTCCACCGCGCGACGAATGTCGTCGATGGTCATGCAGTCCGCCATGGTGAGCACGCCCTCGGCCTTAAGCGGCTCCAGGGTGTCGGCAACGGTCTTTCCATCGGGACGCGGGCGGTCGGTGGCGTCGATTGCCACGATATCCGCACCCGCCATGACGCAGGCGCGCGCATGGCGCAGCGTCGGCGTGATGTAGACGCCCTCGTGACCCTCCTTCCACAGACCGATGACGGGAACCTCCACGCGGCCCTTGATGGCAGCGATGTCGGAAAGTCCCTGGCAGCGGATAGCGGCCGCACCGCCGAGCTCGCAGGCGCGCGCCATGGTCGCCATGATCTCGGGACGGCGCAGGGGCTCGCCCTGGTAGGCCTGGACGCTCACGATGAGCTTGCCCTTAAGCGATTGGATGATCGGATCGACGGTCATGAGTCTTCCTTTCTGGGAAAAGCAGCGAGGGCTACGGGACACCTAGCCTCAGATGTACCCGCGCCGCGCGCCTCATTTCAGGGTATCGAGCAGATTCTCCGCAGCGCCAATGAGCGGGGCCTCGCCCTCGAGCTCGCCGATGAGGATGGGCGTGTCCTGCAGGGGGTCGAGCGCCTGGGAGCGGTAGCCCTCCGCAACCGAGGTGCGCCAGGTCTCGCTGCGCCAACCGGTCCCCTCGTGGATAACGCCGCCCGAAAGCACGATGACCGCGGGATCGAGAACGTTGGCAAGCGACCCCAAGCTCGCGCCGAGGGCATGCCCCGCCTCACGCACGACCGAGATCGCACGCTCGTCTCCCGCGGCGACGAGGTCGTTGACGTCGCGGCCGACCGTCGGGCGCGCAGGGTCAACACGACCGTAGCGCTCCTCAAACACGCGGCCGATAGAGGTGCCCGAGGCAACCGACTCAAGATGGCCCGACCGCCCGCACGCGCAGGGGATGCCCGCGGCGGCCGTGCTCTCGATATGACCCATGTGACCGGCGGCACCGTGGGAGCCGCGCATGACGCGGCCGTCGACAACAAAGGCACCGCCGATACCCGTGCCGATACCCAGGCAGAGCACCGAGTCGTACTCCCTGCCGACGCCCCAGCGCGCCTCACCGAGCGCGTGGGCGTGAACGTCTCCCGTCACCGCGACGGGAAGACCGAGCGCCTCTGCCAGGCGCGGGCCGAGCGCGATACCGCCCCAGCCGGGCATGATCTCGTTCGCATAGGCAATGCAGCCGGTCTTTGGATCGACCACGCCGGCGGATCCCACGCCCACGCCAAGAACCTCGCCCCCGTCAAAGGAGGCGAGCGCCGTGCGCACCGCATTCTCAACGCGCGCGTAAACCGCCTCGCCGCCCTCGGAGGCGCCGGTGGCAACCTCTGCCTCATAGACCGGGCGCGGGCGTTCCCCCGTTGCGGGAAACGCCATGATGGCGCAGGCGATCTTGGTACCGCCGATATCGACGGCGCAAACGAAACGGTCGGTGTTCTCCATAGTCTCCCCTATCGCCCAAGCAAGCGGCGCCGACGCCAAACGACACCGAGCCGCAAAACAGCAGGGGCGGGCTCACGTGCCCGCCCCTCTCACGGTTTACAGAAGGCCGTTGTCCACAAGGACGCGGCGGATTGCCTCGACGTTCTCGCCCTTGAGCGAGTGAACGGGGCGCGGCATCTGGTTGGTCTCAAACACGCCCATGAGCTGAAGGGCCGTCTTGAAGGCACCGACGCCGGCGCCGAAGCCCTGGACACCGGAGGTCACCGAGGTGATCTCCATAATGCGGGCGAGGCGGTCCTGCTCGTCACGGACGGCTTCCCAGTCGCCGGCCTGCGCGGCCTTCCACTGGCGGACGTAGCCGTAGGGCTCGACGTTGGCCAGACCCGGCACCGAGCCGTCGGCGCCGCCGAGATACGCTCCGTCGACCACGACCTCGTGGCCGGTGAGAAGCTGCAGCGGATGGCCCGCGTCGCGGTTCTTGAGGATGAGACGGCGGAACGACACGTCGTCGCCCGAGGAGTCCTTCACGCCGGCGAGCACGCCGTCGACGCCGAGACGGATGAGCATGTCCACGTCGAGCTTGTTGTGCACGCACACCGGGATGTCGTAGGCAAAGATGGGCAGATTGAGCGCATCATGCAGGCAGCGGAAGCTCCACTCAATCTCGTTGATACCCTGGAGCGCGTAGAACGGACAGGTGGCCACGAGCGCGTCGACGCCCATCTGCTCGGCACGCTTGCCGTGCTCAATCATACGCTCGGTC
This sequence comes from uncultured Collinsella sp., assembly GCA_949285915.1. Classification (GTDB taxonomy): domain Bacteria; phylum Actinomycetota; class Coriobacteriia; order Coriobacteriales; family Coriobacteriaceae; genus Coprousia. The sequence continues at coordinate 38,437 of CASDZW010000022.1, forward strand.
TCGGTATCGATGATGCCCGCGAGAACCGGCACGCGATGGTCGACGATGCGCACCATGTTCTCGATGATCTCGGTACGGCGCTCATCGGTCGAGAACACGACCTCGGAAGAAGAGCCCAGGATGAACAGGCCGTCGACGCCCGCCTCGATCATGCGGTTGATGTTGCGCTCGAACGAGGGCACATCAAGCTTGCGATCCTGGGTAAGCGGCACCACCACGGGAGGAATGACGCCGCTGAATCTCTTGTTGTCCACAGTTGCTCCTTCATAGTTTGGCGCGGGGCTAGACTGCCTGCGCCCGTTGACGGTAGGTGTGGCGTGACCGCGCCACACCGGCCTCCCATGGTAGCGCGCCGCACACGGCGGCAGAGCCGCATGGGAAGGTTTCATGAACCCTCTCAAAGAGGGCGCGCCCCGAAAGAACGCGCCCTTGAACACGATGCCTTACGCACTCGCTCCCAACTTGGGATGGAGCAGCGAGGGCGCCGCGCCGAGCAGCATCCGCGTATACGGATCGCGCGGCTCGTTGAAGACCTGGCTCGCCGGCCCCTCCTCCACGATCTTGCCGCCGTTCATGACGACGATCTTGTCGGAGATGTAGCGGACCGTCTGGATATCGTGGCTGATGAACATCATCGACAGCCCCAGGTCGCGCTTGAGATCGGTGAGCAGGTTCAGGATCTGAGCGCGCACCGAGACGTCGAGCGCCGAGGTGGGCTCGTCAGCGATGATGGCATCGGGGTTGAGCGACATGGCGCGCGCGATGGCGACGCGCTGGCGCTGACCGCCCGAGAGCTGACCGGGCAGCACGTTGAGCGCGCTCTTGGGGAGACCCACCAGACTCACGAGCTCGCGGATGCGGCGCTCGCGCTCCTCGGGGCTTCCCACCTCGTGTACGAGCAGCGGGTCGAGGAGCTGGTCGTGCACGATCATGCGCGGGTTCAAAGCCGTCGACGGGTCCTGGAACACGACCGAGACCACGCGGCCGATCTGGCGGCGCTCCTCAGCGGTGCGCTTGGTAACGTCGACACCTTTGAAGTAGACCTTGCCCGAGGTGGGTGCCTGCAGGCCGCACATAACGTTGGCCGTGGTGGACTTGCCGCAGCCGGACTCGCCCACGATGCCGATAGTCTCGCCCGGCATGAGCTTGAGCGTCACGTGATTCACGGCGTGCACGAGGTTTGGCTTGAAAAGCGAGCCCGTGCGCGTCTTGAACGTCACGCAAATGTCATCGAGGAAGATGATGGGTTCAGTCCCGCGGGACGCAGCAGTCTTCTCGCTCATCTACCTCACCTCCCCAGCGGTCGCGGCGGAAAGCTTCTCAAGATAGGGTGTAAGACCGTTCTCCTTGAGGTACTCGTCGGGCAGCTCCGAGTAACGATGGTACACGTCGCCCGGAAGCGTCTTTAGGATCGGATGCACATCGAGACCGAGCGTGGGATGACTCGAGCGCGGGGCAAAGCGGTCGCCGCGCGGGAAGTCCTGCGGGCTCGGCACGGAGCCGGGCACCTGATGCAGGCGCGTTCCCTCTTGCACACCCTCCTCGATGGAGAGCACCGAGCCCAGAAGGCCACGCGTGTACTCGTGAATCGGGTTGGTGAGAAGCTCGGTAGTGGGCGCCTGCTCCACGATCTGGCCGGCGTACATGACCGTGATGTCGCTTGCGACCTCGGCGACGAGCGCCAGGTCATGGGAGACAAAGATCATCGCGAAGCCGAGCTTATCCTGGAGGTCGTTCAGGAGCTTGATGACCTGCTTCTGTACCGTCACGTCGAGGGCGGTGGTGGGCTCGTCGCAGATGACGAGTGACGGGTCACGCGTAAGCGCCATAGCGATGAGCACGCGCTGGCGCTGACCACCGGAAAGCTCGTGCGGGTAGCTCTCGAGCGTGCGCTTGGGATCGAGACCCACGAGCTCGAGCAGGTCCTCGGCGGAACGGGTACCGCCACGGCTGGTGAGCTGCTTCATCTGAGCGGAGATGAGCATCGAGGGGTTGAGCGAGGAGAGGGCGTCCTGGTAAACCATCGCGATCTCATGACCGAGGAGCTTGCGGTGCTCCTCCTTGGTGAGCTTCACCAGGTCCTTGCCCTTGAAGAGCACCTCACCGGTGACATGCTCGTCCGGATCGGTCAGGCTCATGATGACCTTGGTGGTGATGGACTTGCCGCAACCAGACTCGCCCACAAGCGCCATGCACTGGCCGGGGCGCACGTCAAACGACACGCCGTCGACGACCTTCACGTCACCGTGGTGCTCGAAGCCAATGGAGAGGTTACGCACCGAAAGCAAGGGCTCGACCGAGTGATCGGGGATATGGCGATCGTGGCGCTTGAGCTCCACCTCACGGAGCGCGGAGAGACGGCGGTTGAGGGCAGCCTCCTGCTCCTTGTAGGCACGGACCGGGTCGGCAGCGAGGATGTCGTCGGCACGACGCTGCTCGGCGTCCTCTTCACTCTCGTCGAGCTTGGCGGCGCCGGGCGCAGCGGCCATGGCGTCGGTAAGGCCCTCGGAGAGGATGTTCAGCGCAAGGCAGGTGATCATAATCGCCAGGCCCGGGAAGAGCGCCTGCCACCAGCGGCCGGCGAGCACGCCGGCGCGCGCATCTGCCAAGATGTTTCCCCACGTGGCAGTGGGCTCGACGATGCCTGCGCCGATGAAGGTGAGTGACGCCTCGAAGATGATGGCGTCGGCGACGAGCGTCACCGTGAAGACCATGATGGGCGCGATGCAGTTACGGAGCACGTGCTTCATCAAGATCCACGGCGCGCGAGCGCCAGAGACAATGACGGCGCGCACGTAATCCTCGCCGTACTCGGACACCACGTTGGCGCGGACGATGCGCGCGATCTGCGGCGTGTACATGAAACCAATGGCAAAGATGATCGCCGGCACGGAGTTGCCGAGGATGAGTACGAGCACCGCGGCGAGCGCGATGCCGGGGACGGACATGATCACGTCGAGGACGCGCATGATGAACTCGGAGACCACCTTGCGCGACACGGCTGCGACGGCGCCGACGATGGAGCCGCACACGAGCGCGAGGAGTGTGGCACCGAAGCCGATGACGAGCGAGTACTGGCCGCCGTAGAGCATGCGCGAGAGGATGTCACGGCCTTTGTCGTCCGTACCGAAGATGAACTCGGCGCTCGGCGCCTGACGCGCCATGAAGATCTCGGTCGGGCCATGTGGGGCGATGACCGGTGCGAGAATCGAGAGCAGTGCGACGACGAGCAGGAGCCCGAGCGAAATCTTGCTCGAGAGGCTCATCTTCTTGAAACCGCCGAACCTGAAGCCCTTCGCGGCGGCGTGCTCGAGTTTCTTGGTCTGTTCTTCTCTAATCTGTCCCATTGCCTACACCGTCCTAATGCGCGGGTTGATGAGCAGGTAGAGCATATCAACCACGATGTTGATGATGACAAAGGCAAGAGCGACCACCACCACGACGCCGAGCACGAGCATCGTCTCGCCACCCTGAATACCGGCAAGAATCGCTGTGCCCATGCCGGGCAGGTTGAAGATGACCTCGATGACGACGGCGCCACCCATGAGGTAACCGATTTTGAGGCCGAGCGTGGTAACCGGCGTGATGAGGGCGTTGCGCAGGACGTTGCGGGCGATGACGATGTTCTCGGGGATGCCGCCGCCGCGTGCAGTCTTGACGTAGTCCTTATCGAGTTCCTCGACCATCGCCGTACGCACTATGCGCGTCATCTGGCCGGTCAGCGGGAACGCCAAGGCGACCGCCGGCATGAGCATGCGCGCGAGGTAGCCGCCCGGGTTGACAAAGAAGCTGGGAAGCGGACCCGAGGCGGGCAGGACGTGCAGATAGGACGAGAACACGAGGATGAGCAGGACCGCGAGCCAGAACGAAGGTGTGGCGATACCCGCGATGGATATGACGCGGATGAGCTGGTCGGGCCATTTATCACGGAAAAGGGCCGAGATCACGCCCAAGATGAACGACGCAACCGCACCCAGGATGAGGCCGATGAACGTGAGCTGCATGGTGACGGGAAGCGCCGAGGCGATGCGCTCGGCCACCGGCGTCTGGGAGGCGCCATAGGTGCCGAGGTCGCCTTGGAGAAGCCCGCCGATATAGGCGACGTAGCGGACAGGCCAGGGGTCGTCGAGGCCGTGCTCCGCCATATAGGCCTCGATAGCCTCCTGCGTGGCTCCCTCGCCCAGGGCGTTGCGCGCCGGGATGGAGGGGTCGGTGAAAGACATGAGGAAGAACACGAGAAGCGTGACGGCGAGCGCCATGATCGGCAATGCGATGATTCGACGCCCGACGAGCCGGATGAGGTTATTCACTACATCTCCCCCTTTCTATGTGAGTAGCAAATGCATACGGGGCCCGGGCGCTCTGGGTGCCCGGGCCCCATGTCTGGCTAACGTATCGCGCTTTGGAGACGCGCAAGGCAGCTTGTACCAGAATGCTCGGCTATGCCGTGACCGTCGCACTGCCGATGAAGGACATGCCCGTGGTGCCGATGCCGGAGAAGTCCTGGATGGCCGTGCCGTTGGGGGCGACGGACGGGTCGTTCCAGTAGGCCGTGGCGGTCTGGACCTGAAGCACCGGATAGAGGACGCACTGCTCGGCGATGAAGTCGAAGCACTGGTTCCAGGTCTCCTGCTGCTCGTCACCGGACTGAGCGAGTGCGGTGCCCATGAGCTCGGTGAGCTGCGCCCACTCGGGCGTGTCGGCCCAGTGCGAACGGGTGGTCATCCAGTTGTTGTTGCCGTACCACCAGTTCATGAGCAGATCGGGGTCGTCGCCGAAGCAAGATGGGTCGCCGGGGCCGAGCATGAGGTCGTACGCGGCGCCGCTCTCGATGTAGCTGAAGATGTTGCTCGTGGTCTGCGTGTTGATGCTGACTTCGAAGCCGAGAGCGTCGAGGTCCTCCTTGATCTGCGCGGCCATGGAGACAACCTGCTCGTTATCGGTGGTACAGAGCTCGATGGGGCCGGGAGTCACGCCCGCCTCGGCCAGAAGTTCCTCGGCACGGGTGGGGTCGTAGTCGTAGACTACGGACGCCTCGTGGTAGTTGGCGAAGTGCTCGGGCAGGTAACACGTTGGCTTGTCGGCGAGGCCAGCGAACACGTTGGAGATCATCTGATCGTAGTTGAGGGCGTACATGACCGCCTGGCGCGCCGCAGCGTTGTTCCACGGGGCCTTGGAGGTGTTGAACATCATGAAACGCGTGGCGAAGCCGGGGACGACGTCGACCTTGCAGCCCAGACCCTCGAGCTGGTCGATGGCGTCTGCCGTAGCCATCTCCATGACAAGTGTCGAACCCTCCTGCTGGGCGGTGATGCGCGCGGTAGCGTCGACGAGGATGTCGTAATGGAGGGCATTATCCTGCGCGGGATAGTCGCCGTTGTAGTTGGGATTGGGCGACATATCGATCGCGGAGTCCGTGATGGAGTCGTACTGCCACGGACCGGAGCCGATGGGCTTGGCCGTCATGTCCTCCTGCGAGGAGGAGGCGGGGATCACGCGGATGATGGCGAGGCGCTGCTTCAGCAGGGAGAAGTTGGGGATGGTAGTGGTGATGGTGAGGGTGGCCTCGTCCTTCTCCACAATGTCAGCGATGGGGGTGAGCATGGGGATGTAGATGTTGCCCTCTGCCGTGCAGCGACGGAAGGATTCGACCACGTCCGCCGGGGTGACGTCCGTACCGTCGGAGAACTTGGCACCTTCGCGGAGGGTTACCTCGTAGGTGGTCTCGTCGACCTGAACGGGGTCACCCGTGGCGAGCTCGGGGAAGTAGCTGTAATCATGGAAGTCAATGCCGTAGAGGCCCTCGACCACATGCCAGTTGGTTCCGAGCGAAAGCGCCGAGGAGGTGCTGGACGGGTCATAGTTCTGCGTTGCGTAGGCGGAGCCGGCCGTGATGGTGCCGCCGCCCGCGGTCCCCGCAGCGCTGCTGCCCTGCGCGGGCTCCTCGCCGCCGCAGCCCGCAAGGCCGAGACCGGCAACCGAGGCTACCCCGGCGGCCCCCAGGAACGTGCGGCGGGACAGGCTTCTTGTCATCAACTCGCGCATGGGAACTCCAATCAGTCGATGCGTGTCCTGCCATGCCGCAGGGGCACGCGGTGGATGTACTTAACATACTTGTTACAACCACTTAACAGAGACTGTTCTCGGCGAGAGGTCACAACCACGTGGCAAACGGTATTCGCAGGTTATCCCTATTTTTTTATTGACAAAACATACTGGTATCAACATGTGTGATACCAGTATGTATCGCAATAGTAAGACCAGTTGGAGCGTACATCATCTTGACACGGCGTGTTTGACCTGCTAAATGCACAAATGATGCCAAAATGCGCGATATGGCACGTAGAGCGACGGCCGCTCCTCAGGCGCGCTCAGCTGTTGCGCTCGGCATCCCAGGCGCGCAGCGTATCGTACACCGCCTGTGCCACGTCGCGCGGCACACCCTTTACGGCGGCTATCTCCTCCACACTCGCCTGTCGCAGGCGCTTGAGCGAGCCAAAATGCTTCATGATGGCCTTCTTGCGCGTGGGACCCACACCCTCCACCTCGTCTAAGACCGATACCGTCATGGCTTTGTCGCGAAGCTCGCGGTGGAAGGTGATGGCAAAGCGGTGCGCCTCGTCACGGACCTGCTTGATGAGATAGAGCGAGGCCGATCCGTTGGGCAGAACGACCGGCGTGTCGTCCCAGGGGACAAAAACTTCCTCGTCCGCCTTGGCAAGGCCGCATACGGGAATATCGAGCCCGAGCTCCTCAAGCTGCGTCAAGGCCGCCGTCAGCTGCGGCTTGCCGCCGTCGACCACAAGCAGATCGGGCCGCGAGCCAAAGCGCTCGTCCTCCATGCGCTCCGGCGCATAACGGCGGCCGAGCACCTCTTGCATGGAGAGGAAGTCGTTGGCCTCGCCGGTGACGCTTCTCACCTTGAAGCGGCGGTACTGCGACTTGTCCGGCTTGCCGTTGGTGAAGACCACCATGGACGCCACGGTGAAGCGGCCATGGATGGTCGAGATATCGAAGCACTCGATGCGCAGCGGCGGCGCCGGCAGCGCAAGGGCGCTCTCGAGCTCGAGAAGCGCCTGGTTGGTGCGATCGTCGGCGTAGCCCGTGCGCATCATGTAGCGCATGAGCGCGTGGCGGGCGTTGCGCTCGCACGTCTCCATCAGACGGCGTTTCTCGCCGCGCTGCGGCCGGTGAATCTGGCAGGCGCGGCCGCGCTTCTCGGCGAGCCACTCCCCCATCACCTCGGCATCGGCAAGCTCCACCGCCACATCGACCTCGGCGGGAATATCGGCCGTCTCGTCGTAGTAGCGCTTGATGAAACCGGCGACGAGCTCCTCCTCGTCCACATCAAGGCCCTTGTCGAGGATGAACTCGCAGCTTCTGACCGTGCGCCCCTCGCGCACCACGAACACACAGGCGCCGGCGATGGTCTCCTCGCGGTAGAACCCGATGACGTCGATATCCACCCGCGAGGGAAACACGACCTGTTGGCGGTCGTCGAGCCCGTCAATCACCTCGAGGCGGCGCTTGATGCGGGCGGCGCGCTCAAAATCGAGCTCGGATGCGGCTTCTGCCATCTCTGCCTTGAGCTCGCCTGTGACCTCGCTGCGCTTGCCCGAGAGGAACCGCTCCACCCGGCGCACGTTTTTGGCGTACTCCTCAGGTGAAATCGCGCCCACGCATGCCCCAGGCCCGCGCCCCACGTGGTAGTCAAAGCACGGACGCCCCTTCTCCGCCATGATGAGGCCGAGGATGCCCTCGTCCCCTTTATGTGCCTCGGCAAGGCGCCGGCAGCGCTTCCATTCCGCGCAGGTAGCGATGCAGATGGGAATCACCTTGCGGATGGTGTCGATTGTGTCGCGCGCGGCGCGGCTGTCGGTATAGGGGCCAAAGTAGCGCGTACCGGGACGGTGCCGCTCGCGCGTGTACTTGATAGCCGGAAAGAGGTCGCCCTTGGTGAGCGCGATAAAGGGATAGCTCTTGTCGTCTTTAAAGTCGACGTTGAAGTGGGGGTGGTACTGCCCGATGAGGTTGCGCTCCAAAACGAGCGCCTCGTGCTCGCTTTCCACCACGAGGTAGTCGAAGGAGCGCACGAGCTGCATCATGAGCGGAATCTTCTGTCGCTCGTCGGTGAGCTGGACGTATTGGCGCATGCGGGCACGCAGGTTTTTGGCCTTGCCCACGTAGATGACGGTGCCCTCGGCATCCTTCCACAGGTAGCAGCCGGGGCTCGTGGGGACGCGAGCGACCTGCTCGGCAAGGCTCGGCTCGATGCCGGGAGCCGGCGCGATGAGGGTCTCGTCGATATGCTCGGTACGCTCGGCAGACGGCTGCGCGTCGTGCCACTGTTGCGATGCCATGGGCGCCTACCGCTTCACGCGGCGCAGGATGGAGCGGAACATCTCCGCTTCGGGGAACTTGAGTGCGATGGCCGGCGCAAAGGTGACGATGAGCGCGACGATGCCGCCGGCGACGATGTAGGCGAACGTCTGCGCCATGCCCGCCGTAGCGACGCTGCCGTCGGGCAGGTAGCTGACAAGCGGACTCACGAAGGTCTCGAGCGCGGCAACCACGCCCGCACCCGCCGCGGCGCCGAGGCCGCCGAGCACAAGGCCGCCCACGATACCGTGCGCGATCTTTGCCGTACGCAGGCCGCGCAGACGACGGCGCATCCACCAGAAGGCGCCAATATCGGAGGCGAGGTAGGACGCCGTCATGGACAGCGCGATGGCGGGCATGCCAAACCCGGCCCCCACTGCGAAGGTGAGCGAGAAGGCGATCTCTGCCACGGCGCCGATGAGCATGAACGCGGCATAGGGGTTCATGTTGCGCAACGCCGAGCAACCCTTTTGCATGAGCATGCACACGCCGTAGAGCGGCAGCGACGGCGCAAGGAAGCAGAGGTACTCTGAAACGAGCCCCACTCCCTCGATGTCAAACGCACCGGCGCAGTAGACCATGTTGAGCGGGAAGCTGAACGCCATGAGGTAGAGGGCGAAGGGAATGAGCACGAAGAACTGCTGGGCGATACCGCGGGAGAGGCCGTCGCGCACCGCGTCGTCGTCTCCCACCGTGGCGTCGCGCGCGAGCTCGGTGTAGAGCGCGGTGTTGAGCGAAACCGCAAGAAGGGCGTAGGGCAGCGTGTACCACAGGCGCGCATACGCGATGACCGACGAGCCCGTGCCCGGCTGAACGGCGAGCGCCGTGGAGTTCATGACCGAGCTCGTGACAAGCGTGCAGAGCGTAGCGATCACCGTGGGCACGCCAAGAGAGACGGTCTTCTTGAGGAGCGGATCGTGCAAGTCCACGTGCAGGCGCGGGTGGATGCCGTGGCGCGCAAGCGCGGGGATCTGGCAGGCCATCTGCACAAAGACGCCGGCGGTGGTGCCTACGGCGAGCACCGTGATCGCGGCCGCCTCGCTCACGCCGGCGATTGCCGGAAACGCCGCGAAACTCGCGATCACGACCACGTTGTTGAGAATCGGACCGACGTTGCTCCAGAAGTAGTCGCGGTGTGCGTTAAGCACGCCGGAAAACACCGAACCAAGTCCGTAGAACAGGATCTGGAACGCGAAGAAGCGGAAGAAGTAGACCGCCGTCTCCATCTCGGAACCGTCGCTCAAAAACGACTGCGTCCAGATGAGCGCCGGGGCGAATACGCAGGCTATGACCGAGACGCCGCCCAAGATGATGAGCAGGATCGACAGGAGGTTCCCCACATAAGCGTTGGCGCCCTCACGCCCGCCCTGCCGACGCGCGTCCATGTAGACGGGCAGAAACGCCGTGACGAGCATGCCGCCCATCACAAGCTCGTAGAGCATGTTGGGGAGGTTGTTGGCGATGTTGTAGGACGAAGCGAGCAGCGACACGCCAAAGGCGATGCCCATGAACCACGTGCGCGCAAAGCCGGTCAGGCGCGAGATGATGATGAGCAGCGTCATGAGGCCGGCGGAGCGCCCTACATTTGCGTAATCTCCCGACGTGGAGAAGTCATCGTCCGCCGCCGCAGCCGCCGAAGCCGGCGAAGTCGGCTCGACAGCGCCCTCGGCACCCTTGAAATGCGCGCCCTCGCGGCGCTTCTCGTCACTCATGCTTTGCCCTCCATGCAGATGTCTGCCATCTGCGCCTTGGTGATGCGTACGAGCTCCGCAGGATCGAGCTCGAGCTGGATGCCCCGCCTGCCGCCAGAAACCATGATGGTGTCGAACAGCTGGCAGGTCTCGTCGATGATGGTGGGGAACGGCTTTTTCATGCCCACGGGCGAGCAGCCGCCGCGAACGTAGCCGGTCACCGCGGTGAGATCGCGCAAGGGCAGCATCGAGAGCGCCTTGCACCCGGCAGCGCGCGCCGCGCGCTTGAGGTCAAGCTCCTGGTCGACGGGAATGCAGCAGACCACATGGGCACCGGACGGGGACACGCACACGAGCGTCTTGAAGACCTGGTCGGGGTCCTCGCCCAGTTGCTCGGCCACATGCACGCCCGAGAAGTCACCTTCGACGTGCTCATAGGTGTGCACACGGTACGCAACGCCCGCTACCTCGAGCTCGCGCATGGCATTTGTCTTCTTTACCGCTGCCCCCATGAACCGCCTCGCGCTTAAATGGGGCTGCCGCCGCCGCAGAAGCCCGAGCTGTAGTAAAGGCCCGAGGTGATGACGCCCGTGCTGTAATCGCTCGCGTGGATGACGTTGCCGCCGCCAATATAGATGGCGACGTGGCGGATGGTCCCGCCCGTCTGGTAGAAGACGAGGTCGCCCGCAACGAGCTGGGACGCGTCGGTCTTGAGGTTGCCGGCGTTCTTAACGGTGCGGTACTGCGTTGCGGAGGACCGCGGGATGGAGACGCCCGCCAGGCTGTAGCAGTAGGTGGTGAGACCCGAGCAGTCGAACGAGACGCCCGGGATCATGGTGCCGTAGTCGTAGGCGCAGCCGAGCTGGCTGCGTGCGGCGGCGATGATGGTAGAGCGCTGGCCCTGGCTCAGGTTGCCGCTGCCGGCGGGCGCGCTCGGCGCGGGATCGGGGTCGGGTGTGCTCGGGGCGGGGTCGGGGTCAGTCGAGGGCGTGCTCGGGGTCGTGGTACCGCCGTTGCCGGCGTTACCGTTGTTGCCGTTGCTCTCGTTGCCCGCGTTTTCCTCGGAGCCGGTGCCCTCTTCGGAAGCAGAGCCGTCGTTATCGGTGGCGGGCGTCGAGCCCTCCGCGCTCTCGCGCACGACCTCCGCCGCGGCGGCGCGCTCTGCCTCGAGGGCCTCGGCGAGCTCACCGGAGAGGCCGTTGACGTAGCTCGACGTCTCGTTGCGCGCGGCCTCTAGCGCCGCGGCGTCGGCGGACTGGTCCGCAAGGAGCCCGGTCAGCTCGTCCTCACGCGAGGTGAGCTCGCTTTTTTGGGCGGCGAGGCTCTCCTGCAACTCACGAACGGTCGAGACACGGTCGGCCTCGGCCTCGGCAACCTTGTTCGCATAGAACAGACGGCTTGCGAGCTCGTCAAAGCTCGACGAGGAGAAGATGATGTCGATAAGGGTGACCGCGCCGGACTTGTACGACTGGACCGCCTTGCTCGACAGGTCCGCCTGCGCGGCGTCGAGCTGCTCGGAGGTCTCGACAACCTGTGCCTCGAGCTCAGAGATGCGGTCCTGGGTGTCGGCAAGATCAAGTGCGGTGGTATCTGCCTCTGCCTGGGCGAGCTCGAGCGGCAACCTGCGCCTCAAGGCTGTCCGAGGGCGCGGCTGCCGCAGACAGCGGCGCCAAGACGCTCGCCCCCGCAAGCGAGAGGGCGAGGCCCGCGGCGACCGCCCGCCGGACGGCGCCGGCGCGCGCAAGGCATGCAACGGTGTGGTTGAGCTTCATGTCTGATGCCTTCCCGAGGGGCAGAAACGTATGCCTACCATGATAGCAGGCTCCACGGGTACCCAAACACACTCCACAACGCCCGCGAGGCCATGCCCCGCGGGCTGTTGCGCACGCGCTTACGCCTCCCGCGCCTCCATGCGTGCGCGGTCGCGTTCGAGGATGGGGCCGAGGAAGCGCCCCGTGAAGCTCTCCGGGCAGGCAGCGACCTGCTCGGGCGTGCCCGAGACCACGATGCGCCCGCCGCGCGAGCCGCCTTCGGGGCCAAGGTCGATGATGCGGTCGGCCACCTTGATGACGTCGAGGTTGTGCTCGATGACAAGCACGGTGTTGCCCGCATCAACCAGGCGCTGCAGAACGTCGATGAGCTGGCGGACATCCTCAAAGTGCAGGCCCGTGGTAGGCTCGTCCAGAATGTAGAACGTGCGGCCCGTCTGCTTGCGGTGGAGCTCCTTGGCGAGCTTCACGCGCTGCGCCTCGCCGCCCGAGAGCGTCGTCGCCGGCTGGCCCAGACGCACGTAGCCCAGCCCCACGTCGTAGAGCGTCTGGAGCTTCCGCTTGATCTGCGGAATGTTGCCAAAGAAGGCGAGCGCCTCGGTCACGCTCATGTCGAGCACGTCGGAGATGTTCTTGCCGCGGTAGGTGACCTCGAGGGTCTCGCGGTTGTAGCGCTTGCCGCCGCAGACCTCGCACGGCACGTAGATGTCCGGCAGGAAGTGCATCTCGATCTTGATCTGGCCGTCACCCTTGCAGGCCTCGCAGCGGCCGCCCGAGACATTGAAGCTAAAGCGCCCGGGCGAGTAACCGCGCGCCTTGGACTCCGGCACGCTCGCAAAAAGCGCGCGCAGATCGTCCCAAAGCCCGATATAGGTCGCGGGGTTGGAGCGCGGCGTGCGCCCGATGGGCGACTGATCGATATCGATGACCTTGTCGATCTCCTCAATACCCTCAAGCTTTTTGTACGGACCGACGGGGCGACCCGAGCGATGGATGGCGTTAGTGAGGGCGGGGGCAATCGTGTCGGTCACAAGGCTCGACTTACCGGAGCCCGACACGCCCGTGACGACGGTAAAGGTACCGAACTCGATCTTTGCCGTAACGTTTTTGAGGTTGTTTGCCTTGGCGCCCGTGATGGTGAGGGCGCCGCGCCCGGGACGGCGGCGCTCGGCGGGCAGCTCCACCATGCGCGAGCCGGTGAGGTACTGGCCCGTAAGCGAGTCTTTGCAGGCCATGATCTCCTCAGGCGTGCCCGCGCACGCCACGTGGCCGCCGTTCTCGCCCGCGCCCGGACCCATATCGATCACGTAATCCGCGGCGCGGATGGTGTCCTCGTCGTGCTCGACCACGATCACCGTGTTGCCGAGGTCGCGCAGGCGCTCGAGCGTGGCAATGAGACGCTCGTTGTCGCGCTGGTGCAGGCCGATCGAAGGCTCGTCCAGAATATAGAGAACGCCCATGAGACCCGCGCCGATCTGCGTTGCCAGGCGGATGCGCTGTGCCTCGCCGCCAGAGAGCGTAGCGGAGGCACGGTCGAGGGTGAGGTAGTCAAGACCCACGTCGACAAGGAAGCGCAGGCGCTCCACGATCTCCTTCACAATGCGACCGCCGATGAACTGCTGGCGCTCGGTGAGCGTGAGCTCCTCGAAGAACTCGAGGGACTCGCGGCAGCTCATGCAGCACACGTCGTAGATGGACTTGTCGCCGACCGTGACGGCAAGCATCTCGGGGCGCAGGCGCGCGCCGTGGCAGGCGCGGCAGGGCTCCTCGCGGATGTACTTCTCGAGGCGCGCCTTGGTGTTCTCGTTGGTGGTCTCGATGTAGCGCTCGTACAGAATGTTGCGCACGCCCGAGTACTTGGTGAACCAGTGGGTGTCGCGGCCGTCCTGCGTGTGGTAGTCGACGCGCATCTTCTTGTCGCCCAGGCCATCGAGAAAGACCTTCTTCACGCGCGGCGGCAGGTCGCGCCACGGCGTGGCGGGGTCGACCTTGAGATGCTTGGCAAGGGCGCGAAAGATCTGCGGATAGTAGTTCGACTTGCCAAAGAAGCTGCCAAAGACGCCATCCTCAACCGAGAGCGACGGGTCCTCGATGAGCGCCTCGGCGTCCACGACCTTCTTGAAGCCGAGGCCGTCGCACTCCGGGCAGGCGCCGTAGGGAGCGTTGAACGAGAAGTCGCGCGGCTGGAGGTCGTCGATGGAATGGCCGTGCTCCGGGCAGGCGAGCGCAAGCGAGTAGGTCAAAAGCTCGCCGGACGTACCCTCGGGGGCGTCACGATCGGGCAGAAGGTACACGGCGACGCGGCCGTGTGCAAGCTTGGTTGCCTGCTCGACAGCCTCCGCGATACGGCCGACGGATCCCTCGCGGATGACGATGCGGTCCACCACGACCTCGATGGTGTGGCGGAACTTCTTGTCGAGCTCGATGGGGTCGTCAAGCGAGTGGACCTCGCCGTCGATGCGCACGCGGGAGAAGCCCTCGCGGCGCAGGTCGTCGAGGAGCTTGGCAAACTCGCCCTTGCGGTCGGTAACGACCGGGGCGAGCACGAAGGCGCGACGGCCCTCTCCCGCCTCGAGAATCTTATCGGCCACCTGGTCGGTGGTCTGGCGCTCGATAACGCGGCCGCACTCAGGGCAGTGCGGTGTACCGATACGCGCAAAGAGCAGGCGGAGGTAGTCGTAGATCTCGGTCACCGTGCCCACTGTGGAGCGCGGGTTTTTGGAGGTCGTCTTCTGGTCGATGGACACCGCCGGCGAGAGGCCGTCGATGGAGTCCAGGTCGGGTTTGTCCATCTGCCCCAAGAACTGGCGCGCATAGCTGGAGAGCGACTCGACGTAGCGGCGCTGGCCCTCGGCATAGATGGTGTCAAACGCGAGGCTCGACTTGCCCGAGCCCGAGAGGCCGGTGATGACGACGAGCTTGTCGCGCGGGATCGTGACATCGATATCCTGCAGGTTGTGCTCGCGCGCCCCGCGAATGCGGATGGATGTATCTGCCACTGAGAACCCCTTTCGGTGGACCAGGTGCGAAACGTATGGGAAAGGCGCCGGCAACTACCGGCTAACAGTTCAGTTTAGCGCCACCGATGGCGGACAGGTGTTCGACCACCCGTCCGTCACGGGATATTCAATCCTTGTTCGATTGTGTCTTTGAGGCGCGCCCTAGCCGACCATATCGATCTCGCCGGCAAGACCCAAGCGCTCCGCGGTATCCGGCTTGAGCCAGAGCGTGCGCTCGTCGCGCGACATGAAGTCGCGGCCGCTGTCCTCAAGACCGAGTACCTCGACGTTGTCTGCCGAGAGCACAAACAGGTCGTCGTCGTACGTGACGACCTCATAGTCGTCGCCTGTCATCGTCACACTACGAAGCTCAAAGGCGTCGGTGTCAACGCCCTCGGGATTCTTGCTGCCCAAAGAATCGAAGAACACAAAGCCGATCGCCAAAAAGATTACGAGCAAAATGATCGCGACGACGCGCCCCTTGCCCGGTGTTGCCGGTGCCGCCATGCGGGTCTCCTTCCCCTCGCCTCACTCATACCTATTGTGGCGAGCACAGCGCGCACCGTGAAGAGGAAAAGATTCAACTGTTTGTTGATATTACTGGAAGCAGGCAATCGCGCCGGCTCCAAGCCGGTCCGCGTGCTTACGGCGTATTCACGATGCGCTGCTCGTCCACCACGGCGATGGAAAGCTCGTCCAGGTGAAGACCCGCGTCAAGGAGCGCCTTGTTCAGCCGCTCTGCAGAGGGCACGCGCTCCGAGCCCGCGATCTCGAGCCTCAGCTCACCGTCCTCAAGCTCGAACCGTGAGACGCGGTAGCCACTCCCCTCGATCCATGCCCCCACCTCGTCTTGGGCGATGCGCAGCTGCTCGTTCTCGTGGACGATGCCCATGCTCGTCGTAGCGAGCAGCGCCACGACGACCGCCGCGGCGATTCCCACGCTGATGTACCAGAGCTCGCGCGCCTTGCCCTCAACAACCGAGAACTTCCGAGCCCCAAGCCCTGCGGCGAGGTACACCGCCGTACCGGCAATTTGGATAGCGACGTAGTTGGTCACAAAAAGCAGGAAGGACCCGAGGGCGGTGTCGGGCGCCCCCTCAAAGAGCGCCGCCCCCGTCACACAGAGCGGCGGAACAATAGATGCCGAAAGCGCGATACCGGGCGCCGTACCGGGGATATCACGGCGAATCGAGGCAAGCGCCGCCATGAAGCCGGCGGCGAGAGCGATGATGAGGTCGACGAGCCGTGGAGATATGCGGGCCAGAACCTGGGAATTGGTGCTCAGGTCAATCGCCACGGGAACGATGGCCGTCACACAGGCGGACACGGCAACGACCACCGCCATGCCCACGAGTGTGAGCGCGAGCGTCTGAAGCGTCTTTGCGGGCCGGCCGAGCGCCGCGGCGAGCGCAGCACCAAGCATGGGGGACATGAGCGGCGCCAAGAGCATGGCGCCTATGACGGCGGTTGCGGAGTCTGCGGCGATCCCCGCGGTAGCAACGACCGTTGCGGCAACAAGTCGCAGAAAAAACGCGGTGTACTGGTGCCAGGGGTCATCCACCTTCACAAAGCCGGCGCGCTCGGCATCCGCCACCACTCCGGGTTCGAGCCTACCGCCAAGCAGGATCTTGCTCAGACTGGTCATGCGCATCTCATTTCACGATGTAGGCATCCACGACCTCGCCGTAATAGACGGTGTGGTAGACCGGCGCGTCACCGTACACGCTCTCGCGCAGCTCATCGGGCATGAGCGCGGTGTCCTGATCGCGGCGGTAGATGATGCGGCACTCGAGCGTGAGCGGCAGCTCGGCAATGGCCGGCGCGTCCACTTGCTCGCCCTCGACAAGCGTGAGGCCGAGCTCGGCAATTTTATCGAGATCGCGACCGCTCTTTGAGCCGCAGAAACCGAGGGCGCGGCGCACACGCGCATCCGTCTCGGCGTCTCCCGTCGGCACCGGAACGTTGACGGTGAAGCAGTCGGCGCGCTCGAGCAGCTCGTGCGTATAGCGGTCGTTGCGGATATAGGCGATAAAGACGGGCTTGCGCCACTCGATGCCGAGCATGCCCCAGCCGATGGTCATCGTGTTAACCTCGCCGTCCACACATACCGTGAACAGCGCCCCGGGCGTGAGCGCGCCCAGGATATCGCCCGCACGCTCGATGACGTCGATATGCTCCTTCATATGCCCTCCTCGCAAATTGCCGTTACCCTACCGCACTGCCAATCCGATTAATGATGACAGGCATGCTCCTCGCCCATCGCGGGCAGCGCGCCCGCGGCGGCCTTTTCCGCGACGTCGCCCACGCGCGGGGTCTCGGCATCGTAGAGCACCGTGATGCCCACCTCGGCAAAGCCCATCATAGGCCGCATGCCCATACCTGCAGCAACGATGGCGTCGATACCGGCATTGGCGAGGATTCCCACGGGACGCAGGCAGCCACCCTCCTCATGGGGCGGGTTGTCCATGATGTCGGTTGCAATGATCTTGCCATCCTCGACGGTCACCACCGTAAAGCAGTCGCAATGGCCAAAGTGGCCGGAGCGCTCGCAATCAAGTCCGCCGGCACCCATGGTGGGAATAGCGATTTTCATAATAAGGTCCTTTCTGCTAGCGTCCGTCGGGACGCGCATCGAACCAGTAGCCGAGTTGCTATTGTCTCTCAACAGACACCGGCCGCTCGAAGACATTCCGCGAACGGCTAGGTGCGAGGCCACCCATCAAGGGCGTCCACTCTCGCTCACCCAAGAGAAAAGCGCCCGCGCAACCCCGCTTGCATCTGAGCGCGCCACAAGGTGAAACCCCACATGGGCATCAGAATCGGAAATGGGAACGACCGCGCGCCCGGGGTGAGAGCCGCGCTGGAACGGCGCATCGGTGACGAAGGTACAGTGCGGAGTGGTATGCGCGAGCTGCATGAACACCATGCGATCGGCCTGCTCGATATACGTGGCGTCCGGGATTGCGCGATCGACCACACCGCGCCAAAAACCGATGTTTGTCATGATGAGGAACGTCTCGCCGGCAAGATCGGCGAACGCGACCTCCCTACGGGCCGCAAGGGGATGATTGGGCGGCAGCGTCACAAAGAGATTCTCACGCATGAGCTCGCACGTCTGAAGATCGGGTCGATGCGGGTCGGTGCGCGTTATGGCAAAGTCACTCGCACCGGCAACCACCTGGCGCAGCGCCTCGCGTTCCTCCACCGTCTCATAGGTGAGCGTCTCCTGGGGAAAGCGCTCCATGGCAAGGGCGGTCAGGCGCCACAAGGGGGCCGGCGCGACCGTGGAGACGCGCAGCGCGTGCGCGCGCTCTGCCGCAGCCGCCACGTTAGCGCGCAGAACCCGCTCATCGCGCAAGATCGCCCGTGCACCCTCGACCGCCGCGCGCCCCACCTCGTTTAGCTCGACGCGACGGCCCGCGCGGTCGAACAGCGCGCAGCCGAGCTCCGCCTCAAGTCGTTGGATGGAGCGACTGAGCGCCGGCTGAGATATGTGCAGCTCCTCGGCCGCAGCCGACATCGTACCCAAACGCTCGACGGCGTCGAGCTGACGCATCTGCTCAAACTCCATGACGGCCCCTTACGCGGACATACGCTCATAAACGACTTGAGCGTTTATTCAAACTTATGCGTTTAACGCATAAGAATCTAACCATATTGCATTTTACATCAGCACTAATAGAGAAGACACTATGTGTAAGCAGAAATCATCCCTAGAAAGGAAAGGAACGATTATGAGCGTAAAAGTGCCAAGTCTCCCTCTTTCTGGCGGCAAATCCATCCCCGCCATAGGCTACGGCGTCTTCCAGATGACCTCTGCCGAGGTTGAGGAGCATCTGCCCGAGGCGCTTGAGGCGGGCTACACCCACATCGACACGGCCAACGCCTACTTCAACGAGGCGGCCGTGGGCCGCGCCATCAAGGCCTCGGGCGTTCCGCGCGAGAAGCTCTTCGTGACGACGAAGCTCTTCCCGCAAAGCTACGCGTACGAGCAGTGCCGCAAGGATATCGATGCCACGCTTGAGCGCCTCAACATGGACTACGTGGACCTGCTGCTTTTTCACCAGCCCTACGGCGACTACGTCTCCGGCTGGAAGGCAATGGAGGAGGCCGTGCGCGAAGGCAAGGTGCGCGCCATTGGCCTGTCCAACTTCCCCGTTGAGAAGATCGATGAGATTCTCGCTGTGGCCGAGATCAAGCCCGCCGTACTCCAAGTGGAGATCAATCCCTACTGCAACCAGCATGAGCTCAAAGAGGCGCTTGCCGAGCGAGGCCTCGGTGATGTGGTCTTTGAGGGCTGGTATCCCTTGGGTCACGGCGACGCCGGCCTCATGACCGAGCCCGTCTTCACCGAGCTTGCCCAGAAGTACGGCAAGAGCCCTGCGCAGATCATCCTGCGCTGGAGCTTCCAGGAGGGCAACGTCACGTTCCCCAAGACGCTCAATCCCGCACACATGCGCGACAACATCGATATCTTCGATTTCGAGCTGACCGAAGACGAGATGGCGCGCATAAATACCCTGCCCCAGCACCCCTACTACCAGGTGCCCGAGGAGCCGCCGGCGTTCGTGCTCGCAGTGAACGATTACTCCCAGCAGGCATAAGCGTCCCGGGGGCGCCGGGTGCTCTCCGGGCGGGGTCCTCGGCTTTGCCTGCGGGAAACGCCCGGAAGGGCACCCGGCGCCCCGCAGGCGCTCACCGCGCGACGAGCTCGTGAAAAAGAGGAGGAGAATGGTCATGGAGTTTGTAAAGCTGAACAATGGTGTTGAGATGCCTGTGCTTGGGTATGGCGTGTTCCAGACGCCACCGGAGGAGACGGCGCGCTGCGTTAGCGAGGCGCTCCAAGTGGGATACCGCCTTATCGACACCGCGCAAGCCTATGGCAACGAGGACGGCGTGGGCGAAGGCATTCGCAAAAGCGGCGTGCCGCGCGATGAGGTCTTCATCACCAGCAAGATCTGGGTCTCTAACATGAACTACGAGCGCGCAACCGCCTCGATTGACAAGACGCTCAAAAAGCTCGGCACCGACTATCTCGACCTCATGCTCCTCCATCAGATGATGGGCGACTACCCCGGCGCCTACCGCGCCATGGAGGATGCCTACAAGGCCGGCAAAATCCGCGCCATCGGCGTCTCCAACTGCTATCCGGAGCGTCTTGTGGACCTCTGCACCCTTGCGGAGGTGCCGGCGGCGGTCAATCAGATTGAGACGCACCCATTCCGTCAGCAGGATGCCGCCCACAAGGTCATGGAGCGCTTCGGTGTGACGCACGAGGCGTGGGGGCCTTTCGCTGAGGGCAAGAACGGCATCTTCACTAACGAGGTGCTCACCAAGATTGGCGCCAAACATGGCAAGACCCCAGCGCAGGTGGCGCTTCGCGCCCTCATCCAGAAGGGCGTCGTAGTCATTCCTAAATCCACGCATCGTGACCGCATGGAGCAGAACTTCGATATCTTCGACTTCACGCTCGATGATGTCGACATGGCCGCGTTCTCCGCGCTTGAAGATCCGACCTTCTCGCGCATCTTCGACCACTTCGATCCTGACACCGTGGGCTGGATGCTTGGCGAGCTCGTGAAAAAGCAGCAGCTCGGCGGCGGCACGTTGTACTAGCCAATGTAAAACCATGCGCCTCTAAGGCGCAGCTTCAACTCCATCACTCAACAGGAGGATAACCCATGCTTGACCAACTCAAAGACCAGCTCATCGAGACCAGCCAGCGCTTCTGGGACGCTATGGAACACGCCGACGAGGCCGTTATTCGCACCATCGCCGACCCCGCCTGCACCTTCGTGCACATCGGCATCACCGCGCCGCTCGACAAGGAGATCGAGTTCTACACCTCGGGTGCCTTCAAACCCACGAGCATCGTCTTCCACGGCCAGACGCCGAGCGTCTTCGGCGACACGGGCGTGATCATCACCGACTGCGACTACGCCCTTTTGCTCGACGGGCAGGAGACCACGCACCACTTCGCCGTGACCGAGGTTTACCATCGCGCGGACGACGAATGGAAGCTCGTCGCCTTCTCGTTCACCGCACTCGTATACTAAATGCAAATCAGTAAACAATCCCGACGACAATGAGGAATCCCATGTCAAAGCTCTATCTCATGCGCCACGGTCAAACCCTCTTCAACGTGCTCAAGCGCAAGCAGGGCTGGTGCGACTCGCCTTTGACCGACCTCGGCATCGAGCAGGCGCGGGGCGCCGGCCGCTGGTTTGCCGAGCACGGCGTAGCGTTTGATCACGCCTACAGCTCCACCTCCGAGCGTGCCGTCGATACGCTTGAGCTCGTGCTTGCCGAGAGCGGCCAAGGCGACCTCGCCTACGAGCGTGTGAAGGGTCTCAAGGAGTGGAACTTCGGCTCGTTCGAGGGCCTTACCGAGGACGTGAACCCGCCGCTTCCCTACGGCGACTTCTACGTGCCCTTCAGCGGCGAGGGCGAGATGGCGTTCCGCGCGCGCCTCGTCGAGACCATCACCGAGCTCATGCGGCGCCCCGGCCACGAGCGCGTCCTCATGGCGAGCCATGGTGCTGCGGTCGCACAGTTCCTGCGTGCGCAGGGACCCGAAGCGGAACGACGCCTGCGCGGCGACGGGCGCCGTATCGGCAACTGCGGCATCACCGTCTACGAGTTCGACCCCGCAACGGCGCAATTCGAGGCTCTCGAGCTCGTTAATCCCAACGATTAAAGCCACCGCGAACAAAAAGGCAGCTATTCAACAATCCAATGCGGACCCTTCAAGTAGACAGGGATTGCTGGCTTTCAAATCCTGCGGTTTTGCCTGCAATCGCAGCGCCCTTGCCCGAAGTCCCGTTTGAGATTGTTGAATAGCTGAAAAACGTTCGGCGGCAGCACCCGCGCCGCTCCTACAGCGCCATCGCCCCACGCTCGCCGGTGCGAATTCGCACGACGTCATCGACCGGCATGATGAAGATCTTGCCGTCACCTACCTCGCCGGTGCGCGCAACGGCGCAGATGCGCTCGACAAGCGGTTCCACCTCGTCGTCGTCGACCACGAGCATCACCTCGACCTTGGGAACCATGGTGAGCAGCACCTCAGAGCCGCGCACGAACTCCTTCCAGCCGTGCTGGTGTCCAAAGCCCTGGACTTCAAAGACCGTCATGCCGGACACACCCGCCTCGGTAAGCGCGTCCTTCAAGGGCTCGAGGACCTCCGGGCGCACGATTGCCGTTATCTGCTTCATCAGGATCATTCCTCCTCTTCAGGCGCCGCCAACGTTGGCAGGCGCCCTTCACATCCAATCGCCCTACACGTCCAGACCGGTATAGGCGGGGTAAGCGCTCTCGCCGTGGGCGGCGACGTCGAGGCCGAGCGCCTCCTCGGCATCCGTCACACGCAACCGTCCGCCAAAGAGGGCGCGGACGACAATGATGAGCAGCGCATCCAGCGCGAGCACCAGAACCGCCGTCACCACGATGCCCAAAACCTGGCTCGCAAGAAGCGTTGCGTCGCCGGTGTAGATGAGCCCGCCGTACTCCGTCCACGAGAGCTCCGGCACGCAGAAGATGCCCGTGAGGATGCCGCCCAAGATGCCACCGATGCCGTGGCAGCCAAACGCGTCGAGCGCGTCGTCGTAGCCAAAGCGGGCCTTAAGGTGCGAGATGGCGAAATAGCAGACCGGCGAGACCATAAGGCCCATGAGGACCGCGGCCCACGGCTCGACAAAGCCCGCCGAGGGCGTCACCACCACGAGCCCCGCCACCAGACCGGTGCAGGCGCCCACGAGCGTGGGCTTGCCCGTAGCCAGCCGCTCGACGATCATCCACGAGGCCAAGCCCGCGGCGCTGGAAACCACCGTGTTCAAGATCGCAAGCGCCGCGATGCCGTCTGCCGCAAAGGCCGATCCGCCGTTGAAACCAAACCAACCAAGCCACAGAAGCCCCGCGCCGAGCGCGACGAAGGGTACGTTGTGAGGTCGGTAGGTCTTGATGCCAAACCCTTTACGGGCGCCGAGCGCACAGCAAAGCGCAAGTCCGGTGAGGCCGGAGCTGATGTGCACCACGTCGCCACCTGCGAAGTCGAGAGCGCCAATAATCCCGCCGATGAGCGAGTGCTCACCACCCCAGACCATATGGGCAAGCGGCGCATAGACCACCAAGGACCATGCAGCGATAAACGCCGCCAGCGCGCCGAAGCGCATGCGCCCCGCCACAGAACCGGTCACGATGGCGCAGGTGATGAGCGCAAATGCCATCTGAAACGTTATGTCCACCACGCTGGGATACGTGGCATCGCCCGGCGCCGCGGCCTCCTTAAGCATCGCCGATACCGTACCGGCGAGCCCCAGTTGATCAAATCCACCGATGATGGGGTTGGCGCCGTCGCCCCCGTAGGCGATCGACCATCCTGCGACCACCCACGTGAGCCCTACGATACCAATCACCACAAAGCTCATGAGCATGGTGTTGATCACGTTCTTGCGCCGTGACAGTCCACCGTAGAAAAATGCCAGACCTGGCGTCATGAACAGGACGAGCATGCTGCTCACCATCATGAACGCGGTCGAACCCGTATCGTACATACGCGTCGCCTCCCAAATAGCGCGTACCTCACTTGACCGCCCTCCCCGCCGCGGCGCCTGCGGCGGAATGGACACGGCCATGGTAGGAGCGCGATTGACCCCCGGAGGTTCGTGCGCCGTGCGTTTTACCATCCCACAATGGACTCGAAACATCGGAAACGCCCTCGCAACCGACAGGAAAGCAGCCTGACCCAGGCGGGCAACGAGCTCTCAACATGTCGGAAACATGCCGACAGCCCATTTTTCGCTTCTCTATGCGTTTGCCATGCAACGATCGATTTTTAGCCGATTACAACACACGATTTTGCAAGGTGACCACGATGAACCTCACGGAGGCACAGTGACGTTTCACTCAATTCGAGCAGGAAAGATCGCCCTCGCGACATAGGACTTCTATTCGATGGGCGAGGCGTAAAAATGAGGAACATCATCTTACCGCCGCGGTTTATGCGTTCGCATAAACTGCGCTATGGTCAGACGTGATTTATGCGAACGCATAAAACTACGCACGCGGGGGCATGAGCTCTTTTGCCTGCTTGCCGCTCAAGTGCTCGATGCGCAGCTCCAGCATGCAGAGCCCGGCCCAAAACCGATTGATCTCCTCCTCGCAAGCGGAAGCGGGCAGATCGGGCCCATATCGACGCCCCAGAAGCTCTGCCGCGGCTCGCTTCTCGGCATCGTCTTCAATCACGCGCATCCGCCCAAAGGCGATGACGCTCCGGAAGTACGTGGTGAACTCCGCAGGATGCACATCGTCCTCGTCGACCACGCAAAACGAGGCCCTGGGGCAGCGCACGATCGCATCGATTTTGTGCCCCTCGCGCGCGCTGTGAAAGATGATCCTGTCGCCGTCGAGCGCATAGCTCAGCGGCACCGCGTACGGATAGCCCTCGTCACCCGCAACTGCAAGCACGCCCGACGTCGCCCGCTCGAGCACCTCCCGGCACTCCTCGGGTGAAAGCTCCTGACGACGGCGGCGCATAGGTCGAAACTCCATGGCGGCCCCCTCTCGACATCTCTATAGTCTCTATGTTCAGAGCACCATTCTATTCCCGGACAGCCGTCACACCGCTCAAGGTCCACGCGAAAGTTCTACATCCAAAGGCTTACAGCCCCGCCGCCTCGAGCATGCCCGCCAGCTCGTCCGCCGACTCACGCATACCCCTGCGAAACCACACCACCGCCCAGCCGTAGAGCACATAAGCCGCATAGGCGCTCGTATAGGCAGCCTCTTTGGGCCCCTCGGGGTCAAAGCCCACACTCGCGAGCATTGCTTCCTCAAGCAGGTAAATCAGACCCCGGCGCTCCAACAGGCGATAAAATGAGCGGTTCTCCTCAAAATGGGCGAACATCGAGCGAACTAACGCGCTTACCGAAGCGCCTCCCCGCCGCTGACGAGACTCTTCCCATATCGCGAGCAGGTGCCGTATGCGGCGGCACAAAACATCTTCTTTACTGGAAAAGTTTCGGTAGAACGAAGCACGTCCCACCTGTGCCCGCGTGCAGAGCTCGCTGATTGAGATCTCCTCGAGAGACCGCTCTTCGAGCAGAGCGATGAGCGTAGCGGTGATCTGCTCGACCACATAGGCGTTGCGCGCCTCGTTACCCACCGCCGATACAGATACGCCAGTCTGTCCCATTTTGTCTGCGCTCATGTCTTGTCATCCTTTTGCTGATACATTTGTCTCATCGATTACAGTCTAGTGTAAAGGATGGCATCATGCCGCGCGTTCTTACCACCATCGGCAAAATCCTCGGCGTCATTTTGATTGTGCTCGCCCTTGCCATCGGCCTCATCTACTTCTTCGTCCTGCAATATCCAGAGCTCGACAGCAACCCCACGCAGGACAAGTGGTATCGCGTCTCCAGCCCGCAGATGGTCTGCTCGGACGGAAGCCCGTACCGGGCGCTTTACAAGCAAGGTAGCGCCAAGCGCGTGCTCATCTACCTCGCCGGCGGCGGCGTGAGCATTAACGAGGAAACCGCGGCAGGCGACTTCTACAACAAAAGTGAGATTGGAATCGACGCGCTCGCCAACCTCACGATGAACATGGGAGGCATCGCGAGCGATATCGAGGGGAGCCCCTTTGCCGACTGGACTGTCATCGCCTTCCCCTATGCCACGGGCGACTTTCACGTGGGGACCGGGGATTTCCCCTATACCGACCAGGACGGGCAACAGCGAACGCTATACCACCATGGCTACACCAATTTCCGTACAGCCATGGATCTTATAAGGGGGAGGATAGACCTCGGCGGTACCGAAGCCGTGGTGGTGACCGGCTACAGCGCGGGCGGTTTTGGAGCGGCACTTCTTGCGGAGGACGTCTTTGGCAGCTACTTTCCCGATGCCGCTAGCAAGACCGTACTCGTAGATGGGGCGCTGCTTACCTACGATGCTTGGCCAGATGTTGCCGAGAACGTGTGGGCAGCACCGGCGAAAATCACCGAGCGTCTTGCAACGGACAACATCGTGCTCGACAGCCTCACGGCATTGCGCGGAACATGGGACGATACGGTAAACATCCTGTTCACCTGTTCCACGCGCGACGGCGACCTGGCGAAGGTGCAAAACTACCTCGACGACGGGATAATGGAGGTGGACGAGGCGCAGGCAGACGAATTCCAACAGATGCTCGGCGGGGAGGTACCGCTACTCAGGGAGCATGCGAACGTGCGCGCCTTCATCTGGGACGATCTTCCCTGGTACGACGACCCACGCGACCTCACCCAACACACCATCATCCCCACAGCGGCGGCCTTTCTCCCCCTCGGCGAGGCGCAGATATCTGTCGCGCAATGGCTTGCCGACGCCGTGGAGGGAGATCTTTACGACGTGGGCATCGAGCTCATAAGCTAACTGGCTCGCACTATCACAGCGCGGTCGTTTGCCCTGCGTGCGACTGCTGAGTTATGCTGTGGCGCGGTCAATGTCAACCGCCGCCCGAGGAGCCCCATGTCTGTCGATGACACCCAGATTCTTCCCGTCACGAACCGCACGCCGGAGCTCGTCGCACAGCTCGTTTCCGTATGGGAGCGCTCCGTGCTCGCCACACATACGTTTCTTTCCGAGGCGGAAGTAACCGAGATCAAGCCCTTCGTCCCGCAGGCCATCGGCAGCGTGGACAAGCTTGTCGTAGCCGAGCGCAACGAAGCACCCGTGGGCTTCATGGGTGTGGAGGCAGGACGCCTCGAGATGCTTTTCCTCGATCCCACCGTGCGCGGGCAGGGTTTGGGGCGGCAGCTCCTCACGTACGGCATCGAGTGCCTCGGAGTGAGAGAGCTTACCGTGAACGAGCAGAACCCGCAGGCCGTGGGCTTCTACGAGCACATGGGATTTGCAACCTATAAGCACACCGACCTCGACGAGGAGGGCCGCCCCTATCCGCTGCTTTACATGCGGTCGCAAGAAGGCGCGCCGGTGGCCGAGCACTCAGTTGTCTATCGTCCCGTCGATGAATCGGATCTGCCCGCGCTTGCCGAGGTCCTTCGCGGCCTCTGGCACACAGATACCCCTACCGAGGAGTACGCCTCTCTTGAGGCGCTGCATGACGTGCTCGACTGCCTGAGCTGGTCCACCTTCGCAATCGTTGCCGAGGTGGATGGCGAAGCCGCGGGCATCTGCTGCGCAAACATCGGTGCGGACCGGGGTAACGGGAGCTTTGCGCGCTGGGGAGAGCTGCGCGACGAGGTCGAGCAGCGCCTGCAGGAGACCGATTCCGCCGCAGCGGCGCGCTACCGCGCCTACCTCGATGCGAGCTATGCCGTCAACAAGGCCCTCATCGCAGATGCCGGCATCGCGCACGAAGCGGAGATCGTCCTTCTCGCCATCGGGTCCCGCGCCCGCGGCCTCGGCATCGGCCGCGCCCTCATCATGCGCGTGACCGAGCGCCTGGGCGAAGCGGGAGCGCCTGGTGCATTCCTCTTTACCGATACCGACTGCGACTGGGGCTTCTACGACCACCTCGGTCTCAAGCGCGCCGCGGAGCACTGGCGCGGCGCCGACGATTACGAGGGCCTCCCCAAGGGCATGTTCCTCTACCGCGTCCCCTGCTAGCGGCGGGGCGCAACGGCATCCGAAAAATGTGTGCACAGAACAATTGTGTACTGTGAAACTGGGCAGATTTTGACAAGGATTTCCGAGCTTTTTCCTAAACTAAGTCGCTCAACTGGGAAAACTTGTTTTGCTTGATCTGCGCCTTTCAAGTTTCACCGTACACAATTAATTTCACCGTACACAATTCTCTTCAACGGGGCTCGCGGTCAGGTTGCCCCATCAGGCCAAGCCGCTCCATCAGCTACGCTCATGCGTCTGCCGGCTTCTCCGCACAGGTCGCCCAAAACGTCGGGATGCCGAGCTTGTGCAGCCGGCTCTCTCCCCCGTTGGTGTCTTCATACAGGTCGATGAGCGAGAGACCCGCCTGAATCTGCCCGCGAATCTGCTCGTCGAGCGTGTGCGAGAACTGCATACCCCACTCTTCGAGCTCCTCGGCGGGAATCAGAGCGGGGTTCTTGAGCGGATTGAAGGGAAGCCCTCGCACGATGCGCTCTTCATCATCGTCGACGATGTGGTTGACGCCGTTGTCGAGGCCCGCAAGCAGGCGTCCGCCCGGCCGCAGCACGCGCGCGCACTCGCGCCAGATAGCACCGACGTCCTCGACGTAGCAGTTGGAGACCGGGTGGAAGATAAGGTCGAACTCGCCATCCGCGAAGGGCAGGGGACGCGTCATGTCGGCGCGGATCGCCCGGATCTCATATCCCTCGCGCTCGGCGACGAGCTCCTCCGAGGCAATCTGGCGCTCGGAGTAGTCGAGCACCGTGCACACGGCTCCCATCGCCGCAAAGATCGGCATCTGCTGCCCGCCACCCGCGGCAAGACCCAGCACGCGTCGTCCGCGCATATCGGCAAAGAGCCAGTCACGCGGTACCGGGCGCGTGGGTGTGAGGAGCATGGACCAGTCGCCTGCAACCGCCGCCGCGTAGCGCTCGTGGTCGATGGGAATTCCCCACTCCCAGCCGTCCTCGACCCATCCGTCGATAATGCGCGCATTGAGGTCGGTGTAGGATGCGCCCGAGGGCGTCGCCGCTCCTTCGCGGCAACTTGCTCGCTCGTTCATCCTCTCATCCCGCTGCACATGCATCTCGACTCCTCATGCCGCGCTACTTATCGGTCCCAGTATGCCAGAATAAGCAAAACGCAACGTCATGACACTGCAGGAGGCATTCCGTGCCGCGGCAATCCATCTCACGCGCCCTTGTCGTAGGCTGTCCCGGTGCCGGCAAGAGCACCTTCGCGCGCGCCCTGCGCGACAAGCTGAACCTGCCCCTTGTGTATCTGGATATGATGTGGCACCTCGCGGACGGTAGCCATGTCGAACGCGATGTGTTCGAGACGCGCTTGGCAAAAGCCCTCGCCCACGAGCACTGGATAATCGACGGCAACTACCTGCACACGCTCGAGCAGCGACTCAGGCACGCAGACACCGTCTTTTTCCTTGACCTTCCCGTCGAGGATTGTCTTGCAGGGGCGGCGGCTCGTATCGGTCTCCCCCGTGAGGACCTCCCATGGCAGGAGGACGAGCTAGATCCCGAGTTCACGGCCTATATCAAGCGTTTTCCCAAGGAGCAGGCGCCGCTCCTGCGCTCCCTCCTCAACGGTCGCCCCGCAGGCGTTAAGCTCTTCACCTTTCGCTCCCATACCGAGGCTGGCCGTTACCTCGCAAGCCTGTAGCACGCCCGGCGGCCTTGCCCGTCATGAACACAGGCGTCGTCCGGCATATAATCTCTCAAGAACACCACCGTGCTGCGGCTTCACCAATGTCCGCAGCGAGAAGGCTCGACAAGAAGGAACCCCATGCACGCACGTCCCATCATCGGCATCGCACCTACGCACCTACCCGCTGCGGGCGACATACGTCTTGCCTGCAACTATGCCGACGCGGTTATTGCCGCGGGTGGCGCGCCGTTCATCTTGCCCCTCACCGAGGACGAGACCACCTACACACAGCTCTTTCCCCTTCTCGACGGCGTGCTGCTCACGGGCGGTCACGACGTGGATCCCGCGCGCTGGAGCATCCCGCGCCGAGACGACACCCGTGGGGAAGCGTCCGATTCAGCCTGCATCAACATGCCCGAGACGGACAGCGAATCGGAAATCACGCCGCTGCGCGATGCGGTCGAATGGCGCCTTGTTGCCTACGCCATCGCACACGACCTGCCTATCTATGGCATCTGCCGCGGTCTGCAGGTCTTAAACGCTTTCTTTGGCGGCACGCTCTGCGAGGATCTGCCACGTGATTTCACTCCGCAAAACGGCGAGGCCCTGTGCGAGCACAATGCCCATACACCCGAGGGCGACTACGATGGCGAGCGACTCTGCCATACGGTCACATTCGCTGAAGGTTCTCAACTCGCGCGCATTTTCGATGCCGAGAGCCTCGCTGTGAACTCGCTCCACCATCAGGCGGCACGCAACGTTGCACCCGAGCTCTGCGCCACGGCCTACGCCCCCGACGGCGTGGTCGAGGGCGTAGAGGCAAAAGATGGCAGCCCGATTGTGGCGGTGCAGTGGCATCCGGAGTACTTTGGCACCACGGCTCCTATGAACCGGTTCTTCCAGGCGCTCGTGGCAGAGAGTGCCGTGCGGGCAGCTACGCGATCTTAGCGTGCTTGAAATCGCCGAGCAGCTGCGCGTCGAACATGAACGATTCCACGCGCTCCGAGACCACATTATTATGGGCAGCATGCATGATCGGAATTACCGGTACGTCCTGCCCGATAGCGTGACAAATCTGACGATACGCCACCTTGCGGTCCTCATCATCGGTAATTCGACGCGCCGCATCGAGAGCGGCATCGATGTCGGGATTGTTGAACGTGGATGAGTTGTCATTCGCCGTGCTGTAGAAATTCGGGTAGAGGAAGTTGTCCATCGTGGGATAGTCGGCTGTCCAACCACTGCGCCCCATCTGGAACTGAGCATCGCCCAGACGCGGAAGCAGCGCCGCCCACTCGAGCGACTCCTGCTCGATCGTAACGCCGATGCTGGCAAGGTCCGCCTGAATGGAAGACATGATGTCCTCGTGCCCGCGCCCACCGTCGTAGCTCAGCGTGAGCGTAAGGTCGCGCTTGCCGTTCTCGTCCGCCGGATAGCCCGCCTCATCGAGCAGCTGGGCAGCGCGCTCGATGTCATAGGTACAGTACTCCCAGGCGTCCTCGGGGTCGTCGTCAATCACCGGCGGGAAGATCGAGGTCGCCACCGCGCGCGTTCCCTCGTAGAGGGTATCCACGATATTCTGACGGTTGATAGCAAGCGACAGAGCGCGACGCACGTTCACGTCCGAGAGGATCGGATCGCTGATGTTGAGAGTGATGAAGTACGTATTCGCCTGACTGCCCGTGAGCACCTGCTTACCGCTCTCCGCCGTGTAGCCGTCCTCTGACTTGCCGTAGGCATCAATGGTGTCCTGAATGCGCCCAGTCGGAATGGGTGCAAAGTCCACATCCCCTGCCTCAAACTCGCTAAAGGCGGTATCGGGGTCCGCCTTGATGTCGAAGTAGATACCCTCGATCGCCGGCGCCTCGCCATAGTAGTCGTCAAACCGCACAAGGTTGATGTACTGGTTGTGCTGCCAAGCACCGTCCATCATGAAGGGACCGTTGCCAATAGGCGCCTCGAGGAAGGATGCCTGATCATCGAGCGCCGCCTGGGGAACAGGAGAAAGGCCCGGGTGGCAGCACACGGCGAGGAAGTCCGCCATAGGTGCGGTGAGCGTCACCTGAAAGGTGAGCTCGTCCGGACAGGCAAGACCAGCCATAGACGTCGCCTCGCCCGCAGCCATCTCCGCGTAGCCCAAAACCGGCGAGAGATGGTAGCCAATCTCTGAGGGAGTGGCTAGGTTGGGGTCAGCGAGTCGCTCCCAACCGCGGCGGAACGACTCCGCATCCACCGGATCACCGTTATGGAATGTCATGCCCTCACGCAGCTTGAAGGTATAGGTGAGGCCGTCCTCGGATATGGAGGGCAGGTCGGCAGCGGCAAGCGGAACGGCAGCGTTGGTCGACCAGTCCCAGGTCACAAGCGGATCAAAGAGCGCGTGAACCACAAGGGCACCCTGCGTCTCCTGCGCGTTGTTGGGGTCGATATAGGCAGGCTCGCTGAGATAACAGCGAAATACTTTGTCAGAAGACGAGGAACCCGAAGGTGCTGAGCCGGCGCCGGTCCCTCCACTGCACCCCGCCAGCGTGGCGAGTGCGCTCGCGGCGAGTGTACCAGCGGCAAACTGACGGCGAGAAACGGCCTGCTTCATATCGATACCCATACGCTTTCTCTCTTTCCAAACGGCAGCGCCGATGCCTTGTGGCGACGACGCACAGAATATAACGCATACCAGTATGAGGGGGCGAAGAGCAAGTCGGGGCATAGCATGCCATGGTAACCGGTTGGAAAAGACTGGCACCGCTTACCGCCTAAATAGCGCCTTCTGCCGGCAGGTAGCATCCCATGGATGGCACCGTTGATGTTGGCGTCAGGTTACAGGTGCGCGGCTGTGCAACCGATGTCATTCGCCCAAACCGGCGATAAGCGCCTCCGCGCAGCGGATGCCATCGGTCGCTGCGCTCATGATGCCGCCTGCGTATCCGGCCCCCTCGCCGCAAGGGTAGACGCCCGGCGCGCCATCGGCCACGCAGCCGCGGTCGCGCACAACCGTCACCGGCGAGCTCGAGCGCGACTCCACGCCAGTGAGCACCGCACCGTCGCGCGCGAAACCGCGGAGCTTGCGGCCGAGCTCGGGGAGGCCGCGCCGCAGCCCTTCGGCAATAAAAGGCGGGAACACCTCATCGAGTGAGGTCCACGTAACGCCGAGCGGATAGGTGGGCGCAACATCGGCGGGACCGGTGCTCGGTGTACGAGCGAGAAACTCGCCCACCAACTGCGCCGGAGCACGGTAGTCGCCGCCCGCAACGTCAAAGGCCGCGCGCTCGCAGCGCCGCTGGAGCGCGATCCCCGCCAAGGGGTCATCCCCGGGAAGGTCCTCAGGGTTCACGTTCACAAGCAGCGCGGCGTTGGCGTTGGCACCGGCGCGCGCGTACTCACTCGCACCGTTGGTGACGACACCGCGCGGCTCCGAGGCGGCCGCGACAACCATACCGCCCGGGCACATGCAGAAGCTAAAGACCGAACGACCGCCCTTGGGATGGGCGACGAGCTTGTAGGGAGCCGCCCCGAGCGCCGGGTGGCCGGCGGCAACACCGTACTGCGCGCGGTCGATGAGGCGCTGCGGATGCTCGATGCGCACCCCCATGGCAAACGTTTTGCGCTCGAGGTGAAAACCGCGGCGCTCGAGGAGTTCGAACACGTCGCGCGCGGAGTGCCCGCAGGCGAGCACCAAGCGGTCGCAGGCGATGCGCTCGACCGATGCCGGCACATCGCTCGGTGCCCCGTGCCCGAAGGCCGCCGAGGGATCGCGATGCTCTACCTCGATGCCGCGGACGGCACCCGTCGCATCGCGCTCGATATCAACCAAACGGGTCCGGTAGCGCACCTCGCCACCGAGCGCGCGGATGCGCGCCGCGATATGCTCCACGACTCGGGGCAAGAGATCAGAGCCTATGTGCGGCTTGGCGTCCCAGAGAATCTCCCGTGGGGCACCGGCGGCGACAAAGGTCTCCAGGATGAGACGATGCGCGGGGTTCTTTGTCCCCGTCGTCAGCTTACCGTCCGAGAACGTGCCCGCACCGCCAAGGCCGAACTGGATGTTGCTCTCGGTATCGAGTTCGTGCGTGCGTAGGAAGCGCTCGATGGCCTCGGCGCGCCGGGCGGCATCGTCGCCGCGCTCGATCACGAGCGGCTCAAGCCCCGCCTCGGCGAGCGCGAGCGCGGCAAAAAGCCCCGCACACCCCGCGCCGACCACCACGGGGCGGTGGCAAAGCGAGCCGCCGGCAGCGTGGGGAAACGCCGGCGCCGCATCGTCGACGAGGTGGATATGCGTGCGCCGCGCAGAGGGAATGGCCTCGAGGAGCGCCTCGTCCGCCCAGGCATCGCCCGTCGATACACGCGCCGTGCAGATGAGGTGCACGTCGCTCTTGCGGCGCGCATCAACCGCGCGGCGCCTGAGCTCAACCTGCGAAAGCGCGCTTGGCTCGCAGGAAAGAACGTGTGCGGCGGCTCGGCGCAGTGCGGCGAGGCACGACGTCTCGTCGCGCCCCTCATCGAGCGAAAGCCTGATATCCGTAATCTCGAGCACGTCCTCGTCCTCCCGTCGGCCACGTTGTCGCCGGCCTTATTGTCTTGTAGCCTCGCGCGCCGCGGCAGAGCCCGCGACCAAGCCCGACGTCCAGGCCCACGCCAGATTGAAACCGCCGCAATCGGCATCCATATCGAGCGCCTCGCCACAGGCATACACGCCGCTAAGATGAGGGTCGGCACAGGCAAGGGTCGCGCCGTCCACCGCGTCGAAGGGGATGCCGCCGCGGCGCACCTGCGCCTGACGCTCCTCCGCCGTACCCTCGACCGTGAACGTAAGATGCTTCGCCGCCCGCGTGATCGCGGACACGCCCGGGCGCTCGCCATCGTTTTCCCGTGCCTGCGCGAGCACAAGCTCCGCCAAAGGCCGCGCCAGAAGGCCATCGAACCAGGCGCTCGGCGCGGCAGCCAAGGGGCCGAGAACCGCCTCCCGCGCCGTTAGGTATGCACCAAGCTCGCGCTCGTCATACGTCGGGAAGAGGTCGAGCGCGAGTTTGTCACCTGCGTGCACGCGGCGCGACGCATCGAAGGAGACGATGCCGGAAATCCCGTACGGGCGGAAGAGCACCTCTCCCTCCTCCTGCCAAACGATGCCGTCCTCCCACGCAAGCGAGAGGCGCCCCTCAACGCGCAGGCCGTCGAGTCTCTCGAGGGCCTGCGGGGAGGCGTCAAACGATCCCGCGACGGGGCAGAGCACGGGGCGCTCGGGCAGGTGGGGCACGCCAAAGAGCTCGCACAGCTCCTCCGAGCGGCCGCCCGGCGCAAGTACCACGGTGCGCGCGGAGACCTTCGCCTCGCGACACGCCGCCGCCTCGAGCGCTCGGCGCTCGGCCCGAAGCGTCGCCTTGGCGTCGCGCCCGCGCTTTACGCGCAACGGGCTCGCGGGCTCCCGGACCGTAAGGGCCCAGCCCTCGGCAGC
Organism: uncultured Collinsella sp.; assembly: GCA_949285915.1. GTDB lineage: Bacteria > Actinomycetota > Coriobacteriia > Coriobacteriales > Coriobacteriaceae > Coprousia. The sequence goes on from CASDZW010000022.1 coordinate 72,992, forward strand.
GTTGTCGCGCGACGCTGCGACCACATCGCAACCGCACCTGAGCTCCACGCCCTCCCGTGCGCACGCGGCAAGGAGCGCATCCCGCACAGATTCTGCTCGCTTGCTATACGGGTACAGGCGCCCCCCTTCTGCCGTGGTCAAGATCCCCACGGACGAAAAGAACGCCTCCAGCGCACGCTCCGGCTCCTCCCCCATCACTGTTCGGGCAATCTCGGGGTGATAATAGCGCTCTGGGTCGAGGCGCTCAGCGGAAAGGTTGCAGCGTCCATTTCCCGTCGCCAGGATTGGGAGCCCACAGGCGACGTCCTGTTCGAGCACTACCGTGCGCGCACCTTCGCGGGCGGCGGCGAGCGCGGCGGCAAGCCCCGAGGCTCCTCCGCCTATGATCACCACGTCGTATTGCACATGCACACCCATGGTCTGCTCCCGTTGCCCAAACCGCTGCGTCTCACTGTCGTATCGATGGTATCAGGCCTCTACCCCGCCGCCAAATAGCCGTTGCGTCCAGCAGGTACCGAGGTGATAAACCCGGTATGCACCCGAGCGTCCGCGACCACATTTCAGGCGAAAACCAAGGTAGTGAACCCGACCATCGCTTCTTGCAAAAAGTGGGGTAGTGAACCCGCGAGGCGAATCATGCAAGAATCGAGGTAGTGAACCCGATAATGCGCGATTCGGCGCCTTTGCCGGCGCCGGGTTCACTACCTCGGTTTTTACAGGCTCTCTACCAGCTGTTCTTTCACCGGTTTTTTCTCGGGTTCACCACCGGGTTCATTACTTCGATTCTTGCCGGAACCGCGGTTGGGGTTCACCACCTCAGTTTTTGCATGACGTACGGCGCCGGGCATCTCAAACCGTGGCGACACACCTCGCACGCACCGAGGTGCGCGCCGACAACTCGCATCCACGCAAAGGAGGCCCCGTAGGGCCTCCCCGTACCAGAACAGTTATAAGCGGTCGGCAGCCATATGGGTACACCGTAGCGGCCAGCGGAAGCGCGAACACACCGCAGCGACGGCGCGCCCTTACGCACGCCGGACGCCGGTCGCTAGGCGTCCTCGCTCGCACCCTCGCCCTCGTGCGGCTCCACGGCCTCGCAGGCCGCAATCGCATCGGGCAGAAGGTCGGAGGGAAGGGCCTCCTCGATCGCGCCGGCATCGCAAGCAAGGGCGAGCGACGGGTCGATGGGCAGGCGCCCAAGCACCTTCACGCCGTAGCCCTCGGCAACCTCGTCGAGCTTGCTCGGGCCAAAGACCTCGATCTTCTTGCCGCAGTCGGGGCAGGTGATGTAGCTCATGTTCTCGATGATGCCGAGGATGGGCACGTTCATCTTGTCCGCCATGTTCACGGCCTTGGCCACGATCATGGACACCAGGTCCTGCGGACTCGTGACCACGACGATGCCGTCGACCGGCAGCGACTGGAAGACCGTGAGCGCCACGTCGCCCGTGCCCGGAGGCATGTCGACGAGGAGGTAATCCAGCGGACCCCACGAGGTGTCGCTCCAGAACTGACGAATCGCGCCGGCAATAACCGGACCGCGCCAGAGCACCGGATCGGTCTCATTGGCGAGCAACAGGTTCGACGACATGACCTTGATGCCGGTCGTGGACACCTCGGGCAGCAAAAGGTTGCCGATACCGCTGGCGTGGCGGCCGCTCATGCCGAGCATCTTAGGGATAGAGGGACCCGTGATGTCGGCGTCCAAGATGCCGACCTTGTTGCCGCGACGGGCGAGCTCGACGGCGAGCGAGCCCGTGACAAACGACTTACCCACGCCGCCCTTGCCCGAAAGCACCGCGATTACGCGCTTGGCCTCGGAGAGGTTGTTCTCTTCAAACTGCTGGGGAGCCGTCTTGCCGCCGGCAGCCGCCGCATGCTCACATGTTGCCATGGATGGTCCTTTCATACGCATCGAGAGCGCCCGCAAGCGCTCTCGAAGTTGTAGTACCCGCTTATGATACCCACACCGCTAGGCTGCAACCGCCTCGGCGACGGGAGCCTCGTTGCACGCATCGGAAGGGGCGGCGAGCTTGATTGCGCCGTAGACAAAGCCCCAAGCGGCAACGAAGAAGGCAAGGGCAAAGAAGCCGACCTGAGCGCTCTCGATGGTGTTGTTCATGCCGCCGGCGAGCGAGATGACAAGCACAGCCGCGGCAACGATGAGCTCGGCGACCCAGAGACCTTCCTCGCGACGATAGAGCTCAAGAGCCACCGCAGCGAGGTAGAGGGCGAGCAGCACGCCCGTGATGGTGTGCATCTGGGAGAACGAGCCCAAAAGCGGCTCATTCCAGATACCCCAAAGGCCGGCGAGCAGAAGCACGATGCAAAGCACGGGCTCCGTCCAGCCGAGGGCGCGGGGCGCACGCGTAGCGAGCGAGGTGATGGAGCCGACAAAGCCCGCAACAATCGCCCACCAAGGCAGAAGGGCAACCAAGCCGGAGGGACCCTCGACAGGCGTGGGCAACAGCCCACCCGCGCCGCCCTCGGGCGCCGTCACGAACATATAGACCGCCCAGAAGAAGCAAAGCACCGCCATGGCGATGAGGCTCCACTTGGCGCCGGCGAGCCTGACCGCCAGCCCCTTCGTGTCCACGGGTCGGTACTCGGGCATATACTCTTCGTTCATAGAGACCCCTCTATTCCCCCGAGCGCGGCAGGCATCCGCGCGATTTAACTCTCCTGAGTATACCATCGGCCCTGGCTTTAGTGCTTGGCGCGCTTTGCCCGCGCGCCCTGGCGCTTGCGGCCGGAGGCGAACACGCTTCCCTTGCGCGCGTCGCGGCGCAAAAGCTCGATCACCTCGTCCTCGCTCGTCCCCTCTGCGATAGCGCGCAGATGCACGATGGCGTCGCGCAGGCGAGCCGCCTCCTCAAAGTCCATGGCCTCGGAGGCGCTCCGCATATCCTCTTCCATGGTGGCGACAATACGGGCAAGCTCATCTTTGGGCAGGTTGGCAAGCTCCTCGGCGAGCTGCTGCCCGTCCGAAACCGCCGATGCGGGAGCTTCGTCGGCACCATGCTCCCCCGCCGGCGTGAAGAACGCACCGTGCCCGAGCGTGTCGCCACGGCTGCGGTCGCGCTTGCCCACGTTCTCGGTCGCCTCGGCAATGAAGCTTGAGATGTCGTTGATGGCCTTGCGCACCGTCTTGGGCTCGATGCCGTGATCCTCGTTGAACTTCATCTGGATAGCGCGGCGGCGATTGGTCTCGTCGATGGCCTCGCGCATCGAATCGGTAATCGTGTCGGCGTACATCACCACGGCGCCGTCGGCATTGCGCGCCGCGCGGCCGATGGTCTGGATGAGCGAGCGGCGGTTGCGCAAAAAGCCCTCTTTATCCGCATCGAGAATCGCTACGAGCGAGACTTCGGGCAGGTCGAGGCCCTCGCGCAACAGGTTGATGCCCACAAGCACGTCGATCTTGCCCTGGCGCAGGTCGCGTAGGATGTCCACGCGGTCCATCGTCGCGGTGTCGGAGTGCATGTAGTTCACCTTCACACCCGCGTCGAGCAGGTGGTCGGTGAGGTCCTCGGCCATGCGCTTGGTAAGCGTCGTCACCAGCACGCGCTCATGCCGCGCGGTGCGCTCGCGGATCTCCTCCAGCAGGTCGTCAATCTGGCCGCGCACGGGCCGCACGTCGATCTTGGGGTCGAGAAGTCCCGTGGGACGGATGATCTGCTCAACGTTGTTCTGGCTCACGCGCAGCTCGTAGTCGCCCGGCGTCGCCGAGACGTAGATGAACTGCGGGATGCGCGCCTCAAACTCGTCAAAGCGCAGCGGCCGGTTGTCGAGCGCCGAGGGCAGGCGAAAGCCGTGCTCCACCAGCGTCACCTTACGCGAGCGGTCGCCCTCGTGCATGCCGCGGATCTGCGGAACCGTCACATGGCTCTCGTCGATGATGCAGAGCATGTCCTTAGGGAAGTAGTCGATAAGCGTGAAGGGCGGCTCGCCGGGTTTGCGGCCGTCGAGATGGCGCGAGTAGTTCTCGATGCCGTTGCAAAAGCCCATGGTCTCGAGCATCTCGAGGTCGTAGTCGGTGCGCTGCTGCAGGCGCTGCGCCTCGAGCAGCTTGTCGGCCGCCTTGAGCTCTGCCACGCGCTGCTCGCACTCCTCCTCGATTGTCTTTAAGGCTGCGGTCACCTTAGGCTTCTCAGTCACGTAGTGCGAAGCCGGCCAGACCGGGATCGCGTCGTATTCCCGCAGAATCTCTCCGGTGACCTCGTCGATCTCGGCGATAAGCTCAACCTCGTCGCCAAAGAACTCAAAGCGCAGCGGATGCTCGGCGTAGGGCGGGTACACGTCCACCACGTCACCGCGCACGCGGAAGGTGCCGCGAGCGAGGTCGAAGTCGTTACGATCGTACTGGATATCGATGAGGGTATGGATGAAGTCATCACGCTCGAGCGGGGTCTTCTTGTCCACATTGGGCGCAAGGCCGGCGTAGTCTTCCGGCGAGCCGATACCGTAGATGCACGATACACTCGCCACCACGATCACGTCACGGCGCGAGAGCAGAGACGCCGTCGCCTGATGGCGCAGCATCTCGACCTCCTCGTTGATAGAGGCATCTTTCTCGATATAGGTGTCGCTCTGCGGCACGTAGGCCTCGGGCTGGTAGTAGTCGTAATAGGAGACAAAGTAGACCACCGCGTTGTGAGGGAAGAACTCCTTGAGCTCGCTGGCGAGCTGCGCGGCAAGCGTCTTGTTGGGAGCCATCACGAGCGTGGGCTTGCCGAGCGCCTCGATGGTCTTTGCCATGGTATAGGTCTTGCCGGAGCCGGTTACGCCCAGAAGGACCTGGTAGCGGTCACCGTCCTCAACGCCCTTCACCAGCGAGGCAATGGCCTCGGGCTGATCGCCCGACGGCTCAAAGGGAGAAACGACCTCAAACTTGACGGGGTCGCCCGCAACACCGAAGCGCTTAAGCTCGCCGCCGACGCGCTCGACCTCAAACTTCTCCATGCAAGCCTCCTCGTCGCCACGCCCCGTTGGGCGAACTCGCTATAGAAACTCGTTGCTGTATAGCTCCTTATACCGCGTCCAGGCATTGTTCACCCTGAAAAGGTACGCCTGGGTCTCAGGGAAGGCGATCGCGTTGTGCAACGCTGTGTCGACCTCGCTCCAATCGTTCACGCGGGAGAGCCCGGCATTATACGCCGCAATAGCGCGGTCTGTCGAGCCGTTGAAATAGTCAATCAGATAGGAGAGGTACGCGCTGCCAAACTCAATATTGGTCTCGGGGTCGTCCAAGTTCTCGGGATCAAAGCGCGTCGCATCGACGAGCCCAAGCCGCACCATGTCCTCTGCTGTCGCCGGCAGAAGCTGCATGAGCCCGTGAGCGTCCTTGGACGAGACCGCATCAGGATCCCAGTTGGATTCCGTCTCTATAACCGCCGCGACCAAAAACGGATCAACTGCATGGCGCTCGCTTGAGGCACTGATATAGTCGGTGTATTCAAGCGGGTAAAAGAGCTGAAAAAGAGCAGCGGGCGCGTAGACGTACACAAACGAGATGGCGCCGATAAGCGCCATAACGAGAAGCGGAACGATTCGATACCACGCGAGAAGACGGACACGGTTAGGCATCGAGGCCATCCAGACTCATCTGACCGGGAAGAAGTCCCTTGTCGGCCATCCAGGCATCGAGGGCGGCGAAAAGGGAATCGTCACCAGCCGCATTATCAATCACGAGCGAAGCCAGTGAGCAGAGCTCATCTTCGGAAGGCTGGAGCGCCGCACGCGCGTCAAAGTCCTCAGCACTCATACCGCGCTCGATAGCGCGCATACGACGAATATCTGCCGGAGCCGTGATGGCGATGATCTCATCAGCAAGGTTAAAAGCGTAAGTGAATTCCTGCGCAAGCGACACCTCCACAACCGTAAAGGTGGCAACATCGTCCTCAACGGTGCAGGTCGAAGGAAGCAGCAAGTTATTCAGCCGTTCATAGACAACAGGCAAGACGATGGAATTGAGCTGATGTGCAGACTCGTGAGTGGCAAACGCGCGCTCGGCGAGAACCTTGGTTCGAATGTAGCCGCCCTCATCGAGGATATCTGCACCAAAAGCATCCACCAGGTCCTCAACAATCTCGGAGCCAGGGACATAGAGATCCTTTGCAAGCTGATCAAGATCGATGCGTCGAGCTCCACGAGAAGCAAGGTAGCGCGTTGCCGTGCTTTTGCCGGAGGCAAGGTTGCCTATGACAAACGCCGTGAACATACCAGCCTCCTCTAACCAGATAACTGTATAAGGATACTAAATAGATACCCTACATAGCAAAAGAGCCTCTGGAATCCAGAGGCTCTCAATGCATTCGTTCGGACGGCCCGGTGCCGTCCACCGGTCAGCGGCGCCCTACCCTCCCACGGGCTCACCCCGCAGTACTCTCGGCGCGAGGGGTCTTAGCTTCCG
>CASDZW010000023.1 GCA_949285915.1 uncultured Collinsella sp.
CTACTTGGAGCAGCTCGTTGCCGAGGCGCTCGACGCGGTCGAGGGCGCACGCGAGGAGTTCCTCTCCCAGTGGATCGACGAAGCCGGCATCAAGGGCGCCATCGCCACCTCCGCCGTACGCGAGCTTCTCGACAGTATCACCGACACGCGCGAGCTCGTGAAAAAGACCATGGCGGGCATTGCGCGCCGCGAGGTGGATCTCCCCTTGGGCAGCAGCGCCACCTTGAACGCGCTCGTTGCCTCAGAGTCGGAGTCTCACCTGCTGGTGGACCCCATGCCCAACCTCTACTTCTGCCGCGACCCCTTTGCCGTGGTGGGCGACGGCGTGCTCCTCAACCGCATGTACTCGCCCGTCCGCAACCGCGAGAGCATCTACGGCAAGTACCTGTTCAAGTACCATCCCGCCTACCGGGACGCCTCGCTCTACTATCGGCGCGGCGCGTCGTTTCATATCGAGGGCGGCGACGTGCTCGTGCTCTCGCGTGACACCATCGCCGTCGGCATCTCCGAGCGCACTGAGGCAGCCGCGATCGATGTCCTCGCCCAGAGCGTGTTTTGGGATACCGACAGCCCCGTCGAGCGGATCTTGGCCTTCAACATCCCGGTCTCGCGCGCTTTCATGCATCTGGACACCGTTTTTACGCAGGTAGACGTGGACGCCTTCACCATCCATCCCGCCATTGTGGGGACGCTCCAGGTCTTTACGCTCACACCCGGTGCCGTGCCGGGCGAGGTGCGCATCCGCGAGGAGGTCGACACCCTCGAGCACATCCTCGCCCGCGCCCTCGGGCTCGACGCGGTGCGGCTCATTCCCTGCGGCGGGGGAGACGCCATCGCCGCCGACCGCGAGCAGTGGAGCGACGGCTCCAATACGCTTGCCGTGGCGCCGGGGCGCATCTGCGTCTACGACCGCAACGTGGCCACCAACGAGGCGCTTGCACGAGCCGGTATGGAGCTTTTGGTGGTGGAATCGGCCGAGCTCTCGCGCGGGCGGGGTGGCCCGCGCTGCATGAGCATGCCCTTTGAACGGGCGGACGTGTAAACACTTGGCGTCGCGCCCGCGGGGCAGCGCGCCCTCGCGCGCGCATCCGCTACGATGGGGCGACCGACTACCCTGCTTCATTTGGGGACGGGGTCAAAACGTGCATCTGGTACCTGCGGCAGCGCCGCGGCGAGAAAGGACTTCCATGGGCGTCAACATCTCTGGCAGGAGCTTCCTCAAGCTGCTCGACTTCTCCACGCAGGAGATCGAGTACCTGCTCGCCCTCTCCCGCAACTTCAAGGACATGAAGCGCGCCGGCGTGCCGCATCGCTACCTCGAGGGCAAAAACATCGTGCTGCTCTTCCAGAAGACCTCCACGCGCACGCGCTGCGCCTTTGAGGTCGCCGGGCACGACCTCGGCATGGGCGTGACCTATCTCGACCCGAGCGGCTCGCAGATGGGGCACAAGGAGTCCATCGCCGACACGGCGCGCGTGCTCGGGCGCATGTTCGACGGCATCGAGTTCCGTGGCTTTGCGCAGGACGATGTGGAGGAGCTCGCCAAGTTTGCCGGCGTGCCCGTATGGAACGGCCTGACCGACCTGTGGCACCCCACGCAGATGCTCGCCGACGTCCTGACCATTCAGGAGAACTTCAACTACGACATCAAGGGCAAGACCGTCGTCTTTATGGGCGATGCCAAGAACAACGTGGCGCGCTCGCTCATGGTGGTGTGCGCCAAGCTCGGCATGAACTTTGTGGCGTGCGGGCCTGAGACGTGCATGCCCGCGCGCGACGTCATCGACGCCTGCGAGCCCATCGCCGCCGCAAACGGTGCGACCATCACGCTCACGACCGACCCGGTTGCCGCCTGCACCGGGGCAGACGTGGTCTACACCGACGTGTGGGTCTCGCTCGGCGAGCCGGCCGAGATCTGGGGCGAGCGCATCCGCGAGCTTTCGCCCTACCGCGTTACCGAGGAGCTCATGGCCAAGACCGCGCCGGGCGGCATCTTTATGCACTGCCTGCCGGCGTTTCACGACACCAAGACCACCACGGGCGCCAAGATTGCCGACGAGTTTGGCCTCACCGAGATGGAGGTCGAAGACGCGGTCTTTGAGGGGCCGCGCTCGCGCGTGTTCGACGAGGCAGAGAACCGCATGCACACCATCAAGGCGGTCATGTACGCAACGCTCAAGTAGCCGAGGTACGTGCTTTTAGGCAAGCCGAGGTGCGCACCCCGCTGCATCTGCGCAACACGAAATGAGATTGTGCGCAGATGGGGATGCGGCGTCATTCCGCCGCGCCGCTCCGCTATACTGGCTAGGTTGAAACGGGGCGGCACCGCTCCGAGGACAGAGCCGGAAGGAGCGCCGCATGCGCGAGGGGTTTAGCAACGATCGGTACATCGAGCTGCAGGCGGCGCGCATCAAGGAGCGTATCGCGCAGTTTGGTGGCAAGCTCTACCTCGAGTTTGGCGGCAAGCTCTTTGACGACTACCATGCGAGCCGCGTGCTGCCGGGCTTTGCGCCGGACAGCAAGTTCCGCATGCTGCAGAGCATTGCGGACGACGTCGAGGTCATCATCGCCATCAACGCGAACGACATCGAGAAGAACAAGGCTCGCGGCGACCTGGGCATCACCTACGACGAGGACGTCCTGCGCTTAGCGGACATCTTCCGTTCCAACGGTTTTGCCGTCGCTGCGGTGGTGCTCACCCAGTACGCCGGCCAGCCCGCGGCAGACGCGTTCCGCCGTCGCCTCTCCATGCTCGGCATCACCTGCAAGCTGCACTATCCCATCGAGGGCTACCCGCACGACATCGACCTCATTGTGTCCGAGGAGGGCTACGGCAAAAACGAGTTCGTGGAGACCACTCGCCCGCTCGTGGTGGTGACGGCCCCCGGCCCCGGTTCGGGCAAGCTCGCAACGTGCCTCAGCCAGATCTACCGCGAGCATCAGCGCGGCGTCAAGGCGGGTTACGCCAAGTTCGAGACCTTCCCGGTGTGGAACCTGCCGCTCAAGCACCCCGTGAACATCGCGTACGAGGCGGCGACCGTCGACCTCGACGACTCCAACATCATCGACTCCTTCCACCTTGAGGCCTATGGCGAGACCACGGTCAACTACAACCGCGACGTCGAGGCATTTCCCGTGGTGAAGGCTCTTATGGAGAAGATCATGGGGGAGAGCCCCTACCAGAGCCCCACGGACATGGGCGTCAACATGGTGGGTTTTGCCATCACCGATGACGAGGCCTGCTGCGATGCCGCCAAGATGGAGATTGTGCGCCGCTACTTCACGGCTGCCGTCAATGTCAAGCGCACCGGCACGGGTCAGGACCACGTCGACAAGCTCAAGCTCATCATGAAGCGCGCGGGCGTGGGCAAGGACTTCTCGCCGGCGCGTTCGGCAGCGCTGCTCAAGGAGGAGACCACGGGCGCTCCCGTGGGCGCGATGGTTCTGCCCGACGGCCAGGTGGTCACGGGCAAGACCTCCGAGCGCCTCGGCGCGGCGAGCTCGCTTCTCATGAACGCGCTCAAGTGCGTGACCGGCGTCGACATGGAGCTCGAGGTCATCAGTAACGAGGCGATCGAGCCCATCAGCCGCCTCAAGACCCAGCAGCTGGGCAGCCGCAACCCCCGCCTGCATCCGGATGAGACGCTCATTGCGCTCTCCATCACCTCGGCCACAAGCGACGTGGCGGCGCAGGTGCTCGCCGGCCTGCCGAAGCTCCGCGGCTGCGACGCGTTCTTCTCGGTCATCATCTCCGCGACCGACGAGTCGCTCCTAAAGCGCCTTGGCATCAACGTGTGCTGCGAGCCCAAGTTCGAGCGCAGCGGCTACTACCACAAGTAACCGTTTCTGACTGTTGTTACCGTTCACGGGTTTCGCTTCCGTGAACGGTAAATCTTCAGCGTTTGCTTGCGCGCCGAGTGCTACGATTAAGTCCCGTAAGGACAGTAGGTTCCAAGCGGGAAAGCGCAGGTACAACATATGACGAAGCACATTTTTGTGACCGGTGGCGTTGTATCGTCTCTGGGCAAGGGCATCACGGCGGCGTCTTTGGGGCGGCTTCTCAAGAGCCGCGGCTACAAGGTGACCATGCAGAAGGCCGACCCGTACCTAAACGTCGACCCCGGCACCATGAGCCCGTTCCAGCACGGTGAGGTCTTTGTCACCGAGGACGGCTATGAGTCCGACCTCGACCTCGGCCACTACGAGCGCTTTATTGACGAGAACCTCACCCGCGACTCCAACTTCACCACCGGCGCCATCTACAAGAGCCTCATCGCGCGCGAGCGCCGCGGCGACTTTCTGGGCGGCACCGTGCAGGTCATCCCGCATGTGACAAACGCCATCAAGGACAAGTTCCGCCGCATCGAGGAGCAGACCGGCTCCGACGTGGTCATCACCGAGCTCGGCGGCACCATCGGCGACATCGAGAGCCAGGCCTTCCTCGAGGCCATCCGCCAATATAAGAAGGACGCCGGTCCCGAGAACGTCCTCTACATCCACGTGTCCCTTGTGCCCTACATCTCCGCCGCGCACGAGGTCAAGACCAAGCCGACACAGCACAGCGTGAAGGAGCTCCGCTCGCTCGGTATCCAGCCCGACATCATCGTGCTGCGAAGCGACCACGAGATCGACGACGGCATCCGCGCCAAGATCGCGAGCTTCTGCGACGTCGACGTGGATTGCGTCTTTACCAACGAGGACTGCTCCTCGATCTACGACGTGCCGCGCATGCTCGCCGACCAGGACTTTGACCTGCGCGTATGCGAGCGCCTGGGGCTCGACCCGCACGAGAGGAACATGGAGGACTGGTACCGCTTCCTCGAGAAGCAGGACCATGCCAACCAGCATGCCGACACGGTCAAGATCGCGGTGGTGGGCAAGTACACCCAGCTCCCCGACGCGTACCTCTCGGTCATCGAGGCGCTTCACCATTCCGGCATCTTCTTCGACCGCCACGTGGATGTGCGCCTCATCGATGGCGAAGCGCTTACGTGGGAGACGTGCGCGGATGTCCTCGGTGATGCGTCGGGCATCGTGGTGCCGGGCGGTTTTGGCATCCGAGGGCTCGAGGGCAAAATCGCCGCGGCCCGCTTTGCTCGTGAGAACAAGATTCCCTACCTGGGGCTTTGCCTCGGTATGCAGGTGGCGGTGTGTGAGTTTGCGCGCCATGTTGCGGGGCTTGCGAACGCCAACTCGACCGAGTTCGTGCCCGATTGCGCCTATCCGGTGATCGACCTCATGAGTTCGCAGGAGGACGTGACCGAGAAGGGCGGCACCATGCGCTTGGGCGCGTACCCCGCCCGTCTTGCCGAGGGCACGCTCACGCGCGAGGCCTACGGCGAGGAGCTCGTCTACGAGCGCCATCGTCACCGCTTTGAGTTCAACAACGCCTATCGTGAGACGCTTGAGGCGGCCGGCCTGGTGATCGCGGGCGTGAGCCCCGACGAGCGCCTGGTGGAGATGGTCGAGCTTCCCGAGGACGTGCACCCGTGGTTTGTCGCCACGCAGGCCCATCCCGAGTTCAAGAGCCGCCCGACCAACCCGCAGCCGCTCTTCCGCGAGTTCATGCGCGCCTCCATTGCGCGCCACGAGGGCACGGACCGCCATGAGGTCACCCCGCTGAACGCCCCCGCGGACGCCGAATAGCATGGGCGCGCCGCACCGCACGTCGGACAATCACCCCGCCACGACGCCGCTTGCGCGCGCGGCGGGGGAGTACCTGGCCTATCTCGCCGTCGAGCGGGGCCTCTCCGACAACACCGTTGCGGCCTATCGGCGCGACCTGTCCGCCTATCTTGACTTTCTTTCTGAGCGAGGCATCACAGACCCCGACCGCGTGAATCGCCGCGACGTGGACGACTTTGTTGCGGCGCGGCGTGACGGCGGCTATGCGGACGCCTCCATCGAGCGGGCGCTCTCTGCCGTCAAGGGCTTTCACGCCTTTATGGTGCGCGAGAACATGGCGACCGAGCATCCCACCTCGGCGGTGAAGCTCCCCAAGAAAGAGGAGCGCCTGCCCGACTTCATCTCAATCGACGCCGCCGCGCGCCTGGTGGAGCAGCCTTTTGCGCCCACGGCTACCGGCGCGCGCGACCGTGCGGTGCTGGAGGTCCTCTACGGCTGCGGCCTGCGCGTGAGCGAGCTCGTCTCACTCGATGTACGTGACCTCTATCTTGACGAGGGCTTTGTGCGGGTCTTTGGCAAGGGGTCCAAGGAGCGGCTCGTCCCCCTGGTGGGGTCGGCGCGCCGCGCGCTCACCGCCTACCTCGACGGGCCCCGCGCCGAGCTTGCCGCTCATGCTCGCCGCTCCGCCGCGCCCTCGGCGGTCTTTCTCAACAAGAACGGGGGGCGCCTCTCGCGCCAGACGGTCCACGCGCTCTGCGAGCGCTACGGACGCGCCGTAGGTATAGAGGGGCTGCACCCGCATGCGCTTCGCCACTCCTTTGCGACCCACATGCTCGCCGGCGGGGCGGACCTGCGCGTGCTCCAGGAGATACTGGGGCATGCGAACATCGCCACCACGCAGATCTACACCCACGTCGACCGCACGCAGCTCACCGAGGTCTATCTGGCGGCCCATCCGCGCGCCCGCGCCTAGTACATCGCGCCGCGGTGCCGCGCCCGTCCCACCCGGCATGTCCGATCGCCGCGTCCCACCCGCTCCGCGCCCGCGGTGACCCCCTGAGCGCCACCTGCGCCTTCTTTGTTTCGACACAAATCGGCAGGTACGAACAGAAATTCGATTCAATCCCAGCTTGAAGGTTTGCCCCCGCCGGCCCCTAACGACCGGTGGGGGCCTTTTGTGTGCTCTACCCCCATATCTTGTGTTTAACGGGGTGGGCCATGGTGGTTGGTGGGACCGTTGGGACACCGATTTGGGGCGTTGGGGGAGAAAATGGGAAAAAGTGGGGCGCGAGGGGGAGAAAAGCCTATAGAATGGATGGCGTCGACAGCGGGGTGGCTCCCGCATTCGCCCACGAATTGCCTAAGGGGGTGCAGCGGTGTATCTGACCGGTTCTTACAATCGAAACCTCGATGCAAAGGGCCGTCTCTCTCTTCCGCCTGCATTCCGCAAGGAACTCGATGAGCGAGTGAAGGTCATCTACGCTCCTGAAAAGGAGGTCGACGCCGTGTACGTGTTCACCGAGGACACGTTCCAAGACTGGCTCGACTCGGTGTTCGAAGCAAAGGGCGGGTACGACCCGACGAGCGAAGAGCACCGCTCCGTCAGAGAATGGCTGAACGGTGAGGCAACCACACTTGAAATAGACTCCGCCTCCCGCATCAGTCTTCCTGAGGAGTGTCGCGCCGACGCACGCCTCGACCGCGAGGTCACCGTCGTCGGTAACGGCGACCGCCTGGTGGTTTGGGATCGTGCGACGCACGACGCGCGCAAGGCGAACGTCCGCAAGGTTGTCGCGAACTTCTTCGACAACTAGTCCGGGCGCCTTGGAGAGGACACGTACATGGGTGAGGGAACGTTGACACCTGAATATCGGCACGAACCCGTAATGCTTCCGGAAGTGCTCGACGCGCTTTCGCTCGCACCCGGTGACACGGTGTGCGACTGCACGCTCGGCGGCGCCGGCCACTCGGTGAAGTTGGCCGCTGCCGTGGGAGCCGAGGGGCTTCTCATTGGGATCGATCAGGACGACATGGCACTCGAGGCGGCATCCAAGCGCCTTGAGCGCGAGGCGCCCGGCATCCCAAGAAAGCTCCTCAAGGGCAACTTCGGCGACCTCGACGAGCTTCTATGCTCGGCAGAGATCCCCGGTGTGGACGGTTTTCTCTTCGACCTGGGCGTCTCGAGCCCGCAACTCGATATCCCGGAGCGGGGGTTCTCGTACAACGAGGACGCCCCCCTAGACATGCGGATGGACCCGAGTAACAACACTCTAACCGCAGCTGATGTCATCAACACCTTTGACGAAGCAGACATCGCTCGGGCCCTGCGCCGCTATGGCGACGAGAAGTACGCGCGTGAGATCGCGCGCGAGATCTGCCGCCGCCGGGAGGAGAGACCCATCGAGACCACGGTAGAGCTCGTCGACGCAATCAAGGCGGCCATACCCGCCGCGGCGCGCCGACACGGGCATCATCCGGCGCGGAAGTCCTTCCAGGCGATCCGCATCGTGGTGAACCGGGAGCTCGATGTTCTCGAGAGGGGACTTGAGGCGGCGATCCGCTGGCTCAACCCGGGAGGGCGCGTCTGCGTCATCTCGTACCACTCGCTCGAGGACCGCATCGTGAAGCACATCTTCCAGGAGATGAGCCGGGGCTGCACCTGCCCGCCGGAGCTTCCGGTGTGCGTCTGCGGCAACGTGCCGACGCTCAGAGTCATAACCCGAAAACCGCTGGTGGCGAGCGCCGATGAGGTGAAGCGCAACCCGCGGGCGAGGTCGGCGAAGATCCGCGTCGCCGAGCGCCTCTGACGGCGCCCGACAACGTCTGAGACGGCCTCGCAGATCCGTAAACGAACGATAAACGAACTACCCATACGTGAGGGACGGAAGGCCGGCATATCATGGGTTACCACACCACAAACGCAGCTTACGCCTATGATATGCAGGCTGTTCCCGCATACGCTCCCGCAGCTCCCGCTCCGCGCACCCAGGAGCGCCCGCGCTTTGACGTGTACACCGGCCAGGGCCTCGAGGCCAACCAGCCGGTAAGCCCCGCTTTCACGCACGTCCTCAAGGTGTTCTGCGTCCTCGTTGCGCTCGTGTTCACCATCGGTGTTGCGCGCGTGGGCATCGCGAGCCTCACCACGGCCGAGCTCAACGCCAACGCCACCGTCTCCAACGAGCTCACGGCGGCGCGTGACCAGTCGGGCGACCTCGAGGTCATGCGCTCGGTCTACGGTGCAGATTCGCGTATCCGCGACCTCGCGGAGGACACGCTCGGCATGATCGAGCCCACCTCGCACATCACGCTCGACATGAGCGACGCGGCGGCCGGCGCGGCTGCGGCACCGACGGCAGAGTAAGGAGCCCTCGTGGCGCGTGACAGATATTCCGGCGACGGCGCAAGGCGTCGGCGCTACGGTTCAGATGACCAGATGAGAAGCGGTCGCTCCAATGGACGGGGCGACCGCTCACACTCTTACGACCGTGCAGGCGCCCCCCGCGGGGGAGGTCGCGGCGGCTCCGGCGGCTATCGCGGCGGCTCGGGCCGCGGGCGCGGCGGCGTGAAGACGGACCTCCTCCACAGCGATCTTGCGCACGAGAACATCCCGCGCCGCACGGTGGTGCTCGGGGTGCTCGGTGCCGGCATGCTCGCGGGTATAGCCCAGCTTATGGACTACCAGGTTGTTAACGCGGGAACGTACCGCGACCGCGCGGACGAGCGCCGCGTGTCGAGCCAGACGCTCTTTGCCAAGCGCGGCGCCATCTACGACCGCAACGGCAACGTGATTGCCCAAAGCGTCGAGTGCGAGAACGTCTACGCCAACCCCAAGCTGGTGGAGGACGTGGACAAGACCGTGAAGGTCCTGGTCGATGTCCTTGGCATGGACGCAGAGGATGCGGAGGAGAAGCTCACGCGCGACAAAACCTTCGTGTACCTTCAACGCCAGGTTGATGAGGCGCTTGCCGCCGAGCTCGGCGAGTACGACCTCCCGGGCATCGAGTTCGAGCCTTCCATCATGCGCGTGTACCCCTACGGCCGCTTGGCGTCGCAGGTCATCGGCGTGGTGAACATCGACAACGACGGCCTCTCGGGCCTTGAGAAGCAGTACAACGACGTGCTCACGGGCACCAACGGCTGGATCGTGCGCGAGCGTGCCCGTGACGGCTCGTTCATCGCCGGCGGCGCGTACGAGAAGGTCGAGGCCGAGGACGGCGCCGACCTGGTCCTTACGCTCGATATGGACATCCAGCAGGCAGCGGAGGAGGCCCTCGCCCAGGCGGTGGAGGGCTCGCACGCCCAGAGCGGCTCGGTCATCGTCACCGACCCGCGCTCCGGCGACATCCTCGCCTGCTGCTCCAACCCCACCTACGACCAGACGGACCTCGCCAACGCCTCGTCTGCCGACATGAACCTGCGTATCGTGACCGACTCCTACGAGCCGGGCTCGGTCTTCAAGGCCATCGTGTCGGGCATGGCCATCGACATGGGGCTCGTCACGCCCGATACCGAGTTTGCCGTTCCTGCCGAGATCAAGGTGGGCGACGACTGGGTGGGCGACGCCGACAACCGCAACTACGGCCTCACGATGACCCTGCGCGAGATCATGCGCCGTTCGTCCAACACGGGCATGGTCATGGTGGGCGAGAAGATCGGCGCCGATGACTTTGCCGCCTACCTCGACGAATTTGAGATCACCTCGCCCTCGGGCATCGACTTCCCCGGTGAGAGCGCCGGTACCATCCGCAAGCGCGAGGAGTACGACGGTGCGAGCCTTGGCGCGATGTCGTTTGGCCAGGGTATCGCCATCGCCCCTGTGCGCGTGGCGCGCGCGATCGGTGGCATCGCCAACGGCGGCGTCATGACCACGCCCCATTTTGTTCAGGCGTGCGCTGGCGAGCGCGTCGACTGGACCGAGGGGGAGAAACGCGTCATCGGTACCGAGGCGGCAAGCCAGGTGACCTCCATGATGGTGACCGTTGTGGACGAGGGCACGGGCACGGACGCCCAGATCCCGGGCTACGACGTTGCGGGCAAGACCGGTACCGCGCAGCGCGCCGCCGAGGGCGGCGGCTACGCCGAGGACATCTACATGTCGTCTTTCTTGGGCTTTGCACCCGCGAGTGACCCCGAGGTCCTCGTCTACATCACGCTGGACGGCACCCCACGCGGCTCTAACGCGGCGTGCGAGCCGTTTGTGCCCATCATGAGCAAGGCGCTCTCCGTTCTGGGCGTGGACCGCACGCGCTAAGCCCTGCGCTTCACACCGTGTGCACCACCGAGGGCGGCGCCTCGGTTAAAATGATGGGTTGCAAGGAAGGGCCTTCGGTCAAGGAGAGCTCATGGTAGAGATTGCCGTGAAGTATATCGAGAGCGTCACCGGCGCCCGCGGCGTTGTGGGCGACGGCGAGCGCCTGTGCCGCGGCTGTGTGATTGACTCGCGTCTGGTTCAAGAGGACAGCATCTTTGTAGCGTTTCCCGGCGAGCGCGTCGATGGAAACGACTTTGCCTGCCGCGCGCTCGAGGCGGGTGCGGCCGCGGTCGTGCTCACGCGCGAGCCTGCCGACGAGGAGCGCGCGCTGGCGCGTGAGAAGGGCTCGGCGATTTTTGTTACCGACGACCCTGAGGAGTTTCTGCTGCGCCTGGCCCAGGGCTACCGTGCGCGCCTGCGCTGCACGGTAATCGCCGTGACGGGGTCCATTGGCAAGACCACCACCAAGGATATCCTCGCCACCACGCTCGCGAAGCGCTATCGCGTGCACGCCACGGCGGGCAATTACAACAACCTCATCGGCATGCCGCTCACCATTCTTGCGGCGCCCAAGGACACGCAGGTCATGGTGCTCGAGATGGGCATGGACGGTCCGGGGCAGATCGAGCGCATGAGCCGCTGCGCCCAGCCGACCTACGCCGTCATCACCAAGATCGGTACGAGCCATGTGGGTATGCTCGGCAGCCGCGAGAACATCGCGCGCGCCAAGGCGGAGGTTCTCGCCGGCATGCCCGCCTCCAACGTGAACTTTGAGGGCGACCACAGCCTGCTCGTGCTCTCGGGGGAGGACGACTTTACCCCCTTCATCATCGAGAACTTCGCGCGTCCCGCTGGCGTCGACGTCCTGCTTGCCGGCATGAGCGCCGACGACGACGTCTCGGCGCGCGCCATCGAGCTTGACGAGGAGGGCTGCGCGAGCTTTGACATCATGCTCGAGAACGGCTCGCAGTACCGCACGGGGCTCTCCATCCCGGGGCTTCCGGCGGTGCAGAACGCCCTGTTTGCCGCGGCCATCGCCAAGCGCATGGGCATCCCGCAATACGAGATCGACGAGGCCTTCCACGAGCTTTCCATCACGGGGCATCGCCAGCAGGTGCGCGACGCCTCCTCGGGCGCGCGCATCATCGACGACTGCTACAACGCGAGCCCCGAGTCCATGGCGGCTGGGCTCGACCTGCTCGGCAAGCTCGACGCCACGGGTTCGCGCATCGCGGTTCTGGGCGAGATGGGCGAGCTTGGTGAGGAGAGCGACCGCTTGCACGGTCTTGTGGGCTCCTATGCTGCCGCCAAGAAGCTCGATCTGCTCATCTGCGTGGGCGGCCTGCATGCGGAGGCCATCGCTGCCGCCGCACGCCTCATGGGCATGTCCGCCGAATCCATCTTCTGCGTCCCGACCCCCGAGGCAGCGCTCGCGCGCTGGGGGAGCGCCCTTGCTGCGGGCGACCTCGTCCTCGTGAAGGGCTCGCACGCCGTCGGTCTCGAGCGCTTCGTGGAGGGAGTGGTCGTTCGTGCTCGGTAATCCCGCCTACCCGACCTATCAGACGTTTATCGCCTTTGGTATCGCCGCGCTCGTGGCGCTCGTGCTCATGCCCCTGTGGATCCGCATCCTCAAGTACGAGCACATCGGCCAGCAGGTGCGCGCCGACGGCCCCAAGCGCCATCTTGTCAAGCAGGGCACGCCTACCATGGGCGGCGTGGTGATCCTGCTCGCTATCACGGTCTCGTGCCTGCTTATGGGCAAGCTCACCGCAGAGCTTGTGCTCACGCTTCTGGCGACGCTCGCCACGGGGCTCCTCGGCTTCATAGACGACGTCACCTCGGTTACGCACGGCCGCTCGCTCGGCCTTACGCCGCACGCCAAGATGATCGGCCTCACGCTCATCTGCGTCACCTTCTGCCTGCTTGCCGTGAATTGGTGCGATGTGGCGCCCGAGGTGCGCTTCCCGGGTGGCTTTGCCATCGACTTGGGCGTGCTCACCACCACCATCGCCATCGGCGGCACGCCCTTTGAGATCCCGTGGCTCTACGTTATCTTCACCTGGCTGCTCATCGCGGGCCTTTCCAACGCCGTCAACCTCACCGACGGTCTCGACGGCCTCGCGGGCGGCACCTCTATGATCGCGATGCTCATCATGGCGGCCATCGCGTTTCTTCACAACGACGTCAACCTCGCCATCTTCTCCGCCTCCTGCGGCGGCGCGTGCCTCGGTTTTCTCTGGTTCAACTGCTATCCCGCGAGCATCTTCATGGGCGACACGGGCTCGCTCGCGCTGGGCTCCGCCTTTGCGTGCATGGCCATCATGACCAACACCGAGGTGGTCTCGCTCGTTATCGGCGGGCTTTTCATCGCCGAGGCGCTCTCGGTCATGATCCAGGTCGTGAGCTTCAAGGCCACGGGCAAACGCGTCTTTCTCATGGCGCCCATCCATCATCATTTCGAGCGACTCGGCTGGGCCGAGACCAAGGTCGTGATCCGGTTCTGGATCGTGTCCGCCGCCTTTGGCGCCCTCGGTCTTGCGCTCTTCTTCCAGCTCGGCTAACGGGGGTTTTATATGCCGCTTCCAAAGACCATGAATCTTCTTGTGCTCGGCCAGGGCACCTCGGGCCAGGACGTGGTCCGCTGGGCGCTCGCGCACCCCGAGCGCGTGTCCCAGGTGACGCTCTTTGGCGGTGCCAAGAGCTCGCCCACGCCCGAGACGCTTGAGTTCGAGGCCGCCGGCGTCACGTGCGTCTATGCGACCGAGGAGGTCGCAGGCTCTTATGACGTCTGCGTCGCGAGCCCGGGCATCTCTGAGTTCTCGCCGTTTTTTGCGAGCGCGAGCGCGCATGCGACCCAGATCATGGGCGAGCCCGAGTTCTCCTTCCGCCTCTCGCCCGAGCGCTGGATCGGCATCACGGGCACCAACGGCAAGACCACCACGACCGCGCTCACGGCGCACCTGTTGGAGTCCGCCGGCATGGACGCCGACGCGGTGGGCAACATCGGCGACACGCCGGTGAGTCGTATCGACCACCGCGCGCCCGGCTCCTGGTTTGTGGCCGAGCTCTCGAGCTACCAGCTCGCCACCTCCTCCGAGCTCCATCCGCATGCCGCGGTTCTGCTCAACATCACGCCCGACCACCTCTCTTGGCACCGCAGCCACGAGGCGTACGCCCGTGCCAAGTGCCGCATGTTCCGCAACATGGGCAAGGACGACCTCGCCGTCATCAACGTCGAGGACGAGGGCGTGTGCGATGTGCGCGCCATCATCGACGATGGGAGCTGCCGCGTGCTTGAGCTCGGCCTTGTGGACTCGGGCGCGCGTGACGCCGCCTTTGTGCGCGACGGGATGCTCACCGTGCGCCTCGCAGGCACCGAGACTGCGCTCGTCACCATCGACGAGCTCAAGATCGCCGGCGCCCACAACGTGCAAAACGCGCTTGCCGCCGCGTCGCTCGCCCTCTTCTGCGGGGCAGATGCCGCCTCGATCGCCTCGGGCCTGCGCGACTTTGGCGCGCTCCCGCACCGTATCGAGCCGGTGGGCGAGGTCCGCGGCGTGCGCTTCTACAACGACTCCAAGGCCACCAACACCGATGCGGTCGAGAAGGCGCTCACGGCGTTCCCCTCGGACCGCGTGGTGCTGCTTGCCGGCGGGCGCGACAAGGGGACGCCCCTTGAGGACTTCGCGCGCACGGTCATGTCCTCCACGGTACACGCCATCGTGTGCTTCGGCGAGGCGCGCGAGCGCTTCCTCGCGGCCTTCCGCGATGCCGAGGGCTCCTCTGAGGTCGACCTCGCCGAGGCAGACGGCCTCATCGATGCCGTCGACGTGGCGCGCACGCTCGCCGATGCGGGCGATGTGGTGCTGCTGTCGCCCGCCTGCGCCTCGTTTGACGAGTTCTCGGGCTTTGAGGAGCGCGGCGACCGCTTCCGCTCCTACGTGGCCGAGCTCGCCGCGGCAGAAGACGCTCGCTAAGGGGAAGCCATGCCCGATACACGCAGACCCGGTGCGGACACCGCCTCCGCACCCCAAACGAACCAGCAGGGCTCCGTTTCCTCCCGTATCCGCGAGAAGGTCCGCACCCGTCGCCGCAAGCGCGACGAGTCGGAGCACTCCGCGCTCGGCGAGAGGCTCATCGCCGGCGTGCCGGCGCGCATCATGCGCCCGCGCCTCGTCTTCATAGCCTGTCTCTTTGCCATCCTCGCGTTCGGCCTGCTCATGGTGTACTCCGCCTCCGCCGTCGAGGCGCTCAAGGAGTACGGCAGCGCCACGCACTTCCTCGTCCGCCAGGGCATCTTCATAGGCCTCGGCCTTGCGCTCATGGCGGTGATCAGCCTCACCGTCCCGTTGCAGTTCATGCGCTCCGGCGTCATGTGGGTCGTCTGGCTCGGTGCGCTCGTGCTCTTGCTTGCCGTGCTTTTGGTGGGCGAGGAGCGCGGCGGCGCCACCCGCTGGATTGTCATAGCGGGCCAGCAGTTCCAGCCCTCGGAGTTTGTCAAGCCGGTTGTCATCGTCACAGCGGCAAAGATCTTCCACGAGTACTACGAGATGGAGGCCCTCGATACGGCCATCTTCCTCGTCATGCTCGGCGCCTGCGTGGCGGGGCCGCTTCTGCTCATCATCCTCGAGCCCGACCTCGGCAGCTGCCTTATCATCGCCGGCACGGTGTTTGCGATGTGCTACTTCGCCGGCTTCTCCTACAAGGTGATCGGTGCGGTGCTCGTGGTGGGCGTGCTCGCGACCATCATCTTCATCGTGTCGGCCGACTACCGTATGGCGCGCATGGCGAGCGACCCGTGGGAGGACCCCTACGATACCGGTTACCAGGCGGTGCTCGCCATCATGGCGTTTGCCTCGGGCGGGCTTTTTGGCCGCGGCATCGGCAACTCGACCATGAAGTACAACTACCTCCCCGAGGCGCACAACGACTACATCCTCGCCATCATCGGCGAGGAGCTGGGCTTCTTTGGCATGCTCATCTTCTTTGCGGTCTACGCGCTCATGGTCGTTGCCATCTTCAAGATCGCCGAGCAGTCGCCCACGGTGCAGGGGCGCCTTATCGCCTACGGCTGCGGTGTCATCATCTTCCTGCAGTTCCTCGTGAACGCCCTCGGCATTCTGGGCGTCACGCCCATGACGGGCAAGACCATGCCCTTTATCTCCTACGGCGGCTCGTCCATGATCGCCATGCTTGCGGTGGCGGGCCTTGTCATGCGTGTCTCGCTCGAGAGCAACCCCGTGACCGTGCACGATGTGCGCCGCTCGCACATGAGCGTGGTGGGGGAGAGCCGCGCTGCCGCTGATGGGTATCCCGCCGATGCTTATGCTGCGTCTGTAGGGCGCATCGAGGGTAGCACCGCCGGCCCCGCCCGTCGCCGTTCGGAGCGAAGCTCCGCGTTTACGGTGGTGGACGGCAGTGCCGGTGCGTCCTACCCTGCAGGCCGTGCCGAGCGCCCGGCGCCGAGCACGCGCTTTGGCTCGACCGCTCGCGGCTTTGGCCGCTCTCAGGCGCCTGCGGGCGGCTACGAACGGATAAACTTGGACTATGATCCGGCCGAGCGCCTGCGTACGCGCGACCGGGACCGCAACCCGGGCCCGCGCGGAGGCGGGCAGCGCGGAAGGAGTCGATATGACAGATAAGCTGCGCGTAGCGATTGCCGCCGGCGGCACCGCAGGCCATGTGAATCCCGCCCTTGCCCTTGCCGAGTGCCTGCGCGAACGCGGGCACGAGGTCCGCTTCTTTGGCGAGGAGCGGCGGCTCGAGGGCAGGCTCGTCCCGGAGGCGGGTTTTGACTTCTTTCCGGTCCATGTGACGGGCTTTGACCGCCAGCGTCCCTGGACGCTTGCCACGGCGCTCGCGCACCTTGCGCACGAGGAGCGTCGCCTGGCTAAGGCGTTTCGCGACGACCCCGCGCTCAGGCCCGACGTTGCCATAGGCTTTGGTGCCTACGTGGAGCTCCCGCTCATGCGCGCGGCCAAGCGCCTGCATATTCCCATTGCCCTGCATGAGCAGAACTCGGTGCCGGGTCTTGCTAACAAGCAGACGGCGCGCGACGCCGCGCTCATCGCCATCGCGCAGCCGAGCGTGGCGGACGTCTTTCGCCGTGCGGGTGCCCGCGAGGACGCTATCCGCTTCACGGGCAACCCGGTGCGCCGCCAGGTGCTCGACGGCGCCCGCGCCCGCGGTCGCGCCGCCCTGGGTGTGCCCGAGGACGCGACGCTTCTGGTGGTCTTTGGCGGCTCGCTCGGTGCGCACCACCTGAACGAGCGCATGGCGTCGCTCAAGCACGAGCTCCTTGCTATCCCTAACCTTCACATCCTGCACTCCACGGGCGCAGACGACTTTGAGGCAACGCGCGACGCGCTTGCCCTCACGCCCGAGGAGGCGGAGCGCTACCGCGTTCAGAGCTACATCGAGGGCATGGGAGACGTGCTCGCGGCGGCGGACCTTGTCCTTTCCCGTGCCGGCGCGTCCTCGATCGCCGAGATCGCGGCGCTCGCCGTGCCGTCGGTGCTGGTGCCCTATCCCTTTGCCACGGCGGACCATCAGACCACCAACGCGCATCTGCTCACCGACGCCGGCGCCGCCGTTATGTTCAAGGACGCCGATATCGATGGACGTCCCTTTGCAGACGAGCTTTTGGGGCTCATTGCCGACCCTGCCCGCCGCGCACAGATGCACGAGGCGGCCCGCGGCCTCAACCAGGCCGAGTCGGCCGAGCACCTGGCGGACGAGCTGGAGCGCATCGCCCGTTAGCGAGAAGGCATCGTGTGTACCCGGGCAACTCAATGCGACATATGGTCTTGAGCTGCGCTGTGCTACGCAGCTCGCGTTGAACCTCCATGGCCCTCCTCGCCAACCCTTTACAATTGCGCTAAAGTAACAAGCTGATACAACCAGCCTCTTTAGGGAGCATACGCATGGCAGACACCCCGACCTCGTCCGCAGCGCCCTCGTTCAAGCGCGCCCATTTCATTGGTATTGGCGGTGCGGGCATGAGCGGTATCGCGCTCGTGCTGCACGAGCGCGGTTTTGCGGTCTCTGGTTCTGACCTTAAGACCTCGCGCTACATCCGCCAGCTCACGCGCGCCGGCGTCGATATCCACATCGGTCACACCGCCTCCACCATCGACGAGGTGAGCCCTGATGTGGTGGTCGTCTCCACGGCTATCCCCGAGACCAACCCCGAGCTCGCCCGTGCGCGCGAGCTCGGTATCCCCGTGTGGCCCCGTGCCAAGATGCTCTCCGCGCTCGGCCAGGGCTACACCACCGTCGCTGTGGCGGGCACGCACGGCAAGACCACGACCTCGTCCATGGTCGCCACCATGCTCGACCGCATGGGGGAGGACCCGAGCTTCCTCATCGGCGGTATCGTCGAGGGCTTTGACACCAACGGCAAGAACGGCCACGGCCCCTACTTTGTTGCCGAGGCGGACGAGTCCGACAGCTCTTTCCTCTACCTCAACCCCAACGTGGTGATCGTTACCAACGTCGAGGCGGACCATCTTGACCACTACAGCTCCCTTGAGGAGATCGAGCGCACCTTTGCCGAGTTCATGGGTCTCGTGGGCGAGGACGGCACCGTGATCGTCTGCGGTGACTCCCCGCGTCTGGCCGAGCTCGCGCGCAGCACCCGCCGCCGCGTTGTCACCTACGGCTTTGAGGAGGGCAACGACGTCGTCTGCACGCCGCACGCCCATGCGCAAAACATCGCCAACGCCGCCGCGGTCCGTCTTCCCGGCGACCGTTCGGTCGATATCGAGATCCGCAACAACCCCGGCCGCCACAACCTGCTGAACGCCACCGCCTCGATCATCGTGGCCGACGTGCTCGGCCTCGACATCGCCTCCGCCGCCCGCGCTCTCTCGAGCTTTGAGGGCGTCCGCCGCCGCTTCACCCATGTGGGCGAGGTCGCCGGCGTGACGGTGGTGGACGACTACGGCCATCATCCCACCGAGATTCGCGCGACCCTTGCTGCGGCCAAGTCACTCGGCTACAACCATGTCGACGTTGTCTTCCAGCCGCACCGCTACTCGCGTCTTCAGGCGTTTGCCGACGATTTTGCCGATGCCTTTGCCGATGCCGACCGCCTGGTGCTCATCGACGTGTTCTCTGCCGGCGAGATGCCCATCCCCGGTGTGACGAGCAAGATGCTCGCCGACCTCGTGGAGAAGCGCCATCCGGGCAAGGAGGTCCACTACATCGCCGACCGCCTGGCGGTGTCCGAGGAGCTCGCGCGCATCGTCGACGAGGGCGATCTGCTGCTCACCATGGGCGCGGGCGACGTGACCACGGTCGGCCCTGAGTTCATCTCCTATCTCTCGTCTAAGGAAGCCTAAGCACGATGGGCCTCTTCAACGCCGTCATGGCGCTCTCGGGCGCCGCCGACACCGACCTTATCGAGCATGAGAGCCTGGCGCGCCATACGAGCTACCGCATCGGCGGCAAGGCCGACCTGTTCCTCGTGTGCCACAGCTACCATGCGCTGCGCCGTGCGCTCGACGTGCTCACCGAGGAGGACGTCCCCTGGGTCATCATCGGCAAGGGCTCCAACCTGCTCGTGGCAGACGAAGGTTACCGCGGTGCGGTCGTGACCCTCGGCCGCGAGTTCTCGCGTATGATCTGCGCAGACGACGGCGTCACGCTCACGGTGGGTGCGGGTGTCATCTTGGCGCGCTTGGTGAACGAGGCGCTCTCCCGCGGTCTCACCGGCCTTGAGTTTGCCGTGGGTATCCCCGGCACGGTGGGCGGCGCCGTCTCCATGAACGCCGGTACCCGCACCGAGTGGATGGGGTCGGTCATCGAGGATGTGCTCACCCTGAAACCGGGCGTGGGCCTGCGCCATTACAGCCACGACGACGTCTTTTGGGGGTATAGGACCTGCACGCTCCCGCGTGACGAGATCGTTCTCGAGGCCACGGTCAAGCTCGCCCCCGGCGACAAGGCGCAGATTCGCTCCCGTATGGAGCGCTCGCTCGACCGCCGCCGCAAATCGCAGCCGCTTGGCAGCGCCTGCTGCGGCTCGGTCTTCAAGAATCCGCCCGACATGAGTGTGGGAAAGATGATTGAGGACTGTGGATTGAAGGGTTTTTCCGTGGGCGGGGCCGAGGTGTCGCCGATTCACGGTAACTTTATCGTCAATACGGGAACCGCCCGCGCCGAGGATGTCGCGGCGGTCATAAAGAAGGTGCATGAGGAGGTACGAAAGGCGTATGGCGTCGAGCTCCAACCGGAAGTCAAATTCCTCGGTTTCTAAGGCCTCGAAGCCCACCTTTCGTCGTGCCGGTTCCAAGGCGAGCGCCCCGCGCCCGCAGGCAGCTCCCGCGCCTGCGCCGCGCCAGGCTAAAAAGCCCATCTCCTCCTATACGGCCCGCACGCGCGTGGGTACCCCCTCGTCGCGGCCGGGGTCCAAGAAGCGCACGGTACAGCCGCAGGCGCGCCTGGGGTCTGCCACGGTGGCCTCCAAAAAGCCGGTAGCAGCCAAAAAGCAGCTAACCGTGGCGCCCAAGGCAGCTTCTGCAAACAAGCCCGCGAGCAAGCCGGTTATGCGCAAGCAGGCGAGCGCTCCTGCGTCCAAGCCCCTCAAGCAGAAGCCCGCGGTCCAAAAGTCCGCCGCCTCCAAGCTCTCCACTCCCGCCGTTGCGGCGCTCAAGAAGCCCCAGCGCCGCATGAAGCCGCTCACCACGGTCGCCGCCCCCGCTAAGCCGGCGCCTGCCGGTAAGGCCGCCTCCTTCCTCGGGCGCATCGGTGCGGTGTTTGCGGGGGTCGCCCATGTAGTGGGCGGCTTTGTCTCCGGCAAGGTCATCGCCATCGTTGTCGCCTGCGCGCTCGTGCTCGGCGTCGGCGGCGTGGTGCTCGTCAACTCGCCCGTCTTTGCCGCAACCAATGTGGTGATCGAGGGGAGCGAGCACGTCTCCACCGAGGCGGTTCAGCGTCTGGTCACCATCCCCAGCGGCACGACCCTCTTTAACGTCAACGCAGACGCCATAACCGAGGCGCTTTCTGAGAACCCGTGGGTGACGGGCGTCTCCATCGAGCGCGAGTTCCCGCACACCCTGCGCATCAAGCCCGAGGAGCGCACGGTCGCCGCCATCGTCTACATCCCCGCCGACGACATCGCCTGGGCCATCGGCAGCGACGGTAACTGGATCGCACCGGTGTCCCTTTCCGTCTCCACCGATGCCGAGGGCAACGTAGTCGAGGGTGCCGTGGAGGGCGGCCAGACGCTCACCGGGGCAGACGCGGCGCGCGCTCTTGCCCGCAAGGACGGCGCGATCCTCTTCACGGACGTCCCCGCCGACGTGGAGCCCTCTACGGGCCGCGAGGTGGCCTCCGAGGTGGTGCTCGCCGGCCTTGCCTACGCGAACGGCTTCTCGCCCGAGTTTATCGCCCAGATCCAGAGCCTGTCTCTGCCTTCGGTCGATGCGATCACGGCCTACCTTGACTCCGGTATCGAGGTCTCGCTCGGCGCGCCCGATGACATCGAGACCAAGGAGCGGGTCGTCACGCGCCTGCTCGAGCAGCAGCAGGGCGTCACCTACATCAACGTTCGTGTGCCCGACAACTATACGTTTAGGAGCGCACCGACCGATTAGGGTGGGTGATTCGGCGAACGGTTGCCGCAACTACCTGCGCTTCTTCTGGTAACTCCACAATTTAGGGCTCTCCATTTGACGGTGACCTGCAATTTGTGCAAAGATAAGCGGGTTTACCTCGCCCTTTAATGTAAACTTGAGCTTTAAGGTTATCTACGTCAGCCAAGATGGCTCAACCCGTCGCATCGGAGGACCACATGCACGAGAACGAGATCAACAACTATCTTGCCGTCATCAAGGTAGTCGGCGTGGGCGGTGGCGGCACCAACGCGGTCAACCGTATGATCGAGGAGGGCATCCGCGGCGTCGAGTTCGTTGCCATCAACACCGATGCCCAGGCTCTCGCCATCTCCGATGCCGACATCAAGGTGCACATCGGCACCGACATCACGCGCGGCCTCGGCGCCGGCGCCAACCCCGAGATCGGCCGTAAGGCGGCCGACGAGAGCCGTGACGACATCAAGGAGGCGCTCGCCGGCGCCGACATGGTGTTCATCACCGCGGGCGAGGGTGGCGGCACCGGTACGGGCGCTGCCCCCATCGTGGCCGACATCGCCATGAACGACATCGGTGCGCTCACCGTCGCCGTCGTCACCAAGCCCTTCACCTTCGAGGGCCGCAAGCGCAAGAAGTCCGCTGAGGAGGGCATCGACACCCTTGCTCAGAGCGTGGACACCATGATCGTCATCCCCAACGACAAGCTGCTCGACATCGCCGAGAAGAAGACCACCATGCTCGAGGCCTTCTCCATGGCGGACGCCGTCCTCTCGCAGGGCACCCAGGGCATCACCGACCTCATCACCGTCCCCGGCGTCATCAACCTCGACTTCGCCGACGTCAAGACGATCATGAAGCAGGCCGGCACCGCCATGATGGGCATCGGCACCGCTTCCGGTGACACCCGCGCGGTCGACGCCGCCCAGCAGGCCATCTCGAGCCCGCTTCTCGAGAGCTCCATCGACGGCGCCACCCGCGTGCTGCTCTCCATCGCCGGCTCCAAGGACCTCGGCATCCAGGAGATCAACGACGCCGCCGACCTCGTTGCCAGCGCCGTCGACCCCGAGGCCAACATCATCTTCGGTACCGTCGTGGACGAGTCGCTGGGCGATCAGGTGCGCATCACCGTTATCGCTACCGGCTTCTCCGATGCCAACGTTAGCCGTCAGGACGAGCTCTTCTCCGCATCGTCCAAGGCTTCTGACCCCGCGCCTGCGCGCACGGCCGCTCCCGCTGCCCCGGCTGCGAGTAGCCGCACCATCGGTGGCGAGCAGGTCCACAACTTTGGCAACGACCAGTTCGAGCTGCCCGACTTCCTGAAGCGCGGCAACTTCTAAGGCAACGGCCAACACAGTGGTTTTTGAGGCGCCCCGGCACGGTCCGGGGCGCTTTTGATAGGGAGGCACAACGTGAGTTCACTTGAACGCAAAGATCATGAGGGCGTCGTCTTGAACGAGGCACATGTGGGCGCGGTGCATCTGGCGTTCACCGAGCGGACAGGCGGCGTCTCCGAGCCGCCCTTTACCTCCCTTAATCTGGGTGCGCGTGTGGGCGATGACCCGGATGCGGTGGCTGAGAACCGGCGCCGGGTGCTTGAGGCGCTCGGGTGCGGGGCGTGCGCTGAGCGTCTGCTCGTGCCCAACCAAGTGCACGGCGACCATACCGCCGTCGTGCGGTCTGCCGATGAGGCGGAGCTCGCCCGCGTGAGAGAAGAGATCGCTGCCGGCGCCGACGGCATCGTCTGCTGCGTGCCCGGTGTGCCGGTACTGCTCAACTTTGCCGACTGCGTACCGGTCGTCCTTGCGTGCGAAGGTGGCTTTGCCGTGGTCCACTCCGGCTGGAAGGGGACGATCGCGGCCATCGCCGGCAAGGCCGCGCGCATGCTCTCCGATGCCACGGGATGCGCGCCCGAGCACATCTTTGCCTTCATAGGCCCGCATATCACCGGGGCGGAGTACGAGGTCTCCGAGGAGCTCATCGAGCGCTTTGCCGCGCGGTTCCCGCAGGCGGTGCATGCAGGGCCCTCGCGCCTGCTCGACCTCGCCGCATGCATTCGCGCGGCACTTGCCGAGGCGGGCGTGCCCGAAGATAACGTTTGCGACCCGGGTCTCTCCACCGTGGGCAACAACGACCGGTTCTTCTCCTATCGTGCCGAGAAGGGTACCTGCGGGCGTCACGGTGCCCTGGCGGTGATGGGGGAGGCGTAAGCGCCTCTCCGCCGTGCGTTTGGCGCGTATGAGGGCATGATTATTTGGGAATGTGCAAAATATTTCACATTCCCAGAAGGTTCCCCTCGCCTTCACGCTGCTTCACTTGGGGCTCACTTGGGGACGGAGTCAAATCGTGCAGCCAGTGGCACGGGCGGCCATGACCAAGCCCTTTGCGGCGCTACCGTGACCGTGCGCTTACAAAACCCTGACACCCGACCTCTAGACTGGCAACCGTATGCCATCCACGCTCGGGGCGGCATCCCGCCCGGCATCCGATTGGAGTCTAGAACATGCGCAAACTCTTCTCCCGTCAGCTCGTAGAGGCGCGTCACGAGATGCTCTCCATCTACGAGGTCATCGACCTTACGCTCCACGACGCGGTTCGCTCCTTTGTGACCGATGACAAGAAGCTCGCGAGCAAGGCCAAGAAGCAGGCGCTCCGCATCGATGCGCGCTGCGCCAACCTCGAGGCGGTCTGCTACAACCTCATCGCCACCCAGGGCCCTGTGGCCTCCGACTTCCGCCTGCTCCAGACCATCATCTACACCAACTTCTGTCTGCAGCGCATGTGCGACAAGGTGCGCCGCATCGCCCGCGCCGCCCAGCACAAGGTCGTCTCCGGCATCGAGCTGCCCGCTGAGCTCGTCGAGCTCGTCGAGGCGGAGGCCGGCAGCGTCTACAAGGTGCTCGGCACCTCGGCTTCTGTGCTTGTCACCAACGACCTCGCGCTGCTGCGCACCCTGAACACGCAGGAGGAGGACACGCACGGCATCTACGAGGAGTTCTTCCGCGCCTACAACCGCATGGCCGCCATGCAGATCGACGACGACCGCTCGCTCGACGACCTCCGCCGCGTCATCATGGTCTCGCGCTACCTCGACCGCTGCGCCCAGTACGCCATCGACGCCGCCGGCCGTATCACCTTCCTGCTCACCGGTCAGCGCTGGAGCGCCGCCGACATCGCCGGCATCGACGAGGAGGAGCTCGAGGGCATGCGCGTCCCCTCCGGCGAGGGCGTCATTCTGCGCCCCGCGGCCGACGCCGCCTGCATCGCGCGCATTCCCGCCTCCGAGCTCACTCAGGCGGTCGTCACGCTCATCGAGAATCCCGAGGACGAGGATGATGATGAGGATGAGGACGAGGAGGACGACCTCGCCTAGTCCCGCCCGGGGTCGCCTTGTGCCGTCTTCGTAAACCTTTTGCTCTTGAGGGCGCACCTCCCACAAGGGGGTGCGCCCCTTTGCTAGTATGGTCGAGGGCGCACCCGCGCCCGCTAGCGCAAAGAGGGTAATCCATGGGTGATACGGCATCAGGCCAGGCATATCTCGATTGCATCCGCCGTCGGCGCGAGGAGATTCTCGCGCGCGTCGATGCGGCCCTTGCACGCTCGGGCCGTGCGGTGGACGCCGCGCGCGTTATGGCGGTCTCCAAGACGGTAGGGGTGGACGAGGTCGTCGCTGCAATCGAGGCCGGCTATCGCTTCTTTGGCGAGAACCGCCCTCAGGAGCTCATCCGCAAGTTGGAGGGGCTCGCGGCGCGTGAGGGCTTGGCGCCGGTTCGCTTCGATATGATCGGCAACCTCCAGAAGAACAAGATCAACGCCGTGCTCGGCCGCGTAGATCTCATCCACTCGGTGAGCTCGCTCCATCTCGCCCAGGCCATCTCCGACCGCGCGGAGCGGCACCTGGCGGAAGGCGCACTCGCCGCTCCCCAGGACGTGCTGCTCGAGGTGAACATCTCGGGCGAGCAGTCTAAATCGGGATTTGAGCCCGATGAGCTCCGTCGCTCCATTGAAGAGTTGCAGGGACTTCGTGGAATCCGCATACGCGGACTTATGACGATGGCCCCAAGAGGGGATAACGTGATGGCGCACCGCACGTTCGCGGGTCTGCGCGACCTGCGAGACGAGCTCTCCGCCCGCTACCCGGGGCTTACGCTTGAGGAGCTCTCCTGCGGCATGAGCGAGGACTTTGAGGCGGCGCTCGAGGAGGGCTCGACTCTGGTGCGTTTGGGCAGAGTGGTCTTTGACCCCGCCTTTGAGCTAGAATAGCAGGTACGCGGTTTCTTTTGGCATAGCCGGAAGCCGATTTAGTAGATACACTCCGTTTGGGGGAGTTGAGAAACGTGGGATTCTTAGACGAGATCAAGAGCCGCCTTCCGTTCGGCCAGCAGCTGACTTTCGGTCAGGACGATTACGCTGCCGACGGCTACGAGGACGACTATTACGATGGCGAGGGCTACGACGCCGACTATGGCACGCAGGACGCCTCCTACGGCCAGGGTTATGCCGCACAGGACACCCCGTCCAACGGCGTCCTCGGCCAGACGCGCCGCGGCGAGGCCGAGTCGGTAGCGGTCTATACGCGCTCCGGTCAGCTGGTCGGCGATGCGGACCGCCATGCGACCACGTACAACCCGCCTGCCCGCTCCCATGATGATTATCGTCCCGGCGCCTACGACACGCCGTCGAGCTATGCCGCGCAGACCCGTGCCCGCGCCGCTGCAACCCCGTCTCCCGTCTCTTCGATGACCGAGAGCCATGCCGCATCGATTCTTAACGCGACGCCCCAGCTTCCGATCTATGAGCTTCGTCCCGAGAGCTATGACGACGTTGAGACGGTGGTGCGCCGTGTGCGCACCAAGCAGCCGGTGGCGCTCATCTTCGTCGGCGTTCGCACCGAGGTCGCCAAGCGCGTGCTCGACTTTAGCTACGGCTTTGCCTGCGGTCTTGGCGCTACGGTCCGCGAGGTGGGCGACCGCGTCTTTGTCGTTTTGCCGCAGGGCTGCGAGGTTACCGATTCCGACCTTGCCAAGCTCCGCGCTGACGGATACCTCAAGTAGCAGGGGCTGATTACCATTTATCAAATCGCACAGCTTGTCAGCACGCTCGTAAACTTCTACGAGACGCTCATCCTCGTGTACATCATCCTTATGTGGTTCCCGCTGCGCGAGGGTGGTATCGCCTATGACGTGGCGATGGTGCTCCGCTCCCTTTGCGAGCCGTTCCTGTCGATCTTCCGGCGCATCATCCCGCCTATGGGCGGCATTGACTTCTCGCCGGTTATTGCAGTTCTTGCGTTGAACGTCATCGCTCGTTTGGTAATAGGTATACTGGTTTAGACGCAAATCCCGGGCGCGGTAAGCCCGGGCCTCGCGATGAGAAGGAGATTATCCTATGGCTATCACACCTGCAGACATCCAGGCCCAGACGTTCTCCGAGGCCAAGCGCGGTTATGACCCCGCCGAGGTTGACGTTTTCCTTGAGCAGCTCGCCTCCGAGGTCGACGCCATGCTCTCCAAGATCGTCGATCTTAAGAACCGCCTGACCGCCACCGAGCACGAGCTCGCTGACGCCCAGGCTCAACTTGCGGCTCAGCCCGCGGCCGCTCCGGTTGTCGCCGCCGCGCCGCAGCACGATTTCTCCGCCACCGAGCGTCAGATCTCTGCTGCCCTCATCTCCGCCCAGCAGACCGCCGACACCATCGTTGCCGACGCTCAGCAGAACGCTCAGCGCATCTGCGACGAGGCCGATGCTAAGGCGCGTGACGTCATCCGTCAGGCGCTCCAGGAGAAGCAGAACGAGCTCGCCGAGATCGACCGTCTGAAGGCTTCCCGCGAGGAGTTCAAGAACGAGTACCTGAAGCTCATCCAGCACTTCATGGACGACGCCCAGAACTCCTTCCCGTCCGACCTGCTGTCCTCTACCCCGGTCGGTTCCTCCGCGGCTCCTGCCCCGGCGCCCGCTCCCGCTCCTGCGCCCGAGCCCGCCCCGGTTGCCGACCCCTTCGCTCCGATCGACAACTTCGTTGCGGACGACCTCGACTAGTTGGGTCCGTTATCCGTCTGTTGAAGCGCCCTGCCCCGTGCAGGGCGCTTTTTCATATCGCTCCACCTTGCAGGGGGACGCTTTTCTGCCTGGGTGGGCCGTCTACCGAGCCCGCGCGCACGGGACGCGCGCATAAGGGCATAATGTTCGAAAGAAATCTTAGGCATCGGGGCTTTGCGCTGCCGATGTATGCACGCGAGAGGGGATGCCCATGGGTAGATCGTTTGGAGGCGGCAGGTCCGGTGGGGGCGGTGGCTTCCGCGGCGGCGGCCGCAGCTTTGGCGGCTTTTCCGGCGGCAGACGAAGCGGTGGGCGGAGCTTTGGCTCCGGCTTGGGCGGCGGGTCTCGCCCCGGTGGCTTTGGGTCGCCCCGACCCGGGGTCTTCGGCGGCGGATTTGCCCCGCGTCCCACCCGCAGCTTCTTCGGCGGTGGGGGAGGAAGCGGCATCTGGCCGTTTCTCGCCGGTATGGGTATCGGTCGCAGCATGAACAATAACGTGCCGCCCGCAGGTCCTGTGGATCCCGCTCCGCAAGGGCGGGCACAGGGATCCGGGGGATGCGGTCGCGGTTGCATCGTCGTGGTTATCGTCGCGCTTGTCTGCGCCTTGATATCGACTGCGCTCACCTCGGTTACGTCTTGCAGCGCCTCGACGGTGGAGATTACGGCGTCTACGCACGAGCGCGAGGCGCTGGCCGCGGACGCGGCGGAGAAAACGGTGCTCTATGAAGACGCGGACGGCGATTGGATTCACAGCCCGGCCGTGGTCGAGCAGGGGCTTGAGGAGTTCTACGACCTGACGGGTGTCCGCCCCTTCCTCTATATCCTTCCCAACGGAACCTCGACCTCTGCCACAGAGCTCGGCCAGGTGGCCCTTCACCTCTATGACGAGCTCTTTGACGACGAGGCGCACTTCGTGTTGGTGTTCTGCGACGACGGGCAGGGCTCGTTCACCTGCGGATATGCCGCCGGCTCCCAGGCGAAGTCGGTGATGGATGACGAGGCGATCGGCATTCTCTCCGACTACCTCGACCGCTACTACCAGGACCTCTCCATCGACCAAGAGGAGATCTTCTCGCGCGCCTTCGCTGATACCGCTAAGCGCATCATGGCCGTCACCACGTCGCCTATCGTCTACGTTGCAGGGGCGGTTGCGGTGATCGCGGTTGTGGGCGGCATCGTCTTTGTCGTGCGCAAGCGCGCCGAAGCGCGCCAAAGCGAGCGGGAGCACCTCGAGGAGGTTCTCAACACGCCGCTCGAGACCTTCGGCGATAAGAAGCTCGACGACCTTGAAGAGAAGTACCGTTCGCCGTCAAACGACGATTGAGGCGCTTGCGCAAGTTCTCGCAAGGGTACAAGGTAGGCTAACCGCGCGCTCGGGGGTTGAGCGCGCCTGAAGCGGATGCGTCCGCCTAGAGGAGGAGTTCCACTATGGGAATGCTCGACCGTTTTGCCGACATCATCAAGGCTAATGTCAACGATCTGCTCGACCGTGCGGAGGATCCTGCCAAGATGGTCGATCAGTACCTGCGCGACCTCGCCGAGTCGCTCGCCGAGGTGAAGGAGGAGACCGTCTTGCCCGCCGTGCCCTCCAGGCCGGCAACGAGGGTGATGCCCGTACGTTCCTCGCTAAGAAGCAGCAGCTCGAGGCGCAGGGCGAGAGCCTTGCCACTGCGGCCGAGGCTGCGCGCGACAACGCCGAGAAGATGCGTACCATGCACGACAAGCTCGTGAACGACATCGAGACCCTGCGCGGCCGCCGCGAGGCCATCAAGGCCAAGGTCGCCGTCGCCAAGACGCAGGATCAGGTCAACAAGGTCTCTTCTGCCGGCGACAGCGCTGCCGCCGCTATGAGCGCTTTCGACCGCATGGAAGCCAAGGCCGACGAGATGCTCGACCGCTCCAACGCCATGGCAGAGCTCAACGCCGACCCCACCGACCCGGCCGCCGACCTCGAGCGAAAGTACGCCGAGGCCGGCTCCACCGCCGCGGTGGACGAGGAGCTCGCCAAGCTCAAGGAGGAGATGGGCCTCTAGGCCCGTTTGCCCATAGGGTTCGCGTAGATTCGGCGCCCGTCGGCTTCGGTCGGCGGGCGCTGGGCTATATCGTGCTACAATCGTGAGCCGCGAAGCGGGCCAGACGGTCGCGCGCCGGTGCACACCGGCGTGAGGAAAGTCCGGGCTCCACGGGGCAGAATGCTGGCTAACGGCCAGGCGGGGCGACCCGACGGAAAGTGCCGCAGAAAAGAAGACTCCCACCTGCGCGCAAGCGTAAAGGGAAAAGCTGAAACGGTGGTGTAAGAGACCACCAGCGTCGCGGCGACGCGGCGGCTGGGTAAACCCCATTCGGAGCAAGCGCGAATAGGAGCGCCATGGGCCGGCCCGGTCCGCGCTCGGGTAGCGTGCGAAGAGCCGCGCGGTAACGTGCGTGCCAAGATAAATGATCGTCCGCGACAGAACCCGGCTTATCGGCCCGCTTCGCATCCTTTTCTATGGCTGATTTCGTTGCCATGCGGTCTTCTCTCGGTAAGCTCAATGTAAGGGAATCGTAAGCTCGTGAGGCAGCTTGCGGCATTATCCCAGCTACCGGGACCGTTCAGCGTGCTATAGGACACGTTTGCCCGTCTAAAATGTCGGCTCTGCGTTAGTAGACGGTCAAGAACCGCTAAAATGGTGCAGGTTGTTCCAACGATGCGCCGCCTGGCGCATGTCCTGAGGGAAAAGAGCATACGTGGATTTCTCACTAGCGCTGTTTTTGCAGGAGCTTATGGCGAGTCCCATTCTTGCCATCACCGTCCTGCTCACGCTCGGCGTCATCTTCGTCAACGGTTGGACCGACGCCCCTAACTCCATTGCAACCTGTGTTACCACGCGCTGCATGAATGCGCGCCCCGCGATCATCATGAGCGCCATCTTCAATTTCCTCGGCGTTCTCATCATGACGCACTTGAACGCCTCGGTTGCCTCCACCATCTCGAACATGGTTGATTTCGGCACCGATACGCAAATTGCCCTCGTGGCGCTTTGCGCCGCTCTCTTCTCCATCGTGGTCTACAGCGTGGGCGCCTCCATCTTTGGTATCCCTACGAGTGAGAGCCACTCGCTTATCGCCGGCCTCACGGGCGCTGCCTTGGCCACACAGGGCGGCCTTGACGGCGTGAACATGGACGAGTGGGTCAAGGTTCTCTACGGCCTCGTGCTGAGTCTTGCAATCGGCTTTGCGCTCGGTTGGGGCATCTGCAAGGGCCTCACTATCATCTGCCGCAACATCGACCGTCGTCGAGCCAACGGATTCTTAACCGGCGCCCAGATATTTGGCGCCGCGGCCATGAGTTTCATGCACGGCGCTCAGGACGGCCAGAAGTTCATCGGCGTTCTTCTGCTCGGCGTGGCCTTCTGCAACGGCGAGCCCAACGTCTCGGGCGCCATCATCCCGGTCTGGCTCATGATCCTCTGCTCCACGGTCATGGGCGTGGGTACGTCCGTGGGTGGCGAGAAGATCATCAAGTCCGTCGGTATGGACATGGTCAAGCTCGAGAAGTACCAGGGCTTCTCGGCCGACCTCGCCGGCGCCATCTGCATCCTGCTCTCCACCGTCTTTGGTATCCCGGTTTCCACCACGCACACCAAGACGAGCGCCATCATGGGCGTGGGCGCCGTGAAGCGCCTCTCGGCCATCAACTTCACCGTCGTGCGCGACATGGTGCTTACCTGGATCTTCACCTTCCCGGGCTGCGGTCTTATCAGCTTCTTGATGGCGAAGATCTTCCTCATGGTCTTCTAGGTTTCTCTGTTACGGCTCGCGCGGCGCGTCCGCGCTCGATATTGCACGGAAACGTTCATTTGGGAGGATGTATCCACATGGCTAGGAAAAACGACGCGTTCTACTTCGACTCGTTCCGCAAGCACGCGGAGCTCTCTTGCCAGGCGGCGGCGCTGCTCGGCGAGGTCATGCGCTCTTACAACGTCGAGGAGTTCAAGAGCGCGGTCGACAAGATGCACCAGATCGAGCAGGCTGCGGACGAGATCAAGCAC
Organism: uncultured Collinsella sp.; assembly: GCA_949285915.1. Classification (GTDB taxonomy): domain Bacteria; phylum Actinomycetota; class Coriobacteriia; order Coriobacteriales; family Coriobacteriaceae; genus Coprousia. Next base: position 31,539 of record CASDZW010000023.1, read on the forward strand.
GAGATCAACGACGCGCTCGTGACCGCGTTTGTCACCCCCATCGAGCGTGAGGACATCGCGATGCTCTCCGAGAACCTCGATACCGTGACCGACCGTATCGAGGGCGTGATGCACCGTCTGTACTTCGATAACATCACCGAGATTCGCCCCGACGCGCTCGAGCTCGTCGAGATGATCGAGCGCGCCTGCACCGAGATGTGCGCGCTGCTTGAGGACCTGCCCCAGTTCAAGCGCTCCAAGACGCTGCGCAAGCACGTCATTGCCATCAACGATACCGAGGAGGAGGCGGACCACGCCTATATCCGCGCCATGCGCACCCTCCACACGACCGAGACCGACGCTCTCAAGGTCTTTGGTTGGCACGAGGTCTACACCTTCCTCGAGTACTGCGTCGACAGCTGCGAGCATGTTGCCGATACGGTCAGCAGCATCGTGATGAAGAACTCGTAGCGCATCGCTTCATACGCACGGGGGAGGCCCCGTTTTCTCCCGGGAGGTACGCTTCGCAAAACCTCCCGGTGAGAAAACGGGGCCTCCTGACGTTGCGATAAGCGTTCCGCTACAATGGCAGCGATACGGGTGGATGTGCCCGTGCACTGCGGGCATGTAGGAGGGGCTGTGGAGAGCTATAGGACGCTGCGCGTGGGAGCTTGTGCGCAGGGGGAGTTCGAGGACCGTCGCAGTCGGTTTATCGCCCAGCTCGTGCATGTGGAGAGTCCGGCGGAGGCTGATGCCCATCAGGCGGCCGTGCGCGCCCGTCACTACGACGCCCGTCATAACGTCCCTGCATGGATCCTCGCCGACGGCACGGAGCGCGCGAGCGACGACGGCGAGCCCCAGCGCACGAGCGGCATGCCCACGCTCGAGGTGCTCCGCGGGGCCGGCCTGCGCGACGTGTGCTGCGTCACCACCCGTTACTTTGGCGGCACCCTTTTGGGCCCCGGTGGCCTTGTGCGCGCCTATACGGCGGCGGCTCAGGCAGCGGTGGCGTCCGCTGAGGACGAGGGCCTTATCGTCGAGATGACGAGCGTTGTCCCGGTCTCCCTTACCGTCTCTTACGCTCAGTTCGATCAGGTGCGCGATATGGTGGAGCGCACGGGTGGAAAGATCAGCGGGACCACCTATACCGATGCCGTGGCGCTCGAGCTCGTCTATCGAGCAGGGGAGCAGGAGGCGTTTCTTGCCGCGCTTCGCGAGCGCTTCAGCGCAACGCTCGCGCCCGAGGTGGGAGCTCCGCACTTTGCCGAGTTTTAAAGGGCACTCCAACTTTCGGCGCAACGAAGAGACCGTCGGCGCAATGAAAACACCGGCGTAATGGAAAAAAGGCTCCTTCCCGGAGGAAGAAGCCCTTAAGACGCATGGCTTTATGACGAACGGGCGTCAACGAGCCTCTAGCAGTCCTTAGCCCTGGTAATCGACGACGTCGACCCAGCTCATGAGGAACTCCTCGTCGACCTTGCGGTTACGCGCGAGCTCGGAGGCGGCCACGATGCTCATCCACTGGCGGACGACCTGCATCGGCATGTCGGCGCGCTCGCAGTAGAGCTCGAGGTAAGCGTCGGCCTGCTCCTTGGAGTGGAGGGCGAACAGCAGGTAGGTCATAGCGGCGTCGGCGGCAGGGGAGCCCTGAGTGGCGTGAGCCCAGTCGCAGACGTAGAGCTGACCGTCCTCACCGACGATGACGTTGGTGGGGTTGAAGTCGCCGTGGCACACATAGCCCTTGCTCTTGAGGCCGTTCAGGCGCTCGAGCAGGTTGTAGCGGGTGGTCGCATTGATCTGGTCGAGGGAGTTGATCATGCGGGTGTACTTGTCGAACTGACGGTTCAGCTGCGTGCAGGTGTAACCGTTAATCTCGATCTGAAGATCAACAAACTGCTCGAGGTACTCACCAAAGCGCTGGGGCTCGGCGTCCATCTTCTCGGCGAGGGTGACACCCGGGACCTTGCTGGTGATGAGGGCCCAGCCGCCGTTGTCGAGCTGAGTGACCTCAAGAGCCTTGGGGCTGCGGATGCCGGTCTCGTTGATGCGCGCGAGGTTGAGGGCCTCGTTGAAGATGTCGGAGACGGGCTTGTTCTCGTTGAACACCTTGGCGATCTTGTCGCCCAGATCGTAGACGGTCTTGTTGCCGCGATGGACGATCTCGGTCTTGGAATCGGGAAGGATCATGGTGTGTCCTTTCTAGAAGGGGAGAACAGGACGAGAGGTCGGGGCGGGCGTTGCCGCCCCGATACCATTATAGGCGCATCTGGGTCTTAGTCCTCGTAGGACTGCGGCTCGCGACCATAGTACGCGTCAAGGAAGAGCTCCTTGATCTCGCTCATGAGCGGGTAGCGCGGGTTGGCGCCGGTGCACTGGTCGTTGAAGGCGTTCTCGGTCATCTCGTCGAGGGTCTCGAGGAAGTACTTCTCGTCCACACCGTACTCGGCGATGGTCTTCTTGATGCCGATGGTCTCCATGAGCTGGTCGAGCTTGGCGATGAAGTTCTCAAAGACCTCACGATCGTCAGCACCGGTGCAGCCGGCGTAGCGGCCGAGCTCGGCGTAGTCATGCAGCGCGTGCGGATACTGGTACTGCGAGAAGGTGCCCATCTTGACGGGCTTCTCGGCAGCGTTGTAGCGCATGACGCGGGTGAGCAGCACTGCGTTGGCCAGGCCGTGCGGCAGGTGATGGTAGGCACCGAGCTTGTGGGCCATGGAGTGGTTGAGGCCGAGGAACGCGTTGGCGAAGGCCATACCGGCGAGGCAGGAGGCGTTGTGCATCTCCTCGCGGGCGTGCGGGTCGGCAGCGCCCTTCTCGTAAGCCGCGGGCAGGTTCTCGAAGACGAGCTTGACGGCGCGCATGGACAGGCCGCGCGTGTAGTCGGAGCTCATGATCGAGACGTAGGACTCGATGGCGTGGGTCATGACGTCGATACCAGAGGCGCAGGTGAGGCCCTTGGGCGCGGTCATGGCGTTGTCAACGTCAACGATGGCCATGTTCGGCAGGAGCTGGTAGTCGGTGATGGGCCACTTGAGGCCGGTCTCGGCGTCGGTGATGATGGCGAACGGCGTCACCTCGGAGCCGGTGCCCGAAGAGGTCGGGACGGCGACGAAGTAGGCCTTGTTGCCCATCTCGGGGAAGGTGTAGACGCGCTTGCGGATGTCCATGAAGTCCATGGCCATGTCCTCGAAGTTCGCCTCGGGGTGCTCGTAGAGCAGCCACATGATCTTGCCGGCGTCCATAGCGGAGCCGCCGCCGATGGCGATGATGAGGTCGGGCTCGAAGAGCTTCATGCGCTCGACGCCCTTCATGGCGTCCTGCAGGCGCGGGTCGGGCTGGATGTCGTAGAACGCGTCGTGTGCGATGCCCAGCTCGTCGAGCTTCTCCTCGATGGCACGGCAGTTGCCGTTCTTGTACAGGAACTGGTCGGTCACGATGAAGGCGCGCTTCTTGCCCATCACGCGGCCGAGCTCCTCGATGGCGACGGGCGTGCAGCCCTTCTTGAAGTAGATCTTCTCGGGAGCGCGGAACCAGAGCATGTTCTCGCGGCGCTCCGCCACGGTCTTGATGTTCAGCAAGTGCTTCACCCCAACGTTCTCGGAGACGGAGTTACCACCCCAGGAGCCGCAGCCCAGCGTGAGGGACGGCTTCATGGCGAAGTTGTAGAGGTCGCCGATGCCACCCTGGCTGGAGGGCGTGTTGATGACGATACGGCAGGCGGCCATGGTCTCCTCAAAGAGGGAGATCTTCTCCTTCTCGGCCGGGTGGACGTAGAGCGAGGCGGTGTGGCCCGGGCCACCAGCGAGCACGAGGTGCTCGGCCTTGTCGACGGCCTCCTGGAAGTCCTTCGCATGATACATAGCGAGCACAGGCGAGAGCTTCTCGTGGGAGAACTCCTCCTTGAGCGGGTCGGTGGAGGTGCACTCGACGATCAGGATCTTGGTCTTGGCCGGGACCTTGATGCCGGCGAGCTCGGCGATCTGGGGAGCGGGCATACCGGGGATGCGGTGATCGAGGGCGCCGTTCTTGAACATGGCGGCACGCAGGGCCTCGACCTCCTTGCCCTTCTTGACAAAGTAGCAGCCGCGGTACTGGAACTCGGCCTTGACCTCATCGTAGATGGAGTCGAGAGCGGTCACGGACTGCTCGGAGGCGCAGATCATGCCGTTGTCGAAGGTCTTGGAGTGGATGATGGAGTTGACGGCGAGCTTGATGTCGGCCGTGTCGTCGATGACGACGGGGGTGTTGCCGGCGCCGACGCCGAGGGCGGGCTTGCCGGAGGAGTAGGCGGCCTTGACCATGCCGGGGCCACCGGTAGCGAGGATGATGTCAACATCACTCATGAGCTTGTTGGTGAGCTCAAGGGAGGGCTGGTCGATCCAGCCGATGATGCCCTCGGGAGCGCCGGCCTTGACGGCGGCCTCGAGCACGACCTTAGCGGCGGCGATGGTGCACTTGGCCGCTGCGGGGTGCGGGGAGATGATGATGGCGTTGCGGGTCTTCAGGCAGATGAGGCACTTGAAGATCGCGGTCGAGGTGGGGTTGGTGGTCGGGATGACCGCGCCCACAATGCCGATGGGCTCGGCAACCTTGGTGATGCCGTATGCATCGTCACGCTCGATGACACCGCAGGTCTTGGTGTTCTTGTATGCGTTGTAGATGTACTCGGCAGCGTAGTGGTTCTTGATGACCTTGTCCTCGACGATGCCGCGGCCGGTGTCCTCGACCGCGAGCTTGGCCAGCGGGATGCGCTGCTTGTTGGCAGCCATGGCGGCCTCGTAGAAGATCTTGTCGACCTGCTCCTGCGTGTAGGTGGCGAAGACCTTTTGGGCCTCGCGCATGTGCGCGAGCTTTGCCTCGAGGGCATCAACAGAGTCGATGACCTCCGGTGCGGCGGCTACCGCGTTTTTTTTCACCATGTGTCTCTCCTGTCGACTGGTGATTTACCCTACAGCTCAGATTTTAGCAAGTATGTGTTCGGTAAACGGCTGATTTCCGGTAAACGGCAGATTAAAACGTTTCATTTATTTGGAACGCTTCAATTGTCGTGAGAAGATGAGTTTCACGTCGGTTTATAGTTATGCGAGAATAAAGAAACCGTGTGTATCGAGGAGGTTCTGATGGCAGAGCACATGATTTCCGTTGAGGAGGCGCGCGCCATCGTGCTCGCGCACATTACGCCGACCGATGTTGTTGAGGTCGAGACGTGGCGTGCGATGGGGCTGCCGCTTGCAGAGGATGTTTCAACCGACATAGACCTTTCTCCCTTTGCCAACAGCGCCATGGACGGCTACGCCGTGCACAGCGAGGATCTGGCTGCCGCAACGTCGGACGCGCCTGTCATCCTCGACGTCGTGGGGCATGAGGCGGCGGGCCATGTGCTTGATGGCGTGGTGCAAGCCGGTCAGGCCGTGCGCATCATGACGGGCGCGCCCGTGCCCGAGGGGCTTGACGCCGTTGTGAAGTACGAGATCGTCGACGTGTTGGAGGGCGACGGCAACGAGGGCTCACGCATCGCGTTCACGCGTCCCGCCAAGGTGGGGGAGAACATTCGCGAGGCCGGTCTTGAGGCGCATGCGGGCGAGTGCGTTCTCGCGGCGGGCGAGGTGCTTACGTCCGCGGGCGCGGGGCTTGCCGCGTCAGCGGGTCATGAGAAGGTGCGTGTGCATCGCGCCCCTGTGGTGGGCGTGCTCTCCGTCGGTACCGAGCTCGTCGGCGTGACAGACGTCCCTGCGCGCGGGCAGATTCGCGACGCAAACGCGACGGCTCTGCTCGCCGCGGCACTCGAGGCGGGCGCCGAGCCCCGATTCTTTGGCATCGCTCGCGACGACGAGGCGGCAATCGCTGCGAGCGTCCACGAGATGGTCGCGTCGTGCGACTTCGTCATCACGAGCGGAGGAGCGTCCGCAGGAGACTATGACTATATCGAGGCGCTCGTGCACCGCGAGGGCGAGGTCCTCTTCGACCGCATCTCGATGCGCCCGGGCAAGGCCATCACCTTCGGCATCCTGGGTGGAAAGCCGTTTCTTGGACTTTCAGGGAATCCGGCGGCGGCGTGCGTTGGCTTCGAGATGCTCGCCCGCCCGGCCATCCGCTCGATGCGCGGCTACACCGCGCTCGACCGCCCCGTTCAGAGCGCGCGCGTGGACGCACCCGTTACCAAGCGCCAGACGCGGCGCTTCTACGATCGCGCGCGTGTAGTGCGCGACCCTGCGACTGGCGCGCTTGCCGTCGACCACTCCTTCTCGCAGAACTCCGCCCTTCTGGGGACGCTCCATCGCGCGAATTGCCTGCTCGTCGTTCCCGAGGGCATGCAGGGGCTTGATGCCGGCGACATGGCGGATGTGGTGCGCATTGACCTTCCGGAAGGAGCTGAGCTCTAGATTATGGATATTAGAATCGCCATCATCACCTGCTCGGACACGCGCGATCTCGCTGCCGATGAGGCGGGGGCTGCCCTCGAGTCGCTCATTGCCGAGGCTGGCTGGACCTGCGTCTGCCATACCGTGGTCCGCGACGATGAGGATGAGATCTCGCGCGCCATTGTGGATGCGACTGACGTTGCCGCCGCTGACATCGTCATCACATGCGGCGGGACGGGCTTGTCGCTGCGCGACGTCACACCCGAGGCGACCGCGCGAGTCTGCGAGCGCGACGTGCCCGGTATCGCCGAGGCCATGCGCGCCTACTCCATGACCAAGACGCGGCGTGCCATGCTCTCGCGCGCTCGCTGCATGCAGCGCGGGCGGGCCCTCGTGGTGAACTTCCCTGGGTCGACCAAGGCGGCGCGCGAGAGCTGGGAGGGCATTGCCGATCAGTTTGAGCATGCCGTCAAGATGAGCGCCGGCGGCGGCCATTAGGGGGCTGCCCACCAACTTGAGGTAATTTTTGCGCCGTTCTGCTATCTGGGAAAACTCAAGGTTGTCCGAGGTAGAGGTCGGTTTTGTCGTTTAGGCGAAAAACCTGCGATGTAAGTGGGCTTCCGTCCGACTAAAGTTTTGCTTCTATATTATTCTCAAACGAGTATAATGCTGAGCAGGTTAGATATGCTCAGTTAGAGCACGGGGAAAGGGGCATCCATGAAGGACATGCTTATTTCGCGTCGTAGCATCGCTGGTTTTGGCGTGGCCGCTGCTGCTGCGGCGCTCGCCGGTTGTGGCAATACCGCTGCGGAGGGCAGCGCGCCTGCGGCGGGGTCCGCATCCGCCGAGTCCTCTGCCAGCGCCGTCCAGCTTCAGGTCTTCGCCGCCAACTCGCTTGAGAAGGCAATGCCCGAGGTCGAGGCACTCTATACCGAGCAGACCGGCGTGACCTTTGCGGACACCCAGTATAAGGGCTCGGGCGATCTCGTCGAGCAGATGCGCGGCGGTGCCCCCGTTGACGTTCTCATTACCGCTTCGGCAGGCACCATGGACGATGCCGAGGAGGCGGAGCTCATCGATGCGGATACGCGTGAGGACATGTTTGTAAACGACCTCGTCATCGTGCGCGCGGAGGGGTCTGATATCGAGATCTCCTCGCTCGAGGACGTTGCCTCCGTCGACGGAAATATCGCAATCGGCGAGCCCGGCGCGGTGCCGGCGGGCAAGTACGCCAACCAGGCGCTCGCGAGCGTGGGCCTCTACACCGAGGACGAGGGCGAGGGCGGCGAGTACGACGCCTCCATCGCCGATAAGGTGGTCCAGGCGGACAAGGTCGGTACCGCCGCACAGTACGTCTCGACCGGTGACTGCGCCATCGGGTTCGTCTATACCTCGGACGTTTACCGCTATGACGGCATCGAGGTCGCCTACACGTGCCCTGCCGAGAGCCATAAGGCGATCGTCTACCCGGGCGCGGTGGCGACAAGCTCCGAGAACGCTGACGCCGCAGCAGACTTCCTGGCGTTTTGCATGGATAACGAGGACGCGCTCGCCATCTGGGCCGAGTACGGCTTCGAGCTCGCCTAGCGCGTCTTGCCCCATTGGGGTGCGTGCCCCAGCAGCTCAGGTATACTCGTCGCATGATGAATGCTCACCGACATAGCATGTTCCCCCCTGGCCGCTCCGCACGTTGCGTGCGGGGCGGCTGCAGCCTGCCTGTTCCGCGGGAGATTGGCGTTCGAGGAGCTGCTCGCATTCCGCTGGTTCTTTTTGTTGTGACGGCCCTCGTGATTGGCTCCGCATGGTTCGCGGCGCCCGTTACCGCATGGGCGGACTCCAAGGACGATCGCGCCGAACAAAACGCACTCGCCGACGCAGACGCCGCTTTTGGCCTTACGGACTTCACGCGCTATCAGACGGGCAACAGCCGTCCGGTTGAGGGGGAGGATATTGGGTATCGCTATCCTCTCGAGGATGATGCCGATGTGGTGATCGCGGTGACCGCGGAGGGAGAGGCCCTCGTCTTCGTGGACGAGGAGGCGAGCGCCGAGGCGGGCTTTGCGGCGGAAAACGCAGACGACGCCGATGCCTTCCGTGCGCTTGCCGAGGAGCTCGACGAGCGCGTCGCAAAAGGCGGCGAGACCCTTGCGGACAACCCCGGCTGCGGATGGACGATCTCCACGGCATCAGAGGCCGCCGTCGGTCCCTATCGGGTGCGCGTGGGCGTCGCGGCGGGCGGCAGGCGCTATGTCTCGGTAGTCCCCGCCGAGATGCCGGCGGGAAGTACACCCGCGGCCGCGGCAGAGCAGCAAGGGCTCGACCTTTCCGAGGCGCTCGGTTGGGTGGACACCGCCCGTCTTGTGCCGGCATCTGCTGTTGCCGGCACAACGGAGGCGACGCTTGGCGAGCAGGCGGCGAACTTCTTCTCTGAGCTCGACATGCGTCCGTTTTGGGTGTCGCTCAAAACCAGCGCGGTCGCGCTCGTCATCACCTTTGTCTTGGGGCTTTTCGCCGCCTGGAAAACGATGGGCACCTCAAGCCGCCTCAAGGGCGTGCTCGACTCCGTCTTTACCATCCCCATGGTGTTGCCCCCCACGGTGTGCGGCTTTCTTTTGCTGCTCATCTTTGGTAACGCCACGCCCCTCGGCCGCTGGCTTATCGCTCACGGCGTGTCTCTCGTCTTCACATGGGAGGCGGCCGTCATCGCTGTGGTGGTGGTGAGCTTCCCGCTCATGTACCGCACGGCGCTCGGCGCCTTTGAGTCGCTCGACGCCTCGATGCTCGATGCGGCGCGCACGCTCGGCTGGTCGGAGGCGCGTATCTTCCGTCGCCTCATGATGCCCCTCGCTTGGCCGTCGATAGCGGCGGGCACGGTGCTTGCTTTTGCGCGCGCGATGGGCGAGTTCGGCTGCACCCTCTTTTTTGCGGGCAACTACGCAGGCGTGACGCAGACGATCCCCATCGCTATCTACTTTGAATGGATGAGCGGAAACACCGACGTGGCGCTCTTTTGGGTTGTCGTAGTGATTCTCTTCAGCTTTGTGGTGGTGCTCTTTATCAACCTCTATACGGCGCGGAGCCTCCGTTACCGCGAGCGCGGCGGTACCGGCCGTCGCGCCCGGTCCGCGCGGCACGATGACGCGGCGTGTGCCGAGGAGCCCGCCGGCGACGTCCTGCGTATCGACCGCACCGCGCTCCGCTCGCTCATCAAAGACGCCGCTGCAGCCTCGCCGCGGGAAGGGGGCAGGTAGATGTCGCTCTCCCTTGCCATCAAGAAGGCCTACCCCGGGTTTACCCTCGACATCGAGCTCGAGGCCGGCGAGGAGCGCGTGGCGCTGCTAGGTGCCTCCGGTTGCGGCAAGAGCTGCACCCTGCGCTGCATCGCCGGCGTCGAGACGCCCGACGAGGGGCGCATCGTGGTCAACGGCGTCACGTTCTTCGACTCCAAAGCGCGTATCAACCTGACGCCCCAGCAGCGTAAATGCGCCCTGCTCTTTCAGAACTACCAGCTCTTTCCCAACCTCACGGTGGGGGAGAACGTGCGCGCGGGGATGGACCGCGCCCTCGACGCCTCGGCGCAGGAGGACCTCGCGCGGCGCTGCCTTGCCATCTTTGGCATGTCGACGTTTGCCGACCGCTACCCAGCGAGCCTCTCGGGCGGCCAGCAGCAGCGCGTAGCGCTTGCACGCATGATCGCGGCGCACCCGGGCATCTACATGTTCGACGAGCCCATGAGCGCGCTCGATTCCTACCTCAAAAGCGCGCTTGAGCAGAATCTGCTCGACCTCTTCGACGCACTCGACGCCACCGTTCTTTATGTGAGCCATGACATCGACGAGGCATGTCGCCTCTGCGATCGCATCGTCGTCATGCACGGTGGGCGAGCGGTCGAGTCCGGCACCCCCGCCGAGCTCATGCGCGCGCCCAAGACGCTTGCGGCGCTCCGCCTCACGGGCTGCAAGAACACGAGCCCGGCGCGCAAGCTGTCGGATACGGTGGTGGAAGCAATCGACTGGGGGATGACCTTCGATGTGGGCGCCCCCGTGCCCGACGACGTTGCCTATCTGGGTGTCCGCGCGTCCTACTTCCATCGCGACAATCGCGCCGCCCGCGGGCGCAACAGCTACGACCTTACCGTTGCCCGCGTAAGCGACTCGCGCTTTGAACGCCTGGTTTTGCTCGACCCGCCGCGCGCAGACTCGCCGAGCCGCCTGCAATGGAAGATCGACCTTAGGAGCGCCTCTGCAGACGAGCTCCCCGAGCGAGGCGACGTGCTGCGCATGCACTTCGACGCAAAACGCATCCATCTCGTTTCCCGGTAGGGGCTGCCGCGACGAGCGGCAGGTGATGTGCTAGGTTATCGGTATGCAAACAGAGCGGGCCGCCCCTGCGGTCCTCGTCCGAAGGAGAACTCATGAGCAAGAAGGTCATCGCATCCAACAACGCACCCGCAGCGGTCGGGCCGTATTCGGCGGGTATCGACGCGGGCTCTACGGTCTACCTCTCCGGTCAGCTCGGTCTTGACCCGGCGACGGGCGTGCTCGCCGAGGGCGTCGAGGCGCAGGCTCGCCAGTCGCTCGCCAACATCGGGGCGCTTCTCGAGGCTGCCGGGCTCGGCTATGCCGACGTTGTCAAGACGACCGTTCTTCTGGCGAATATCGATGACTTCGCCTGCGTGAACGAAGTTTATGCCGAGGTGTTCCCTGAGCCGTTCCCGGCGCGCAGCTGCTTTGCCGTGGCGGCTCTTCCCAAGGGCGCTCTTGTAGAGATCGAGGCCATCGCCGCGCGGTAAATCCTGAGCGAAAAAAGGCTCGCATCGAAAGCTCGAAAGGCTCGGCAGGGGCGTGGTCATCCCTTACCATCGAAAAGAACGTGCGCGCGGCACGTGGGAGAAGCTTAAGCGAGATTTGGGGTACCTAGGAAACGAAGGGAAATCGAGATGAGGTGCACCTATCCTGCAATCTTCGAGAAGAATGAGTTGGGTGGTTACAGCATCCACTTCCCCGATCTTCCGGAGTGCTACACCGATGGCGATTCGTTTGAGGATGCTATCGAGATGGCGTCGGAGGCCATGGAGCTCGTCGTGGAGTCATATGTAGATAACGGAAGGCCCCTTCCGTTGCCTTCACTGGACTGCAATCCGCCTGAGGGCAAGCGGCTCGTGTATATCACGTCTATCTGCGCAGCGTGAGAGACCGACTGAGCAATCCCGTTCCTCCCGGACGTCCTGCGGCTTAGGGCGCCGCTACATCGTGCCGCGCAAGGTGTTCTTGATGATGCCGAAGCACTCGCGCAGCAAGTTGTTGGGGAGATACCACGCGACGGAGTGGGCGGATACACCCCAAGCATGGGCAACGCCCGCCGTTGCCGCGATGCGCATGGCGCGGTACACGTGGAAGTTGTTGGTGACAATGCCCACGCGATCATGCGCGGCATCGAAGAAGCGCTGTGCGAAGCGGATGTTCTCTGCCGTGGTGGTCGAGCGGTCCTCGCGCTCAATGCGATCCGTGGCGATGCCGCGCTCTTCCAGCCATCGCGCCATACATGCCGCCTCGCTTATGGGTTCGTTCGACCCTTTGCCGCCGCAGACAATCGCGCGCGTCGACGGGTTCTCGGCGAGATAGGCTAAGGCGGTTTCGAGTCGGTTGCGGAGCACTACGGAGGGGCTGCCGTTGGGCCGCACCTGAGCGCCGAGCACCAGCAGGTAGTCGAGATCGGCGGGAGGAGTGGCAGCTGTTGCCCTCATGATACGGGTGCTCATGGAGAGAACGACGAGGGCGAAAACAGCGAGCAAGATGAAAGCGGCAAGGCAGAAACCGCCTGCAAGAGGGCTCGTAGGCAAAAGGGCCTGCGTAATGCCCGGGACAAGGCAAAGGGCGGCTATAACGTACCAGATGGCATAAAACGAAGTGCCCGAGTTTACGAGCATGATGGATGCACCGTAGGCGGCGCTCGCGATGCCAAGTACGATGAGGAGTGCTGCCATGGCACCTTCTTTCTGGGTGGGGTTACCGGGCGCGTTGTATCGCCCCCTGCATCAAAACATATCAGAACGATACACGCGGTATCACGTTTCTGACAACCTTGTATCAGGATTGCGTTTCCAACTTGTTCGAACAGCTTGAAGGAGATACCCTAGCAGGCGTGCGCGGCGTGGGCCGCGTTAGTTTCACCCACTTAGAGGAGACACATGCCTGCAGGACTTCTGCCAATCATATACCTTGCGTTCATCAGCCTCGGCTTGCCCGATTCCGCTATTGGGTCCGCCTGGCCCACCATGGCACCCGACCTCGGTGCGGGCGTGTCCTGGGTAGGTGCCGTCACCATGATCATCTCGGCGGGCACCATTGTGTCGAGCCTCATGTCGGTGCGCGTGGTCGATCGCTTCGGGACGGGCAAGGTGACCCTGGTGAGCGTGCTTCTCACTGCGCTCGCGCTCGTGGGTTTCTCGGTGTCCGACGCGTTTTGGCAGCTCTGTCTTATCGCGATTCCCTATGGTCTTGGCGCCGGCGCGGTCGACGCGGCGCTCAATGCATACGTGGCGGTTCATTACGAGTCGCAGCACATGAGCTGGCTCCATTGTATGTGGGGCGTGGGCGCAAGCGGCGGCCCTATGATCATGGCGCAGTGCATCTCCGGAGGGTCTTGGTCGCTCGGCTTTTTCGTGCTCGGCGGCATTCAGCTCGCCATCTGCGCGGTGCTCACGCTGTCGCTTCCGCTCTGGCGTGAGAAGAAGCTGCCCAGGTCCGCCGAGGAGGGGAGCGCCTCTCAGGGCACGCCCACGCAGGGCGCGCCCGCGCACATCTCCCGACGCGATCTCCTGCGTCGTGACGGTGTGCTCGCCGTCCTCATCTGCTTCTTCTGCTATTGCGCGCTCGAGGGTACGTGTGGCAACTGGGCAGCGACCTACTGCAATCTCGCCCGCGGCATCGACGCCGGTACGGCGGCAAGCTGGGCGTCTCTTTTCTACATCGGCATCACGGTGGGACGTTTGCTCAGCGGTTTCATTTCCCTCAAGGTCTCCGACCACAACATGATCCGCTTAGGCCAGGCAATCGTTGCCCTCGGTGTGCTTGCAGTGCTGTTTCCGCTGAGCGACGCCATGGTGCTCGCCGGCCTCGTTCTGGTCGGTCTCGGTTGCGCGCCCATCTACCCGTCGATTATCCATGCCACGCCGGCGCGCTTTGGCGATGATGTTGCGCTCGAGCTCACGGGCATGCAGATGGCCTTTGCCTACGTGGGTTCGCTCGCCATGTCGCCGCTCTTTGGCGTGATCGCCGAGAGTATCGCCATTGAGCTCTACCCGGTGTACCTGGCGGCGCTTCTTATTGTGATGGTCATTGCGGCAGAGAAGCTCAACGCCGTCATGCGCCGCCGGAACGCGGCGGAATAAAGGAGGTCGCGATGATGACCGAGCGAGAGAAAATGGAGCGAGGGGATTGGTACGACCCCGGCGCGGACGCGGAGTTGCGTGCGGCGCGGCATCGGGCCTCGGACCTCTGCCATGTGTTCAACCAGATGCTGCCGAGCGATCGAGCAGGGCATCTCGACCTTCTGCGCGAGCTCTTTGGGCATGTGGGCGACCATGCAAACGTCTTCTCTCCGCTGCAGGTCGATTACGGATACAACGTATCGCTGGGCGATCGGTCGTTTATAAACCACGGCGCCTACCTCATGGATTGCGCATACATCACCATTGGCAATGACGTGTTTATCGGGCCGAACCTTGGGGCGTACACCGCTCAGCACCCGCTTGTGGCCGCGGAGCGCAACCTCGGCCTTGAGCGGGCGCTGCCCATAACCATTGAGGACGATTGCTGGCTTGGCGGCGATGTGAAGATCATGCCGGGAGTGACGATCGGGCGTGGGTGCGTCATCGGCGCGGGCAGCATCGTCACACGCGACATCCCCGCGGGCATGCTCGCCGTCGGCAACCCGTGCCGGCCCGTTCGCAAGATTACCGAGGCAGATCGCGCGGGGCTTCTGTAGGTAGGCTCAGTTGGCGATGCGCGCGTCGATGCGGTAGTGCCCAACAATATCGTCCGCCCGCCTTGCGAGACCATCGTCCTCATAAGCGAGCTGGAAGGGTCCCTCGTGATGGATGAGGTAGGGGATGCCGTCTGCGTTGCGCCTGTTGGAGACGATGCCCACGTGGTCGCTGAATACCGCGATGTCGCCGCCCTGCCATGCGGCAAGATCTTCGATATCGCAGGTAAGCGATGCTGCGTGTCGCTCGAAGAACGTGTGCTGGTTGACGACGCGCCTAAAGTCGATGGCGGGGTCGGGCTCGGCGATGCCGTATGCCTCCGGGTCGTGTGCGATGTCGCGCGTCATAAGGGCTTTGAGGTCGTAGCCCGCCGCGAGAAGGGCTTGCGCTACGACGTCGGTGCAGACGCCGCAACCGTCATTGGGGTGGCCTGCCGCGTAATAAGCGCTCCGGTAGCGGGGCTGCGTCTCTACGTAGGCGCGTGCACCCTCGAAGATATCAGTCTGGTCATCGATGCCGTCTCCGTCTGCGTCGGATGAGGCGGTGTGGCACGGGATGGTTCCCTCAAACACATCATCGGGCCGTGCGGCAGAGGTGATGCAGAGGTTGCCCGTGGCGACGAGGGCGACGGCTCCCACCAAGAAGAGTGCGGCAACGAGTGCGCAGATAAAGGCTATAAGGCGTCGACGATGCATGGGTCTCCAACGTGAGCGGGCGGTATACTCGGCTTCTACCCATTCTCCTCAGCGGGGTATTGACGGCGTCACCGTCACTCCTGCCCGTCTCCACACTTTGGGATTGTGAGGCAGCGGGCGCGCAAAATCGCGTATACTATCGCTTCAGGACGTCGGGACGTGGCGCAGTTTGGTAGCGCGCCTGCTTTGGGAGCAGGATGTCGCAGGTTCGAATCCTGTCGTCCCGACCATATACGCGGGCGTAGTTCATCGGTAGAACCTCAGCCTTCCAAGCTGATGAGGCGGGTTCGACTCCCGTCGCCCGCTCCAGGTAGACACGAGGTCGGAGCTCATAATTGCTCCGGCCTCTTTTCTCATGCTGCCACGTATAGGGGGTTAGCACCTTCAAAGTACGAAAGCCAAGCGTGGCGGTTCGAACGCGAAAGCCCCGCCGCGCTTTCTTTTTTCGCATGCGTTCATGACATGTATGGCATTAGTTGTTACATTCTGCTACCGCTTGCCGACGCGCGAACGCTTTGTGTGGCGCCGCCCCCGTACCATGGGTGCACCTGCCGCATGTGAGTGGCGGATGGACGGAAGGAGAGATTCATGAAGATTGTTCGTGCGCTCGTTCCAGCGCTGTGCCTGTCCGCAGCGCTTCTTACGGGCTGCAGCCAACAGGGTACGCCCGCCGGTTCCACTCCGGCGCAAGGCTCCGCACCTGCCGCGTCTGAAGAGAAGGCGCCCGAACCCGTTATGTCTAACTGGACGGAGACCTCGTTCTACGAGCGCCCTGTGACGGATATCGCCGCGGACCTCGAGCTGCTCGGCTTTGAGATGGAGGCCGACGAGAACTTCGTTGAGGAGGAGTCGGGTTACTCGTACTATATCGCCGGTTTTACGGGGACCCCTTCGGATATCCCGGTGCCCGATGCTGCGGATACCGTCTTTGTCCAACTTACGGTTGAGTATGCTCAGTTTACCGAGGGGGCGGAGGAGCAGAACCTTGCCTCGCTTGCGGAAGGCACCACGCCCACATCCTGTTACCTCGACTTCTACCATACAGATGCAGACCCATCCGAATACGAGGGCATCGCTCAACAGGTGATCGACTCGCTGGGTTTGGAGCCCATGACGAGCTCGAGCACAGAGCCCTCGCCCTTTGATGAGACGAGGATGCTCGGAAACTACGCAGGCCCCACCACGTTCTTGGGTAACGAAACCGAGTACTTCATCATGATCGCGAAGTTCAGCCAGGACTCACTTCCCGATCCGGAAAAACCGCTTAACGTAAGCGTTAACCTGTTCTGGACGCCTAGTGAGTAGCTAGCTGTTTGTGAGACTTGGGTGTCGCTGACCTGTGACGGCGGCACCCAGGCCTCTTGTCATATCTAGCCGCGGGGGTATTACCGCAAGAAGAGCCGGATGACCTTATCCTTCCAGCCGGTGTAGGGCTGGTAGCGCATGGGCATATCGATCCAGTTGTACTTCTTGAGGATGCTCTTCTCGTGACTGAAGGTATCGAAGCTGTACTTGCCGTGGTAGCTGCCCATACCGGAGGCGCCCACGCCGCCAAAGCCCATCTCGCTCGTGGCGAGGTGAAGCACCGTGTCGTTGATGCAGCCGCCGCCAAAGGGTACGTGCGCGAGGAAGCGATCCTCGAGCACGCGGCTCTTGGTGAAGAGGTAGAGTGCAAGCGGCTTTGGACGTTCCTTGATGAAGGCCTCGGCCTCCTCGATCGTCTTGTACGTGATGATGGGCATGATGGGGCCAAAGATTTCCTCGCCCATAACGGCGTCCTCGGCGGTGACGCCATCCATGACCGTAGGCTCGATTTGGAGCGCCTCGGCGTTGGAGCCGCCGCCCCAGACGACTTTGTTTGCGTCGATAAGGCCCAGCAGGCGGTCGAAATGCTTCTGGTTAACGATTTTGCCCCAGTTGGGGTTGTCGAGCGGGTGCTCGCCGAGCATGCGCACGATCTGCATTTTCACCTCGGACAGGAACGCGTCGTGTACGCGCTCGTCCACCAAGATGTAGTCGGGCGCCACGCAGGTTTGGCCGCAGTTGAGGTACTTGCCAAAGACGGTGCGCGCCGCCGCAATCTTGAGGTTCGCGTCCGCGGCGATGATGCAAGGGCTCTTGCCACCGAGTTCGAGCGTGACGGGGGTGAGGTGCTCGGACGCCTTGCTCATAACGAGCTTGCCCACGGTCACGCCTCCGGTGAAGAAGATGTAGTCAAAGGTCTGATCGAGAAGTTCCGTGTTCTCGGCGCGACCGCCCTCTACGACAGCGACGAGCTCGGGAGGGAGTGCCTCGGACACGATCTTGCGCA
Organism: uncultured Collinsella sp.; assembly: GCA_949285915.1. Lineage (GTDB taxonomy): Bacteria > Actinomycetota > Coriobacteriia > Coriobacteriales > Coriobacteriaceae > Coprousia. The sequence goes on from CASDZW010000023.1 coordinate 48,873, forward strand.
TGATGGTCGAGGTCGCCGGCGAATAGGCACTCGGCTTGAGCACGCACGTGTTGCCTGCGGCGAGCGCGCCGGCTAGGGGCTCTATCGTTAGCATGAACGGATAGTTCCACGGGCTCATGATGAGGACGCAGCCGTAGGGTTCGGCCACGGTGAAGCTCTTGGCGTGGAAGTTCGCGAGGCCGGTGTGCTTGCGGTGGCGGCGTGCCCAGCGGCGCACGTGGCGAATCTGATAGCGAAGCTCGGCCAGGGTAAGCCCGACCTCGCACATGTAGCTCTCGGTCGCGGACTTGCCCAGATCGCTTTTGAGGGCGGCGTTGATTGCGTCCTCGTTCTCCACGATGGCGCGCTCGAGGGCACGAAGCGCCCGAATGCGCGCCTCTACGGGAATGGTGGCTCCGCTTGCGAAGTGGTCACGGCATGCGTTGACGGTATCGACGATGGACACGGTGCCTCCTAGCGGTTCTGTTGGATGGTGGTGCGGGCGCGGCGTGCGGCGCGCTTGGCGCGGCGGCCGGCGGCGCGGACGACGCGCTTCATGCGGGCGACAATGCCGGGGGCTGTGGGCGCCGCCTCAGCGCCGCCCGCGGTTTCGTACGTCCCCTCGGCAGCACGGTTGGCGTCTGCGGGGTCCTGCACTACATGGTACATGCGCTCGAGCTCGTGCGCGTCCATAAGGCGGGGGACGGGGTAGAGCGGGTTGCCCTCGGCGTCCGCGTGGGAAGCCATGGCGGGGATGTCCTCGTTGCGGATGCCGGGAAGCGTGGTGGGGATGCCCATCTGCTCGTTCATATCACGCACCCAGGCGATGAAGGCGTGGGCGGCCTCGGCGTCTGCCGCGTCCGCCGCGGCCACGCCCGAGCGGCGCGCGAGCTCAGCCAGGCGCTTCTCGCATGCCTCGCCGTACTCGTCGAGGAAATAGGGGAGAAGCACCGCGTTGGCAAGACCGTGCGCGATGCCATACTGGCCGCCAAGCGAGTGCGCGACGGCGTGCACGTATCCCACGTAGCTCTTGGTGAAGGCGATGCCTGCGCAGTAGGCGGCGTGGAGCATCTGCGCGCGTGCCTCGGCGTCGCTGCCGTCGCGATAGGCGCGCAGGAGGTAGCTGCGGATGAGCGAGACGGCCTCGATGGCACGCTCGCGGGTCTCGCGCGTGGTGGAGCGGCCGATATAAGCCTCGGTGGCGTGCACGAGCGCGTCCATGCCGGTCGTTGCCGTGATGTGCGCCGGGAGCCCGAGCGTGGTGCGGTAGTCGAGCACCGCGTAGTGCGGAATCAGGCAGAAGTCGTTGATGGGGTACTTGTAATGGGTTTTGTCATCGGTGATGACCGCGGCGAGCGTGGTCTCGGACCCCGTGCCCGCGGTGGTGGGTACGGCGATAAGCAAGGGAAGCGGACGCAGGATGCGCAGGATGCTGCGCATCTTGGTGACGGGCTTTTTGGGGCGGACGATGCGCGCGCCCGTGACCTTGGCGCAGTCCATGGCCGACCCGCCGCCAAAGGCGATGATGGCGCCGCAGCCGTCTGCCAGGTAGCGCTCGCGCGCCGCCTCTACGTTAGTGATGGTGGGGTTAGGCACGACCTCATCAAAGATGGTGTAGGCCACGCCCCGCTCCGTGAGGTCCTGTTCAAGCTTGCGCGTGAGGCCGAGTTTGGTGATATTGCGGTCGGTCACAATAAGCACGCGGGTGATGTTCTTGCGGACAAGAAGATCCGCCGCCTCGCCGAAGGTTTTCAAAGGCTTGGGCTCCCGATAGGGAAGGACGGGGAGCGCGATGCGAAATGCCGTCTGATAGACGCGGCACCAGAGCTTGCGTACGGGATGCATTCATTCCTCCAACCTGGCCGCACCCGCGGCCGCAGGGTAGGATATCCCATTGACGGAAGGTAACAAAACGTCAACTTAATATCATGTGTGAGCTGTGGAGATGGCAGCCGTCGCTTCCCGTCGCCGATTCTGTTTCGACGCAGGCCATGTTCACATTCATCTCACAGCGCATGGGTTGATTTCGCTCGTTTCGTTTCCAAGCTGTTGCGCGAACGTTTCCGTTGCGAGTGCCCGTGGCGGTGTGTCGTCTTGACGCTACACTACTCGTGGCAAAAAACGCACGCCACTTTGGCGTGCCGGCCGCCTGCCGCGGCCGTTGTATCTGAGGGGAGACTTCCATGAGCTATACCCAGAGGGTCATCGATGAGCTGAAGGACCGCTACGCGGACCAGCCCGAGTTCCTGCAGGCCGCCACGGAGGTGCTCGAGTCGCTCGAGCCCGCCGTCGAGGCGCATCCCGAGTTTGAGGAGGCCTCGTTGCTCGAGCGCCTCGTGGAGCCTGAGCGCGTCATCATGTTCCGCGTGCCCTGGGTCGACGACGAGGGCAAGATTCAGGTTAACCGCGGTTATCGCGTCGAGTTCAACTCTGCGATCGGCCCCTACAAGGGCGGCCTGCGCTTCAACCCCACGGTCACCCTCGGCATGCTGAAGTTCCTCGGTTTTGAGCAGATCTTCAAGAACGCCCTCACCACGCTTCCCATGGGCGGCGGCAAGGGCGGCTCGGACTTCGACCCCAAGGGCAAGTCCAACCGTGAGATCATGGCCTTCTGCCAGAGCTTCATGACCGAGCTCTGCCGTCACATCGGTCCCAACACCGACGTTCCCGCCGGCGACCTCGGCGTGGGCGGCCGCGAGATCGGCTACCTGTTCGGTCAGTACAAGCGCCTGCGCAACGAGTGGTCGGGCGTCCTCACCGGCAAGGGCCTTACCTTCGGTGGTTCGCTCGCCCGTACCGAGGCGACCGGCTACGGCCTTGTCTACTTTGTCGATGAGTACCTCAAGAGCAACGGCGATTCCTTCGAGGGCAAGAAGGTCGTTGTTCACGGCTCCGGCAACGTCGCCATCTACGCTATCCAGAAGGTCGCCGAGCTTGGCGGTACCGTCATCGCCTGCTCTGACACCAAGGGCTGGGTCGAGGATGCCGAGGGCATCGACTACCAGGTGCTCGAACACATCTATAACAAGAAGCGTTCCGGCAACGACCGCGGCGTGAGCCTCGCGATGTACGTCGATGAGCGCCCCGGCGCCGTCTGGCACGCCGAGGACGGCCGCGGCGTCTGGAAGCTCGCATGCGACATCGCGCTGCCCTGCGCCCGTGAGAACACGCTTCTTCTCGAGGATGCCGAGGCGCTCGTGGCGGGTGGCTGCAAGGTCGTGGGCGAGGGCGCCAACATGCCCACCACGCTCGACGCCACTGCCTATCTGCAGGAGCACGGCGTCGCCTTCATGCCCGGCAAGGCTGCTAACGCTGGTGGCGTTCTTGTGTCCGGTCTTGAGATGAGCCAGAACGCCGAGCATCTCTCCTGGACCTTCGAAGAGGTTGACGGCAAGCTCGAGGCGCTCATGCGCGGCATGTTCCACAACGTGGATGACACCGCGCGTGCCTATGGACACGAGGGCGACTTTGTTATGGGCGCCAACATCGCTGGCTTCTTGAAGGTTGCCGACGCCATGATGGCGCAAGGCGTGTGCTAGTCAACGTATCGTCGTTTCATTGACACATATCCGGGTACTTCCCGGAAAGCAGGGAGGGGCCGCAAGGCCCCTCTTTTGCGTACGGCTCGGGAGTTGATGTGGGCTCAATGAGTGGTCTTACTTAAAATAAATAACCCCCTATTGCGCAAAAATCCGTTTGCTGACCTCCGCTTTGCTGGCATTTCTCTGTGTAGGTCGAAGCGGGGGCCATAACCGTCATCGTTTTCCCAGTTGGCGCGTTATCTCAATAGCGTGATTTATCGCAATTCAGGTCAGCAAACGATTTTTTGCGCTACAGGGGGTTCTTTTAACAGGGTCTAAGGCCGAACGCGCGCCGCAATCCATTCAACAGCGCGATCTGCTTCACGCGATAACCTTTCGTCCTGTTGTCGTAGCGCTTCCCCGCCCTACGGTGGACCATCTTTGCAATGACCTCCATTGCCTCAATGTTGCGAAGCTGCTGGTCATTAAGGGGAAAAGTCTTGATACCCATGGCGCTGAGGCCCATGTCGCGCTTTTCATCGTGCTGGCGCCTTACGGTTGCATCATGGAACGAACCGTTGTATTCAAGTGTCGATAGGGCGGGGAAGACGTAAGCGTCGCATACCGCCTTTCGCATGCCGGATACTCTGGTGGCCTCTTCAGAGAATTGGATGGTGTGGTTGAGTAGCATTCTCGACAAACCGAATCCACCGGCGTTGCGCGGGGCGTGAAAGACTGCCGCAATAATCGCCTCCATAGGGGAGCGTGCCCCGTCAAGTGCGATTGCGTTTGCGCGCGAGGCGATGCCCATCCCGTTGATGCCGCGCACGTTCTTCAACAGTGTTTCCATGTCGTAGCCTGTGAGAACGGGGTCTCCCTCGTAGTAGGACAGGGACGGATCGTCCTCGTCCGCGCGAATCGGCGTCACCGTTGCCGCGACGGGCCTGTGGTCTTCCGGTAGGGAAAACGCGCCTCGGAGCTCCATGAGCAGGGCAATGGTCTGATACAGGTCGTGGGACTGAGCATACTGGATAGCTGCAAGCCCCGGACATACCGAATAGAGGCCCGGGGCGACCTCCATGATCGATCCCTGCGGAAGATTTACGCTTATCACATGCAAGGAAAGCTCCTCTGTGTGAGGTCGCAGGCTATCGCTGCCGACAAGGGCATCGATGGTGCCGTCTCCGTCGGTGAAGCCCTCGCGAAGGAGGAGCGAGCGGTCCAGGCCATCCCCATGGGCGGTGCGGGAGTTTAAAACCATGGCCTGCTCTTCTGCATCGAGCGCGCGCCATGGCAGTCTGCCGTAGCGACGGCGAGCGCAGCGGATGCCGCGGAGGGCGGAGGCGTGGGATACCACTATGACGGGGGCGGGTACAGACTTCATGGGCAGAAGGTAGCGCTTGAGATGTCGTTCCGCAAGGCTTTGTCAGCATTTGCCAAGGATTGCCGTTCGCGCTCGGTAAACGGTCATTTAGCTGGTCAGATATTGGTTAGAACGGTTAGGTTCCTGTTAGATTCTTGCTAGTTGTGCCGGAGGGTCGGGCGGACGCGGACGATGTCTTCTCGCGTTCTCCGGCAGATTGGGAAGCGCGAATTATCTAGCTTTTCGACCCTGATGCTAGGGGTTTAGGGATCGGGGCCGGTCGGGCACAGGGGTCCCTTATAATGAGCGCGTGCCATATCGAGCGGGGAGGACCTATGCCAAAGGATTACATCTCGATAGCGCTCGGCGTTCTGTCGATGCTCATATCCTTTGTTCCGGTCATTCCCTTGCAGCTGGTGGGAGCCGTCGCCGGAGTCGGGGGCTTCCTGTTGGGGCGCCGTGCGCGGCGTGAGGACTACCGCCGCGACTTCACGTGCATGATTGGCATGATCAGCTCCGGGGTGGGCGTATTCCTCTGCCTGCTCGCGCCCGTGCTTGCAATCGTGAGCAACGTCATCCTTCTGTTCATGTCAAAGTAAAAGGTTAGGAGTGCGCATGCCAGCCAAAGATCCGAGCAGTTCCACCGCTAAGAAGCCTGCTGCCAAGAAGCCTGCCACCGCAAAGCGAGCCACCGCAAAGCCAGCTGCCAACAAGACTGCTTCTAAGAAGACGGCACCAAAAAAGGCGCCCGCCCGCCGCTCGACTAAGGCGAAGGATGACGTCGTATTCCAAGAGCGTCTCGCGCGTCATCACGATGAGCTCCGCTGGCTTTACATGGAGCTGTACGACAACGGCGATATGTTTGCCGAGCTCGTGCAAGAGATGGAACGCTTCTTCCACGAGCGCGCCGCTGCGCTGAAGAAGCTGGATGCGACCCGCGAGGCGGAAGGTGCTTGGTACCGCAACCGCAATATGCTCGGTATGCAGATGTACATCGACAACTTCGCGGGCACGATCAAGGGCGTGGAGGAGAAGCTGCCGTATATCGAGCGCTGTCACGTCAACTACATCCACCTCATGCCGTTTTTGGATACGCCCGCAGACAAGAGCCGCTCCGATGGCGGCTACGCGGTGTCTGATTTCCGCCGCGTCATGCCTGCGCTCGGCACGATGGACGACCTCTCGCATCTGGCGGAGAAGTGCCACGAAAAGGGCATCAGCCTTTGCATGGACTTCGTGATGAACCACACCTCGGAGGACCACGAGTGGGCGCGTCGCGCCCGCGCGGGCGAGGGCGAGTACATGAGCCGCTACTTCTTCGAGAGCAACCAAGCGGTCATCGATCAGTACACGCGCGACGTCCCCCAGGTGTTCCCCACGACGGCTCCGGGCCATTTCACCTATTTGCCCGAGCTCGGCCAGTCGGTCATGACGCAGTTCTATCCCTACCAGTGGGACCTCAACTACAAGAACCCGCGCGTCTTCAACGAGATGATGTACAACTTCCTCTATCTCGCGAACCGCGGACTCGACATCATCCGCATCGACGCCGTTCCCTACATCTGGAAGCAGCTCGGCACCAACTGCCGCAACCTCCCGCAGGTTCACACCATCGTGCGCATGATGCGCATGATCGGCGAGGTCGTTTGCCCGGGCATCGTTCTTCTGGGTGAGGTCGTCATGGAGCCCAAGGAGGTCGCACCCTATTTTGGCACGGTCGAGAAGCCCGAGTGCCACATGCTCTACAACGTCACCACCATGGCGACCACCTGGCACACCGTGGCGACGCGCGACACGCGACTGCTTCGCCGTCAGATGGATATCGTCTGCGACCTGCCGCGCGAGTACACCTTCCTGAACTACCTGCGCTGCCATGATGATATTGGCTGGGGCCTTGACTACGCCACGCTTTCCGGTTGGGGGATGGAGGAGGTCCCGCACAAGCGGTATCTCAACGACTACTTCCTCGGGCACACGCCGGGCAGTGTCTCGCGCGGCGCTCTTTACAATGCCGATCCCGTGACCGGCGACGCGCGCTTCTGCGCGACCACGGCATCCATGTGCGGCATCGAGGCTGCCGGATTTGAGGGCGACGACGAGAAGATGTCGTGGGCGATCCAGAAAGACGTCATGCTCCACGCCTACATGCTCACCCAGTCGGGCCTTCCCATCATCTACAGCGGTGACGAGGTCGGTCAGGTGAACGACTACTCCTATACGGAGGATCCGGAGCGCGCGGAGGATTCGCGTTACATCCATCGCGGCAAGTTCCCATGGGAGCTCGTCGACGCGATCGATGACGATACCACGGTGGCGCATCGCATCTTCGAGGCGCTCGGCGAGCTTGAGGGGATTCGCCGCGGCGAGCCCGTGTTCGATGCGGACGCCGAGGTCTCGACCAAAGACTACGATGACACCTCGATACTCTGGATCGTGCGCCGCGCGGGCGACGAGGTGCTGCACGCCGTGTTCAACTTCAGCGACGAGGCTAAGACCATCTGGATGCCTGAGCGCGCGGTTTACACCGATCTTGTGACGGGCGTCACCGAGGAAGTGGAGACGGTCGAGCTTTTCGGTTGGGACTTTATCTGGATGAAACGGGCGTGATCTCTGCGCCCTCCGCGACGTTCCCCGCGTGCTCGCGGCGCCATGCGCGCGGGGAGACGCCGTGCACGCTTTTGAACGCGCGCGAGAAGTGAAGCTGATTGGGGTATCCGACGGACCTTCCAACCTCGGCAACCGAGAGTGCTGAGAGTTTGAGGAGGTCCGCCGCCTTTTCCATGCGGTAGACGAGGTCTTTTTCCATCAGCATGTGCGTTGCGGGGATGGCGATGGCGCCCAGTTTGGCAAGCGCCATCAGGACGGTCCAGTATTCGTAGCGGCGCTGCAGGATGACGAGCACGCGGTCTCCCTCGCCGATGCCTTTGGAGAGGAAGAAGTTGGCTGTCTTGTCCGAGAGCCGTTTGATGTCCGCAAAAGTAAACGTCCGCTCCTCGTTTCTGTCGTCGCACCAGACGAGTGCGCGTTTGGCGGGTTCCAGTCTGGCGTATTCATCCACGACATCGTAGGCGAAATTGAAGTTTT
>CASDZW010000024.1 GCA_949285915.1 uncultured Collinsella sp.
CGGCAAGAAGCGCGTTTTTGGCCTCAAGGGACACGGGCAGCACAAACTGGTCGACGGTGTCTGCCGTGGAGGTCGCCGGCGCGATTTCCACGCGCGCAGGGTCGCGCACGAGGTCGGTGATGGAGCCCACCGCGGCCTCGTCGAGCGTGGCCGAGAACAGAAGCGTCTGGCGCTCGGCGGGCGTGCGGTCCACGATCTTGCGCACCGCGGGCAAAAAGCCCATGTCGAGCATACGATCCGCCTCGTCGAGCACGAGCACGCGCACCTCGGAGAGGTCCGCCGCGCCCTGGTCGATAAGGTCCACAAGACGCCCCGGCGTGGCAACGAGCACGTCGCAGCCGCGCTTGAGCGCGCTGATCTGCGGGTTGTAGGAAAGGCCTCCCACCACGGTCACGGCCGTGTGGCGCGTGCGGCGGGCGATCTTGGTCGCCACCTCGTCAATCTGCTGGGCAAGCTCGCGCGTGGGGGTGATGATGAGCATAAAGGGCCCGCGGCCGGCGGCGTCTCTGCGCGCGCGGTTGCGGGAGCGCCGCGAGGAGCCAGCGTCGCCCTCGGGCAGCACGTGGTCCAAGCGGTCGAGGGAGGGCAGCAGGAACGCCGCCGTCTTGCCGGTGCCCGTCTGGGCCGCGGCGAGCAGGTCGCGCCCGGCGAGCACCTCGGGGATGGCCGCCGCCTGAACGGGCGTGGGTGCGGCGTAGCCGAGGTCGCGCACAGCGGCGAGCACGGTGGACGAGAGGCCGAGATCCTCAAAGCGAGCGGCAGTCTCGACCTGATCGTTCTTCTGGGTTTCAGTCATAGATTTGGTATCCGTTCCAAGCACGACGAGCACGCGGTCGCATACACGGCCACGTGGCGCATGCCTCAAGAAAAAGTGTTCGTATCGGCGGAATCGCGCGAAGCGGGCGCCAAGGCCAGCTGGAGCAGAAGCGCGGGAGCAGAAAACCGCCGCGGTAAGTATAGGGGTCCCGTCGGCGACCGTGGGAGGAAGCCGCCGGCGCGCACGCAAACCCCATCATGCGCACGATGCGGGGCGCCGACCCCCCTGCGCGCGCCAGAGCGCGAGGGCGACGAGGGCGCTTCGCGCCATTGAACTCCGCGTCCCCGTCATCGACAACCTCGCACCATTGAAGAATGCGCAATGTGAAAAATTGTGCACATTGCCAGAAGAAGCTATGAGCACAGACGCATGGGCAACGCAGATATAGCGCGTTCTATATAGAGCGTTCCGAACGTTTCTCTCATAATTGTCTTATACACCCCACCCCCCGGGGGTATATGATGGGCAGGAACAATCCCGTCGCACCGCCAGGCGAGGCCACGGTGCGGCGCTTAGCCCAAGGAGGCGACTTATGGCACACGAATGCTTCGATGTGGGCGGTATGACCTGCGCGGCGTGCCAGGCCCATGTAGAGAAGGCGGTCGAGAAGCTCGACGGCGTCCAAAGTGTTGCGGTGAACCTGCTCTCGGGTTCGATGACGGTCGACTTTGACGAGAATGCCCTCACCGACGAGGACATCTGCGCAGCCGTGGACCGCGCCGGTTACTCGGCATCCCCGCAAGGGGCCCCCGCCGCCGCGCCCGGTACCGCGGGTGCGCCGACACGTGCCGCCAAGCTCGAGTCCCCCACCAAGAAGCTCGAGGCGACCGCGCGGGCAATGAAGCGGCGCCTCATCACGTCGCTCATCTTTTGGGCGCCGCTGTTCTACATCGGCATGGGGCACATGCTCGGCTGGCCGGTGCCCGCCGTCTTTACCGATCCCGCCCACGCCATGACGCTCGCCCTGACCGAGCTTACGCTCGCGCTGCCCATCATGTACGTCAACCGCGCCTACTTTGAAAACGGCTTCAAGTCGCTCTGGCACCGCGCCCCCACCATGGACGCACTCATAGCCATTGGCTCGGCGGCAAGCGCCGCCTGGTCGATCTACGCGATGTTCCTCATGGCAGACGCGCTTGCCGCGGGCACCCCCGCGGGCGTTGAAGCGGCGCACATGATCTGCATGGACAACCTCTACATCGAGAGCGCGGGCACCATCCTCACGCTCGTCACCGTGGGCAAGTACCTCGAGACCCGCAGCAAATCCAAGACGGGCGGCGCGCTCGAGAAGCTCATCGACCTCGCGCCCAAGCGCGCCACGATTGTTGCCGAGGACGGCAGCGAGTCCGAGGTCGCCGTCGAGACCATCCCGCTCGGCGCGACGGTGCTCGTGCGCCCCGGCGAGTCGATTCCTGTGGACGGCATTGTGCTCGAGGGAAGCTCCGCCGTCGACGAGAGCGCGCTCACCGGCGAGTCGATTCCCGTGGAGAAGCACCCCGGCGACACCGTCAACGCCGCCACGGTCAACCGCACGGGCTCGTTCACCTTCCGCGCCACACGCGTGGGCAGCGACACAGCCCTCGCCAAAATTATCCAGCTCGTAGAGGACGCCAACGCCACCAAGGCGCCCATTGCGCGCATTGCCGACAAGGTCGCCGGCGTCTTTGTGCCGGTGGTGCTCGGCATCTCCGTCGTCACGTTTATCGCGTGGATGATCGCGACGGGCAACGTCAACGAGGCCCTCACCGCCGCCGTGGCGGTGGTGGTGATCAGTTGCCCGTGCGCGCTCGGGCTCGCCACGCCCGTGGCCATTATGGTCGGCACCGGCAAGGGGGCCGAGATGGGCGTGCTCTTTAAGAGCGCCGAGGCCCTTGAGACCCTGCAGAAGGTGAGCGTGGTAGTGCTCGACAAGACAGGCACCGTGACGGAGGGACGCCCCGTGGTGACCGACGTCATCCCCGCGCGCCGCGCCGACGGCACGCCCGCCATGAGCGAGAAGGCCCTCATGAAGCTTGCCGCCGCGCTCGAGCGCAAAAGCGAGCACCCGCTTGCCGAGGCCATCATGGCGCGCGCGGAGGAGATGGGCATCGTCGCGCGCGTGGTGGACGACTTTGCCGCCGTGCCGGGGCGCGGCGTCACCGCGCGCGAAGGCGAGAGCACCGTCGCCGCCGGCAACGCAGCCCTCATGGCGGAGCTGGGGATCGAGGTTGACGAAGACCTGCGTGCCGAGCTCGCCCGCGACGGCAAGACGCCGCTCTTCTTTGCACGCAACGGCACCCTCGCCGGCACCATCGCCGTCGCCGACCAGGTAAAGCCCACGAGTGCCGCGGCCATTCAGGCGCTCGGCGAACTTGGCATCGACGCCGTCATGCTCACGGGCGACAACGCCCAGACCGCTCAAGCCATCGCCGGGCGCGTAGGCCTTACCCGCGTGATCGCCGACGTGATGCCCGCCGACAAGGAGCGCCACGTGCGCGAGCTCGAGGACGCAGGCGCTGTCGTTGCCATGGTGGGCGACGGCATCAACGACTCCCCCGCGCTCGCCCGCGCCGACGTGGGTATTGCCATCGGGACCGGCGCCGACATTGCCAAGGAGGGCGCCGACGTGGTCCTTATGAGAAGCGACCTGCTGGACGTGGCGCGCGCCATCGAACTCTCGCGCGCCGTCATCCGCAACATCAAACAGGATCTCTTCTGGGCGCTCTTCTACAACGCCTGCGGCATCCCGCTCGCGGCGGGCGTGTTCTTCCCCATCCTGGGCTGGCAACTTTCGCCCATGTTTGGTGCGGCAGCCATGAGCCTCTCGAGCGTGTGCGTCTGCACCAACGCCCTGCGCCTGAGGGGATTTAGGCCAAAAGTGACCGACCGCATCGCGGGCGCGCAGGGCTAGGGCAGCTGCCGCGGGCGACCGGCGCGCAACGAATCGCCGCCGCGCGCCTCTCAGCGGCACTCTTAACCAGGTACACCGGACGGCGCCGCCGTCCTCAACAGAAAGGATCGACCATGAACTACACCATCAAGACCGAGGGTCTGCACTGCGGCCACTGCGACGCCGCCGTCGAGACCGAGCTCATGAAGGTCGCGGGCGTGACCGACGCCGACGCGGACCACGAGACGAACACGGTCACCGTCGAGTGCGCGGACGACGTCGCTCCCGAGGCACTCGAGGCCGCCGTCACCGCCGCCGGCGACGCCTTCAAGGTCATCTCCATCACGGCCGCCTAACCATGCAGGCCGATACCGAAAAAACCCTTCGCTTGCTGCGCACTGCGCGCGGGCAGATCGACGGCATCATCCGCATGGTCGAGGCCGACCGCTACTGCATCGACATCTCGACCCAGCTCATGGCCACCCAGTCGATCCTCGCGCGCATCAACGCCGACGTGCTCAAGGCCCACCTCGAGCACTGCGTCGCCGGCGCGCTCGCGTCGGGCACGCCCGAAGAGAAGGCCGAGAAGCTTGGCGAGATCGAGCGCGTCATCGACAAGCTGGCGAAGTAGCGTCTCCGGAAGTGCACGCACCGGCGCTTCCGCACCCTCAAGTCGCTTATGAGCGTAAAGTGTGAATCGCATGATGAAGAGCAGGTAGAAGCTCATTTGAACAAAGCTTCTACCTGCTCTTTCTTTAGCAAGAAACATCTTGTCGATTGCGTCTTGTGGTAAGAACCGGCACGTTACGCTCATAAGCGACTTGAGCTTCCCCGCGCGCCGTCAACGAAGACGAAAAACCGCGTCAAAAGAAGCCGCTCGGCAAGGTGCCGTCCTATTCCGCCCAGAACACGCGGCCCTCGCGGCGCGACTTGGGCTCCGGGTCCTGCGCCGGCCAGCCGAGGATGCAGTTGCCAATGCCCTCGTAGTCGCCCTCGACGCCGAGGTCGGCGAGCAGCTGCTTGAACTCCGGCTGGTCAAAGACCTCCTTGGCGCGGTGGATCCAGCAGCTGGCAAGGCCGAGCGTGTGGGCCGCGTTCATGAGGTTGCCCATCACGAGCGCGCCGTCGTAGACGTAGGTGGGCACGTCGCGCGGGGCAAGCACCACGAGCACAGCGGGCGCGCCGTAGAACGGGTCGCCGTTGCCGCCCATGACGGCGGCGTTGGCGGCCGAGAGGCGGTCGCGGAGCGCCCGGTCGGTCACCGCAACGATGATGGGAGACTGGCGGCCCCTGCCGCTCGGTGCCCAAAGACCCGCCTCGATAACCTGCTCGATGAGCTCGCGCGGGACGGGCTTGTCCTCATAGGCGCGCACGCTCCTGCGTTCTTCAAGCGACTTGATGATGTCATTCATGGACGGCTCCTTTCGCAAACCTAATATGTACTCCCTCGTTTCATACCCCATAGGTGCCGCCTAAGCCGTGGGGAACAATATTTCGCATCGCAGATAGCAATCCGCATCAGAAGAGACACGCCTCTATGACGTCGCGCCCGCGCAGTACGGAGAGCCACCGCGCGGGAATCGCGTCGGCACCGTAGACGATGCCCGCAAGCGCGCCCGCCACCGCCGCGGTGGTATCGGTATCGTCACCCAGATTCACCGCGGCGAGCACGCAGGCCTCATAGGTCGAGGTCGTGAGCAGGCACCAGAGCGCCGCCTCATAGGTATCGCGCACAAAGCCGCCCGAGCGGATCTCCTCCTGCGGGCGCGCCGCCAACGCAGCGGCATCCGGGACCGCATCGAACGGCACCGCACCGCGTACAAGCTCGCGAGCGATACGCACGAGCGCCACGCAGAGCCCCGTGGAGGTTGGGTGCGCATGCGTGATGGCCGAGACCGCGCGAACCTCGTCGTCGGTCGCATCCGTGAAGGCGAGGGGCACCGTGCGCATGAGCGACCCGTTGCCGTTATCCCACTCCCCCGTGCAGCCATACCCCTGGTCAAGGGCGCGAACGCATGCCCCGCCTATGTCAAAGAGCCCGTCCACGGTATAGGCGCCCTCCCGGTACCACCGCACAAAGCGCCGCCGAATGTCCTCGGTGTCGATGTGGCCGAGCTCGCGGAAGCTATCGCAGATGCACAGCGCCATGGAGGTGTCGTCGCTCCACGTCCCCGCCGGCTGGTGGTGCGAGCCAAAGCCCACCATGTCCGTGCAGGCAAAGGTGCCCCGCGCACGGAACTCGTACGGCACGCCGAGGGCGTCTGCCACCGCCTGCCCCAAGATGCAATCCTTAAGTGTCGCCGCCATATCGACCTCCCGCACCGCAATGGACCTTCCGAGCGCCCGCGCCGCCGCGCCGCCCGTGATGGCATCATTATAGAAACCAGCCCGGGCATCCGCCCGCGTTGCGCGGCGCCTTCCGCGTCCGCGCCCCTCGCGCCCGCGCCAACCAAAGCCCGTCGTCCGCAGACACAACGCGCTGAACAACCAACCGTAAGGAGCCAAGCATGATCCGCCCCATCATGACCTCGCGCATCATCCTCGCGCGCCCCTCAGCAGACGCCGCGCCCGGCGACGAGCCGCATGCGCAGGACCTTCTGGACACCTTTGCCGCGCATCGCGCGGAGTGCGTCGGCATGGCCGCGAACATGATTGGCGTCCTCAAGCGCATCATCGTGTTTGCCGAGGGCGGCACCGCAACCCCCCCCCCCCGGCACGGCTCATGTACAACCCCAAGCTCATCGCGCAGGCGGAGCCCTTTGAGACCGAGGAGGGCTGCCTCTCGCTCACGGGCACCCGCCCCACCACACGCTACCGCCGCATCACCGTGCGGTACCAGGACGAGAGCTGGCGCGAGCGCACCGAGCGCTTCAGCGGCTACACGGCAGAAATCATCCAGCACGAGATTGATCACTGCGCAGGCATCGTCATCTAGCAGCGTCGCGCACGCATTGCGACAACCATCGAAACCCGTCGCGCAACCCGCTTTGCCAAAACCCATCCAGTCAATCCGAGCGCCCGAACACTCAAGTCCGAGTGCTCACCTATGCCGACGAGAAGAACCGTCGCACCGCACTTGCGACAGCATCCGCTCCAGCTCTTGGTCTTGCCTACGAGAGCCCGCAGACCTCGTACTGCACGTCCGCCGTGAAGAATCGTCCGCTCCGCGAACGAGCCGTTCGCGCTTCAAGCGCTCGCGATGCTCGCGCGTCTTGGACCCGTCCAGATCTGCATAGCGGGCAAACAGCTCATCGGCAACGGCATCAACCTCGGCGGAACTCCGCAAGGGCAGAACGCAGCGAACCGCCTCGGCCAGCATCTGCCCCATCTCGAGAGACCGATCCGGTGCAGACACACCCCCATGCTCAGCAAAGAACACTGGCACACTGCCGAGCCCTTGCTCACAGCGCATATCGATACGCGGGGACCCGACGTACACCACGAGGCCAACGACAGACCCAAGATCTGTTGAGTACACCCCGGAGTTCTCGATGGTGCGGCAGTGAGCCGACACCTGAGACGCCGCGCCGTCCTCTTGCTCGGTGCCAAACAGCTCCCCGCTCTTGTTCACCCCGATGCGCGCGATGCGATGGCGCCCCCGCCGGTCGTCAAAAGCAATGGTCAGCGCTTTCCACGTGCATTTGACCTCAATCACAACGAGCGCCGATTCGGTCACAAGAAGCATGTCGATTTCATTTGCCCGAACGCGCCTGCGATAGCGCTGTCGCTCGTCTTCGTCGTACGTTGCCACCAAATTCGCCAGCAGACGGGAATGGCCGAGCTTTCCCTCATCGATCATCGCTTGAATAGCACAGAAGACCTCGTACTCCGCATAATGCGCGTCGATGAGCCGCCGCTGCTCCTTGGTCTTTCCAGGAGCCCTACATGAGAACGCTACGGCGCCATCCTTTTCCAGGCTATAACGAGGACGGGCGAACACCACCTCGGGACGGCGATTGTCGTTCAACGTGATACCCGTTACCCGGTACCACTTTGAGATGTAGTACCGAGCCACCGCGCACGCGCGCAACGTCTTTATTGTCGCCTTGCGCTCCGCGCGCAGGGCTACAAGCCTGTCCTCGATACGCTTTGCGCGGCGACGCGCTGGAAAAATGGGGAGCTTGCCCAGCAGGCCCCAACGCGCACAACGGGAGCGCTCCTCTGCCAACCGAGTTTCTGCTTCGCCGATGTTCGCATCCGCATCAGAGACTGCGCGCAGCAGCTCGCCCGCCCTTGCATCAAATGACTGCTCGTCCAGCAAGGCCCCGCAATGAGGGCAGACCTCCGGCTCACCCTCCAGCGAAACATCTTTCCCGCAGCTCCAGCACACAATGGACCGGGGCGCCACCATTACCACCATGCGTGCACCTCCCTCTCACGTCGGCGCGATGCTCAGCACCGTAACACCGACGCACGCTCGCCTAACTTGGGCGTTAGCTATACCTGTCTAGAGGTTACGCACTCGTGCGGACATAAAACTGGTCCCATAGCAAAGGAAGATGAGGCCACTCCTTGCTCCCTCGATTCCGCCGCGCATCCAATCTGTTGTCTGGAGTGCTCGCTTAGAAGAACTTGGCGAGGTCCCAGGCGGTGATGATGCCGAGGAGCCGCTCGTCGGGCTTGCCGTGCTCGGTCACAAACACCATGACGAGGCGGTTTGCCTGCCTGAGTGACGCCTGGAAGAGCTCCGCCACTTCGTCGGCGGGCTCGCGGCGCGCCACAAAGGCAAAGCGCCCCGGCTCGTGAGCGTCAAGCGCGAGCAGGCGCTCCAGCTGCTTGAGTGTCGCCGCCTCGGGAATCTCGAGCGCCATGTCGTCCACCAGATACGAGAGCACGGTGCTCTCGCTCAGCACGCCCACCACGCGCCCATCGGCCAAGATGGGCACGTGCGCGTAGCCGTGCTCGGCCATGTCGCGCAGCACCGGGCGCAGGGGCTCGTCCATGGTGGCAACGCGGATCTTCTCGCGCCGGGTGCAGACGTCCTCGGCCGCGCCCATGCCCTCAAAGCGCTCGAGCGTGGAGCGGAGCGCGTCGAGCATGGCGTCGCTGGGGATGACGGCGTAGGACCCGTCGATACGCTCGTTATGCTGGAGAAAGTTGCGCACCTCGCGGCAGTAGTCGAGCTCGTCGCGAAGCGCCCGGGACGCTTTGTCGCGACTGAGCAGCCACGCGATGGCGCCGCCGTCGCGCGAGAGGTTGTACCGCTCGCGGATGAGTCGCTCGAGCCGGTTGTACAGGTCCAGAAACTCAACGGTGTTGTCAGCGGTCATGGGCGCCCCTTCCGATTTGCCTACGTCCATGGTACCCGACCCACCGCGGACAGAATCGCCGGCGAACTCCACATCGGCTGGTAAGGATTATTCCAAATGGAATAATCCTTGTTAGAATAATCTTGATGGTCAGCATCGCTACGCATGCAAGGGGTGACGCCATGGATAACTTCATCGACCGGCAAGCAGAACTCGACACCTTGGAGCGCGAATATGCGCGCACCGGCTCGTCGTTTGTGGTCATCTACGGACGTCGCCGCGTAGGTAAAACCACGCTTATCAATCAATTCATCCAGGACAAACGTGCCCTTTACTATCTCGCCACCCAAGAGCCCGAGCTGCAGAATCTCCAGAGTTTCCAGGGTATTTTGGCAGACTTTCTCGACAACGACCTGCTCAGAAACGCGCGCATCGAGCGCTGGGAGGATCTGTTCCGCGAGCTCGCACGCGTTTGCACCGCAGACCAAAAGCGGACAGTAATCGTTATAGACGAGTTCCAGTACTTGGGAAAAGCCAATCCCGCCTACCCCTCGATCTTCCAGCGCGTCTGGGGCACCATTCTTAAAGATGCCAACGTGATGCTCATCCTCTGCGGTTCTCTTATCTCGCTCATGCGCGATCAAGTGCTCGCAGAGGATAGCCCTCTCTACGGCAGGCGCACCGCGCAGATTCGTCTGCAGCAGATTCCCTTTGCGCATTACCATGAGTTCTTCCCCGGCTACTCCATGCGTGAGATGGTGGAGCGCTATGCCGTAACGGGCGGCGTGCCCAAGTACATCGAGCTCTTTGAGGACCAACCCGATATCTATCGAGCCATCACCGAGAACGTCCTCAAAAAGGATAGTTTTCTCTACGGCGAGCCTACGTTTCTCTTGCAAAACGAGGTCAAAGACATCGGCAGCTATTATGCACTCATGCGCGTCATCGCCGGCGGCGCTGAGCGACCGAGTGAAATCGCGTCGCGCTTTGGCATGAAGCAGACGAGTATCTCGAAGTATCTTAAGACCCTTATCAATCTCGATATACTCGCGCGCGAGACGCCCGTGACCGAGCGCAACCCCGAGAAGAGCAAGCGCTCGCTCTACAAGATTTGTGACAACTTCATCGCGTTTTGGTTTACCTTTGTGCTCCCCAATCTGAGCTATCTGGAAACAGGGCGCGTGGAGGCGGTGGAGCGGCGCATTAGGCAGAACTTCATCGACGCCCACGTGGCGCGTGTGTATGAGGCGGTGTGTCAAGAGCGCCTGTGGGACCTTGTCGACGAGGTGCCTCTCCCCTTCATTCCCGAGCGCGTCGGTCACTGGTGGAGCGGCTCGCGCAAAATCGACGCTTGCGCGGTGAGCGGCCCTGACCAGCGTGCGATTTGGGGCGAGTGCAAGTTCTGGAAGAACCCCGTGGGCGAGAACGTGCTGCGCGAGCTTGAGAAAAAGGTCGCCTCCGTCCCCGAGGCGGCGCACTTGAACAACACGCTTGTCATCTTCAGCATAAGCGGCTTCACCGACCGGCTACGCGATGAGGCGCGCGACCGTGACGACGTCATCCTCATTGATGACGGTCAGGCTAGCTAATGCCCTAGAACTCATGGTGAACCCGACGAGCCGCGCCCTAACCGTCGATGGACAGAATCCTCACATGTTCGGCGCAGCCGCCGTGTTGAGGGCGCTTCGTTCAGCCCCGGGCGTAGAGGTTTTCGTTCTCTCTTTCGTCAGGTCATTCGATGGACAAGCTGCGGGCTACGGATGGATGCCATACGTTGCTAATTAAAAATGGCGAATCTCCGTCGACACAATAATGGCTATAATTGGTAGATTAGCAGTCATTCGTAATATGTCGCTATAATGATGTTCGCATTGACCAACGACGCGTCGGAAGGAATTGGGTTGAAAGCCGCTTCGTTTTTCAGTGGCATAGGCGGCATTGACCTAGGATTTGAACGCGCCGGTGTCGAGATAGTCTTCCAAAGCGAGATTAATCCTTTTTCTCGATCTGTCCTTGAAGCGCACTGGCCCAATGTCCAACTTGCCGGAGACATAAATGAAGTCAAATCAGAAGAAATCCCCGAAGCCGACATTTATTTCGGAGGATTCCCCTGCCAAGACCTCTCCCTCGCCAACCAAGGAAAGCGGCGGGGCCTTTCTGGAGAAAGAAGTGGACTCTTCTTCAAATTCGCTGAGCTCGTTGGAGCCGCAAAACCTCGATGGGTATTTATCGAAAATGTTCCCGGATTGCTCAACTCAAACCACGGAGAAGATTTCAAAATCCTCCTCACGAAACTGGATGAGCTCGGGTATGGTGTTTCATGGCGAGTTCTGGACGCGAAATACTTTGGAACACCCCAACGACGTAGACGCGTGTATATTGTCGGAAGTCTTGGAACCCTCCGCTCCGCTGAGGTACTTTTTGAACGCGGAGCAACTCCGATCGTTGCTAAATCGCGCAAAAGCGAGGACCACGCCTATGCCGACAGCATTAAGGACGAGCCTCGAATCACAAATTACTACGCTATCCAGCATGCCGGAATTGGAAGAAAGCCTTCTGCTGGCCCACAGGCAAAAGGATATCGAAATGACGGAGAAACTTACACGTGCGATTCAAGAGGAAGCTCCGACGCTGTATGTCAGACGAATGCTCCCTTTAGAGTACGAGAGACTCCAAGGGTTTCCGGACAATTGGACTCTCGTCGATGGACCGCACTAGGAAACGCAGTATGCGTGCCGGTAATCGAATGGATTGCCAATAGAATTGTCAAAACTGATCGGCTTGCATATCACAGCAATTCCTAGAAGGGCACCGATACGTTTTCATTGCCCAATGAAGTGAAGGTTCCCTCAAAAGCCCCAACTGATGGTGAGCCTTGATTGATTAGGGCTTGGACAAATGTTTGATAGTTGGTGAAAAGCAATCTGCTCTCGTCCACCCTTAGCGGTATTGGCCCCTCAGTAGGAGCATTATCTTTGTTCTCTTCAATACCTATTAAGGCGAGGTTCCAGTAGTAATTCTTTAGATTCTGAAGGTTAGCGTCTTTTAAGCGAGCTAAAAGATAATCATAAAGCAACGTTCCTACACAAAAGACCAGGCCAAGGCCTTTCCAGGTTTTCATTGCTATATTGCCCTTAACTAAAAACTGTTCCTGTTGTCTTCGCCAAGCATTGGTGATCAGTGGCGATGCAGAAGTGCCATTACGTAGCACATTATTATTTGGACTGCTCATGTTTTTCCAAGCTTTGACCTGCTTAGTTAAGGAACCTGTGTTTGTGGTTTCACCTCCACCCTGCATTTCCAGTATTACTCGATCGGGACCAGGGGAACTTATTCTGCCGGAGCGAGTTGTCATAATATAATCCGCATGGTATGAGGTACCATCAACAACGGCTAAGCTCTCTTCCCGTTTTACACAAACGTCATCCAGCGATAAATCTTTAGAAAAAATATGCCGTGCGATATCCAGCAAAATATCTTGTTGATGCTTGCAAAGAGGCTTGTCCTTCTTCGTGGCACATAATCTTTCTGAACAGGCAATCCACAGGTCACCATCCTTATTTCGCACTGAGCAGACAGGTTCATTTTTAGATTTTGCCTTCTTGCACACGTTACCTGCAGAAAACGGGCAAACAGGTATGCTGCCCTCATCAATCCATGACTGGTCCTTTTCAGGAATTGAGATGGGAGCAATAGGGCTATCAACATCAGTACGAAAACCGTAATACTCCGCGACGGTCGTTCCCGTTTTTTGCGTCCAGTTAAAGTCCAACCGCTCCATAGTCAAATCCTCCAGGAATCATCGAGACACAAATCTGTGACATGACCGATTTGCATATCTTTTGTTTAATACCCCTTTTTCTGCGAATCCTGCAGCATATCATCCTCGGCTGTTATTGACACGCCGAAAGCGGCTCGAAATACTGCGCCCAATAAACATGAGCCGTTATATGTTTTCAGATAAGGCTACCAGCTTCGGATAGCCCAGCCGGCTGATAGAGGGATACAATACTCATCACTCAATATCGGCAACCGTCAACAATGCAAGTATGGGGCTTCTCCCCAACCGGAACCATTCTCGCTAGCCACCGCCACCAAGAGCGCTCGCGTTACCATCTCGTATTTTTCCTCAGACGGCTGAATCCGCACCGACGTCATCGTGAATCACATCATGCACAATGTCGTCTGGGTCGTTGTGGGGGAGATGGAGATACGCGAGGACATGGGGGCAACTTGCCCACGTTTCGGGACGGCGATACGGGATGAGCGCACAGCTCAGCAGATAGCCATATCAATGACAGCAGGCCAGCATCCTCAGCCAATGAAAAAGGCACGATGCGTCGGATTTCCCAGGTGTCGACCGATTCCTTCTATCGCGACCAGTTGCACCATGGCATAGAGCCCACATCCAACAGATGGTCGCCCGCAAATGCCTACAAGTCTCTGTACCGCAGCGTGCTCACCCTCATTTCACAAATCAATAAGAGAGCTCTATTTCATTCAGATTTCAGCTCTTTTATGAATGCGCTTATTTCTGAAATGCGTTTATCCATCGAGCCCTGAGATTTCGCCTCAGAGATCGCCTCCAAACGCATTTCGGAAAACTTCCTTAGAAACTCGCTGTATCGACGAAGTTTATCTTTGTGCTCCGGGGAGGATTGGACATCGATGGAGAACGTCTCTTCATTGAAAAAGACGGACTCATCTGGCGACGTTATCTTGAGCAGAAACTCGACATACTCGTCATTAATGGCAAGGTTGTATGATACGTTGCCCATTGTCACGATAACCTCGCCCTTTTCATTGCTTCGCATCATCTGCTATCACCCACTTTGAAGTTGTATTTGTTGAAGCGCATCTTGAGGTACAGCTCGCCTCCATCGAGCACCGTGGCTATATCCTGCTTGGTCTTTTCTCCGTTAATCGACCCCTCGGAGTAGCCCATTGCCCCACCGTCTGCGCTGCACATAACTACTGTCCGCGCGTCACCGTTGACGATTACGGGCGCAGAATGACTCACAACGAAAAGCTGCGTCTCTGTCTTCAGCTTTTTGATGCGATCTACCAGAAATTCTTTTATTGTGCGCACGTCAAGATTGTCTTCAGGCTGATCGAGAATCACGCAGTCGTAGTCTTCGCTTATCCGGTCGTTCAGAAACAGTCTCAACAGAGCATGGGCCTGCATTCCAGGCGACATCTCGTCTATAGAAACGCCGTCAAGTTCTACATCTGTCTCAATTCGTCTGGCCTCTTCGATGTCAGACTTGAGCAACGACGCATAGCGATCGATGTAGCAATCTGCACTCTCTTCGATACCGCGATACCTGTTTTGATTGAACAGCCGCTTTATCTTTGCTGATTCGTTGCAGTGCAGGCACACTCTTGTGAGCACCTCTGTGCAGTCATTAACGGCGCCTTTAAGGCTTGCGGAAGCGTGCTCGCCATATAACTTTTCGTCACTGTATCCAAGAAAAACGCGAATGGCGCTCCCGTCCGCTTCCAAGTCAATGGGGCTGATTGGAGACAAGGCGCTCCTGTGCCAGTAATCCGCAGCTCGATTCAGATCCCTAAGGGCAATCCTTAAATTCATTAAATCTTTGAAGAAGGCAGCCGCTCTCTCTTCTCGCACAATGTAATCCATGCGCTCGTTTGAGTTGTCAGATTCGTTAAGTCTTGTCGCCAGACGAGCGAATTGCCCTATTAAGGCATCACGGATATCGAACCAGCTTGCATAATCGCGGTTAAGAAGCTCTGAAAGCCTTTTCAAACGATTACTAACGGCTTCCAAATCACTCCTAATCTGCCCAACCTCGAAGCCAATCGCCGCGAATAGAGCCTCGTTTTCGTCGAATGAAGGGTCTACAGGAGCACTCGATAGGTTCTCCTTGGCCTCTTCAAGTCTTGCGTTCGTCCCCGTAAGACATTCTCGCAGTTTATCGAGCTTCACCTTGTCGCTTCCGGGAACGGAACCGGGCGTTTCGATGGTGATGCCAGATGGCTCTGCGCTGTCTAGATAATCAATTGAGACCGATCCGGAAGAATATCGACCTACGAACGCCTTAAGGAGTTGAGCCTGCAAATCGATTGTTTTCTTGAGCTCGTCAATTGCTTCTGCGGAGCGTTTCTCGGCACCCTCTCTTTCGGGACCTATTATCTGCTTAAGCAACGGAATCGAGTCGTATGACTCTTTCCTGAATAGGCCAGCGAGCTCTCCTTGTCCGAGATAAAGGCAGGATGGTGGATCAGATGACGGCATCCCTCCAACCTTCGTATACCTGATGCTGTCAGCGTTTATCAGCGATCCATACGCCCCAAGCTCTTTGTGTGCCAGAACGTGTGCCAGCATGCTCTTGCCACTACCTCGCGAACCAACTATCCCATTGAACCCCGGCGCGAAGCTAAGCTTTCTCTCGTACACATTATCGTCGCTATCCTTGACCTCAAATGTCACGGACTCCAGAAAGTTTCTAGTATTGTGCTGGGGAAGCTCGGGGCAAATACTAGAAATCCTAATTCTGCTTTTCGGATCGCTTGTTGCCAACAGAAGCGAGTCGAGATCACCATCGAAATCAATCCACGAGAATCGCTTCCCAATGTCTCCCAACTTCTTTGCATCGCTGAACCATAAGGCAGAGAACGTCGTCGCCAAGTTCTTCTCCATGGCCAAGGAGATACGGCTGCGACTTTTTTGCCCCCCTTCGACCGCCATACCATGGCTGTAGTAGAAGAGCCTGTCCTTATACTCATCATTTTCTGAAATGAAATTGCCGCTCGCATCGCGCGACGGAAGGTAATCGGACAGATTCCTGCCGCCTTTGTTCTCATGGGGAACGAAAAAGTGCGCAATATGCGACAGCTTCTCCTGCACCGCCTCGAGGTACACGGCCTTGCCGTCGGTGAGCGATGAATAGTCCCTGCGAGACATTTTCCCCGACTCAACCTGCTGCAACGTGGTCGCATCAACAATCCCCGCCTCAAGAAAGACCTCGTCAACGCAGTGCGACAGCTCCTTAGCGTCAGAGAGCGAAGTCCAGATCAGGGCATGAAAGAAATTGTTTTCACCCTTGTTGCTATTTTGGAGTTGATGTCTTTCGATTGTCTCGGGTTTGACCTTAAGGTTGAGTTCGACCCCAGCGAGCAATGACTTGCCTTTTGGGATTATTAGTCTTGAAAGGCGATCGAGTAAATCTGTATCTACGCTATTGTGATCCGTTATGGCAATAACGTCTAAGTCACTGTCCAAGATGGTTTTGAAGAAGTCTGTTTCGGAATAATGCCTGCTGTAACACGAGCTTGAATGAACATGAAGATCGCACTTCTTGAACGTACCCTCTCTCAGTCTGTCTTCGCTCACGGCAGCATCCCTTGCATTCTCATTAGATACGTGCGCAAAATGTGCGCCTTGCTTATTCTCTCACATCCATTTATATACAATTCCGGCCTCCGAAAATCGATAACCACAGACAGAAGCACCGGACCCAAAGTAGGAGAATAGATTCGGTTGGGCGCAATTGCCCTACAACAGAAGTAACTACAACCTCCTACCGCCACAACCGTTCCTGGAAGGAAGCCAAGTAATAGGGAATCCGCTGCCTCCCCTCAAAGATAATCCGGAAACGAGCTTGTTGGTAGAATCAATCGTGACCCGTCGCTCAATCCAGGGAGAACCAATGGCACGCTCTAGCTACCTAGCCAACTTGAATCCGGAAGAATATCTGCAGTTAAAGTCCAACCTCTGGGAAACGCAGAACCACAAGTGCTTTATCTGCGGACGAGAAATTGATCTTGATATCGAGGAAACTGACATCGACCATATTGAGCCGCTGGCCAGCGGAGGCAAAGATTCGACAGCTAATTTCGCGCTCACTCACTCAGGTTGCAATCGGCGTAAGCAAGATTCCGATCTTCGGGTTGCACAGGTGTTAGAGAAACTTCGCGTTATCCAGGAAGAGGCTGGCACGCGAACTGCGACCCTCTCCGATGTACTTCTCCACTTCGGAGGCAGCAAGGCGGACCCCAGCATAAAAGTTGACGGCGATGAGTTCAATATTACGTTTGGGGAAGGTCTCAAACAAACCTATCCCATTTTCACTGATAAACTTTCTGGCGAGCGCACCGTCTTTCTCGAAGTCCCCCATGAGTTTGTGTATCACGATGACCTCATCAATCCTCGAGGTATTAATACGCGTATTGGCGGATTAATTAAAGAGTTCCACCGCAAAAACCCTCAGCTCCAAGTTTGCCTAGCGCGCATTGATAACGGACGTATCAAAATTTTCGACGGTCAGCACAAGACCGCTGCACAGCTCTTGCTCGGACAAACCAAAATCCTCATGAGGCTTTTCATCAATCCTGACGTCCAACGCCTTATCACCACAAACACCAACGCCGGAAGCAAACTGAAACAAGTCGCTTTCGATCGATCCATCATGCATCAGCTTTCAAACACACTTTATGGCGAGCGTATAGAGCGATACCAGAAAGATTACGGTCTTGCACCCGATGAGTTTAGCTTCTCCGAGCAAGCTCTCGTCAGCCATTTCAAGGGACAGGCAGACCTTCGAAAGTACATCATCGATTCCCAGAAAGACCGCATCACTCACTCTGATAAAAACCGACTGACCGCCTATATCAACTTCGACGGCAGACGCAAAGAGCTCCCCCTCTCCTACAGTTCTTACGATAAGGCTGTTCTATCGCGACTTATCGATAAAAAGCTAGTCCTCGAAACCTCACTTGATTTTCGCGAGGAGGAAGATCGCAATCCACGACAAATCGAACAAAGACAAATCATTAAGTTCTTGAATACTCTTGCCGACATAATCTATGTCGATAAATTCAACCCGGAAGTTGGCACAAATCGTATCGAAAACAGAGTTGCAAAAGGCGATGATGCCGACATCACAAACGACCACCTTGCCGCATACCGCATGAGCAAGGAAGAGATTATGCTTGCCTCCATACCCCTAATGGTCCGGGTCATTACTTGGTCATTGACGCTCAGTGGCATCAACTTTGAAGATCAGGGGCTTTTCATGACGGAATTTCCCGAACAAGTCTGGAAAAACCTCAAACGGTTTATACGCAGTTACGCAGGTCTTCCCATCTGGAAGAATCGAGCACTCGCCGACACGATCTTCTCGGGCAAGCAGAACCAGAATTACTGGAGCGTCATTTTTAAGACAGGAGAGACGCCCGACGGCAGTAAAGTGCTCGAATCGCCAATCAACATTATGGAGATGATAAAAGCGGACGAGCCCATCACTGCTCATAATGCGTAATAATATGGAACGATTTGCAGGATAACTATGAAGTGCCCATGGATGCACCCTGCGTGCCATCAGCATCCCGCCGATCTTGACGCGGCGCTCGCCAATGTGAAGCATACCTCACCTATGGAATGAAAATGCTTGAATGGCATCTCGGTATAATCTGGCGTGTTAAAGAGCGCGCACCGCAGGCGAAAGACAAATCGAGACGGACGCGAGACCATAAGCTTCCCATACGATCGGATTCCATGTCGACTGTGGGCGACGAGCGTTTCACGAGCGCAAGGCAAAAGCGAAACGAGGCCATCTAGGCTGCAGGTGATTCCCTCTCACAGCCCTGCGTCTTGCCAATATAACGCTGAATAAGACGTACAGCACTCCACGGGCGATTCCATACTCGCGGCGACGCTGTTTCGACTTTATCGTTTGACACCCCGCCCGCGCGGCGTTTGCGGTATAACATTCGAGGCAGCACCGGTGCGCCTGCGAGCCTGCCCCGCAGGTCCCGAGCCGCTCACTCCGTCTTCAAATCACTCACTCGAGGAGCCGCGAGACTCAAGGGGCACTCCCCCGCCGGCAAGCACCTCGAGCATTGCTAGATAGGACCTCGCCCATGAAGACCGCCAAGCAAGCATCCGCGCGCATGCAGGACATGACCGTCGGCGACCCCCTAAAGCTCCTCATCGCCTTTGCCATGCCCATGCTCATCGGCAACCTCTTCCAGCAGGTGTACACCATGATCGACACCATGGAGATGGGCTACTTCGTCGGCGACAACGCCATCTCTGCCGTGGGCGCAGTGTCTGCCCTCTACAACCTGCTCATGAGCCTTGTCATCAGCATGAACAACGGTTTTGCCATCCCCGTCACCCAGGCGTTTGGCTCGCATAACGAGAAGCGCCTGCGCCGCTCCATCGCCGGCATGCTCATCCTAAACGGCGCGCTTGTGGTGATCGCCACAACGCTCTCGGTCGTCTTCCTCACGCCGATGCTCCACTTCATGAACATCCCCGAGGGCATCTTTGGGCAGTCCTTTGCCTACATGCTCATCTTGAGCCTGGGGCTCTTCACCACGGTGGGCTACAACATGTTCTCGAGCATTCTGCGCGCGGTGGGCAACAGCCGCACGCCGCTCTACGTGCTTGTGGTGTCGAGTCTCACCAACATCGCCCTCGACCTCTTCTTTATCATCGTGCTCGGCCTTGGCGTGGTGGGAACGGCGCTCGGCACCGTTCTTGCCCAGGCGCTCTCTGCGGTGCTCTGCGGCGGCACGCTGCTGCGCAAGTATCAGGCGATCCTGCCCGAGCGCGGCGACTGGCGCGCCTCACAGAAGCTCTGGCCGGAACTTCTGAGCTCGGGCTTTGCCATGGCGCTCATGCTCTGCGTGGTCAACGTGGGCACGCTCATCTTCCAGCGGGCCAACAACGCGCTCGGCGAGACGCTCATTGCCGCCTACGCCGCCGCCCGCAAGATCATCGAGGCGTTCATGACGCCCTCTGGCACGCTCGCGGCCGCCGCCTCGACCTTTGTCTCGCAAAACTGGGGTGCGCGTCGCTACGACCGTATCCGCCAAGGGCTGCGCATTGCCCTTGTACTCGAAATTATCTGGGGCCTCATAGCGTGCGCACTCGGTTTTGCCGTGGGCGAGTTTATGGTCCGCCTCATCACCGGCACGCAGAGCGCGGGCATCATCGAGGGCGGCACGCTCGCCATCCACTTCAGCCTGCCGTTCTTTGCCGTGCTGGGCGTTCTTCTGTGCCTGCGCACCGCCATGCAGTCCATGGGCTATAAGGCAGCGCCCGTGATATCCAGCTGCGTGGAGCTTGCCATGAAGTTCCTCGCCGCAAGCTTCCTCATTCCCGTCTGGGGCTACATTGGCACCTGCGCCACCGAGCCGGTGACCTGGGTCCTCATGACGGCCTATCTGGGCGGCGCCTACTTCATCAAGCGGAAGAAGATGTATCCGGAAGAGGACGGGCTCACGGAGCCTGAGGCCACGGACGAGGCCGCACGTCTCGAGGAGACTGCAGCCGCGACGGAACCGCAGACGTAGCCCAACAGCAATTCTGACTGATGGGCTGTCAATGTCTCCGTATAAGTAGGGATATCTGGGAAGGTACGTCCAACCAACCGATATCAGTTTTCTCATGCAAATCTGACGCTCCGCGGGCGCTTCAATAACAAACTGCCGACACAAATCTGATCAGCTTTTTCCTATATCTAACTGGGAAAACTTGTGTGTTTACTCACTCCGAAGCTGGGGTAGAAGCCCCTCACGCTAGCGGGTCCGATCGCGGGCGGCGCCTTCTAAGAAAGGAGTCTCCCCATGGATCATCTCTTCCTTATCTGCGTCCTTGTTACTGCGTTGAACAGGCTCGCGGAAAGTCTTACGACTCTTCTGCGAGAATGGCGAAAGATCGACCAATCGGATGGTACCCAGCGGAATGAGTGACAGGCGAGACACATCGCCTGAGTAGCAAGAAGGCGCCTGCTGGAACAGGCGCCTTAACCACACCGCGCCGCCCGTAGCTACCTTTAGATCACGGGCCCGCTGGCATCTTTAGTATACCGCGTAGTCCACATCGCTAGTCAACCGATGCCTAAAGATTTCGGCAGCGACGCCCGTCCCACGCTCCACGCCCAGCGGGCGTCACGTACAATGACGATAGAGACGCGTCTTGGAGATGGGGGTCGAGATGATCTTTGCCCAGCAGCCCGCGATTCTTCTGCTCGACACCGTAGATGGGCTTGCCGCATACGCCAATGCAGCCCTCGACTTGCGGCGAGACCACTTCAACCTGCAGGACCCCGTCTACGACCCCAACGAGCTTGCGGACATCCTCGACGAGCTCTGGCAAAACCTCGACCTTGTGGATGACTTTGTCGCAGATAATCCCATGGGCTTCAGCTCCTACGAGCTCAGCCAGGTGCGCCAGTGGAAGAAGGCGTATGTTGGCTATGCCCTTGCCTTTTGCGACGATGACGGACGATTGCTCTTAAGCATCAGCGACCGCTTGGTGGAACCATGCGGCATCTCGCGCGAGATGGTCGACATGCTCTCCCACCGCCCCACCTTCGAAGACCCTCTTGGGCTCAGCATCGCCCTCATTCCGTTTGCCGGTCGCATAACCTATCCCGCCGTCTTCTCGGAACTGCCGATGGGCTGGGGCGACGGCATGCGCAAAGCACTTGCCGAGGAGCTGCGCCATATGGTGGAGACGCAACCGGTCATCTCGGACGCCGCAACCTTTATGGAGGAGGTGCCCCGCATGCATGCCGAAGAGGCTGAGCATGCCGCGCACGAGGCGCTAGAGGACCTCGAGTACGAGCTCAACCCGCCCGAGCAGCCCGTCGGCACGCACCGCGGCGTCCTCGCGGGGCTCGACATCAAGGAGCGCGAGCGAGCCATCGACATCTATATCGACACGAAACCCTTTGATCTGCTCGACGAGGAGGAGGTCGAGCCACAGCCCCACATCATCACCCTTATGGAGGAGCAGCGCGTTACAGGCAAGCCTGACCAGCCGCTCGACCGCCTACTCAGCCGCCTGCACGTGGATCAAGTGCGGCATATCGCGCTGCAACTGCAGGTCCCGCACGCACGCGACCTAAAAAAGACGAATCTGGTAGAAGCCGTCGTAGAGGCCCTCGCCGATCCCACGCGCGTTCACGAGGCCCTCTTTGGTCTCAACGAGATGCGGGCCCAACAGCTCAAGCGGATTGTGGGAAGCGGTTTCTCGATTACACTTTCTGTCGATGAGCTCATCGACCGTACAACGCGGCTTCTCCCCTGCCCGCCGTGGGCCTTTGCGTTCAAAACGGGCAAGAGCTACACCTTTACCGTGCCTGTCGAGCTGCGCTCGGCGCTTGAATCTGCGCCCCTCGACGAGATTATCGCCAACGGTGAGACCGAAATGCGCGTCTGCCGACTCGCCAACATGTACGCGGAGCTCCGCGGCATCGTTTCTGAGGACGAGCTTATAGACGAGGTCGCCGCGCAGGACCTTGGAACAGGCTATGCCGAGCTTTTCGCCCGGCACGGCAAACGGCACGCCGTGGAAGCGCTGCTTGGCGTCAACTTTGAGGGCGATATGCTCGACTCCGATATTCTGGACGACGGCAAGTCGCGCTGGTACATCTTCCATACCCTCTCCGACGATGCCGGCACCGCGCCCGATAACCCCTGGGCAGCTCCCGCGGTTGTGAAGGCGCCTCTTCCGCCCATGCTTCAAAACCTGCTCAGGGCGCGCGAGGGCAAGCCGGTGCGCCACCTGGAGCCCGAGATGACCGCATGCGACACGCTCTACGACTGGGAGCTCACGTTGCCGGAGGTACAGAAACTTATCGGTTTTCTCGACGCCAACGTGCCCGACGATGCCGATGATTACTTCTACGCCGACAGGGTGTACGACGCACTGGAGGAGATGTCGCGCGGAGGCTATCCGCCGAACGCCGTTTTGCAATACGTGAGCGACGAGGAGATCATTCCCGACAAGGCGAGTCTGAAACCCTTCCTCGACATACTCATGAACTTCCTGAACGCAATGCCCAACTGGGAAAACAACGGTTGGTCACCGAACGACGTCCTGCCGAACGGCGACCAACGGAGCTAGCAGATGCACGCACGGTACGGCTTACGCTAGGGCCTCGGCATCGGAAAGCTTGAGCGAGGTGTTGAGCCAGTCGCTGTCCGGCCGGCAGATGAGGCGCGCGTTGTTGTAGGCCATGCGCATGGTAAGAATCGTCTGGCCAATGTAGGCACCCGATTCCATGAGCTCCACCACCAGCGCTACGTCGGGTCGATCGTCCTCCGTCAGATCAAGCGGCAGCAAAAGGCTCATCGTATTCTTGGTGGGATAAAACGCCGGTACCGCCGTCTTGAAGTTCCAATCCACGCGCTTCTGCGCGAGTTCAATAGCGTCATCCAGCCGATTGATGAGACGTCGCTTGATGCGTGGATCGTCCTCGATGATTTCTCTGAGCTCATCAAAGGCAAGAATCCGCTCGCCCGGATCCTGCGAGGTATATGCCCGCTCGATAACGTCAAGCGCCTCAGCGGAAGTCCTCATTTCTTCCAGCAGAAAATCACGTGGCAAACGGTTGATGTTGTCGAGCAATATGTGGTCCACGTCACGCCTGAGCTCGCGGTCGGTATCGAACAGCAGGTCTTCTTTACGCTTGAAGTACTGCGGGCGGCGCGGTAACGGGTTAAAGGCAGCTACGAGCTTTTTGCCCCATTGGCGCGACCCCGCCTTGCAAAACGCCTCGAACCGCCACGGTTCGCCGAGCGATGAGGGCGAGAAGCATGCATACAGCGGCTCATACGTCCGATCGACAAGCCCCGTATTGAAGGCGGCGATACCCTGTGCCCGGTTCTCGAGCACCTTGCCCTCGGCCTGTAGGCGATAGAAGGTGTAGGTGAGATAGCTGCGCAAAATGGGACGCGCGTGCTCGTTTTGCTCGTCATCGAAACTCCAGCGCTCAGGCAAGGCGATAGCGGCAAGCGTGTCGAGCAATTCCGTCATATTGCCGAGATACGCCCAATCGGTGAGCGCACGGCCCGCCACGACCCGTTGTTTAGCGAAGTCATCCACATAGCAGACGAACCACGGCTTAGCACCCGGTTTTTCTGGCGCGCGGTCGCGCTTCAAGGCAACCTCCACAAGCGTGGTCCCGTCCGCGCGCAAGATGCTCACGGGAAAGAGCAGTTTGCCCTCATAACTGCGGACGGTATGGGTGCGCAGCGCTTCTGCCCAGTCGCGGTTGAGAAGCGCACGCACGTCGATGGGTGCCTTGGCAGCAGACCGAAGTTTTTCCAGCCAACGCTGAGAAATCCATACAAGGTCGGTAAAGACACCGTCCACGCTCGTGACCTCGGCCCAAAGAGCCTCAGGCACGGGACCAAGCTGATAGTCCTCCGAAGCGCGCATGTCCTCGAGCGCCTCGGGTCGCATGGGCGGCAGCGAACTCGTAGACGCACCTTCGGATGTAGCACGGGCAACAGGCTCAGCTGCGGACGTGGCTTCAGCAGCCTGACCGGCGGCAACCGTGCCGGAAGCCGTACCTTCTACTGCCAAGTCTCCCGCAGGCGTATCCGTTGACATGGCATGTGCCGCACCCAACGCAGATGACGAGCCCGTTGTCGAGGCAGCAGGAGAAGTCATAGTAGCAACACCTTGCTGCGCAACATCGCGACGCAAACGCAGGCGCTCCACCTGCGGCACATAGGAAAGGTACCACGGCAACCCGTCCGGCCGTTTGCTCTTGGCAATAGAGACCTCAACCGCGTGACCATTGGCAAGCGGTACGTGGGTCGCAAAGCTCACGGAACACTCGTCGTGCAAGTAGAGAGCGCCTGCAGCGAACGCACACGCCCAGTCAGCCGCAATGAGCGCGAATGTGTTCGACGCCGTACCAAAGAGCTGCGTCAAACGCTGGCGTGCCTGAGATGGGATAAAGACAAAGCTCAGAAAATCGGGTGAGAACTGCGCGCGGAGCGCCTCGGATACCGGTGCCGTGCGATACCAGTCCGCGTCGGCGGCCGCTTCGATGACGGCACGGTCCGCAGCCGTCAGCAAATCGTGCGCATCCGTCGAGGCACCCGTCCTCTTGTCGTCGTATCCCATGTGAAGCTCCCCCTCGCTCGCCCGTCTGGTATTCCCATTATGCGAGCATTTGACGCCGCGGCGTGCGAGGAATCGGCGGGCGCGCACAAGACGGCGCGCAGGCACCGAGCGCGCCACCTGAGAGGCCGTCTGGGCGAGCGACAAAACGAAAGACGCTGTACGCCAAGCGGAACTGTCGGCAACGGGACAACAGGCTCCCTGCGCGGCGCCGGGCCTCGCTTCTCGCTAGCAGGCGCCCTGCCCCTCGACCGGATCAATGAGCTCGACAGGCGTAAGATGTTCGCCGTCCCAATCGCACACGAGGATAGCCGCGTTGGGGATGGGCTGCGGATTGTCGAGGCGCGCGAGGTGCTCCTTGCCAGCCGCGAGCAACGTGAACCAGAGCACACCGCCGTGGACCGCGGCGAGCACGCGCTCGTGGCCCTCGCGCCCCATAAGCTCGGCCATGCACGCCGCCATGCGCGCGGCGGCCTCCTCCTCGGACTCGCCGCCAAACTGCGCGTAGAAGCCCCGCGTGCCGCGCGGCGGGTTGGTGTCCTCGGTAAGCCCTTCGAAGACGCCAAAGTTCTGCTCCTTCAGCCCTTTCACGCGCTCGTACGGCGTGCCCGCCAGACCGAGCTCTTCGAGCACAATCTCGAGCGTGTCGCAAGCGCGCTCCGCGGGAGAGGAATAGAAGTGGTCGAAGGTGACACCGCGCTCGCGCAGCGCCTTGCCGGCGAGGTGGGCCTGCTTGATACCCACCTCGGTAAGCGGCGAGTCGCACCAGCCCTGCTTGCGGCGGAGCACGTTGAAGAGGGTCTGACCGTGACGGACGAGGTAGAGCTGGGACATCGCGAGTTCCTTACGAGAGGCCTAGTGGGACAAGGGCTGGCAGGGGGCGGCGCCATCTGCGGAGGGACGACGGCACACCGTGAGCAGCGTCGGAGCGCGGCGGCAGCGGGCAGCACCGGCGCGGCTGGCAGCCGCGGGCAGCGCCGGCGCGCGACAGCCACGGGCAGCGCCGGC
>CASDZW010000025.1 GCA_949285915.1 uncultured Collinsella sp.
CGCCCCCGCTGTCCCCCACATCCCCGATGTCGCCGCGCCCGTCGCTGCTGCCGCGGCAGGTGCCGCCGTGGGCGCCGCCGCCTCTGCAGCCGCACGCGACCCCTTTGCTCCGCTCGCCGACGCCGCCGCGCCCATCCCGGTGCCGCAGACGGTCACCCGCGCCCAGATGGAGGGCATGGGCGGTGCTGCCGCAACGGGCGGTGCACGCGTAGGCGCGAGCATCGCCAACAACATGGTCGGCTCGCGCGCGCAGGTTGCGCTCCCGCCGCTCGCCCAGCTCATCGACGTGGTCACCGGCGACGTCTACGAGGTCACCGGCCAGCAGTGCGTCATCGGGCGCGAGCGCGCCGCCACCGACGTGACGCTGCGCGACCCCAACGTGAGCCGCCGTCACGCCCAGCTCACCTACACCGGCCAGGACTGGTCGATCGAGGACCTCAACTCCACCAACGGCACCCTCGTCAACAACCGCCGCATCACTCGCTGCCCCCTGCGCGACGGCGACCTGGTGACGTTTGGTCTGTCGACCTTCGAGTTCAGGAGCTGATGACACGTGATCGATATCATCCTGTTCATCGGGCGCATCGTTCTCGTTGCGATCCTCTACATTTTCCTGTTCGCCGTCATGAAGACCGGCGTGGGGCTCGTGCGCGGTCAGCGTCGTGACTCCGCCATCTGGACCATCGACGTCGACAAGGGCCCCCGCGGCATCCGCGGCATCCACGTCGACATGCTCGGCCCCGTGATCGTGGGCCGCTCGCCGTCGTCTGACATCTGCATCAACGAGCCCTTTGTCTCGGCCTCCCATGCGCGCTTCTCGCTGCAGGGCCCGGCCCTCATCATCGAGGATCTCAACTCGCTTAACGGAACGCTCGTCAACGGGCGCGCACTCACCGAACCCGCCACCCTGCGCGAGGGTGACGAGGTGCAGATCGGTGACGTCGTCATGAAAGTGAATCGCCGATGACCGACGAGGTTCTCCATAACGTCGAGCATCCGCACGACGGCCTAGACGGCGCTCCCATCGGTGCCCACAGCGCACCGGCGGCGCCCGTCGATGCTGCCGAGGCCGAGCTCGAGGCCACCCAAGAGGCCCCGAGCGACACCGAGGGCGCCCCCACCTCTCCGGCAACCACCGCCGAGATCGACCTCGAAGAGGTCGAGGCGCGTCTCTCGGACCCCGGCTCCACCCAGAGCTTCCAGGCAATCCCCGAGGAGCGCATCGACACCGACTCCACCTACGACGCCGGCACCACCGCAAACCTCATGTGGGGCGCCCGCTCCGACGTGGGCTGCGTGCGCACGCATAACGAGGACTCCTACCTCGTGCAGTCCCCGCTTTTCTGCGTCTCAGACGGCATGGGCGGTCACGCCGCGGGCGAGGTTGCCTCATCCATTGCGGTCGAGACCATCGCCAAGCATGCCCCCACCGCAGCCGACCCCACGCTGCTTGCCCGCGCGGTCGAGAGCGCCAACACCGCCATCATCGAGGCGGCGGCAGAGGGCGTGGGCCGTCCCGGCATGGGCTGCACCGCCACGGTCGCCTACATCGAGGGCACGCAGCTCGCCATCGCGCACGTGGGCGACTCGCGCGCCTACCTTGTGCACGAGGGGACGCTCATCCGCGTCACGCGCGACCATTCTTATGTGGAGGAGCTCGTCGACGCCGGCGAGATCACGGCAGACGAGGCCCGCGTGCACCCCAACCGCTCGGTCATCACGCGCGCGCTCGGTTCCGACCCGGCAATGTATGCGGACCATTTCCAGCTGAACATCGAGGAGGGCGACCGCCTCATCCTCTGCTCAGACGGTCTTTCGTCAATGATTTCCGACGGCGAGATCGAGACCATCGCCAACCAGTCTCCCACCGCGCAGATCTGCGTCGACAATCTCGTTGACGCGGCGCTTGCCGCCGGTGGGTCCGACAACGTCACCGTTGTCGTGGTGGATGTGGTGGACGATGGGCGCGTGCGCGAGGCCATGCGCCGTCGTAAGCGCAACGTGCTCATTGCCGTCGCCGCCGTGCTCGTGGCGCTCGCCATCGCGGGCTTTGCCCTCTTCAACACGGTATCCAACTCGGTCTACCTTGGTATCGACGACGGGCACGTCGCCATCTTCCGCGGTGTGCCGGGATCGTTCATGGGCATGCCCTTAAGCCACCTTGAAGACGATTCCGAGATTGAGGTCATCGACCTTCCCGAGGACACGCAGCGCCGTCTGACAGAGGGCATCTCGCAAAAGTCCGTTGAAGACGCGCGCAACGTCCTCAACGAGTACCGTCGCCAGATCTTTGCCGAGCAGACGCAGCGGGCAGAAGCGGCGCGCGCGGCAGAAGCCGGAGCCGCCGAACCCGAGGCAGGCGTGGGCGATGCAGGAGATGCCAGCGCCGAGACGTTAGCCGATACCGTAGCCCCAACCAACACAAACCAGGAAGGAGGCACCCAGTGAGCCGCCGTACCACCGAGCTTCTGCTTCTTATCGCCTCCGCGTTCCCGGTGACGCTCCTCTACGCGCTTTACGTGGCGACCACGGGCGCCGCCCTCTCCTTCACCACGCTCGCGGTGCCGCTGGGCCTTTTCGCGGCGTTTGCCGCCGCGCACATCGCGGTGCGCGCGCTCGCCCCCGGAGCGGACCCGGCGATTCTACCCATTGTCTTTGTGCTCTCGGGTGTGGGCATCACCTTCGTGACGCGTCTTGCCCCCGACCTCGCCATGAACCAGCTCATATACCTTTTCATATCCATCGCACTCATGGTGGCAACGCTTGCCGGGGTGAAGAACCTCGACATTGTCGCGCGCTACAAGTACACCTTTGGCATCATCGGCATCGTGTTGCTCATCCTCCCCATCTTTGTGGGCGAGTCACGCGGCGGCTCCAAGCTCTGGATCAACTTCTTTAACCTCTTCACCATCCAGCCCGGCGAGTTCGCCAAGGTCTTCATCGTGCTCTTCCTCGCCGGTTACTTGGCCGAGAACCGCGAGCTGCTCGCCGCCTCCAACCGCACCATCCTCGGGCTCAAGGTCCCCCGTCTGCGCCTTCTGGCGCCGCTTTTTGTGGTGTGGGGCGTGTGCCTGCTCATCGTTGTTTTTGAGCGTGACCTCGGCAGCGCCCTTCTGTTCTACACGCTCTTCCTCATCATGCTCTATGTAGCAACGGGGCGCGTCTCCTACGTCATCATCGGCATCTTGCTTCTGGTGATCGGCGGTGCGGGCGCCTACATGCTCATGGGCCACATCCGCACGCGCTTTGCCATCTGGCTCAACCCCTTTGAGGACACCAGCGGCAGCGGCTTCCAGCTCGTGCAGTCGCTCTACTCGCTTGCCGACGGCGGTCTGGTGGGAACGGGCATCGGCCGCGGCATGGCGACCAAGATTCCCGTTGTAGAGAGCGACTTTATCTTCTCGGCCATCGCCGAGGAGATGGGCCTTCTGGGCAGCTCCGCCATCCTCATCCTCTTCATGCTCTTTGCCGTGCGCGGCCTCACCACCGCGGCGCGCGCCAAGAGCGACCTCGCCGCGTTCTCGGCCACTGGTCTTACCGCGGCCATCTCGTTCCAGGCGTTTCTTATCGTGGGCGGCGTGACCCGTCTCATCCCACTCACCGGCGTGACCCTGCCGTTCATGAGCCAGGGCGGCTCCTCGCTGTTGGCGAGCTTTATCATCGTCGGCTTCTTGCTGCGTGCAGGTGACGAGGCAACCGGGCGCGAGGTAGCACTCACCGGCACCGGCGTCATGGAGTCGCTGCCCGGCCTCGAAGGGGCCCGCGCCCAGGCGGATAGCGGTGTCACCGGCGTCAGCAAGGCCGGCACGCGCATCTTCTCGCGCACCTCCACCGGCGCCCACGCAAGCGCCGCGCACGCGCGCCCCGGCTCGCGCATGCGCCGCCGTCTCTTTGACACGCCCGAATCCGGCGTGCTCGGCCGCGTGGCCCTTGCCAACCGCCTCACACGCACGGTCTTTTTGTTCACGGCGCTCTTTGCCGTGCTTATTGGCAACCTCACCTACATCCAGGTCATCAAGGCGGACGAGTATCGCGATCTGCCGACCAACAACCACACCATCCAGCGCCAGGCCTACATCCATCGCGGCTCGATCATCACCTCGGACGGCACCACGCTCGCCGAGTCCATCCGCCAAGAGGACGGCACCTACGTGCGCTCCTACCCCAACGGCAACCTGGCTGCGCACACAGTGGGCTACTACTCCCAGCAGTACGGCTCCACCGGCATTGAGAACACCATGAACGACACCTTGACCGGCTCTGAGGATTACTCGAGCTGGGAGAACGCCATCCAGTCGCTCGCC
Source organism: uncultured Collinsella sp. (assembly GCA_949285915.1). Taxonomy (GTDB): domain Bacteria; phylum Actinomycetota; class Coriobacteriia; order Coriobacteriales; family Coriobacteriaceae; genus Coprousia. The sequence continues at coordinate 4,305 of CASDZW010000025.1, forward strand.
GGCATCACCCAGCCGGGCAACACGGTCCAGCTCACCATCGACTCGCGCATCCAGATGGTTGCCGAGGAAGCGCTCGAGAGCCGTGGCCTCGAGGGCGCCATCGTGGTCATGAATCCGAGCACGGGCGCGGTCCTCGCCAAGGCAAGCTCGCCTTCGTACGACAACACCAACCCCGAGGGGGCCATCACCGGCGCCGATACCAGCGCCTCGCTCTACGACCGCGCGACCCAGGCGCTCTACACGCCCGGCTCCACCTTTAAGGCTGTGACCCTCTCCGCCGCGCTCGAGACGGACACCGCCACGCTCTCGAGTCGCTACGCTGCGCCTGCCGAGATGGAGATCGGCGGCGCACCCGTCACCAATGCTGATGATATTGGCTACGGTACCATCACGCTCCAGCGCGCCTTTGCGGTTTCCTCCAACGTCGCCTTTGGCCAGCTTGCCAACGACATTGGCGCCGACGCCCTCGTGGCGCAGGCCAACGCCTATGGATTTGGCCAGTCGCTTGGCCAAGACTTCTCGACCACGCCCTCGATCATGCCCGATCCGAGCGTGATGACCGAGTGGGAGCTCGCCTGGGCGGGCGCCGGCCAGCCCGTCGGCCAGGGGCACGAGCCCGGCCCGCAGGTGACGTGCATGCAAAACGCCGTCATTGTCTCGGCCATCGCCAACGGCGGCATCGCCATGAACCCCTATGTCGTGGGGCAGATTCTCGCACCCGACGGCACCGTCATCAGCACCACGCAGCCCCGCTCGCTCGGCCAAGCCGTGAGCGCCGGCACCGCCGAGCAGGTCCGCGAGGCCATGCTCGACGTGGTGGAGTCCGGCACCGGCTACGAGGCGGGCGTCCGCGGCGTCAAGGTCGCCGGCAAGACCGGTACGGGCGAGACCTCCAAGGAGAACGCCAACTCGACCTTTATTGGGTTTGCACCGTACGACTCACCCACGGTGGCGATCTCGGTCGTCATCGAGCGCTACTACGACCACGAGATCTCGGCGGCGTCCGTTGCGGGCGAGGTTCTCGCCCGGACGCTCAGCATCATGGGGGCGTAGCGCTATGGTGACCACGTATACCTTCGATTCAGAACTAGGCGTGCGCCCGTAAGGACGCACGAGCGCAGAACAACGTAGGATGTGAGGAGCACAGATGGAACAGCAGGTCCTCGGGGGAAGGTACCTTCTCAAGGATAAGGTGGGCTCGGGCGGTATGGCGACCGTCTACCGCGCGCAGGATCAGGTTCTCGACCGCACGGTCGCGATCAAGATCATGCTGCCGCAGTACGCCGCCGACGCCACCTTTGCTGCCCGCTTTAAGCAGGAGGCGCAGGCGGCGGCCGGCCTCCAGAGCCCCTACATTGTGGGTGTCTACGACTGGGGCAAGGACGGCGACACCTATTACATTGTGATGGAGTTCCTCCGCGGCACCGACCTCAAGAGCGGCGTGCGCGCACACGGCGCCCTCGACCCCAAGAAGGTCGCCCAGATTGGCAGCCAGATCTGCGGCGCGCTCTCGGTCGCCCACAAGCACGAGATCATCCACCGCGATATCAAGCCGCAGAACATCATGGTGCTGCCCGACGGCAACATCAAGGTGATGGACTTTGGTATCGCGCGCGCCAAGAACAGCCACCTCACGCAGGACAACAACGTGCTCGGCACCGCGCACTACGTCTCCCCCGAACAGACGCGCGGCCAGGAGCTCGGCCCCACCTCCGACATCTACTCGCTCGGCGTGGTCATGTACGAGTGCGCCACCGGACAGGTCCCCTTTGACGGCGACGACGCCATCTCGGTGGCACTCAAGCAGGTCAACGAGCTGCCCGTGCCGCCCTCGCAGATAAATCCGGGCGTCGACGCCGACCTCGAGCGCATCATCCTAAAGTGCATGGAGAAAGATCCCGCCATGCGCTTCCAGTCCGCCGACGAGCTCCGCCAGGTGCTGAACGCCTACCTTGCCGGCCGCACGGTCGACGTGCCCGAGCCCACCCGCGTCATCCCCGCCGCTCCGGCGACCGGCGCGACCGAGACCCGCGTCATGGGCGGCGAGACCCGTACCATGGTGCGCCCCGCAGCCGAGGCCCCGCGCGCGGGCGCCACGTCCGCCGTCCGCGGCGGCGCGGCAGGCGGCACCGGCGCTTATGAGCCCGAGGACCGTCCCAGCAAGGGCAAGATCGCGGCCATTGTGATTGGCGTCATCGCGGCGCTCGGCGTCATTGCGGCGCTCGCCATGAGCCTCATGGGCGGCGGCGACACCGCAACCGTCCCGAGCGTGCTTGGCATGACGCTCGAGGAGGCACGCGACGCCCTCGAGGAAGAGGGCTTTGAGGTGGGCGAGATCACCGACGGCTTTAGCAACGAGTACGCCGAGGGCGAGGTCATGGGCCAGACGCCTTCCGGCGGTCTGCGCGAGGCGCCGGGCACCAAGGTTGACATCACCGTCTCGCGCGGCGAGGAGCCCGTCGAGGAAGTCGAGGTCCCCAACCTAGTGGGCAAGACCGCTGACGAGGCCAAGCAGATGCTCGACGATGCCGGCCTTGTGGGCATCCCCACCGAGGAGGCCAACGAAGCCGACGAGGGCACCGTCTTTGAGCAGACCCAAGAGGCGGGCACCATGGTCGACAAGGGCACGTCCATCTCCTACAAGGTCTCGACCGGCCCTGATACGGTCCCCGTTCCCGACCTGCGCGGCTACAGCGAGTCCGCCGCCAAGCAGATGCTCGACGAACTCAAGCTCTCTTACAGCGTCACCTATGACTACGACGAGAGCATGAGCGCCGGCAACGTCATCAGCTACTCCCCCGGCGGCAGCGTCGAGCCGGGCACCACCATCCAGCTTGTGGTCTCTCAGGGCGCGCTGCCCACCACCGGCCCTGTCCCCAACGTGACGGGTGCCACGCAGGGAAGCGCTGAGAGCGACATCAAGGCGGCCGGCTTCAACGTGTCGGTCCAGGTTGAGTCGAGCAGCACGGTTCCCGAGGGCCACGTCATCAGCTACAGCCCGAGCGGCACACAGGAGTACGGCACCACGATCACCATCGTGGTCTCCGGCGGCCCCGGCGCGAGCGCCGGCCAGATCGAGGAACCCGATACCGGCGACCAGGACACTTCCGGCGGCGACACCTCCACCGGTCAGAATGAGACCACGAACTAGCGCCCCGCAGAAACCAACATACCGAGGGGCCCCGCTCCCCTGTCACACCACAAGGCCCGCCGGCATCACCGCGGGCCTTTTGCATGCCTCCCGCGCGCGCCCCGTGCGTGCCCGCGCATTCAGCGCAGGCCATGTGCAATCTGCACGCCCCGTGTGCAAGCCGCACACCTCATGTGCATCTCGCACGCTCCGTGTGCATTTGGCACGGAAAAGCCCCCATAAAGCGTGCCGATTGCACATGAACCGTGCTGGATGCACACGGGGCGTTCCATTTGCACATGAAGTGTTCCGGATGCACGCAGGGCGAGCCAATTGCACATGAGGTGTGCAGATTGCACACGGACATGCGGAGCGCGCCGGATTAGGCCAGCGTGCGCCCCCTGTGGCGAGCGCGGTACTCGGCAGGCGCCATCCCGTACGCCTCGCGGAACTTACGATAGAAAAACGTCGTGTTCTCGTAGCCCACCTCGTGCGCGATATCGTCAACCGTACGGTCGGTATTGCGTAGAAGACTTGTCGCGTGCCCTAACCGCTGTGCCTGAACCGCCTGGATGTACGTCATACCGGTATGACGCTTGAGCAGGGTCGTCACATAGTTGGGGCTGATGGCAAAGCGCTCCGCAACGCCTTCCTGCGTGCAGGTGCGATAGTGCTTCTCGATGTAGCGGATGATGGGAATGACCGAAACACTCCCCCGGTCCTCATCGCGGCGAAGGTAATCCTCCTCGTACACGCTGATAAGCTCAGCAAAGATGAGCTGCAAGAGGTTGATGAGTACGCGCTCGGCATTGCTGGTGGGGTCAAAGTACTCGCACATGAACTCTTGGAAGTAGCGACGGATACGCCGGCTGTTATCTGAATGGAAGCGCACGTAGCGGCGGTGGTCCGTCTGCTCGTTGAGCGCGGTCACGATAAAGTGCGCGAGCATGCTCTCGTGGGTGAAACTCCCCAGCAGGTTGTCACGCAGAAACTCACGTGATAGCACCAGACTCATCATGATGTCGCTCTCACCGAGAGCCCCAATCGAGTGGGGGCAATTGGTGTCGAGCAGAAGCACCTGGTTCTCGCGGAGCGTCACGGCGCGCCCGTTCACCGTCTGCGGGCAGCTGCCGGCATATACGTAGCTGATCTCAATGTGGGAATGGACGTGCTCGGGAACCGGATTAAAGCGCGAATTACGCCTGAGAAGCAGCAGATCGGCCATGGGCCGCTGCGCACCTTGCCCCACGGTTGCATCAAGATAGCGTGGGCTGCCGTCGACCCCCTGGTCCATGCGAAGCACCGTGTGCCCATCGACCGTCGTTCTGTCATTTGACCACGCCCAGTCATATGTCTCACCCTCGCGATAGCGTTGCTCGCTCGGCGAGAGCTCAAGTAGAAGCTGATTCAGCTGAGCAATCTCCATGCACCGTCGCCTCCCTGTGCCGCTACCAGGTATCTGTTATGCGATATATCGTACTCACCTCATGCGAAATACTCTCAAACGCATAGGTAATGTGGATATGGTTGGTAAAACCGTCTCGAAAACGATGTTATCACGCCCAGAGTCCCTTCGTAAGATAGCGATATCAAACGAGAAGCAGCTGCTCGTTTACGTATTTCCAACCACTAGGAGGGGAACTCATGGCAAAGGACTACACCCAGCTTGCCAAAGATGTGGTTACTGCCGTTGGCGGCAAGGAGAACATCGTCAGCGTCACCAACTGCATGACGCGCCTTCGCTTTGTCCTTAAAGATGATTCCATCCCTAACGAGGATGAGGTTAAGGCCATCAATGGCGTCAAGGGCGTCATGAACCAGGGCGGCCAGTATCAGATCATCATCGGCACGAATGTGAGCAACGTCACGCCCAAGGTGCGCGAGATCGCAGGTATCTCCGCCGAGAACGAGGGCGCTGTCAAGATCGACAAGGTCGGTCAGGGCTCGCTCTGGGACCGCTTCTTCAAGGTCATCAGCGGCTGCATCATGCCCATGATCGGCCCCATGATCGCCGGCGGTATCATCAAGGGCATTCTCACCCTTTGCACCACCTTTGGCGTGCTCTCGAGCACGAGCGGCGCCTACCAGCTCTGGTATGCCGCGGCAGACGCCGTCCTCTACTTCATGCCTGTCATCGTGGGCTTCTCGGCCGGCAAGGTCTTTGGGTGCAACCAGTACGTGACCGCCACCATCGGCGCCGCCTTCCTGTATCCCAACCTTGTCACCGCCGTGGGTGAGGGCGTGGACTTCTTTGGCATCCCCGTGGTGGCTGCCACCTACTCCAACACGCTCTTCCCCGTGCTTCTTGCCTCGTTCTTCGCGAGCTTGGTCGAGAAGGGCGCCAAGAAGATCGTGCCCGAGATGGTGCAGCTCATGCTCGTGCCCGTCATCGTGCTTCTGGTGACTGTGCCCGTCTCCTGGCTTGCCATCGGCCCTGTGATGAACATGCTCTCGAACGCCATCAGCTCCGCCGTCATGTGGCTCTTCGACGTCGCGCCCGTGCTCGCTGGCGTTGCGCTTGGCGCCTTCTGGCAGATGGTCGTCCTCCTCGGTCTCCACAGCGCTATGATCCCCATCATCATCAACAACATCACTACGCTCGGCGCCGATCCGCTGAACGCCGTACTTGGCCTCACCGTCTGGGCGCTCGCCGGCGTGAGCCTGGGCTACGCCCTCAAGATGCGTGACCCCGAGAAGCGCGCCGAGGGCATCACCGACATGACCACCTGCCTCTTTGGCGTAACCGAGCCCACTATTTACTCCATCGCGCTCCCGCAGTTCAAGTGCTTCATGGCAGCGTGGGTCGGCGGCGGCATCGCAGGCGGCATCCTCGCGGCGCTCGGCGGCAAGTGCTACTCCATGGCGGGCGACGGCTTCTTCCGCATCCCGGCCATGATTAACCCCGCAGGCATCGACATCAGCTTCTACGGCTTCATCGTCACGATGCTCATCGCCTTTGCGGTGTCCGGCATCTTGGCCTACATCTTGGCTGGCCCCGAGAAGTAGGGCCCTTCAGCACCGCAAGAGAAACAAACCCGCCCAAGTGAAAAAGCCTTCCTTTCGGCCGGAGCCCGCATCTGCGAGCTCCGGCTTTTGCTCGCCGCGGACCTTTTGCAAAGAACTCACCTTTGGATGCGCCTGCGGTACTCCGCCGGCGCACACCCATACGCTTCGTGGAACTTCTGGTAGAAAAAGGTCATGTTCTCATACCCCACCTCGTGTGCAACCTCGGTCACGGGCAAGCGCGTCGTGCGGAGAAACTGCGCCGCATGACCCAAGCGCTGCGCGTGGATCATCTGTCTAAAGTTCATACCGGTATGCTTCTTGAGCAGGACGGACACGTATTTTGGGCTGATAGAGAACCGCTCCGCCACCCGCTCCTGCGTGCAGGTGCGGTAATGCTCCTCGATATAGTGCACGATGGGGATGACGGGCACGCGGCCGCTCTCACGCTCGCGACGTGCATAATCCTTCTCGTAAACGTTGATGAGTTCGGCGAAGATGAGTCGGAAGAGCTCGCGCGAGATGAACGCCGCGTTGGTGGAGGGGTCGACGGCCTCACACATCAGCTCTTGGAAGAATAGGCGGACCCTTCGGTTGCCGCGTGACGAGAAGCGCACGTAGTGCCGATGGTCCGACTCCTCGCTGAACGCATCGGTCAGAAAACGGGAGAGCGCGTTGCCACGCGCGATGGAACCCAGCACCTCGTCGCGCAGAAACGAGCGGTCCACCAGAAGGAAGCTCACCATGATGTCTCCCTCGCCCTGCGCGGCAATCGCATGCGGGCACCCCGTATCGAGCAGGAGCACCTCGTCCTCCTGCAGGACGACTTCCTTCCCGTCAATCGTCTGAGCGCACGTACCCGCATAGACATAGGCCATCTCGATATAGTCATGCGTGTGTAGCGGCACGGGGTTGAAGCGCGAGTTCTGACGAACGAGGATGGAGCCGCCCGCCGCGGCATAGAGCCCGGGTACGACCTCGCCGCTCAGGGGAAACGCCGCAGGAGCCTCGCCGTGCGAGAAATCGACCCCGCCCAGCGTAATACGCCCCACCGAGCCTTCGGCACCGTCCGTTCCGATGCTCTCTTTCCAATCCTCGGAAAGCTGTCCCGCACGATGGCGCTCCTCGTTCGGCGTCAGCGAGAACAGGGTGCGGTTGAGCTCCTCAACATTCATCGCGACCTCCTTGGTACACGAGAGGGAAACGCCTGTCTATCGAAATATCCTCATGTCTTCTACGTCATCTGAGAGAGTTCCGATTTCGACATAGATATTACTCCGATTCAAGCATTTTATCCACGCAGGCAACGCCGTAAGGTAGCGGTACCGGCACGGAAAGCTGTGCAAAACCATCCGAGAGGAGACATCATGGCGTTAACAGATACGTTCCAAAACATCCTAGAAAAGACAGTGGGGCCGTTCGCGCACAAGCTAAGCGAGAACATTGCGATTCAGGGCGTGACGCAGGGTTTCATGGCAACCATGCCCGTCACACTGGGCGTTGCCTTGCTTTCCATTATCTCGGGCCTTCCGATTGAGCCGCTTCAGGCGTTTCTCACCTCAAGCGGGCTGGGGGCCGTGATCACCAACGCACTCGCCGTGACGATGAACATGCAGGCGCTCTACATCGCGATAATGGTCGCGTACGCCCACGGCAATCTCCGCGGCGGCAATGGCACCGCGTCCGCCGTTCTAGCCGTAGCGTCGATGCTCGTCCTCATGCCCCTGCAGACACAGGAACTTGCCCCCGGCTACTCGGTGTCCCTTATCCCCCAGAGCTATCTGGGATCCAACGGCATCTTCATTGCACTCATCTTGGGCATCGTCTTACCGCCCATGCTGAGTTTCCTGCTCAAGCACGTCTCCATCGATCTGCCCAGCAGCGTTCCCGAGTTCGTGAATCGCTCGCTGTCCCCCACGTTCGCTTCAATCATTATCCTGACCGGCATGGTGCTCATCTCCTGGGGTCTCACCTTCACGCCGTTCGGCAACATCTACGACCTCGTGTCCCAAACTGTCGCCATGCCCATCATGGCCGTGGGCTCCTCGCCGTGGTCCTACCTTGCAGTCTCTGCGTTCGCCCAGTTCATCTGGTTCTTCGGCGTCCATCCGTCGTCCATCATGTCGGCGTACGCCATGGTGTCCATGGCGGTTTCCACGCAGAACATCGAGGCTTTCATGCAGGGAGCAGCGCTGCCCGCCCTCGCCTTCGCTGCCGTAAGCGTCGTCCAGAACGCCGATAGCCTCGCACTCGGTATCTGCGCCTTCTTCTGCAAGTCCGAGCGCTACAAGCCGCTGGGCCGCCTCGCCATCGTGCCGGCATTCTTCAACATCACCGAGCCGCTCATGTTCGGCATGCCCATCGTCTTGAACCCCACGTTCTTCATCCCCTTCGTACTTGCCAAGCCCATCATCGGCCTTATCGCAATCGGCGGCACCGCACTCGGTCTCGCCGGGGCGTTCAACCCCACCGTCGCCATGCCCTTCGTGATGCCGCAGTTCCTCTCCACGCTGCTGCAAGGCGGTATCGGGCTCATGGCAATCGACCTCGTGTGCATCGCCGTCATGGTGCTTCTCTTCATGCCCTTCTTCCGCATGGCGGACAAGGAGGCCCTCGCCGAGGAGGCTGCCGCGAGCTCGGAAGAGTAGCGATACCGTCAGCACCCATCGCTTTGCGCAAGCGCGCCCGTTAGAGATCAAAAAGACGTTATCCGCTATCTAACGGGCGCGCTTTCCAGAAAAAGATGTTATACGCCATACATCGAATAAGTGGTGATTCGGTTGGTAAACTCCTACGAATTCGATATTCCGAGAGTACTCTGAGCGTCCTAAGATTTGTCTAGCGCAGCCAAATTCAACCGAAGCGCCTCCTGCCGCAACCCGAGGAAAGGACCCCCATGGCAACCAGCTATCGCGCCGTGATGGACGGCACCTACGACAACCACCTCCTCCCCTTCCTCTGGATGAAGGGCGAGGACCACGCGACCATCTCCGAGTACCTGGAGAAGATCTCTGGGGCGGATATCCACGAGGTGTGCCTCGAGAGCCGCACGCACCCGGACTTCTGCGGCGACGGCTGGTGGCGCGATCTGCGCTTTGTGATTGATGAGTGCAAGCGCCTTGGCATGAAGATCTGGATCTTGGACGACGCGCACTTCCCCACCGGATACGCCAACGGCAAGATTGCCGAGCATCCGGAGCGCGCCAAGGTCGTGCTTACGCACCGCACCTTTGACGTAGCGGGCCCGGCGCGCGGGCTCTCGGCCCCGCTGACCGACCCCATGGACCCCACGCAGCAGTTTGTAGGCGTCGCCGGGCTCTGCGACGGCAAGCCCGTGACCATCGACTACCGCATCGTACCGGCGCGCAAGAAGGACACCGCCGATGCTCCGGCGGGCGAGCCCGGCAGCGGCGCGAACGACGGCGCCGGCAAGGGCAACGCCACGGCAAGCAGCATGGCAGCCATGATGGCAGCCCTCGCCCAGTTCTCGCGCCAGGCCCCCGCAGACCTCGACCGCATCGTCTTTGACGTGCCCGAGGGCACGACCAAAGTCTTTATTCTCGCTACGAGCCGCCGTACCGACTACAACCCCGACTACATCAACATGGTCGACAAAGAGTCCTGCGACACGCTTATCGAGGCCATCTACGAGCCGCACTTTGCGCATGTAGGCGACGAATTTGGCAAGACGATCCTGGGCTTCTTCTCCGACGAGCCCGGTTTTGCAAACGAGAAGAGCGGCAAAGACGAAACCGGCGGCTCCGACAGTCTCATCGGCAAGGCGACGATGCCCCTGCCATGGTCGGCAGAGCTCGAACGACGCCTCCGCGAGCGCCTCGGCTGCGTGGACGACGCGGCGTTTTTTGGCGCGCTCGCCCAGCTCTGGGACCGCGACGAGACGGGCGCCCGCGCGCGCCACGCCTACATGGACGTGGCGACCGAGCTCTACCGTGAGTGCTTTGACGAGAACATCGGCTCCTGGTGCCGTGCGCACGGCGTTATGCACATCGGCCACGTGATTGAGGACAAGGGTAGCCACGAGCGTTTGGGCTCCGGCGCCGGCCACTTCTTCCGCGCCATCGGCGGGCAGGATATGGCAGGCGTGGATATTGTCATCAACCAGCTCGTGCCCGGTATGGACGACGGCTTCCACAACTACGGTCGCGGCCTGTGGGACATGGCGTTTTTCAACTACATGCTCCCCAAACTCGGCAGCTCCGCCGCGCATCTTGACCCCAAGAAGCAGGGGCGCTGCATGGCCGAGGTCTTTGGCGCCTTTGGTTGGCACGAGGGCCTGCGCGAGATGAAATGGATTGCCGATCACTTTATCGTGCGCGGCGTGAACTACTTTGTGCCGCACGCGTTCTCGATGGACACCTTCCCCGACGGCGACTGCCCGCCGCACTTCTATGCGCACGGCAACAACCCGCAGTTCCGCCACTTCGGTCGCCTCATGAGCTACATGAATCGCCTGTCGACGCTGCTTTCGGGCGGGACCGCGCACCCGGTTGCCGCCGTACTCTACGACGCTGATGCCACCTGGGCCGGCACAGCAAGCCCCGCGCAGCGCGTCTGCCGTGCGCTTGCCCGCGCGCAGGTCGATTTTGACCTCGTCCCCGAGGAGGCCTTTGCCGACGCGGAGCGCTACGAGCTTGGTGTTTGTCCCGACGGTCATGGCTTCTCGGTGAACGGCCAGCGCTACCGTGCGCTCGTCATCCCTGCGCGCGCCTTTGTGGGCGAGGCCACGCTCGCCTTCTGCCAGCGCCTCGCCTCCGCCGGTGTCACCGTCATCGCGGTGGACGAGCTGCCGAGCTGCCTCTACGACGGCGCGACTGCGGCGGAGACGGGCTTTGCCCCCATCGCGCCCGAGGCGTGGGCCGGCGCCCAGGTTGCCACGCTTGACGAGCTTGCAGGCGCCCTGCGCGCTGCCGAGCTTGACGACGTGCGCGCAGATGCCGAGCAGCCCTGGCTGCGCGTCTACCACTACACCGGCGCCGCTTCTGAGGGCGAGACGCCCGAGGAGTACTACTTCTGCGTGAACGAGCATCCGCGCACGACACTGGCCACGAGGCTTTCCGCACGCGGCGCCGACGGCGCGCTCCGTGAGCTCCGTGGTGTTCGTATTGACGTGCTGAACGGCACCGAGAGCGCCTTCGACGGCGCGCTTGAGCTCGCGCCGTACGAGTCCTGCCTCATCGTCGCTGGTGCCAAGGCCGACGCCGCCGCACCCACCGCGCCTGCGCGCGAGTCAATCACCCTCGTCGGCACCTGGCACGTCGCTCACGCCGACGCCCTCGCCTACCCGGCCTTTGGCGACGAGGTTGCGCTCGCCGAGCTCGAGGACCTCTCAAACGGCGCCTTCCCGGGCACGGCGGGCACCTACCGCTACCGCCTTTCCTTCGAGCTTAGTGAGGAGCTCGATGGTGCGACGCTCGATCTCGGTGAGGTTAACGAGACCGCCGAGGCATGGCTTGACGGGCGCCCGCTTGGCGTGCGCCTGGTCCCGCCCTACCGCTTCTGCGCAGGCAATCTTGCGGCGGGCGCGCACGAGCTCACGGTCGAAGTCATCAATACCGTCGACCATAAGATGTGCGACTACTTCTCGATGAGCGAGCCCACACAGCCCTCCGGCCTCTTGGGGCCAGTAACCGTCCGCTAACTGATTGGATCGTCCCCATCACACACCCAAGGAGGTGATGGGGACGACCATCACACCATCGGGCCTCGTGTAGGCAAATGATGTCATACCGCAAATCACTACCATGATTGAGGGAGGCGTTGCCGTCGCATCCTTTTCCATATCGCGCTTGAGCGCAATAAGCGACGCTGCCGCCCGGTCAATCTGATTCGCTCCAAGTTTGATCTCAAACGCGCCCCAGCGACCGTCTGGCAGCTCGACTACCGCATCAATCTCGCGACCGAGAGCGTCTCGGTAGTGAAACAATTTGCCATCCAGAGCCTGGGCATAGATACCCAGGTCCCGTTCGCACAGAGCCTCGAACAAAAACCCAAATGTCTCCAAATCCCTCATGAGCCGCTCAGGGGTCGCACCCAGCGCTGCAGCAGCCAGAGAGGGGTCAGCAAGATGTCGCTTGGGTTTCTTGCCAACGCGAACCGATAACCGCATATGGGGGTTGAATGCAGGCTGCGCATACACCGCAAAGATGCGGTCTAACACCGTCAGATAATCCGCGAGCGTGCCCTCAGAAATCTCATCGTCATCGAACTCGCGAATATCGCGCCTGAGCGTTGCATTGCTTGCCAGGGTGCTTTCATTACGCGCCAACGACCTGAGCAGCAACATCATCTTGTGCGGATCTCGAGATCGGCCGTCAAGCCGACTGGCATCGCGCTCCGCCACCTGCTCAATATATGCTCGTGGCGCGATTGCGATATCCTCTGCAGGCGCCGTTAGGTTTCCCGGCCAGCCTCCTCGGACGATAAGTCGCGCAAGGGCGGGCAGCTCAACTGAACCTGTTGCCCGCGCGTCGAGGCGGCCCTCAAATAGCGCCGCCAAACTCACCTCGGAGCTAGAATCGCCGGATTCCGCCAGCGACATAGGGTGCATTCGGACGGTTTTTATGCGCCCAGTGCCCGTATGCATGATGCCCTTCTGCGGCGGAGTTGAGGAGCCGCTCAGCAAAAAAGCGCCCTTCTCTCCCGCACGATCAACCTCAAACCTTACCGCGTCCCAAATCCCCGGGACCTCCTGCCACTCGTCGATAAGATGAGGGCGACTCCCTGCAAGCGCCATCGATACGTCAATCTCCGCAAGACGGCGATTCTGAAAGTTGCCCGCAGGGTCGCCAACGTAGAACACGCTCTCCGCGGCGTTCAGCGCAGACCACGTCTTCCCGCACCATTTGGGACCTTCAACGCACACTCCGCCAAAAACATTGAGCATCCGAGCTATTTTTGCATCTATCAACCTATTGAGATAGCCGGTTTGCGTAAGCATAAAACCTCCTGATACTCTTGTTTATCAGGGAGTATAGCAGATACTATCTGATTTTCAGCATTGTTGCTATGGCGTTTTCAAGAGCTTCGCTGTGGCATTTTCAGTATTTCTATTGCTGTATTTTCAGTGATTTCGCTATGGCTTTTTCAATCGAACGACCCTAGCGCACAAAGTTGGTGTGCGCACTGTGCACGCGACCCGGATGCGTATGCCCCGCCGCAGCGCCATCAGCCACGCAGTGCATAAGCCATGCCATGTTGAGGCCGAGCTGCTGCATCGTGGCGAGGCCCTCCTCGTCTTGGAGCGCCTCCTCGGGCGTGTTGCCGTGGAGCTGGTTCCAATAATACGAGCTCACGATGGGCATGCCCGAGATAGTGAAGTACTTGTTGAGCTGGTCAAAGGCCGATGCTGCGCCGCCGCGCCGGCAGTTGACCACAGCCGCGCCTACCTTGCCCGTCCAATCGACCGCACCGGTGTAGAACAGGCGATGCATGGCACTTACCACCTGACCGGTGGGCGCCGCATAGTGTACGGGTGAGCCAATCACCAGACCGTTCGCCTCTTGCACCTTGGGGATGAGCGTGTTTACCACGTCGTCCACCACGCAGCGGCCGATTTCGCGGCAACGCCCGCACGCTAGGCAGCCCGAGATAGGCTTGGCGCCCAGCCACACGATCTCGCTCTCGCACCCACCCTCGGCAAGCCCCTTGGCCACGTGCTCAAGAGCCAGATTGGTAACACCCGCTTTGTGCGGACTTCCGTTGATAAGCAGCGCCTTCATGCGGTCCTCCCTATACCGAATTGCTTCGGCGCTCTTATACCCTAAACGATGAGAGGAACGCTGCAGAAGCACAACGCGACCGACCGGACATACAGGAGCTGTCGGTCGGTCGCGATGCATCCACGTGTTGCGATGTTGCGCCGCAGCGAAACGCGTTTGAATCCGATTGTTTAGTCGAGAAACGCCTCGTTCAGCTGGACGCCAAAGTCGCGGGCGATGGCGCGCAGGCTGTCGTCCTCGATGGTCTGCAGAATGGGCTGGCCGGTCGAGAGCACCTTCACGTAAATCTCGGCGCTCTTCTCGATGGTGTGCGCCAGACCAAAGGTCGTGTCAAAATCCGGGCCGGACGCAAAAAGCCCGTGCTGAGACCACACGGCTGCCTGATACGTCTCCATAAGGACGCTCGTGGCCTTGGCGATCTCGACGCCGCCGGGAACCATCCACGGCACCACGCCCACGCCCTCGGGGAAGACAACCGGGCACTCCGTGGCGCTCTGCCAAAGCGGACGGGTGAAGTCGCGGTCCGTGAGCGGAAGCACGTAGGTGAGCGCAATCACGTTGGTGGCGTGGCAGTGGTAGATCACGCGGTTGGCACCGTCGGTCACGCGCTTGCGCACGCTGTGGTTCATGAAGTGCGTCGGGAACTCGCTCGTGGGCACCGCGCCGTCCTCGAGGCCCCAGACGATACGCCAGGCGCTACCAGCCTCGTTGATCTCCACGATGCCGATGTTCTTCTCGGGCGCAATCGTGACGTTGCGGAAGTACTTGCCCGAACCGGTGGTGATGAAGTACTCGCCCGCGAGGTTTTCGCAGGTAACGCCCATCTCGTGCCACTCGCGCGGCTCGGGCGCAAAAGCGGGGCGCGCAGCCTCCACGTCCGCCTCGGTCATGCGGTAGGTGAGGTTACCGCCGTTGCGCTCGTGCCAGCCCTGCAGCCAGCCGTCGTCGCACATGCGGATAAAGCCCTCAAGCGCAGGCGTCTTCAAAATGTCGGTCATGGTCATATCCCTTCTCTTTAGGTTCCTTGATTTCATGTCCCTCTTGTTGCTTACATTGTTGCTTGATCTTGCGCCTAAGGCTCGATACCCTGCGACGGGACAAAGTCCCCG
>CASDZW010000026.1 GCA_949285915.1 uncultured Collinsella sp.
ATAGCGGCCCGCGCCCCAATGACCCTGGATCCACCGCGCGTGCATGCGTGCGAGCTCCATCGCCTCCGCACCCGCAGAATCGCCCGTCTCCATGGCGAGGGCGAGCTGCCGGTTAATCTCCTCGCCCAATCGCCCCAGCGCATCCCACTCGCCGCGCGATGCGGAGCGCATCCGCTCGTTCGCCGCGTCCACCGCATCGTCACCCCAGCGCGCTCGCGCCTCCTTGCCGTACGTACGCTCGTTCGCCTCGATCTTCTCGCCCTTTAGCGCCTCAAAGGCGTCGCTCTCGTTCATCTGCTCAATCCTTTCTAAGGAGGCGATCGCCGCTTTCGTGCGGTCAATCGCCTCGTCCAGTGAATCCCTCTGCGCGCTCAGAGTGAGAAGGTGCGCATGGAGCACGTGACGAAGATCGCCCCCTGCACTAGCCAGCAAACGGTGAATCGTCGCTACCGACAGGCCGCACGCCCGCATGGACAAGATGCTTGCGAGGCGCTTCGCATCGCGCGCGGTGTACACGCGATAGCCATTCTCCGAGCGTGAGGGACACAGCAGGCCCTCTTCCTCGTAGTACCTGAGCGTCCGAGCACTCACGCCGGCGAGCTCTGCCAGCTGGCCCACGGCATAGCACACGTCATCGCGCCCAGCCTTCGCTTTGACCATGTCGCACCTCCTTGCGAACATAGTGCACCTTGCCGTGGCGGAAAGGTCAAGGGGCGATTGCACCTTACGACGAGTGCCCCGCACAGATCACGCCCATGCGCTCAAAGGCCGCGGTCATGCGAGCCAGGCGCTCGCAATCGCAACCGAGCCGGTCAAGCTCGGCAATGTCGAACAGGTCTTTCTCTCGGCCGCTCGCCTCCTTTGCGGCGCGACAGGCTTCAAGCGTTGCCATGCCCGCCATCAAACCGCCGGAACACGCGCGCCGCTCGATGAAATCCTCCTCGGCAACATCGTCCGCATGCGCCTCGAACAATGCGTCGAACCCCTCGAGCGCGGCAAACGCGGCGCTCCGCTGGCAGAGCGCACCGCCCGTAAGAGAAAACGGGCAGAAGCTCACGGGCACCCCGTCGATAACCGCGCAGAGACCGTAGTCGACGCGGTCGCCATTGCACATCAGGTCGAGCGAGTCGAACACCTCGACGCAATCTCCCTGTCCGGCAAGCCAGGCGCGCACCGTAGACATATCCCCCGTCCGCACCGAGAAATCGACATCCCCGTGAAGTCGCCCGGAATCTCGCCCGGATACCACCCAGGGAACAAGGCCGCCCATCAAAAACACGCTGCCGGCAAGCGATGGCTCGCACAAGATCCGCAGCGCCACCGCTTTTGCCTGGTAACAGGTAACGCCGCGCGGCGCATCAGCACCGAGCTGGCTCGAAGTATCGTTGTCCATGGGACCACTGGCGCCGCGTAGGCGCGTCACGTCATGCTGCTGCACGATGCTTCCTCTCTCCGATAAAGGCGCACGAAACCAGGGGCCTTTGCCCCACCATGCGGCCTTTTGCGTACAAGCTAGAATCGGGTTTAGAGGATGGTCGTCACAGGTGCCCCCGACGATTGGTGCCATAAGGCACATACTATCACGGACCGACGGTGACCAGCCCCGCTGCACAAGGCCGCCACCGTCGATGTCTGTTTTGGGCGGCTTGATCCGCCCGTTTCATCTCCTCCGAGGGGTGCCCCGCCCGCTACTCCCTATCGAGCAGCTGGCCCATCGCGATGGGATCGTGAGCATCGAGTGACGTGACCACCGGTTTGCCGTCGGCATCGACCAGGACGGTGATGCCGCTGCCGCCCGTCATGTTGGATGACATGAGCAGGTAGTTAACCCCGGTCTCGGTATCGACGATGATCTTTCGGACGTTGGTCACGCCCTGCGAGTAGACCTCGACGAAGCGCTCGTGTGCCATAGCGGTTCCTTTCTGTAAAACGGTAGATGACAGCTATCGTTCAAACATGTTTGATTGATACCAAGGTGAATTCTGGAGACGGCGTGCCGCGCCGAGGCGACCGCGCGAATGCGCTGTCTGTGGGCTAGGCTCCGAGCAGCTTCGAGATGATGCTCGCCGCTCCCCACCCGCAGCACAGCCCGATGAGCACGGCAACGATGGTCTGCACGACGCGCCGCGCAACCCAGTGCTCACCGGCGCGCTGGTTGTAGCGGCAGCCGACCTCGGGGTCCTCGCCCGCGAGGTACGCCTCCACCGCCTGATAGGCGAACAGCTGGTTATCGTGACGCATCTTGTCAACGAGAAACGCCGCGACCATTGCGGGAGTGAGCAGCGCCGCCGCGGGCACCGCAATGAGCGCCAGATCGAGATCCAGCACGATGCCCGCGACCACCCACGCCACGCAGGCGAGTCCGAATGCCGCCATGACGACGCCGAGCCGGCTCATTCTCTTCGCCCCAGCCTCGAGCGCCTCGCGTCTATCATGAGCGTCATCCCTGACCAGTGCATCGATGCTAACGCCGAACAGCTTGCTCAGCAGAAGCAGGCTCTGCACATCGGGGTACGTGCGATCGGTCTCCCAGTTGCCGATGGTGTTCCGCGTCACGAAGACCGCCTTCGCGAGCTCGCCCTGGGACATTCCCAAGCGTTCGCGATGCTCTCTGATGCGCCTTGCGAGTTCCACGCGGCTCCCTCCCGTTCAGGTGGTATCGGACCGCGCCTACGGTACCATCTTCTTGCTTGGGCAGAAGCGAGGCAGAGAAAAACGCCCTGCCCAATGTTTTGGGCAGGGCGCTGAGCTGGTGTGTTGTGCCTTTGATGCCATGCTCCCCGTCTTGGTGCCGCGTACGGCAGCAAGACGCGCGACGGCTCAGGCGCCCGGATGATACGGGCAGGCTCCCTGCAGACAGGCGCTGTTCGCTTCGGAGACCGCGCACGAGGGAATCACATCGCTCTCAGCTAGGTGCGTCCCCAGCTCCCGGTTGAACCATGGTACCGCCGCACGGACTGCAATGCGCGCATCGCGCTTGCAGCACCGCGGCGCTCCGGCGCGCGCAATCCGCTGCAAGATGTCCGCGACCATGAGCTGACCCTCGCTCCACCCCTCACGCCTCAGCGGCGCATTGCCCGCCGTGATGGCGAACGCCATCCCGCAGGAGGCCGCCGCGCCGCACACGCCCCACTGGGCGCACGCCGCACCCGGCACGCAGGCAGCGCGACGCTCGAGCTCGGCGAGGTCGCTCGCGAGGGAGTCCCGCCCAGCCGCGCCGTCTTTGCCCGCTCGAGAACACGTGAGCAGCGCCGCACCCACCAGCACGTGGTGCACCGGACCGAAAGCCGGACACTCGTCGCTGTCCATCAGCGCCTCAAGCAGCTCGGCAGGGTCGCTCCCCTCCCATGCGAGACATGTGTTTTCGATCCACGCAGCTTCCATCGATGCCCTTCCTCTCGTTCTAAGGGTTGAGCTAGAGTATATATCGATTATCATCAATCTACCATATTAGATTGATACTCGTCGATATAAGGAACGTGAGCTCATGGAGCGGAACACCCCCGTTGTCGCCTTTATCTGCACGCATAACGCCTGTCGCAGCCAAATCGCCGAAGCGGTGGCGAGAACCTGGGCAAAGGGGGTCTTCACACCATGCTCAGCCGGAACGAACCCTGTTGCGAGCATCAACGGCGACGCCCTGCGCATCCTGCGCGACCGCTACGGCATCGACGCCTCGCAGCAGCACCCCAAGACACTTGCCGAGCTGCCGACGGTCGACTTCGTCGTCACCATGGGCTGCGGCGTCGCCTGCCCCGCGCTACCGGCACGGCACCGCGAGGATTGGGGACTAGAGGATCCCACCGGCAAGGGCAACGCGGCGTTTCTTACCACGATTGACACCATCATCGAACGCATGCTTGATTTGCGGGAGCGCATCGAGGCCGGCACCATCGAGGGCAGCCCTGAAATCGCGCGCCGCAGAGCGGCCCGCCGCTTCAAAGCGCTTGCGGACCCCACGCGTCTGCACGTTATACAGCTTCTTGCGCAGCACGAAGAGCTCTGCGCGTGCAAGCTGCTCCCCCATCTTGGCATCGGTCAGCCGACGCTCTCGCACCACATGCGCTTCCTCTGCGAGGAGGGCCTCGTCATCCCCCGAAAGGACGGACGCTGGATGCACTACCGCCTCAACCGGCGCGCGCTTGACTCGGTGCGCGAGACGCTAAGCCTGCGTCCGGAGAGACCTTGCTGATCACCAGCCAGTTCCCACGCACTAGCCACCAGCCGGTCCTCGAGTAACCCAGGCATACCCCATCTGCACGGGCAACACCGCATTCCCGTTAGCCCGTGCTTTGTATCGGATATCCTCGCCTGCGCATCCCCTGATGTGGCAAAGCAAACCTACGCCGCACGGCCCCGCGCATCGGCCAGCTTCGCCTTGCTGAAGCTGCAGCCAAACAGCAGGCCCGCCAACAAGAGTGACGCGCCCAGACCGGTGTAAAAGACAGCGATGAAGCGCTCGGGCGCGATACCGCTCGCCCTTAGCGCGATGCCGCCCGTCATCATCACCGCCATGATGAGGAATGCCTTGGAGTCGAAGAACTTGAGGAAGAACTGGCGCTCCTCGAGATAGGAGCTAATGCGATCGGTGTGCTTGTGCACCAGCCTGCCGAACACAAAGAGCTGGAAGACGCCGAAGACCACCGCTGATAGCAGGACGTTCACGACGGTGAGGTGAGCGGGGTACGCCGCAAGGCCGATGCGCAGAATGTTGAATCCGGCGGCGCTCCAAACGACGCAGGCGATCAGCAGCAGCGTGTTGCGTTGCACGGTCATGGTCATTCTCCCTTTCAATCAGCTGCACCCGACTCGAGATACCGCACTCGCGACATCTCGGCAGGAGCATCACATGCATGGTTAGTACAGGACTCTGCGCACGATCTCCAGAACGGCATCGGGGTCGTACTCCCCGCGCATCATGGCGGAAACCATAAGCAAGAGGATGGTGTCGGCAAGCCGCTCGACCGTGAGGTGGTCGGTAAACGCGCCGGGACGGACGCCGGCGTCGCTGCGCAGCACGACGCAGAGCTCATCTACGATATGCCGCCACACTCTCGCCATCTGCTGCTTTCCGCCCGCTTTGCCCTCTTGCATGAAGCCGAGGGCGTGCAGGGTAAAGAAACCCGGGTAGCGCTTAGAGCCATCTTCCAGGCGGTCGTACATCCACGCGATGCATGCGAGCGTGTCCCGAAAAGCCGTGGAGTCGCCCTGACGATGGAAGATTTCGTGCCAGACGCTCTCCACCGTAGCGGAGATAAGGTCCGCCTTGGAGTCGAAATAGTTGTAGGTAGACCCCACCGATACGTCACAGGCTGCGGCGACGGAGCGAATGCTGAGCACCGAGGTACCTTTCTGGCGAATAAGCTCACGGCTCGCTTCGAGAATATCCTCCCGCGAGGTTACGATCGTGTTCACGCGCTCTCCCCTCCGTCGATTCCCCGTCTTCAAACTGAACGCTGTTCATATTAGAGGCTAAGCGTGCCTTGGCAAGGGGCGTCACAGAAACCTTTCAAGTTGCGGAGGATGGGCCGGGCTATCTTCGCGGCGCTTTGCCTCGCCGTAACGCCGGGAAGCGCATCGCCTCGCCGCCGGGCGTTGCACGGGAGATGCCCCGCATCATCATCCCACCTCGGCTAGCAGCTTGGTGAGATTGCGCACGAAGCGCTCGCGGTCCTCAGCGGTAAACGCGGCGGGGCCGCGCGTGCGGCCCCCGGCGCGGCGCACCTTCTTCTCCTCATGGCGAATGAACAGGTCCATGTCGATGGTCGCCTTTGAATACACCCTGCCGCGCACGCCGATGGCAGAGCCGCCGCGCCCGAGCACCATGCTCGCAAGGCCGATATCCTGGGTTATCACGACGTCGCCCGGCTGTAGGCGCTCGACGATGGCGAAGTCGGCGCTGTCGGCCCCCACGGACACATCGAGCACCTCCACC
Organism: uncultured Collinsella sp.; assembly: GCA_949285915.1. Lineage (GTDB taxonomy): Bacteria > Actinomycetota > Coriobacteriia > Coriobacteriales > Coriobacteriaceae > Coprousia. Next base: position 5,936 of record CASDZW010000026.1, read on the forward strand.
CAAAAGCCGGCGTGCGTCGCATCGCGCCCGCGCGCGTGGCCGGCATCGCGCGGGTCGTCTGAGCGGATGTGCCGCTCGAGATTCTGGGTGGTATTGCCCGCAATCACCACGGGGACGCGCGCGGCGCGGGCGCACCGCAGAGCCTCGCGCGTGACGGGGCAGGCATCGGCATCGATGTAGACGATGCGCGAATCCATCATCACACCCCCCCAACCAGCAAGCTCACGACGCACGCGAAGAGGCAGCGTCGCAACGACGAGCTGATAGCTCATGTGGCAGAGGCTGGCGACGAGGTCCTCGGGCAAACCACCGTCGAGGTCGACCGAAATCCATGTGCGCCCATCGGAGTAATAGCCGGGCAGCACCGAATCGGGGTACTGCGCGCGCAGCGCTAGAATGCGGTCGGGATCGCATTTGAGCGAGAGCAGATGACGGCCCGCATACGGCGCCTTGGCACGCGGAGACGCCGTGAACTCGCAGGCGAATTGCTTGCCGCCCACCCAATACACCATCCAACCCCATGTCTCATGGAGCGCCTTCGAAGCGCCGGGGTGTGAGAGCAGTACCTCGTCAAAGCATTGGCACGCCATTAGGTCCCCTCCTCGGTATCGTCAGGCCATCTTCACCGGATGGCGGATGACGGTTCGCAACCGCTCCGGCGTCGTCTTGCGCGGGTCGCCCAGATACAGCTCGTGATGGAGGCGCACCTCGGGTACCGTGCCATCCCGATCGAGCGCATCGAGCATCGCCCCGGGATCGAAGGGAACCGTCGCCGCGTGCCCCGCGGGCGACTCCCCGCCCTCAGCGATATCGACGGCAAGTCCCTCGCTTGCTACAAAGGCCGAGAGCGCGGCGATCGTCTCCGGCTCCGTATCGTAGGGCCCCACATGCAGCATCTGGACACACGGGCCCTCGGCAAAGCGCACGAGGCGCAGCTCCCCGGCATCAAGCGCCTTGGCGAGCTCCGGCTTCTTCTTCGCAGCGTCTGCACACACGCGGTCGAGGACCTTCGGCGTTACAAAATCCGGCTGCCGTATAAGGGAAACCCATGAGAGGGCACCCTTGTCCGCAATTGAGGCGCCATCGAAGGCACCCGCGCCAGCCCACCAGAGCCCTTCAAGCGGCGGAACCACATAATCGAAGTAGCCCTCCGGCTGCCATGTACCCTTTTTTGACATCTTGACGGTATACGAGAACGCGTAGAGCAGACTCAGCGCGCGTTGATAGTGACCGCCTTCCTCATTGGGGTCGCCCGAGCCTGCCACTGCGGCAAACGTCATCGCGGGCACATCGACAAGCGCCGGCTTAGCCTTAGGCTGGTACAGATCGCGAAACGCGCGCTTGAAGTCATACGCCATGTGACCGCCCCCTCGCTTGCTATGGGATGCTCAGTATAAGAGAACATTTGTTCGTTTACAAGAGAAGGCCTGAAAAACTTCCACCTCTCCCTGTCACCTTTGGACGACGTACGACCGCATCGTCAGCGTCCGCGACATCACGAGCGTGACCGTGGGCGATGTGGACATTCCGGTTGATGCCGCATAGCGCCCAGCGGCGCCCGAGACGCACCCACCGGGCAACCACTGGCTTTCATACGATTACAGGGCGGGCCGTTGCATCGGCTCGCCCTGTTCTCGCGCCCCGTCTGGCACGCTCCGCCGGCCCTCCCGTCGCAGCCCATCCAAGGTGACCCTTCCGTTTACTGCATGGTCATCCTCCAATTATGTCGAATATATTCGACAATAGTTATACAATTCTGTCGAATATACTCGACAGAGAGGATCGCACCTCATGAACCACGCCACACTGAAGCGCATCATCTTCGACCAGCATGAGGTCATCCGCAACACGCGCATCATTCCACGTAGATACGAGCTCGACCCCGAAGCAAACTACGTCATCACAGGCTTGCGCCGTGCGGGGAAATCGACGCTGCTCTACCGCGTAGTGCAGGACCTTGTCGAACAGGGCGTAACCTGGGAACGCATAATCTATATCAACTTCGAGGACGAACGCCTCGCCGATTTTTCCGTAAACGATTTTCAAGACATTCCGCTCGTTCAAAATGAGCTGAGCGACGAGCGCGGCTATTTCTTCTTCGATGAAATTCAGAACGTCGAGCATTGGGAGAAATTCGTCCGCAGGCTTGCCGACGCTGGAGAACGCGTATACATCACAGGCAGCAACGCCACGATGCTCAGCCGGGAGATTTCCTCAACGTTGGGAGGCCGCTTCTTCCCCCTGCACGTGACCCCCTTCCGCTTCGATGAATTCCTTGATGCGAAGCAGCAGGCGCACTCCCCCGCCGCACTCTATACAACGCGCGAGATCGGCCGCATCGTCCGACACTTCGACACGTTCTACCAGCTTGGTGGATTCCCCGAATCTCTGCGCTATGCCTCCCCGCGCGAATACGTTGAAAACGTGTATCAAAAGGTGCTTCTGGGCGATATAGCGGCCAGATACAACGTGCGGAATGTTGACGCGCTCCGTGTGCTCATGAAGAAGGTCGCCGAAACGGTCCGTACTGAGGTTTCCTTTTCGACACTTCACAACACGTTGAAGAGCATCGGCTTCTCGATTTCTAAAGACACGTTGATCGCATATCTCGGATATGCGCAGGAGGCATACCTCCTCTTCAACATTACCAATGCCACAGCGAAATTCGTCGAGCGCGAGGGAAGCCCCAAATACTACTTTTCTGACAACGGGCTGCTCAACCTGTTCATCGTCGACCGCGAGACAGCCCTCCTGGAAAACGAAATCGCCGTTGCCCTGTACGATCGCTTCGGAACGGATCTCCACTATGCCAAATCTTCGAAAACAGGCATCGACGTTGATTTCTACCTGCCCGAAGCGAAGCTGGCGATTCAGGTCGCCTACTCAATCGCAGGGGAGGCGCGCGAGCGCGAGATCAGCAATCTCATCCGCCTGGCGAAAGCGGATACCGCCATCAAGCGGCTGGTCATCGTCACCAAAGAAGAGGAGGAGAACATCGAGCAGCAGGGAATCTCGATTGAGGTCATCCCGGCCTGGAAGTTCCTGTTAACGCTTGGCGATGGTGGGAACGGGTGACGAAACCGACCCTACTCCTCCAAGCTGCAAATAAGGTCGAGGCAGACGGCCTTGAGCTGCGCGGTTCCGGAATTCTCGCCCCTTCACGCCACGGGCAGCGCCTGCCTCTACGCAAACTGCAACCATCCAAGGCATCACGCCACCTGACGACGGCGGAAGGAGATCGCGGCGACAGGGGTCGCTGCGACTACGAGAACAGCGTAGACCGCGACCACCATGCCGATGAGGTCGAACACCACCGGCCCCATAGGATAGGACTCGAACGCCGCGAAGAGCGTGCTGAAGTTCGCGAAGTTGAGCGGGAAGAGCGCGAGCGCGCGCTCGAGCGCCCCGATCCCTCCCGACGGGACAAGCCCCGTGAGCAGCACGAGCACAACGTCCGTCAGGAACACCGCAAGGGTTGAGCGCGTGCGCGAGGACATGGCGAGGGTAAGACACACGAAGCCCAGACACGCCGCGTACATAAGGCCAACCGTTATGAGCGCCGCCTGCCCCACCGTAAGCGGATACGGCGAGGAGAGCGCGATGCTCTGTATAGAGAGGCCGAACCCGTCGGCACCGTAGAACACGAGCGAGAACCCTACGATGACGGAAGCGCAGAGCAGGAAGTACGCCGTTGCATAGGCGAGCGCGGCGATGACCTTCGCCGCGACGAGCGTGGAGCGGCCGCGCCTCGTGGCGAGCACCACCGCGTCCGCGCCGGACTGGTACTCGAAGGAGAACGTGGGCGCAAGCGTCACGCACACCGCCAGGATCGCGAAGACGAGAAACGCCGCGCAGTCGATGATATTGCCCCAGCCACCCGCGTAACCGTACGCGATCGGTTCGGCGACACCCGCCTGCTTCTCAGTCCAGTAGGCGCGCTCGGCGTCCGTGTACTCCCACATGCCGGCCTGACCGTCGTCGAGGGCGTCCTGGGTCAGCGCGGAGACGGCGCCGTACCACCCCGCCGCCATCTCGGGCGTCACGCGCGCGGCCGTCTGGGCGGGCTCCTCCCCCGTCGCGCGCCACGGCCTGAGCAGCATGCTCCAGTACGGGTTGTAGAGCTCGTAGACCTCCTCGTCGCTGAAGTTCTGGAACATGAGGTCGTACACCGCCGATCCCGTCATCGTAAGAACCGCATCGCGGTCGATCCGCGAGAAGACCCGCTCTTGGTAGGCGGCGATGTCGGCGGAGACGCGCTCGGCGGTAATCGGGCCGGCGTGCGCCTCGTCTTCGGAGCGCGCCTGCGCGATGGCCTCCATGCCGGAGACGATCTGCCCTTCGCTATTCGACTGCCTGTTCTGCACCACGTTGAGCGTCATGATGCCGATGAGGAACACGGCAACACCGATGTTGGCCGCGAGCGCAACCCGGCGCGCGAGCATCTTCTTGAGTTCGAACCACATAAGCCTAGCCATGGCGGGCCTCCTTGAAATGCGAGCCGCCCCTTCCCTCAAAGCGAGCGGCGGGTGATTCGCTGCGGAACACGTAGAGATAGAGGTCCTCGAGGGTGGGGGCAACCGGCTGGGAGCCTTCGACCTCGGGCGCATCGGCGACATACCGCACCAGCGCGCTGCCGCCATCGAGATAGCGCACGTTGCTCGCGCACAGCCCGCTCTCAAGCGCCTCCGCCCGAACGGCGGGAACGACCGCCTCCCACACCTTGCCCTGCGCCTCGGCGACGAGCTCGCCGGGCGCGCCCGCGAGCACCACGGAGCCCGCGCGCATCATGAGGATCTCGTCGGCGATATGCTCCACGTCGGAAACGATGTGCGTGGAGAGCAAGACGATCTTGTCCTGCGAGAATCCCGAGATGAGATTGCGGAAGCGCACGCGCTCCTTGGGGTCGAGCCCTGCGGTGGGTTCGTCCAGCACAAGCACCTCGGGGTCGTTGAGCACGGCCTGCGCGATGCCCAGGCGCTGGCGCATACCCCCCGAAAACGTGCGGATGCGACGGCGCTCCTCCCCTTTGAGGCCCACTCGTTCGAGCAGCGCAAGGGAACGGTCGCGGGCGTCGCGGCGCGAGAGGCCCTTGAGCGCGCCCATGTACTCCATAAAGTCGAGCGACGTAAACTCCGGATAGTAGCCGAAGTCCTGCGGCAGATAACCGAGGAGCGCCCGGTAGCCGTCGCCCCTGCGCGAGATGGGCACGCCGTCGCAGCGCACCTCGCCGGAAGTGGGCCGCAGCACACCGCATATCATCCGCATCAGCGTGGTCTTTCCGGCGCCGTTCGCCCCCAGCAGGCCGTACACACCGGGTGTGAGTACCGTGCTCACGCGGTCAACCGCGATTTTTGGACCAAACCGCTTGGTCACCCGATCGAGCGTCAGCTCCATGTTGATAACCCTCCTTTGAGTCATAAGCCTGTTAGCACGCCGCAGCCGGCGTCGGCACATCGGCAAAGCCGGACGCCGCCGCCCGAAGCCACGCGCGCACCTCGACCACCGCGAAGAAGAACGCGGCGGCGGATGCCGCCCACCACGCGACCGCCGCCGCGGGACCGAATGCCGCCGGATAGACGGTGCGCGCCACCACGCAGGCGGCACAGACCGCAACCGCCGCCGCAACGGCGCCCACGGTCGCGTCCGCGCTGGCAGCCCGCCGCGCAACGAGAAGCCCCGCACCGAAAGCCGCCAGGTAAGGCGCGAGCCCCTGCGGAAACACGGCCCAGGGCGCGGAGCCCGCACCGGCGATAACCGCCAGCAACCCGATGGCCAGCGCATCGGCGCAGCAAAGGACGAGCGCCCGCGCGCACGCCGCCGCCTGCGCGTTCACCGGGCAAGCGGCCTCCAGCTCCGCCATACCGCAGGAACGGGAGCGCGTGATGCTCACCAGCGTAGAGAGCGCGAGCACCGCGCCCAGAACCGCCGAGGCAACGCCGGTACCCACGCCGGAGAGGGCGCACGGCACCGCCAGAAGGACAAGTCCCGCGTGAAGCGCCCACGCGCCGGCACCGATGCGCCGCGCCTGCTCGGCAACGACCTCAGATGCGGGCGGCCGCGCAGGACGCGCCATCTCGGCCGCAACCGCCTCCACGAGCGCACGGGGCGCCTCGGCATCGGCGACATCGACCGCCCTGCGGTAATGGTCTCTCAAGGCGTCTTCGACCTCGCGCCTCTCGCATACCTTCATCTAGAACCTCCCTGCCCCGTTCCTCGGACTCCCAAATCGGCGCGCAGCGCCTCGAGCGCCGCGGTCACGGCGCGCGCCGCGGCGAAGCGGCTCATCCCGAGCACCCGCCCCATCTCGCCCATCGTGAGCTCCTGGCCGTACCTCAGCTCCAGCACCTCGCGCTGGGCGCGGGGTAGCCGAGCAAGCGCCGCGGCGAGGTCGCGTCCGGCGTCGGCATCCTCCGGTCCCCCTCCATCCGCGAGCCCCTCGGGAAGATCAGCCCACGACATCGCGCGGTCCCGCACCATATCGGTGCAGACGTTGCGCGCGATCGTGATGAGATAGGCGCGGGCGCGACCCTGCTCCCGATAGCGCGACCGGGCGCGGACGAAGCGCAGAAACGTCTCCTGAACGGCGTCTTCGGCGAGCCCTGCCGGCGCATGCCTCACGCAGTAGCGCATCACGTCCGCGTAATACTCGCCCACAAAGCGCTCCGCTTCGCCGATCTTTTCGTTCCTGTCGCCCACGCAATCACCTCCCTTTACCCCTATTAACGACCGCGCGCGCCAAGATGAGCGGTCGATTTGATTCCAATTGACAACCGTTACGGCTTCGTTAGAAATCACCCGCACCATGGTACGCGTCACCAAAAGACGGCGTGCGGAGGGGCGACTCGCTCCGCGCGCCCCGACGAGAAAGGGCACATCCATGGGCTTCATACTCGAGACCCGCGGACTCACCAAGCGCTTCGGCCGCGGCGCGCACGCGCAGACAGCCGTGAGCGACGTTGCCATCCACCTCACCGAGGGAGAGGTTTACGGACTCCTCGGCCCCAACGGTGCCGGCAAATCGACCACGCTCAAGATGATCTGCGGCATGCTGCGCCCCACCGAGGGCGAGATCCTCTTTGCCGGCCACGCTTGGCGTCGCGAGGACCTTTACGCGGTCGGCAGCCTGATTGAGGAAGCGCCGCTCTATCCCAATCTCACCGCGCGCGAGAACCTGCGCGTGCGCACCGCGCTCTTGGGGCTCCCCGAAAGCCGGATCGACGAGGCGCTCGCTGCGGTCGACCTCACCGGCACGGGGCGTAAGCGCGCCGGGCGCTTCTCGATGGGCATGAAGCAGCGCCTTGGGCTTGCACTCGCGCTTCTTGCCCGGCCGCGCCTGCTCGTGCTCGACGAGCCCACCAACGGCCTCGACCCCCTCGGCATCGAGGAGCTGCGCGCTCAGATTCGCGGCTTCGCCGCCGCGGGCACCACCGTACTCATCTCCAGCCATATCCTCTCTGAGGTGCAGCAGATGGCAGATTCCATCGGCATCATCTACCAGGGGCGACTCGCCTATGAGGAGCGGCTGCGCCCGGGCGAAGACCTCGAAGAGCTCTTCATGGCGGTCTGCCGCGAGGGTCGAGCCGCCCAGAGGGAGGTGGCGGCATGAACCGAACCTTCGCGTGCGCTCCCGCGCCATCGACATGCGGGAACACGAAACGCACCGGTGTGGGGCGCGCCCTTGCCGCCGAGGCGATGAAATCACGCCATGCGGCGCCCGTGCGCCTCGCCGTCCTCATGGCGCTCCCTATGCCGCTTCTGGGCGCGATGCCCTACCTCGGCAACCAGTCCTTTAGCGCATGGAATTATTGGTATGCGCTTTTCTTGCCGGTAACGCTCTCGCTCGTCGTCGCCTGCGTGGCGCAGGCGGACGCGCGGATGCAGATGCGCGGGGTGCGCGGCCTCGGGGCGCCGCTCGGGCGCGCGTGGTGGGCGAAGGCGCTCTGGTGCCTTGCGCTCTCCGTCCTCGCCAACGCCGTGGTGTTTGGCATCTATCTCGCGGGTTCCGCATTCACGACACAGGGCATGACGCCCGCCGGCACGCTCACCATGCTGTGCTGCGCGCTCGTCAACGCGCTCACCACCGCGTGGATGATTCCGGCGGGCCTGTGGCTCACCGTGCGCGCAGGCATGCTCGCAGGCATCTTCTGCCCGCTCGCCGTGCAGCTCGTGGGCGGGTTTGCGTGGTCGATCGTTCCGCTGCCGCAGCTGTTCCCCCCATCCGCCTCGATGGTCATACCCACCAGCTTCATCCCCGTGCTCCCGAGCGGCGAGCCGCTTGCGGCCGACATGGCGCTCGGCGGCGCCCTCGCCGCGAACGGCGCGCTCACCATAGCCGGCCTCGTGGTCTGCGCGCTCTCGTTCATCGCGCTCACCGCCGCCGGCGCCGCATGGTTCGCACGCTCCGAGGAGAGGTGAGGTCCGTGTCTCGAAACGATAGGGGCACCATGACAGCACAGGGGGCACTGCCGCGCATGACCTTCCCTCGCGCGCTTCGCTCCGAGCGCCTGCGCCTGGCGCGCTCCCCGCTCCTGGTCGCGCATCTCGCCTGCGGCCTTGCAGGCGGTCTCGCCTGCGGAGAGTACTTCTGCGTCGCCCGCTGGGACCCGGCACTGAGCGCAGACGCCTACGCGCAGTTCCTCGGCGCCCTCATGCCGCTTATGTCCGGCATCGTCTGCGGGCTCGCCATAGACGAGGAGCGCGCGGCGGGCGGCCTCGCCCACCTGACGGCAGTCCCCTCGCGCGGCAGGGCGATCGCGGCTGCATGGGTCACCGTGGCGACGCTGGGCGCAGGCGCCCTCGCCCTGGCATTCGGCGTCTTTGGCGCCATGCTCGCTGCCGCGGGCCACCTGCCCCTCGGCCCCCTCCCGCTTATAGCCTCCTGGGCGGGCGCCGTCCTCGGCAGCCTCCCCCTGTATGCAATCGGGCTCGCCCTCTCGCTGCGCTTGGGACGCAACGCCGTCATCGGCGTCGGCGCCGCAGGGACGCTCGTCGCGTTCTTCTCGGTCGGCGGCCTCGCGCACGGCCTCATGACCGGCGAGCTCACCGGCCTGGCGCCGAGTCCGCTCGCCTGGATTCCCTTCTCGTGGCCGGCACGCCTGGGCTCACTCGGGGCGGAGGTCTTCATCGACACCGCCCGCGCTGCCGCACCCCTCGTCGCAACCGCGCTTGCCGGCGCCGCCCTCTCCGCGCTGACCGTCGGTCTCCTCATCGTATGGTCCCGTACCTTTGAGGGAGGGCGGTCGGATGCGTAGCAGGCGGGTCCTCGGCGCAATCGCGCTCGTGCTCATCGCCGCGGCGCTACTAACGGGCGGCCGCATGCTGCTCGATGCCGGATGGGGCGCGGCACTGCGCTCGCTTGCCGACCGGCTACTCCCCCTTCCCGAAATGACCGTGTACGCACCCGCCCCCGAACCAGGTAGCCACGTGAGCTCATATGCCGACGCGACGGGCGCGGGGACGAACTACGTGTACCTGGTCAACGCCGCAGAGGCGAACGGCGTCACGCGCGAGCTTCAGCTCATTTTCTTTGGCGGCGAATCGAGCGGCTCCGGTTGGCTCCGCATCGAGGCTCGCGGCGGCTCGGGCGTGCGCTATTCCCCCTGCGTTGCAGAAGACGTACCCCTCGCCGCGCGCGGGGCATGTGCACCGCAAGGGACCTTACCGGTATAATCCCCCCAGAAAGAAGGAGTCGACGGTGGCGGTAATTCTGGCGATAGACGATGAGCGCGCGATTCTCGACGCACTGGCACGGGTCCTCGGACGCGACGGCCACCGCGTTACCTGCATCGATGACCCGACGACCGTTCCCGGCATGAATCTCGCGCACGTCGACCTCGTGCTTTGCGACGTCATGATGCCCGCGCTCGACGGCTTCGAGCTGGTGCGGCGGATCCGTCCCGCGTTCGACGGGCCCATTCTCTTTCTCACCGCCAAGGTTGCCGAGGAGGACGCCGTCACCGGTTTGAGCATGGGCGCCGACGACTACATCCGCAAGCCCTTTGGGGCTGCCGAGCTGCGCGCCAAGGTTGCCGCCCACCTGCGCCGCGAGGCGCGGCCCCACGCCCATGCGCTCGCCTTTGGCGCGGTGCGCCTCGACCTCGGGGCGCGCGAGCTTACCGTGAACGGCACGAGCGTACCGCTCACACCCACCGAGTACGGCATCTGCGAGCACCTCGCCCGCCATCCCGGGCAGGTCATGAGCCGCGCCCAGCTGCGCGAGGCGGCGCGCGGATGGGAGAGCGACGCCGATGACGCCGCCATATCCATGCAGGTCAGTCGTGCCCGCAAGAAGCTTGCCGAGGCGGGCGCCGACCCTATCGCTACCGTCTGGGGAATGGGGTACAAATGGCAGTTATAGCATCGGACGGGGAGACGCGCGGCGCAGGTGCCGGCATGCCGCTCGCGTTTGTGATCGGGCGCTACTTCATCTACGCCTTCGCCGGCGTCGCCGTCGCATGGGTCATCGCGTTCATGGGCATCTCGGCCGCCATCAACATGGGCTGGGTCTTTGAGGCGAGCTGGGGCCCGGCAAACGTCCGCACGGTTGCGGCGGACCTAGCTGCTGAAGGCGTCCGCGGGCCGCAGGACATCCCCACGGCATACCAGTACCTCATTATCGATGCCCACGGGAAGACGCTCATGACCGACCTTGCGGCCGAGCGCCTCGCCCGGGCAGATGAGATGGCGCGCGCCGCGCTCGCCGAAAGTTTGGGCACGGTGGCGATAGAGGGTGGCGGCGCGGGCCTCACCTATGCCGCCTTTCCCCTGCAAGATGGCGGTGCCTGCGCACTCGTTTCGGAATACCTGCCGCAGTGGGTCTCTCGCGATCTTTCCGGCGTGCTGCTCAACCCGCAGAACCTTATGCTCTTCGGGGCCGTCCTGGGAAGCGCGCTCGCGCTCGGTGCCGTAGCCCACCGTGCAAGCCGTGTGATCACGCGCAAGATGGAGCCCCTGACGAAGGCGGCGGAGCGCATCGCCCATGAGGACCTCGCATTCACCGTACGCCGCACCAACGTGCGCGAGATCAACGCCGTGCTCGACGCGATGGATGCCATGCGCGTCTCGCTCGCCGCATCGCTCGACGCCCGGTGGTCCGCGGAGCGGGCGCAGCGAGAGCAGGTGGCGGCGCTCGCCCATGACCTCAAGACACCGCTCACCGTTTTGCACGCCAATGCGGACTTTGTTGCCGAGGAGCTCGCCGTCGGCGAGGGGCTAGATGAAAACGCACGCGCGGAGCTCGCGGCAGCAGCGCATGACATCGCCTGCGGCGCAGAGCAGCTCGATGGGTACGTGCACGTGCTCATCGAGGCCTCGCGCGGAGGTGAAACGGCGCGCAAGATGCCTGTCCGACCGGCGGCCCTGTACCAGAAAATCGCCGCAGAAGCCGAGTCCGTTGCCCGGGCTCACGGCATAGAGCTCGCAGGCGCGATCGACCCAGCCGCCGCCAGCGTGCGCGACGTGCCGCTCGATGCGACCTCGCTTGCGCGTGCTGCGGCGAACCTCGTCTCCAACGCTGTCGAGCATGCGCGCTCGCGCGTTGAGATCACCTGCACGATGGTCGACGGATCGCTCTCCATCTCCGTCGCCGACGATGGGGCGGGGTTCACGCCCGCCGCGCTCGACCACGGTTGCGAGCGCCTCTTCACCGATGACGCCTCCCGCGCCGTACGCGACGGTGAGCGGCATTACGGCCTTGGGCTCTACACCGCTGCGGAGGCGGCGCGCGCCCATGGCGGGAGCATCTCGCTTGCCAACCGGCCGTCCGGCGGCGCCATCG
>CASDZW010000027.1 GCA_949285915.1 uncultured Collinsella sp.
GCGGGCGCTGAGCTCGGCCGGCAGGGCCTCGCCGGCGGTGCCGGAGACCATCAGGTAGCTCACGGAGTAGTCGGCGGAGGAGTCGGCCTTGAGCGTCCACACACCTTCGAGCATCACGTCATTGGCAGGCATCTTGTAGGACTCGAGAATCTCCTCGGTACCGGAGATACGCCAGCCCTGGAACTCCCAGACGCCTCGGGCGTCGGTCACGGTCTCGTAGCCGGACGGCAGATTAACGGGATCGCCGTACTTGATGGTGTCCCTCTCGGGCGCGTCGGGCATGCCCGCGGAGGGCAGGGCCTCGCCGTCGGTACCGGAGACGAACTCGTAGGTGACGTCGTAGGACTTGGCAACGTAGTAGACCTTATAGACGCTGCCCGACATAACCGATGTTCCTACGCTCGGGAGCTTCTCCGGGTCCGTCCTATCCCTATCCAGAGCATAGCCTTCATACTTGTTATCCGATGCATCAATTTCATTTTGAATTGCAATGCTATCGGTGTTGTCGTGAACCCAAACCTGCTGGGTCTTGGTATAGCTATCGCTCTCGACTTTTACGTCATCCTTGTAGTATTCGACCGAATAGGAGACCTCCTTCATAACCCGATCAAAATACAGGTTGAACTCAGTTCCCGATTCGTTGCTGGGGGTGAGCGTCGTATTCGACGTGGCACCGTTAAGCATGTAGCAATTTTCACAGCCATCTGGCACGTATTGCTCTGGATTAAGAACGCTGACCTGCGTGCCAACAAAACCAGATGCTCCAACTGTGCTGCTTAAGTCATAGCCACCGTTGGAATTCTGCAGGTATACATTAATCGTTAGTGGAATCTTCTCGCCTTGAGGAAGGCTGTCTCCCCACTGAGCGATGAACGTAATTGTTCCGTTTTCCGCTTCAGGCGCGGCCTTGCTCAGAGCCACAACGTCGCCCGGCATATATACATCTTCACCCAACTTCCACCCAAGGAAGATTTTGTCCCCCTTGTAGTTTGTTGGTGCCGAGCCAACCACAATGTTCGTCTGGCCGTTGATGGCATACGTTCCGCCATCTGTCGGAACCTGAGCGTTTTCTCCGGCTGAATCGTACTTAACGCCATACGACACAACTTCGGTTTCGATATCAAGGTGCTGGATAGTAGCAGAGCGGTCGTTCACCCGTAGAGCGGTTACCGCCCCCTGTGAAACACCGTCGAGCTTTACATCAACCAGACGATATCCCGGCTGCACTTGGAAACTGAAATCCACATATTCGAAGCCACGAGTCTGAACTGGACCCTCATTCTTTGCTGTGCCCTGGCCACCAGAACCGTTCACCCAAGTAACGTTCACGGCGTCAGAATCGAAGTGCGGGATAACCTCACTGTGAGCATTACCGCAGAAGTTGATATTGGTAAGGTGGATATCCTCGTATGCGTTGGAGACAGTGACTCTATAGGTATAACGAGGATTCTGAAGTCCAAGAACGCCATCGTCAATATCTGTCAGACGGACAGTAACACCTACGCCATTCGACAAGGTTGTAGTCTCACTTGCTCCCGTGTCGTAGCTTCTAGGCAGGGAAATCGTCTCGCCATTAAGCTCCAGAGAGTCAAAGCGCCAGTACTGTGCGCCGTCGTTATTTCTCTGCGTCTCAAGGGTAAAGCTGAAGTCCGAACCGGCTTGAATCCCTCTTATGCCGTCTGGCGTCAGGCTGGTGTCATGCCAGTTTTCTTTATCGGTCGTAAAGTCGACGACAAAATCTATCGTTCTGTTTTTTGAGAACGCGATGTCAACCTCGGCAGGAGACTGAATATCCTCGACTGCGTATACGCCGCTCTCATCAGCTGCGAGAGCCTCACCGTTTATAGACACTTTAACGGTATATCCGTAGGCGTGATTAACCGTAAATGAAAGCACGCCTCCAGCGCGCACCTCTTCAGGACCAGAGTAAGTGTTGTCAGCTTGCCCATCAGCGCCTGTAACGTTGTATGTAACGGTATATCGGTCGACGTGTGGCTCAAAGTAAAGAAAGACCGATTCCCCCTGCTGCAGGGCAGATGCTACGATGCTCCCCGGATCCGCAGAATAATATGTTGTGCTGTCTCTTCCTCCGGCAAAGGCGATGACATTCTCCGCAGTGGTAGCCTCATTCCCCACCTTCGCGTTTACGTAGTCATAGCCCTCCGTGTTAAGGTCCTCGCCACCAAGGGTGCCGATTTGTTCGGCGATTACCCCGCCGTTAATGGTCGCCGTTTTTGTTTCGGCAGGCTGCCCGTTTTCTCCCAGTAGAACAACGGTTACGGCATACTGGTCCCAAGAAGCCGCGCGAACCGGCAGCGAGTTGGGCATTATAAGGGTATCCTCGCCCGTCTCGTCCGTCGCGGCATCCCCTGCCGTCGCGTCCTCGGCAGGCTCGGTCGCATCCTCGGCCGGATCCTCGACGGGCTCGGCCGGGACCTCCTCGGTCTCAACGGTGAGCTTCAGGCCGTCTGCAACATCAGCGGCGGCAACGGTGTACTCGCCGGCATCGTTGGCGGTAAGGCCAGACTCGGTGCCGTCGGCGGTCTGCTGCTTGACCGCAGAAACGGCAAAACCGTCGGCAGGCGCGACGGTAAACTTCAGCTCCTGGTTGGCCGGAGCATCGAGCGAATCGTTGTCGGAGGTGTAGGTGTCCTCCCCAACGGTAAGCGTGCTTTGGGTAAGCGAGAGCGAAACGGTTGCGGCGGTGTCCTCCGCCGGAGTTACCGGAGCGGTCTCATCGGTGGACGAACCCCCCTCCGTCACGTTTTCTGCGGGGTCGGTCGGGGTCGCCTGATCGGTCCCCGTGGCAGCTTGATCGTCCGTGGTCGTCGCCTGGTCGGTCGGCTGCGTGGTAGCCGTCTCGTCCGTCGTGGGCGTCGCGGGCTCCTCGGTCGGCGTCGTTGCGTCCGCCGCGGTGTCCGCCGCGGCATCCGCCGCGGGCTGGGCCTCGTCGGTCGCCGCCGACTGCTCGCCGGTCGTGGCCTCGTCCGTAGCCGGCGTATCGTTCAGCTGCGCCAGCGCATCCGACGCCGCCGTGTCGGCAACCGCCACCACCGCGGGCAGATTGACGCTCTGAACCGCGAGCACAAACGCAAGGAAAATGGCCAGAGCCTTTGCCCCCTTGCGTTTGATCTCCTTGCGCGTCTTCTGTGAGACATGCATATGTACCACCCCAAACACTTCGACGGGCTACAGCGCACCCGTCCTCGCTCTCGCCCTCGCCCTAGCTCGCGCACCGCGACCGTATGGCAGCAAACGACACCGCGGCGCGACGCATGTATTCGAGACAAAAGCGTCCTACGGAGCCAAGTCTAGCTCATTTAATGGAAAGTGTGTCCCCTGGTGTATAAAATTTAGGCAAGCCGTTGCGGTTCGGACCTTTAGACGGCTGGTTCTTGGCGATAAACGGTAACCCCCACCCACAAAAATCAAGAACTGGTAATTTGTGCGTTTTGAAGCACATTATGTAGGGGGACGCCCACCTTTGGCGCATCTCGGCGCACAGGCGCGGCGCCAGTGCCGGCGGCAAGCGCCGTATGACAAGCGTCCCTGTCACCTTTGTCATATGCGGGCGCCCCCGCACCCGACGCTCGGATGCGGGGGCGCCATCGTCCGCAGACCGCTTACGCGTTCCGCGTGGCTATCCCACGTGCTTACACCTCGTACTGCGGCAGATCCTGCAGCGCGATGACGTCCATGCCCGCGTAGGCGGTGAACGGGTCGGCAGCGCCCACGCCCTGTGCGTCGGCGCCGTGGGCCTCTGCCTGCTTGGCCGCCTTAACAGCCTCGATGGCCGCCACAAAAGCGCTAGCGCCGGAGAGCGACGTGGCGCTCGTCACGCCGCGGCGCACCGCCTCGGTGCGCATCTTGTAACCGTCGCCACGGGCGCCCTGGCCATAGGGCGTGTTGATGATGAGCGCGATCTCGCCGTTGGCGATCATGTCGCCAATGTGCGGGTGACCGTCGGAGAACTTGTTCACGACCTCGCACTTCACGTTACCGCCGCGCAGAACCTTGGCCGTGCCCGAGGTGGACACAATATCAAAGCCCAGATAGCGCAGGGTGCGCGCCGTGGACAGGATGTGGCGCTTATCACGGTCGTTCACGCTGATGAAGACCTTGCCCTGCTCGGGCGAAGGCAGCTTGTAGTCGATGGCGAGCTGCGTCTTGGCGTAAGCCTCGGGGTAGCTCTTGGCAATGCCCATGACCTCGCCGGTGGACTTCATCTCGGGCCCGAGCACCACGTCGGCGCCGGGGAAGCGGCCCCACGGCATGACGGCTTCCTTCATGCAGAACCAGTCAAGCTCGCGGTCGTCCGCCGGCAGATGCAGGTCGGCAATGGACTCACCGGCCATGATGCAGGCCGCCGCCTTGGCGAGCGGCACGCCGGTGGCCTTAGAGATAAACGGCACCGTGCGGCTCGCGCGCGGATTGGCCTCGATGACGTAGACCGTCTCGCCCTGGATGGCGTACTGCACGTTGATGAGGCCGCGCACGCCCACCTCAAGCGCGATGCGACGGGTGGTGTCGCGCAGCTTCTCAATCAGCGAGTCGGAGAAGCTGAACGGCGGGATGCACGTGGCGGAGTCGCCGGAGTGGATGCCGGCCTCCTCGATATGCTCCAGGATGCCGCCGATGTAGACCTCTTCGCCGTCGCAGAGCGCGTCGACGTCGCACTCGATCGCTCCCTCCAGGAAGCGGTCGAGGTAGACGGGGTAGTCGGGGCTGATCTGCGTGGCCTCGGCCATGTACTCGCGCAGGTGCGGCGCGTCGTAAGCAATCATCATGCCGCGGCCGCCGAGTACGTAGGACGGACGTACGAGCAGGGGGTAGCCAATCTGCGCGGCCACCTGCTCGGCCTCCTCAAAGGAGCGCGCCTCGCCCGCCGGCGGGTACATGATCTTCATGCGGTCGAGCAGCGAGCTGAAGCGCTCGCGGTCCTCGGCGAGGTCGATGGCGCGGGGCTTCGTGCCCATGATCTCCACGCCAGCGTCCTCGAGGGCGCGAGCGAGCTTCAAGGGGGTCTGGCCGCCGAGCGTCACCACAACGCCGTCGGGGCGCTCCACGTCCACGATGTCCATGACGTCCTCGTAGGTGAGCGGCTCAAAGTAGAGGCGATCCGAGGTGTCGTAGTCGGTGGAGACGGTCTCGGGGTTGCAGTTGACCATGATGGTCTCGTACCCGCGGCTCGCGAGCGCGTAGCTCGCGTGCACGCAGCAGTAGTCAAACTCAATGCCCTGGCCAATGCGGTTGGGGCCGGCGCCCAGAATCATGGCCTTCTTCTTGTGCGTGTGGGTGACCTCGTCGGGCGCCACGCGCTTCTTGGCCTCCACGCCGGGGCGCAGCAGGTTCTCGTAGGTCTTGTAGTGGTACTCGGTCGCGCTGGCAAACTCGGCGGCGCAGGTGTCGACCGTCTTCATGCACGGCACCACGCCAAGGCCCTTGCGGTAGGCGCGCACAAAGCGCTCGTCGCTGCCGGTGAGCGCGGCGATCTCGGCGTCCGAGGTGCCGTACTGCTTGAGCAGGCGCATCGCGTCGGCGTCGATGTCCTCCACGCGGAGTCCCCGGATGGACTCCTGCACGGCCGCCATGTCGGCAATGCGCGAGAGGAACCAGCGGTCGATACGGGTGAGCTCAAAGATCCGCTCCACGTCCCAGCCGCGGCGCAGGGCCTCAACCAGGTAGAAGACGCGGTCGGCGGTGGGCTCGGCCACGTGCTCGGCAAGCTCGTCGTCGCTCATGCCCACGCCCTCGTTGCCGCCGGCGGAGAGGCCCACGTGACCGTCCTCGAGCGAGCGCATAGCCTTGCCAAAGCTCTCCTCAAAGGTGCGACCGATGGCCATGATCTCGCCCACGGCCTTCATGCGGGTGGTGAGGCGCGTGTCGGTGCCCTTGAACTTCTCAAACGCAAAGCGCGGCACCTTGACCACGCAGTAGTCGATCGACGGCTCAAAGCACGCCGGCGTGGCCTTGGTGATGTCGTTCACAATCTCGTCGAGCGTGTAGCCCACGGCCAGGCGCGCGGCGGCCTTGGCAATGGGGAAGCCCGTGGCCTTGGAGGCAAGCGCCGAGGAGCGGCTCACGCGCGGGTTCATCTCGATAACGATGATGCGACCATTGTTGGGGTTCACGGCAAACTGCACGTTAGAGCCGCCGGTCTCCACGCCGACCTTCTCCAGAATGGCAAGCGACGCCACGCGCATGCGCTGGTACTCGAGGTCAGAGAGCGTCTGCGCCGGCGCCACAGTGATGGAGTCGCCGGTGTGCACGCCCATGGGGTCAAAGTTCTCGATGGAGCACACGATGATGCCGTTGCCGGCGTGGTCGCGCATGACCTCCATCTCGTACTCTTTCCAGCCCTCGATGGACTCCTCCACGAGCACCTCGCCCGCCGGCGAGAGCTCAAGGCCCTGGCGCACGATCTCGCGGAGCTCCTGCTCGTTGTGGGCAATGCCGCCGCCCGCGCCGCCAAGCGTGAAGCTCGGGCGCAGCACGCAGGGGTAGCCCACGCGCTTCACGATCTCGAGCGCGTCCTCGATGGAGTAGGCGTAGCCCGAGCGCGCGACCTCGAGGCCGATCTCTGCCATGGCCTCGTTAAAGAGCTTGCGGTCCTCGCCGCGCTCGATGGCGGCAAGGTCGCAGCCGATCATCTCGACGCCCTCGCGCTCCAGCACGCCGGACTTGGCGAGCTCGACCGCGGCGTTGAGTCCGGTCTGGCCGCCGAGCGTGGGCAGCAGCGCGTCGGGGTGCTCGCGCTTGATGACCTTCTCGATAAACTCGGGCGTGACCGGCTCCACGTAAGTGCGGTCGGCGAGCCCCGGGTCGGTCATGATGGTCGCCGGGTTGGAGTTGACGAGGATGACCTCGTACCCGTCCTCTTTAAGAACCTTGCAGGCCTGCGCGCCCGAATAGTCAAACTCGCACGCCTGGCCAATGACGATCGGGCCCGAGCCAATCACCAGAATGCGCTTGATGTCAGTCCGCTTAGGCATGGTCTACATCTCCTCCTCTGCGAACTTCCACCCCGCGAGGCGGTCTTTCGAGATATCGATGTTGAGGTAATCGGCGTCGCCGTCCATAAGGCGCGCGAACGCCGTGAACAGGTAGTGAGCGTCGGTGGGGCCGGGCGAGGCCTCGGGGTGGTACTGGACCGAGAAGCACGGCTGGTCGAGGAGCTGGATGCCCTCGGCGGTGCCGTCGTTCAAGTTCACGTGCGTAAGGCGGATGCGGCCAAAGCGCTCGTTCTGCACCACGGGCGCGACCCCGCGCTCCACCCAGAAGCGCAAATCACCGGTGGCGGCGGTTCCGTCGGCGCCGGTGGGGTGCTCGGTCACGCCGCCCGAGAGCTCGGGCACAAGCGCGCCGAGGCTCGGGAACACCAGGCCAAAGCCGTGGTTTTGCGCGGTAATCTCCACGCGACGGGTGAGCAGGTTCATGACCGGCTGGTTGCCGCCGCGGTGGCCGAACTTGAGCTTCTCCATGTCCGCGCCGCAGGCGAGGCTGATCATCTGATGGCCCAGGCAGATGCCAAAGATCGGCAGCTTGCCGATGAGCTTCTGCACCTGGGTGTAGGTCTCCTCCACGGCGTCAGGGTCGCCCGGGCCGTTGGAGAGAAAGACGCCGTCGGGCTCGAGCGCGAGCACGTCCTCGGCGGGCGTGTCCCACGGCACGAGCGTGAGGTCGCAGCCGGCGCGGACGAGCCCTTCGAGGATGCCGCGCTTGATGCCGCAGTCGTAGGCCACAACCTTGTGGCGCGCCGGCACCGGGTCGGCGGAGGCAAAGGCGTGGTCGGCCGGCAGGTCGGCGGCGGTGTAGGAACGGCGGTCGGTGCGGCTCACGGTCTTGACGAGGTTCTCGCCCACCAGATCGGGAGCCTCGGCGAGCAGGCGCGCGAGCTCCTCGAGGTCAAAGACCTCTGTGGTGATGATGCCCTTCTGGGCACCGTTGTCGCGCAGGTGCCGCACGAGGGCGCGCGTGTCGATGCCCTCGAGCGCCACGATGCCGCGCTCGGCAAGGTAGGCGGGCACGCTCTCGGTGGAGCGCCAGTTGGACGGCGTGCGGCACATGTCGTGCACGATCATGCCGCGCAGCGCCGGGCGCGTGTTGAGTGTGGGGTCGCCGTCGGCGCCAAGGCCCGTCTGGGTGTCGACCGGGTCGATGCCGTAGTTGCCGATCTGCGGGTAGGTCATGGTCACGATCTGGCCGGCATAGCTCGGGTCGGTGAGGACCTCAAAGTACCCCTCGAGCGAGGTGTTGAAGCAGACCTCGCCCGTGGCCGTGCCCTGAGCTCCGCAGGCGCGGCCGTAAAAGACCGTGCCGTCGGCGAGCATCAGAATGCCCGGAACACTCGACTTTTTGCTGGTTTTGGAAAGCATGTGCTGCGCGAGCTCACTTAAGGCTGCGCTGCGGACGGCGCGGTCGCCGCCGGAGGTGCGGGCCTGCGCGCCCGACACGTCTGTAACCGCCATATGCACTCCTTCCCGGCCTCGCAGGACCGGCTTAAAGGTGGATGGGCTGCACCTCATTGTAGGCGTTTTCTACCAGACGCGCCCGCCGGGTCGGCCCGTCCGCGATAATTCCGCACCCCGCCCCGCGCGAGCGAGCTTGACAACGCGTCGCGCTGTGCCCAGCCCGTCCCAATGCACGCAATGTGCGCTCTCTGTTTCGAAGTGAATACCCGCCTGCCGCCGCACCTGCGCGTACTATGCTGGGTAACCGTACGCTGGTCCATAAGTCCGCGGATGAAAGAAGGAATACCCATGTCCAACGGAATCAGCATGTCTACGCAACCCCTTTACCAGCGTGAAGGGGACTACATCCCGCGCGTTGCCGCCGTCCACGACCTGTGCGGCTACGGCAAGTGCTCGCTTGGCGTCGCCATCCCGGTGCTCTCGGCCGCCGGCTGCGACGTCTGCCCGGTCCCGACCGGCCTCTTCTCGTCGCACACCGCCTTCCCCGGCTGGTACATGCACGACACTACCGAGATCCTCTCCGACTACCTCGCCGCCTGGAAGGGCATTGGGGTCGATATCGACGCGATCTACTCCGGCTTTCTCGGCGCGCCCGAGCAGGTCGACCGCATCCGTGACCTCTACGCCACTTATCCTCAGGCGCTGCGCGTGGTCGACCCCGTTATGGCGGACCACGGCCGTGTCTACCCCACCTACACCCCCGAGCTCTGCGACGCCATGGCCAACCTCGCTGAGGGCGCAGACATCCTCACGCCTAACCTCACCGAGGCCGCCATCATCCTGGGCGAGCCCATCGGGGACGCCTGGGGCGGCGAGGACATCACCGACGACGAGGCGCACCGCCTGACCGACGCGCTGCTTGCAAAGGGCACCAAGACGGTTGTCCTCAAGGGCATCCAGCGCGGCGACGGGCTCATCCGCAACTTTGTGGGCACGCAGGACGGGTCGTTCTTCGAGGTCAACAACGAGCTGCTGCCTTACATGCTGCACGGCACCGGCGACCTGTACTGCTCGTGCCTGCTCGCCGCCGTTATGGCCGACCGCACTACGGAGGAGGCTGTGCGCTTTGCCGGCGACTTCGTGCACGACGCCATGATCGTGTCCTCCAAGCAGCCGCAGTTCCAGGACCGCGGTGTCAGCTTCGAGCCGCTTCTGGGCAAGGTCACCGCGCTTCTGGGCTAATCCCGCAGCCTCACGCGCTTGGATTTAGGGGTGCCGCGCAGCTGCGCGGCACCCCTTTTCCTTATCAGAACCGTGTTTCGTGAGGGCTCAAGTCGCTCATGAGCGTAAAAACCAGCACGACCACACGCGCCGGTTCTTTCTATCCCAATTTATCTGGGAAAACCTCTTTTGCAGCAAGCCTCTACTTCAGAGCCCTCTCTTCTTTACGCTCATGAACGACTTGAGCTTTATCGCCCTCGTCGCCGACGCGTTACCGCGACCCGCTGAGCATCGTCGGCAAGATCCTTCCAATTGATTAGAACTTCTCCTCGTAACCAACGTTCTTTATCTCGATGGCTCCGACATTTTACCTGGTAAGTCCGCCCCAACAATTCCGAGATATGCTCTGCCAACCGCAAAAAACGAGATGCGCTGTATATCTGTCCACTTGTCAGCAATATGGTGTGAATCCCCATGCTTTCCAAAGCTAGCTGCCTATCGGCATCGTGCTCATTCGCTCCGGATTCACCGTGACTCGCTTTTCCCTGACATTCCAGTGCAATCGCGGGATGATCAGGGCCTTCTTCAATGTAGAGGTCCACGACCGCGTATCCCTGGGAGGACAACGTCTTTGCCCTTCTATCAAACTTGACAACCCTATTCAGCGAGAAGGGACCCAGCCCAGCGCCACCGAGCCGCCGGCTCCATCCAAGCAGAATCGCCGACTGCGCTTCAAATGGGGACGCCGCCTCTCCGTACACCAGGTCCAACGCGCGACGAAACTGCTTCACTCCCCTAATCCCAGAATAAGCCGTCGCAAAGGAGCGCAAATCGGCAAGGGACACCAAGGGCTTTCGCTTCCAAAGGCCTGTTAGCTTATTGTTTCTGTCCAGTACTGGCGACCAGCCGTCCTCCCCACGCCAACCGCAATTAATCCACCTTTGCACCTCTTCTCGATGCTCAGGCACAAGCTCAATTACCGAGAAGGTCCCTGTCATTTCATACATTGCCATCACCAGATGCGGCAACGATAGATACCGTGCCATAAGCAGCAGGGTCATCGCGGGCGAGGTTACAAAATGATAGGTGTCTATCTCCTGGAGCATACCGGCTTCGAATTCAGCATTCCAGACGTGCGTGACGAATGCGTTCACCTCATGCCTCTCTCGGGCATGATGGACCAGCACATGCAATGGCGTCGGAATGTAACCGAGAAAGGTGTCGCACGCCGAAAGCGCGCGACGACCGCCGCGCGTGGACAAATCGGGGCAATCTAGACACAGCTTCAAAATACAGGGAGGAACTCGGTAGTAGTAAAACGCAGAAGCTTCGCATAAGACGGTTTCCATACGCCCTCCCCCTCAAGCCGCCATATCGAAACGATAGGACACCCCCACACGCCGGAAGGGAGGAAAACAAAATAGTTGGGCACGAACTTACCAATGTCTGACACGGTTCTGACCAGCACGCCAAAACAGGCACTTTTACCAGCTCATTTGCAAAATGCTGCTTGATTCGCTACAAGATGAGAGCGTCTTCACAGGCGGTCCACAATCCACCGCGCGTGCTGTCAGGCCGCGCCATCTCCGCCCTAAGAGCAAGCTCAAGTCGTTCATGAGCGTAAACCCTGTCGTGCGTTCCTAAGCCCGCTCTTTTTCAGAGATAACGCGTAATGTTTTCCCAGATAAGCACTTTTTCAAGCTAAAGCGCCTTCACAAGGCGCGGAGTTTTACGCTCATGAGCGACTTGGGCTTTTCCGGCACCCGGATGAGAACCAGATAGAGGGCACCCTACTCCTGCGGTCGCACGTCCTCCGGGTACTTCTCGGCAGCGCCGCCCAGGTACTGCTCGCCGCCCAAAAGCTCGCGCTCCAGGTCAAGCTCGCTGCGCTGCGCATCGAAGTCGTCTTGGTCAATACCCGGCGTGTCGATGAGCGACGACACGGAGTTGACCTGCTCCTGAATACGGCCCGCAATGTCCTCGTCCATGCCGATGATGCGCAGCTCCCAGTCGATGTTGGCCGAGTCGCCGGAACGGTACTTGGTCCACACAAACGTAAAGATCACGCGCTCCTCGCCCTGCGCGGGCAGAAGGCCAAAGAGGTGGTCGGAGGTGATGTTGCCGTCCTCGTCGAGACGCGCGCTCACGTTGTAGACAACCTGGTTGATGTTGTCGTTCAACAGCGCGTTTGTGGCAAGCGCGGCCGCCTGGATTTGGCTGTTGGAGAAGAGCTCGAGCTCGTTGGAGGACTCGGTGTCGACCACGGACACCTCCACGATGCCCGTGCGCTCGTCGGCCTCCTCGACCGTGAAGTCGCGCGGGAACTGCGTGAAGCCGTTGCCCCACTCCACGCCGCCCTCGAGCGCGAGGCTTACGGTCTGGACGTTGGCGGTGTCGGAGAGGTTTGCGGTGTTGAGGCGACGGCTGATGCCGTACCAAAGCTGCATGCCCAGCACGAGCAGAAGCACGCCGATGATAACCGCCATGGCCGCGCGCGAGATGGCGTGGTCGACGTTGGAACCGGAGGGGTCCTCGTCGGAGAGCGGGTCGATGGCGCGACGCGTGCGCTTGCGATGCGGGCCGCCGGGGTCGAGCACGCCCGAATCATCGAGCTGCGCAAAGAGCTCGGTGACTTCCTCGGGTGTAAGCGGGGTTTTCTTTGCCATGCGTCGACCTTGGACAGCGGGTGATACTCCATTGCGCGGCCGGGCGCGAGCCCTGCCGCACCGGCATTATACGCATACGCCGCAGGTACGCTGCCTACGCTGCGAAAATCACCATGCAAGCTGCAGAGCGTCGCGCGGCCCTCATGCAGGGCCCGGCTCCACCGGTAACGCGGCGCAAGCCCACAGGCCCACACCCGCGGTGGGCGCGCCCTACGCAAGCTCGTGCGCGCGGGCCCCCTCAAACTGCATGCGGTAGTAGCGCGCGTAGGTGCCGCCGCGCGCCAGAAGCTCGTCGTGCGTGCCGCGCTCCACCACGCGACCACCCTCCACCGTGGCGATCTCGTCGGCGCCCTTAATGGTCGAGAGACGGTGCGCGATGATGATCGTCGTGCGGTCCGCCGCGAGCCGCTCGAGCGACTCCTGCACGGCCTCTTCGCTCTCGTTGTCGAGCGCCGAGGTCGCCTCGTCCAGAATGAGGATCTTGGGGTCCTTCAGAAACGCGCGGGCGATGGCCACGCGCTGCTTCTGTCCGCCAGAAAGGCGGCTGCCGCGCTCCCCCACCACGGTGTCGTAGCCCTCGGGCAGGCTCGCAATAAAGTTGTGGATGTTCGCGCGACGCGCGGCCTCCTCAATCTCCTGTTGGCTGGCGCCGGGGCGGCCGTAGGCAATGTTGTCGCGCAGCGTCCCGTCAAACAGGTACACGTCCTGCTGCACAAGGCCAATGGCGCGGCGCAGGCTCTCCTGCGTGACCGAGCGCACGTCCTGCCCGTCGATGGTAATCGAGCCAGACGCCACGTCGTAAAAGCGCGGCAGCAGCGAGCAGGTGGTGGACTTGCCGCCGCCGGACGGGCCCACAAGCGCAATGGTCTCGCCGGGCGCAATCTCAAGCGACAGGTGGTCAATCACCGGGCGCGCGCGGTCGGCGCCGTCCTCGGTGAGCTCGGCGTCGTCGTAGCTAAAGCACACGTCACGGTAGGCAATGGCGCCCGCCGTGACCTCAAGCGGGCGCGCGTCGGGCGCGTCCACAATGTCGGGCATGCTCAAGATGACCTCGTCCATGCGCTTAAAGCCCGCGATGGCCTTCTGCACCGTCTCGGTCGAGTTGACGAGCGTCTCGATCGGCGTGGTAAAGAGGCTGATGTAGAGGGCAAAGGTCGCCATGTCGACGGCGGTCATCTGGCCATGGGCTACCAGGTAGCCGCCCAGCACCACGATGATGGTAAAGAGGGCGCCCGTCATGAGCGCGCTTGTTGCCTGGTAGGCGCCCATGGCGTGGTACTGGTTGACCTTCGACTGCAGATAGCGCGCGTTGGAGGTGCGGAACTTGGCGCGCTCGGTCTCCTCATTCGCAAACGACTTGACCACGCGAATGCCCGAGAGCGAGTCCTGCAGCTGCGAGTTGACCTCAGAGATCTTGCGGCGGTTGTCCGCAAAGACCTCGCGCATGCGGAAGTTCTGGCGCACCATAATCGCCACAAAGACCACGGTCACCAGCGCCATCACGCCCGCGAGCACGGGCGAGATGGTGAAGAGAATCACGTAGGCGCCCACAATCTCCACGCCGCAGATGATGATCCACTCCGGCACGTGGTGGGCAGCCTCGCAGATGTCAAACAGGTCGTTGACAATGCGGCTCATCATGTCGCCGGAGTTCACGCGGTCAAAATAGCTAAAGCAAAAGCGCTCGTACTGGTCAAACAGGTCCTCGCGCATGCGCGACTCCATGCGCGCGCCCATGATGTGGCCCTGCGCCGACACAAAGTAGCGGCAGCCCATGCGCACCAGGTAGAGCACCACAAGGCCAAGGGCGATCATGCCCAGCGCCCCCAGAATCGCATCGCGCCCCTCGGTAAAGAGGCCGCCCGTGAGTGAGCGCAGGATGCTCGGGAACGCAAGGTCAATGCCGGCAATCACCAGCGCGCAGACGGTGTCGGCAATAAAGAGCCCGCGCTCCGGCCCGTAGTAGGCAAGAAAGCGGCGGAACATGCTGCGGTGCTTAGGGGTCGCCGGGGTTGCGGTCGAGGAGTTAGCTGCCGAGGTGGTGCTAGCAGTGCTCACGGTAGGACGCTGCCTTTCGTGGTTGAGAGATTTAGATGCCGAGGTCCGCGCTGCAAAAGGTGCCGCACAAACCGGCGCTTAGTATACGCCATGACAAGCGGTGGCCGCGCCGCGCGGGCCTTCCGGCACGGTTTTATCGAGAACGCCCTTGCGGCACGGTTTTAGTTGCCGCCAAATCACATTCAGTTGCCTGAGAATCACAAACCGTCGCGCGCAGGGCCGCGCGCCCGCAGCCGCCAACTCATCTACCTGCGCGTTTGTTGAGCCGACACCAAACGAATCGCGCGAGTTTAGTTGCCTCTCAGTTATCATTCAGTTATCACTCAGTTATCAATCGATGCCGAATGCCGGTGTCAAGCGTCGTTCACGAGGCACTTACCTAAGCGCCGGGGCGCCCGGCGCTGGGGAAGCGCCAGTACGCCGGCGCCTTGACCCAAAAGCGCCTACTCCGCAGCCTCCTCGGCCACGGCGGCGTCGGCCAACCGGCGGCTCATGACCTCGCAGGCAAGGGCGCCCACCACGGTCTTGGCGTCCTCGATCTTGCCGTCGAGCACGGCGTCCACCAGCTCCTCCACCGGGACCAGATCGACGTTCAGGAACTCGTCGTCATCGGGGCGCGCACCCTCAAACGAGAGCTGCGTGGCCAGGTAGATATGGATGAGCTCGTCGGCAAAACCGCAGCTTGTAGCAATAGTGGTGAGGTAGGCAATGCGCCCAGCCACAAAGCCGGTCTCCTCCTTGAGCTCGCGCTTGGCGCACTCGAGCGGGTCCTCGCCGGGGAAATCGAGCTTACCGGCGGGAATCTCCACCGTCACGCGGCCGAGCGACGTGCGGTACTGGCGCACGAGCGCTATCTTACCCGAGGTGGTCAGCGCAACCACGGCCGCCGCGCCGCGATGGCGCACCACGTCACGGACCGAGGTGTGACCGTTGGGCAGGCGCACGTTCAGGCGCTCGACGTCAAAGATCTTGCCGCGCCAGGCAATCTCGCTGTCGATGACCTCCTCGTGCAGGTCGGCATCGTGCTCAGCCTCGTCGCCCAGCACGAGCGCGGGCAGATCCTCCATCTCGGGCTCGGGCGAGGCGTTCTCCTCGGTACGGTCGCCGTCGTTAACCTCAACCGCAGCCTCGTCGACCGTGTTGCGCTTCTCTTCTGCCATGGTTCCTCCCCCAAGCCAGCTACTGTTCCCTACAGGGTACCCGTTTTCTACAGATGGGACACCCTGCGCATCCGCCCCAACGGAGTCCGTGCCGCTGCACGCAACGCCGAGAGATTTCCCGAGGATTTCCGCTTCCGATTAACCAAAGAGGAGAGTGACTCTTTGAGGTGCCAAATTGGAACCTCAAAAGTCATGGAGAGCCGCGGTGGACGCCGCTACCTACCCTACGTTTACAGAAGCACAGCGACGTTACCGTTTATCGTACCCCTGATTGGGGAGCTACACGCAATAGCCGTGTAGAAAACGACCCCGGCGGCGTTGGCCGTCGGGGTCGCAGGTGCGTGTTGTTGGTCGAGCAGCGACTTGACTACTTGGCCTTGGCCTTGCGCTTCTCACGCGTGAAGGTCCGCGCAAGCGCGATGCCTTCTGGCGTGGCGCGGTACACGTTGCCGAGCTGCGCGCCCGATGGCGCATACGCCGCCTCAGAGACAATCAGCCCGTCGTGACGCAGGCGCGTGACCGCGCGGTCGAGCGTTCGCTCGCAGCACCCGAGCCGGCGCGCGAGGTCGGACTTGTTGAAGGTGACCGACTCGCGCAGTTCCGTCTCGCGCACAATGAGCTCGAGCACACGCTCGTGGGTAAAGGCATGCCTCCCGTTGATGCGGGTGCTCACACCCGCGAGCGATGCGCCCGTGCCGCTCATGTTACTCACCGCGCTTCTTGCTCGTCACGTATCCGGCGGCGGCAAGCGCAGTGCCAATGCCGGCCGTTGCCATCACAGTAGCCGCAGCCGCGTCGCCCGTGGCCGGGATAACCTCCGGCTTGGGCTCCTCGGGCGCCGGCGGCTCAGCGGGCATGGTGTAGGTGTTGTGGAACACCGGAGCACCGTTCTCGCCGTAGCTCCAGTCGCTCGCGTCAAGCGAACCGGTCTGGGTGTTGTCGACCACGTTCACATGGACCGTGAACACGGTGTCGTCGTAGGTGATGGTGGAATCATCACCCTTGACCTCAGCGATCTCGTAGTCGTGAGCACCGGGCTCGGTGTACTCGACCTTCTCGAACGCCACGGTACCGTCGGCGTCGTTGGTGGCCGTGTCGATAACCTTGCCGTTCTCGCGCAGCTCGAAGGTGAACTCGCCGTCCTTGAGCTCGCGGCCGTCGAGAACCTTAGCGGCCTCGAACGTGATACCGGTATTGGCGGCCGTATAGGTGTTGTTGAAGGTCACACCACCGTCGATAGCCTGCGGCATCTCCCAAGTCACCTTGAGCGTGCCGTCACCCTGGTCTTCAGCCTTGGCGGTTACGTTGTAACCCGTGGTGTCATAGTCGACACCAGGCTTGCCGCCGTCGACCTCGGAGAGCACGTAGTTGTACGTGCCAGGCTTGGTGAACGTGATACCACCGAAGCTCACGGTGCCGTCGGC
>CASDZW010000028.1 GCA_949285915.1 uncultured Collinsella sp.
GGCGACATGATCGAGATGGGCGTGCTCGACCCGGTCAAGGTCACCCGCACCACGCTCCAGAACGCCGCCTCCGTGGCGTCGCTCATCCTCATCACCGAGGCCACCGTCACCGACGTGCCGAAGAACACCCAGCTTGAGGATGCCATCGCTGCCGCTACCGCTAACGCGCAGCAGGGTGGTATGTACTAAGCCATAATCGGCTGGACCCCGTCGGAATCCCCGTCGGTGTTCCCACGCGAACGTCCTCGGCCTTACGGCCTGCGGAATGTTCGCTTAGGGAATCACCGGCGGGGGATTCCGCGTTTTGAGCGCATAAGGGTCATGCTGCAACAAGCTGACGGCGGTCGGCTGACAACCTGAATACGTGAACGGCTCATCTCTGCAGATTGGAGATGAGCCGTTCTTCTTAACTAACTCGGAAGAAGGGATATTCTGTAGTAGAAAATAGGAGTAGATAAGGGAGGAGAGTACAATGGCGGTGTATAGGCTTGCAAATGGCTTCGAGCTTTCCGATGAAGAAATCGAAAAGCGGGCACGTGAATGGGAGGAAGGAACGTGGCGGGGGACCCTTGTGAAAACCCGCGCTGGTAGGCCGCGTCTTTCTGCAGAGGAAAATGCAAACCTTTCTTTTAAATGCCCGATTTCTGCTGCTGCGCTCATCGCTCGCGCTGCCGAGCTATCCGGCGTGAAGAAATCCGCATTTATGCGAGAGGCCGCGGTTGAAAAGGCGCTGCGCATTCTGGAGGCTGCTCGGTAGCGTCGTGGTCGTTGCGCGCAGGAGGGAGACGGAACGCTCTGAGGCCGCGCGATGCGGTACGATATCGAGGTTACCGCTCATGACGCGCAGGGGAGGAACCGTCTCATGGCGCAGCAACACGACCTTTTCGATGACATCATCGATATCACTAAAGGCATCGATGTCTTGAAGGATCCACTCGGCGGCGTGACCGATGCGCTGCTTGGCACCACAACCGCCGGTGCGCCGGTTCAGGAATGGAATCCCGCCGACTATAAGGAGCGCCCGCGCGTCAACGCGCTGCCGTGCCTTACCTGCAAGTCCGAGAAGAGCAGCTGTCGCAAATGCGCCGAGGTCTGCCCCGTGAACGCGGTCGATATCGACGACGGCGAGGTTGAGATCACCGACGCGTGCCGCAAGTGCGGTCTTTGCGTGCCGGTGTGCCCCACCGAGGCAGTCCTCTCGCCCAAGATTCAACCTAAGAAGCTCTACGATGCGGTCGCGGCAGCCGCCACTGCGCACACCACCGCGTATGTGACCTGTACGCGCGCCCTTCGTCGCGTGCCGCGTGAGAACGAGGTCGTCATCGCCTGCGTGGGCGATATCACGCCCGAGACCTGGTTTGCCATCATGACCGACTTCCCGCAGGTGAGCGTCTATCTTCCCCTCGGCATCTGCGATAAATGCCGCAACGCCCGTGGCGAGGAGATGCTTGGGGATGCCATCGCCACAGCCGAGGAATGGGCCGGCGCCGGTATGGGTCTTGAGGTCGAGTCCCGTGCGCTCACGTGTGAGAAGCGCCGCGAGTACGAGCGCAAGGAGTTCCTGGACAACATCATGCGCACGACCGGCCTCACGGTGTCTAAGCTAAATCCCGCCGCCGCGGCAGTCGCCACGGTGACGCAGCGCCTGAAGGAGCACAACAAGAAGCTCTCCGCTCTTGAGCGGACGCTCTCCCAGGCCACGGGTACCACGACCGAGAAGCGCCGTCGCATACTCACGCAGTCGCGGAAGCTTCTGCTCTCCACCTTGCAGTCCCATCCCGAGCTCGCCGAGAACGTGCGCGTCCAGGTGCCCGAATGCGACTTCTCAAAGTGCACCATGTGCGGCGATTGCGTGCGCGCCTGCCCGCTGCACGCCTGCGATCTGGTGGGTGCGGGCCGCTTTGCGCTGGAGGCGACTTATTGCGTGGGCTGCGGCCTGTGCGCCGAGGTCTGCCCGGAGCACGCCCTTACGCTCGTGGAGCATGACGGCTCGGACTTGGTAATTCCCGATCCCGAGGCGGAGAAGAAGGCGCTCCAGGCGGCTCAGGCCAAAAAGGATGCCGAGAAGCTCAAGGCGGAGGCCAAGCAGAAGCTCAACCGCGTGCTCGACCAGATGGAGAAGCTCGACAAGTAGAGCTTCTGCCATCGGCGCCTGCGGAGCTTTCCGCGTACAATGGATGCCGTTACGATTGCCCGCCGCGTTACGACCGCGCGGTGTCGCCACACTCTGAGAGGATACGTCGTGTCACTTTCCATCGGTATCGTCGGTCTGCCCAACGTGGGCAAGTCGACGCTGTTCACCGCACTCACCAAGAAGGGCGGTCTTGCCGCTAACTACCCCTTTGCCACCATCGACCCCAACGTCGGCATCGTAAACGTGCCGGACGACCGTCTGCAGAAGCTCGCAGACATTGTGAACCCGGGTCGTATCGTGCCCGCAACGGTCGAGTTTGTCGACATCGCCGGCCTCGTTAAGGGCGCCAACGAGGGCGAGGGCCTGGGAAACCAGTTCCTCGCAAACATCCGCGAGACGGACGCTATCTGCGAGGTCGTGCGCTACTTCAAAGACCCCAACGTCATGCGTGAGGTGGGGCGCATGGGAGACTTTGTTGACCCCGCGGCCGATGCCGACACCATCATGACCGAGCTCATCTTGGCCGACCTTCAGACGTTGGAAAAGCAGCTGCCCAAGCTCGAGAAGGAGGCCAAACGCGACCATGAGCTTATGCCCAAGCTCGAGGTTGCAAAGCGCCTGACCGCGTGGCTGAACGAGGGCAACCGCGCCGCGACGCTCGAGATGACCCCCGAGGAGCGCGCTGCTGCCAAGGGGCTCTTCCTGCTCACCATGAAGCCGATTCTGTATGTGGCAAACGTCGACGAGGACATGCTCGGCCAGGAGCTCGAGCCCATCGACGGTGTGACCCCGATTGCCATCTGCGCCAAGGTCGAGGCCGAGCTCTCGGAGCTCGACCCCGAGGAGGCGGCGGAGTATCTGGAGACCCTCGGTCTCGAGCGTCCGGGTCTTGAGGTTCTCGCTCAGGCAGCGTACAAGCTGCTCGGCCTTCAGTCGTTCTTCACCGCAGGCGAGATGGAGGTCAAGGCGTGGACCGTGCGCCAGGGTGCGACCGCGCCTCAGGCGGCGGGCGTCATCCACTCCGATTTTGAGCGTGGCTTCATCAAGGCCGAGGTCATTTCCTATGACGACTACGTCGAGCTCGGCGGTGAGGCGGGTGCCCGTGCCGCGGGCAGGCTCCGCATGGAGGGTAAGGACTACGTCATGGCCGACGGCGACGTGGTGCACTTCCGCTTCAACGTGTAAGCTCGAGCGCCGCGCTCGCAGTCGCTCGCCGAAAGGACAACGATGTTCAAATACGGAAAGACCAATGGGATTATGGCGGTGGCGCTTGCCGTGCTCGCTGTGATTCCCCTCATTGAGATCGCCATCTTCTTGCCTCAGATGTCCGATACCGTGGTGATTGGCTTCAACGCCGTTGCCGAGACGGCCCGCACGGGCAGCCGCTGGCACCTCGCACTGCTGCCGGTCATCTGCCTGGCGCTGGGCATTGTCTCGCTTGTGAGTGCTCTCAAGCGTGCGGGCGCTACCGGAGAGCCCGATCATATTGCGGCGCTCACCTTTAAGCGCTACGTCAAGAGCGGCCTTATCGCCGCGGTCATCTTTAACGCGGCGAATCTTTACCTCATCTATATGGCGATGACGGGACAGGGTATTCCCTTCGCCGGGTAGCGGCACGCCATAGGCAACGTTTTGCTTCCGAGCCCTCGGCCAACGTGGTCGGGGGCTCGTTTTGTTGCTCTGACCATTGCCCGCAAGATGTCAGGGGTGTGCAATTTGAGCAAAACGCAAACTATAGGTTACATTGCGCGTTAAGTCATTCTTCACACTACTGCGCTATGGGTGAAGAGACGGTACAGAGAATCGGTAGGCGCGTTCGCAGGATGCGTGAGGAGCAGGGGATCGGCAAGGGCGAGTTTGCCCTTATGGTCGGTATCAGCCGCCCCTACCTCAACCGTATCGAGAATGGCACCGCAAACGTGACGGTGAAGATGCTCGTGCGTGTTGCTGCCGGCCTTGATGTCAGTGTCATCGATCTTATGAAATAGCTCAGCGCGCCGGCGTGCGGTCGTGATTGATTACGGAGTAGAACAGGCGAGACACCTCGCGCGGATCGCGCGACTGGCCGAGCGCCCACATGGTCTTGGCAACGAGCGCCTCGGTGGTCATGTCGTCGCCGTGGAGGATGCCTGGGTGATCGGCATAGGCGCGCCCCACCTCGTACACCCCCAGATCGAGCCCCTCCTCGGGGACCTGCGTGGTCATGACAACGGTGCGGCCGGAGTCGACCCAATCGAAAATCGCCTGCTTGAAGGACGGTGCGTCGGGGCCGTATTCCGGCACGCCGCCAAGGCCAAACGTCTCGAGGATGACGGCGTCGTAGGCGGGCTTGAGCACCTCAAAGATGCGCGGGTCAAACCCCGGGGTGAGCTTGATGACGGCGACGCGGTCGTCGAGCGCATCAAAGGTCGCCGGCGCCGTACCCTCGGCGGCGCGTGCCGCGCGGAAGGCGGTGATAAACGCTTGCACGCCGTCGTCGGTCTCGGTGGAGGCAACCGCCGCCTCGAGCGCGCGGTCGTCTAAGGTCCAGCCGGGCAGCGACGCTCCGCCACGGACGATGCGGTCGTGGCGGATGTAGGCGAGCGGGGGGAAGTTCACGCTCGTAAAGGCGTTTGCGCTCATGGTGCGCTGCTTGCGAGCGCGCGTTCCGGCGATAACGAGACCGCCGAACACAATGGCAACGTCGCGGGCGCGGTCATCGACCGCCCACAGCAGGCTCTGGTAGAGGTTGAGCTTCGCATCGGTGAAGGGGCTCAGCATGGGGCGCTGCGAGCCAGTGAGCACGATGGGTTTGGGGCTCGCCTGGATGAGATAGGAAAGTGCCGCAGCGGTGTAGGCCATGGTGTCGGTGCCGTGGAGGACCAAAAAGCCGTCGTAGCAATCGTAGCTCTCCATCACCACGTCGCGGATGTGCAGCCAGTCGCTCGGGCACATATTGGTGCTGTCGATGTTCATGGGCTGAACTACGTCGAGCTCGCAGAGACCCTCGATCTCGGGCACGCAGGCGGCGAGCTCCGAGCCGGTGAGGGCGGGGGAGAGTCCGTTTCCGTCCTCGGTCGAGGCTATGGTGCCGCCGGTGGCGATAAGGAGGATCTTCTTCATGAGGCGTTGCTTTCTGCTCGAGGTGCCAGCGCGATTGCCGGTCTTAGTATTGTAGCGGTACGTCAGGGGCCTGGGCGTGTGCGAGCGCCATCCGGCAGACGCCTTGCTGCACTTGACGATGGCGTGCAGATATACCTCGCTTTGCCGCGTGCGGCAGGCGAGCGTGTATGATAGACAGGTTACAAAGACGCAGCCGCCCGCCGGCGCCAGAGAGGAGACCCATGCCCGAGAACGCATCCGCTGCCGCAAATAAGGTGCTCGTATTCGACTTCGGTGCACAGTACGGCCAGCTCATCGCCCGCCGCGTGCGCGACCTGCATGTTTATTCCGAGATCGTGCCCTGCGACATCACCGCGGACGAGGTCCGCGCGATGGAGCCCGCGGCCCTCATCCTTTCCGGTGGTCCTGCGAGCGTTTACGCCGAGGACGCGCCGTCCATCGACCCCGCCATTTTCGACCTGGGCCTGCCGGTCTTGGGTTTTTGCTACGGGCACCAGATTATGGCCGTGGCGCTTGGCGGCGAGGTCGGCCATTCCGAGGTGGGCGAGTACGGCCCCGCAACCATCGCCTGCGATAACGGCTCTGCTCTGTTTGCGGGCACCCCGCTCGAGCAGACCGTGTGGATGAGCCACCGCGATGCCGTTGTGCGCGTGCCCGAGGGCTTCCACGTAACCGCGCAGACCGGTGTCTGTCCGGTGGCCGCCATGGCGTGCCCCGAGCGCAAGCTCTACTCCACCCAGTTCCACCCCGAGGTGCGCCATACCGAGTATGGCCAGCAGATCCTCTCGAACTTCCTCTTTAACATCTGCGGTCTTGAGAAGACCTGGACCATGGACAACCTGGTCGAGCAGAAGGTCGCCGAGATTCGCGAGCAGGTGGGCGACGCCCGCGTCATCCTCGCACTTTCCGGCGGCGTTGACTCGAGCGTGGTGGCCGCACTTGGCGCGCGCGCCATCGGTCGCCAGATGACCTGTGTCTTCATCAACCACGGACTTCTGCGCAAGGGTGAGCCCGAGCAGGTGGAGGAGGTCTTCACCAAACAGTTCGACGTGGACTTCATTCATGTGCATGCCGAGGACCGTTATGCCGAGCTCCTCGCCGGCGTCACCGATCCGGAGGAGAAGCGCCGCGTCATCGGCACGCAGTTCTGGAACGAGTTCTTTGCTGTTGCTAAGCAGCTCGAGGAGGATGGCCGCCCCGTTACCTATCTCGCGCAGGGCACCATCTATCCCGACATCATCGAGTCCGGCGCGCGCAAGACCGGTGGCAAGGCCTCGACCATCAAGAGCCACCACAACCTGATCCCGTTCCCCGAGGGCGTGCACTTCGACCTTATCGAGCCGCTCGACCACTTCTTTAAGGACGAGGTACGCGAGCTGGGCCTCGCGCTCGGCCTGCCGGCGCACATTGTCCACCGTCAGCCGTTCCCGGGCCCGGGCCTCGCCATTCGCATCATCGGCGCGGTTGATCCCGAGAAGCTCGCCATCTTGAAGGATGCCGACGCAATCGTTCGCGAGGAGCTCGACGCCTACAACCAGCGTCTTTTTGAGGAGACGGGCGAGCGCAACTCCGAGCACAGCTGCTGGCAGTACTTCGCGGTGCTCCCCGACATCAAGAGCGTGGGCGTCATGGGCGACGAGCGCACTTACGCCCGTCCGGTGATCCTGCGCGCGGTGGAGTCGAGCGATGCCATGACCGCGGACTGGGCAAAGCTGCCCTACGAGGTGCTCGCCAAGATCTCCGGCCGTATCGTTGCCGAGGTTCCCGGCGTCAACCGCGTGGCCTACGACATCACGTCAAAGCCGCCCGCGACCATCGAGTGGGAATAGAACAGACGTTCGATAAAATAATATAGTATCAGATAGCGGGCACGGTTTCAATCGAATCCGTGCCCGCTGCTGTATGTGTGTCCTAGCACGCCCAATATGCGCCGTAAAAGCCGTCTTCTTCAACGTCAAAGTGAATGCGCTTCATTTTTGCCTCTCAAAATCTTATTTTCACGATTTGCATTTTCATCCCGTTGTCACCGACCCTTGCGAGAAACCGGAAAAAGCCGCTGACAGAAGGGTCTCTCAAATCGTTGTAACCCAGCATATAGCCGCGACTTGTGACCTGCAGACGGCTGTTCCACGTGCCGATTTCCTTGGCGGCATCCGAAACCGCAAAATATGCCCCCACATCCTTGATTTTTGCAGTCTTAAGCCATGTTTTTGCGATCATCTTTACTGCCGTCCGATTGGCAGCATCAAAGACCAGCACACCGCCGGGGAAAGCGTCCGCCATCCCCCGCACCAGTTCCCGGACCTGCTGGGTCAGAAAGTAATAGAACACCCCGGAGGCAAAGAACACCACCCCGCCGGAGGCATCGATTTTGCTAAACCATGCGGTGTCTTTCAGGTCACAGGGGATATTTTGTTCTCGATTCCCGGCGGGCAGTAGCTGCTGCCGCAAGGCAATCACATCCGGGAAGTCCAGATTGTAGATCTTGCATCTACCGTTGTCGCAGGTTCTGCCGGTGTTGTCCAGCCCACAGCCCAGATTGACCACCGCCGCATTGGGGTGGCCTTTCAGGTAATCCCGCACCTCGAAAGCAAGATCACTCTGCCGCATGGCCACCTCCAGCGCACCAAAGCGCTGCATCAGGCTGCGGGAGTTTTTCTCTGCCTCTGAAAAGTCGTAGTCAATCTGGTCGAGCAGACGAACCGCTGTTTCATCCCTGTAAAGGTTCGGGTACAGCTCCGTACACAGCTTCCGGGAATACAGCGGGAGGATCAGCGTCTCCTGCACGGTGTTTTTCTCAATTTTACATTTCATAGGTTTCTTCCTCAGTGAATAAAAACTGTCATAATTGCCGCCAGCACAGCTGCTATGACCGTCATGCCTATCGCCATGTGCAGGATGGATGCAAAAATGCCCGTGCTTGGTGTCCTTACTTCCGTGCCGTGACGCAGAGCCACTTTTTCTTTTTGCGTATCTGCACCTCGTGAAAGCCCGCCTGCTCCAGACACGCCTTTAATTCAATGTCCTTGTAGATGGTCATGCCGCCGATGATCTGCGTCCACCTCTCGTCCTTGTCCGTATCGCCATTGCTCTCGTTGCAGATAAGAATTGTCCCGCCCGGTTTAAGCGTCCGCCAGACCTCACGGAAGCATCGGGGTAAATCAGGCCAAAAATAGACGGTCTCAAAGGCCGTGGCAGCATCGAAGTAGCTATCCTCAAACACCATATCCGTCACACTGCCTTGCAGAACGGCGCAACGCCCCTCCTGAATTGCGGTTCGGTTGAGCTTTCTAGCCTTCTCCACGCTGACGGGCGAATAGTCGATGCCCTTGACGACGCCATGCGGGCATTTTTTCAGCAGCCGTTTTATGTTTGCCCCGCCGCCGCAGCCGCAATCCAGCACCTTGGCGTTTGGCGCAAGTCGTAGAAATCGAAGTCCCCACCGCGCCACAGGGCCGTGGCCCAGATTCATCATGGCAACCATAAGTTTTCCGCCGAGGCCCACGGGCTTGCGGGTGTTTTCAAAGAACGACATCTGGCCCCTCCGATTTCGTGCATTCCGCATAGGTCAACGGGAACGAGGCCTTCAGCACCGCGCTTTTCCGCACCGCCCAGCCGTTTTGACGCAGGAAACGTAGGTATTCCTCGCTTGTCCATCTGCTGTGGAGGGGGAATCCCGCCATACTCATGAAAAAGGCTTTTGCCTTGCCGGAAATCGAGTTTCCCGCGTGGGTGAAGGTTGGCGCGATGAGCACGCCGTCGTCCTTCAGTACCCGCCTGATTTCTTGCAGTGCCTTTTCCGGATGCGGCACTATGTGAAGCGCGTTGGACGCGATCACCACCTCGAAGGACTTCTGTGCATAGGGCAGGCAGAACATATCTTGTACGGAAAAGTGCAGCTTTGCGGATTGATTGTCCCGCTTTGCTTCAAGGATCATCTTTGCAGAAGCGTCCGTAGCCTCGATGTGCGCCGCCGCATTCACGATGCTCTTTGCGATAAGCCCCGTGCCGGTGGCAACCTCCAGTACGGTTTTTGCTTTCACTACCGGCCTGATCAGTCCATTCATCTTCTCATACGCCGCCCGGTCGTTTCGCATGAAACGGTCGTATCGACCGGCATTCTTGTCCCAGAAGCCCTTGCGTTCGTGCATGGCTATCGCCCCCAAACAGTTAGAGCTATCTAACTATAACACGCGAATCATGCAGTAAGATAAGGCTAACCTTGTTTTCTTGGCTAAGACGCATCTCTTCGGTTTTCGCTTATAACGGCGCGAGTCAGATACTAGGCTGGAGCTGAAGATGGAGCTTGGCGGACAGGTAGGTCGATACTGGTTCCCGGAATGGTGATCCAGCCAATTACACCAGTGCTCTAGTCGTGCAGGTAAACCCAATCCATGACGGGAAATAGGTCCTTTTCTCTAGTTCGACGTCTTTCGCGGGCGACGGGTTAACGTGGCTGGCGGGATTCCCTGCACAAAGCCGTTGTCATCACCGCCTCCAGGCATTCCCGAAATCGCGAATCAAGGGCCTGATTCGCCCAAATTGCGCACGAATCAGCCCTTAGGCGGTACGATGCGGCACGTATCGACAACACTCGGACTGGATTAGTCACTGAGTGGGAATAGTAATCAGCCCTTTGCGAGGGAGGTCGGAAACGGCCTCCCTCGTATTTTATTGGTTTGCTTTACCCCGCTGCTTGCCCGCATTCGGCGTCAAGGGCGAAGGCGGGCGGGATCGTCGGCGCGGCACAATCGAGCTGCATACGTTTGCACGTATTTCTTTGTTTTCGCATGTTGTCGTGCGTCTTGCTGTAGATGCTGACAGCTTGCTACAAGGGGAGGGGAGCCCTGAGGGGTTTCCCTCCTTTTTGATATGAAGGACGAGCGTCTGTGCTGGTGGATATCGGCAGAAACCAATGCGCCCCCTGCGGCGGCGATGCCGACTGGGGGCGCATGCGTTTAATGATATGCGGCGCTAACAGGTGATTCGATGCCTACAGGCAGTGATTCTGGGCGACGCGCTTGAACCAGTACGCGCTGGCCTTGGGCGTGCGCTGCTGGGTTTCAAAGTCAACGTAGAAGAAGCCGTAGCGCTTGTTATAGCCGTTGGTCCAGCTGAACTGGTCCTGCAGGCTCCACATAAAGTAGCCGCCAACGTCGACACCGCATTCGATGGCCTTGAGGATCCAGCGCAGGTGGTCTTCGACGTATGCGATGCGTTCGGAATCGTCCACGGTGCCATCGACAAGCTGGTCCTTGCGACCCATGCCGTTTTCGGTGATAAACAGCTGCCTGTAATTGGGATAGCGCAGTGAAATATCCATCATAAGGTCGAACAGACCCTTGGGATAGATAATCCAATCCCAGTCCGTGGTGGGAATGCCGGGGCGTACGGCGCGCTCGCCCACGCCCGCCACGCGCCAACGACCGGTACCCTTGTCGCCAGTGCCGTTGTGATGAAGGTCGGTCTCACCGTCGAACGCCTTGAGAAAACGGCTTTGGTAATAGTTGATGCCCAGGCAGTCGTTGAGCTGCGCGGCGCGGCGCATAATCGAGAGGTCATCGTCCAAAAACTCGACTGAGCCGTTGCTCGCCTGGCAGAGGTGCTCGATGATCTGGAGCGTATCGGGCGCATAGTCGCCGCGGAAGGTGGCGTCGAGCAGCAGGCGGTTTTGCAAAACATCGTCGTTTTTGGCTGCCTGGATGTCGCCTGGGCAGGCGGGGTCATAGGGGTACTTGTATTCCAGTGCGTGGATGACGCCGATCGTTCCGGGATAGCCACCCTGCTTGTAGGCCAAGACGGCGCGGGCGTGGGCGAGCATCATGTTGTGTTGGGCCTGCAGGCACTCGTGCAGGCAGCCCTTCTTGCCCTGCGGCCAGGTGCCTTCGACATAGCGGTTGAGCGTTGCCGCTGCGATCTCGTTGAACGTGAACCAACGGGTCACCTCGGGGTACTCGTCAAAGCAGAAGCGGGCATACGCCTCAAAGGCGTCGATGGTGTCGCGGTTGAGGAAGTCTCCGTTGGCGTAGAGCGCGGCGGGGGAGTCGAAATGGTGCAGGGTCACGTATGGCTCGACTCCGTGGGCGCGGCAGCTGGCGAAGAGGTTGTGGTAAAAGGCCACGCCTTCAGCGTTGGGCTCGCCCACGCCGCCATTGGGAAAGATGCGGCTCCAGGCGATTGAGACGCGGATGCCGTTCATGCCGAAGCGCTCGCACAGCTCGAGGTCACTATCGTAGCGGTTGTAAAAGTCGCAGGCGGGCTCGGGCGAGAAGCGGCCTTGCTGGGCGAGGTAGTCGTCCCATGCGACCTTGCCCTTGCCATGGGATTGGCAAGCGCCTTCTACCTGGTAGGCGGCGGTGGCGCCACCAAAAACAAAGTTGTCGGGAAAGCGCTGGGAGGTATCGGCGGGGGAGATGTGACTCACGGCGAATCCAATCTTGTTTGAAGGGCTGAAAGGGGTTAGGGGCGGTTCGGGAGAAGACGGCAGGGCGCGCTGCTCCCGAACCGCGGAAATGGGGGCTCTATTCGAGTGCGCTACTGCACGCGCAGGGATCTAGAGGCCCAGCTGCTGGGCTACAAATGCCAGCGATGCCTCGCCGTCGCGGGTGAGGTCGATGTACTGCTTGCCGCGGGTGACGCAGCAGGCAACGCCCATACGCTCGCCGTCGGCCTTGAGGTCATCGAAGTATGACGCTGCCTGGGGCGCCAGGATAACAAGGTCAAAGTCCGGCATGATGTCCAGATGGCTGCCGTAGGCGTCCGCTGCGGTCTCAAGGTCGATGCCGTGCTCGCGGGCAGCTTTGGCCAGCGCGTTGGCGAGCAGGCCGGAGGTTCCGCCTCCCTGGCACAGAACCAGGACACGACGGCCGTTGAGCGCTGCATAGGGGTCGCTCGCAGCGGCGATAGTGCTGGACGAGGCGCTGGCAACGGCGTTATCAGATGCAGCGGGGGTGGTGTTACCCGCAGATTCTTCGTCCATAGGCTGGCCAGCGGCACGCTTTTTCTCTGCTGCCATGCTCGCGGCAGCCTGGGCGACGGCACCGGTGGCGACGCTTGCCGTGTCTGCCTTGCCCTGGAACGCCGCGTTCATGGCTGCTTGCTTCTGGGCGGCGCGCTGTGCGACCTCAGCCTGATCGGCCTCGGCTTCTTCGGCGCACTTCTCACGGTCGTACACCTTGAAGAAGGGGAAATAAATGAGGAAATCGACAATCAGCAGGGCGGGGATGAGCAGGAACGCAAGGGGCTGAAGACCCAGGCCCATGGCGATGCCCACGGGCGCGGGGGTGGTCCAGGGAAGGCTGAACATGAAGCCGTTCATACCCAAGACGTCGATGAAGAACTTGGTGATCCAGATATTGACGATGGGCGCGAAGATGAAGGGGATGAAGAAGATGGGGTTCAAGACCATGGGAGCGCCGAAGAGGAACGGCTCGTTGACGCCAAAGCAAACCGGCACGGCTGAGGCACGGCCCACGGCGCGCATCTCTTTGGACTTGGCGAGGAAGGCGAACATGAAGCAGATCACCAACGTGGCGCCGGTGCCGCCCATGGCGACGACGAAATCCTGAAGCGGTTTGGTGAGGGCGGCGGTTGCGTGCTCTCCGGCCTGGTACATGGCCATGTTGAGCTCGAGGTTGGAGATGAGGGCGGCGGAGATTGCGGGCTCGATGATGGAGGGGCCGTGGACGCCTACAAACCAGAAGAGAGACATGGCGCCGTAGATGATGGCGAGGCCCAAATAGCCATCTGCCGCGGAGAAGAGCGGCTGGAACACCTGGATAACGCCTTGGGCGAAGCAGAAGCCAAAGATGTTGCGGAATGCAAAGTCAAAGCCCCAGAAGAAGAGCAGGCAGACGCCAAAGGGGATGATGTCCTTGAAGGTCTGGGAGATATTGGGCGGCACCTGTTCGGGCATCTTGATGGTGATGTTGCGCTTGATAAAGAACTTGTAGATGATGCCGGTGGCGAACGCACAGATAAAGGCGGTTAGCAGGCCCTTGGAACCCATGTAGCCGTTGGCGAGGCCGGAGATGGAGACGCCGTTATCCGTGAAGCTGATGGCGTCGCTGGAGAGCAGCAGAAAACCGATGAGCGATGCAATCATGACCGAGATGAAGTTGATCTGGTTGTTCTTGGGCAGGTCGCGATTCTGCGCATCGCAGAAGTGCTTGGCCGTGGTTGCCGCTGCGCAGATGCCGACGATGCCCATGGAGTAGTTGTAGGCCTTCATGAGAACGTCGTTGATCCCTGCCGGCCAGTAGAAGCCCCAGACATTGGGGACGGCACTGACCAAAAGAAAGATGCTGGAGACGATGATGATGGGCATGACGGAAATGAAGCCGTCGCGAATTGCCTTGAGGTACTTGTTGCGCGCGATGGCGTTGAAGAAAGGCTTGCCTTTCTCGATGAACGCTATGAGCTTTTCCATGGACCCTCCGTTTGCATGGTTTTGCTTTTGCAGCCACTAAACGTGCTGATAGAGATGGCTGCCAGGGTGAGCTTGCGCTGCTTACGAGTATGTTTGCCCGGATGTTACTCGTTATGAGCACGTGCTCATTCCTACAATGAGCACGTTATCATAAGTTGATAGCGGTGCAAGGGGTGTTGGGGGTAAAGGGATGCGAGCGGTCGATTATCGGCGGCAAGCGGCGGGATAGACGTAGACAGAGGTGCGCGGAAAAGATGATAGCCTTCGTCCAATGCGCACGTGCTCTTCAGCCTGCGCTCGGTTGATGCTACATTTACCAGAACAGCAATTCGAGCGTCAATCTGAGAGCATGCGCAATACGAGGGGAGCCGTTGGATGGAACGGGATAACAAGATGACGGCGGTAGATTCCGCAGTGCACAAGCCTGGCAGGGCGGTGTCCATGGCAGACGTCGCCAAGCTTGCCGGCGTCTCCCGACAGACGGTGTCGCGCGTGGTCAACGGGCAGGCGTGCGTGGTCGAGGAGACTCGAAGGCGCGTTATGGATGCCATGGACCAGCTTGGCTTCTACCCCAGCTTTGCCGGTAGGTCGCTGCGCGGCGGCAAGTACGGCTGCATCGGCCTGTGCATGTTCGATATCACCCATACGGGTAACGTCGCTACGCTGGAGGGGCTTATGTCCGCCGCCCGCGAGTACGGTTACGCCGTCACCTTGATCGAGTTTGATGAGAGCGAGTCCGTGCGCCTGCGGGACACCGCGCGTCGCCTGGCGGAACTCCCCGTGGACGGCATGGTGTTCAACACCAACAGGACCATCGAGGATTTTGACGAGTTCGAGCCGCTCAACGGCCTGCCCACCATAATCATCTCCATGAAGGAGCACCCGCGCTGCACCACTATCGACTCCGATCAATACGGGTGTTCGCAGCTTGTGGTCGACCACCTTCGCTCGCGCGGCCATACGCAGATCAGGCACCTGGCCGGTCCCAAAGACTCGATTACGGCGGATTTCAGGACGCGCGGTTGGCGAGACTCGCTGGAGCGCGCGGGGCTCGAAGTCGTTGAGCCCCTACACGGGGATTGGACTGCGGACAGCGGCTACGAGCTTGGCGAGAAGCTCGTCCAAGACGCTGAGATGACGGCGCTCTACGCGGCCAACGATCAAATGGCCATGGGTGCCATCATGGCGCTGCGCGCCCATGGCAGGCGTGTACCGGAAGACGTGAGCG
The DNA here is from genome assembly GCA_949285915.1 of uncultured Collinsella sp. Lineage (GTDB taxonomy): Bacteria > Actinomycetota > Coriobacteriia > Coriobacteriales > Coriobacteriaceae > Coprousia. Next base: position 14,893 of record CASDZW010000028.1, read on the forward strand.
TTATAGGCGTGGACGATTCCATGCAGGGCATGGTGCCCCACAATGACCTGACCACTGTGCGCTTCGACATGCGCGAGCGTGGTCGAAAGACGTTCGACTACTTCTTCTCCCAGCTATCGAGAGAATCAAAGGTCGAGGCGGTGCGTTTGCCGGGCGAGCTGGTCGAGCGCGGCACCGTGGCTGATCGCATATAGATGAAGAGGGGGCCGCTCGGAAGCGGCCCCCTCATTAGTTGGGTTGTCTCAAAAGCTTGATGGCGCCTTGCGCTAGGCGAGCCTGGCTTCAAGTTGGGCGATGCGCTGGTAGGCATCGATGGTGAACTTGGTCTGCTTCTCAAGCAGCATGGTGGTCATCAGGGTGTCCTGGGCATGCACCATGATGAAGGTGACCTCCATTTCGCCGCCTCCGGCTTCCTGGGAGAGAAGCCTGGTCTGGACGTCGTGGGCGTCGATAAGAGCTTGCTTTGCAGATTCGTGAAGGGCACGCGCCCCATCGATGTCGCCTTGGCTTGCCTTTTCGCATGCGGCGATTAGGTCGGTCTGGGCGTCGCCAGCGTAGGCGACAATCTCAAAGCCGATCATCGAGATCTCTTCTTTTGATGCCATGGTTCCTCCCGTAGTATGAGCACGTGCTCATTTTGTTGCGCAATTTTGCTTACTGTTGGAATATCCGGGCAAGTCGAACAATAACATCTCAACAAAACCAAACAAGATGATACGTGATATTTACAGTGTGAGCGGCATAAAAACTGCCATAAACGGTCTTGTACGGCTGTTTACGTGGGAAATCGTTTATTTTTTCTGACAGTCTAGAACTTAGGTGATGGATCGAGCGCCCCGGCAGAACGGGATATACTCTTCCCAGCCAAACGTAGAATTTGCCCGAGCGCCCACCCGGATCTATGTTTGGCGACATTCCCTCCGGGTGGGCGTTCGAGCGGATGGGAAGACTCCGCCATGAAGCGACTGAACCCCTACTCGGGGCTCGTCGGCGGCTTGTCCGCCGGCGAACTCGAGCTCCTTTCCGCTGCCGTCGAGGAAAGGAGGCTCAGGGAGGAGATCGGCGTCGGCACGCTCGCCGAGGCCGCCGACCGCTACCGCCCCCGCCCGGCGTGCTCCGCCTGCGGGGAGGCGTCGCCGTGGAGGGACGGGCGCGAGCCGTCCGGCGTCCGGCGCTGGCGCTGCCCGAGCTGCGGGGCGAGGTTCACCTCGCTCACGGGAACCGTCCTCGAGAACTGCAAGAAGCCGCTGTCGACCTGGGTATGAATCTGAATCTACCCTGATTCCGTTTACACCCCTACGCTGCCCTCGGGGCGGCATCCTCCGTGTGCCTCGCCTCGAACTCCTCGGGGCTGAGGTTCCCCAGCGCTGAGTGTATCCGCACCCGGTTGTAGAAGCACTCGATGTAGTCGAATATCTCCAGGGCGGCCTGCTCGCGCGTCTCGAACGTGCGGGCGTGCACGCACTCGGCCTTGATGAGCCCCATGGGCGACTCCATCGCGGCGTTGTCCCACGGCGACGATACGGGGCCCATGGAGGGCCTGATGCCCGCGGCGCGCATGATACCGCTAATGTAAAACCAACCACTCGCGCAAACGCATCGCGCCATCCGCGCAAACGCAAACCCGCCACTCGCGCAAACGCACTTTCGCCAATCG
>CASDZW010000029.1 GCA_949285915.1 uncultured Collinsella sp.
TATCAGGCATGAATCTACCCCGATTCCGTTTACACCCCTACGCCGCCATGAGGGCGGCCTCCTGCATGTGCCTCGCCTCGAACTCCGCGGGGCTTAGATTGCCGAGCGCGGAGTGGATCCTCACCCGGTTGTAGAAGCACTCGATGTACTCGAATATCTCCAGGGCCGCCTGCTCGCGCGTCTCGAACGTGCGGGCGTGGACGCACTCCGCCTTGATGAGGCCCATGAGGGACTCCATCGCGGCGTTGTCCCATGGGCTGGATATCGAGCCCATCGACGGCCTGACGCCGGCCTCGCGCATCGTCTTCCCGAGCAGCAGCGAGACGTACTGCGACCCGTGATCCGAGTGGTGCACGCACCCCGGCTTCGGACGCCTGCGCGCGATGGCCATCCTGAGGGCGCCGTCGGCGAGGCCGGCGGTCATGCGCGGGGACATCGACCATCCCACGATCATCCTCGACCATATGTCCATGACGACGGCGAGGTACAGCCATCCCTGATGGGTCCTCACGTAGGTGATGTCGGCGAACCAGAACCTGTCCGGGCCGTCGGCCGAGAAGCCGCGCTTCACCAGGTCGGGCGCGGCGCCCGCCTGCGGCGCGGCGGCCTTCTTCCCGCCCTTCGGCCTCTTGGCGCACCCGCGCGTGGTCCCGACCCAGCCGTTCTCGCGCATGATGCGCGCCACGCGCTTGCGCGAGGTCGAGACCCCTTGGCGCTTCAGCTCGGCGAAGACCTTCGGCGCCCCGTAGATGCCGCGGCTGGCGGCGTAGATCTCGGAGATCTTCCCCGAAAGCTCGGCGTCCCTCTCGTCGTGCGCGCTCGGCGGCCTCCTCTTCCATGCGTGGTAGCCCTGCCTGGTGACATGGAGCGCCACGCACATCTCGGATATGCTCCAAGAGCCCTCGTTCACCAGGATGAAAGCGAACTTAGCCCTCTCCGCCTGCGCGCCTACAGCTGCCTGCTGGCGAAGAAGGCGCTCGCTTTTAAAAGTATCTCGTTCTCGCGCTTGAGCCGCTCGACCTCGCGCCGTCCTCGGGCGACGCCTGGGCGGCGTCGGCCTTCCTGACCCAGTCCGATATGCTGCCGGCGTCGACCCCGAGCTCCCGCGCGATCTCGGCGTAGGTGCCTCCCCTCTCGCGGTACAGCCCCACCGCCCGCTGCTTGAACTCGGCCGAATATTTGGGCGACGGATGTCCCATCATCTGCCTCCTATCCCCGTTTCGGAAATCATGCCGAAACGGAACTCGATGTGTCAACGGGAATGGGGCAGATTCAAATTCAGATTCAGATTCAGATTCAACGCGGCGGTCAGGGCGTGGGCCGCGATGCGCGCGAGGCGGGACTCCGGGGAGATCTCCGAGGAGGAGTACCTCGACTGGAAGCGCGGGTTTGCCGAAAGGTAGATTTCGGCGGTTAAGGGGGCAATCTCTGCGAAACGGAAAACTGTTGCCCCCACAACGGGCCAATTCATGCTGGATTCGAGGAAGGGTTTCAGCGCGGTGCGGGCGACGCCTGTGGCTTGACGGCCCGTTTGATAAAATGACTAACTGGCGGTCGCTTGCGGAATTGGCCTTTGTGCATACTTCCGTCGGCAAGCCCCTGAACGATAAAAACGCGTTGAGTTCATTTTGAGTTCAACGCAGACGTGGATTTCGGGGTGAATCTGTGAACATGATAGACACTGAGACACTACAGAGACGAGAGAGTGCCCCCGTACATATTCTGATTACTGAATGGGAATAGCGAACATACGTTCGTATAACTTATACTGTACCGCATCTGGAGCCATGGAAACCCCATGGCTCCAGATGTGTAATGGGCCGCCTCCATGCGGGAGGCGCTATGCAGGACATAATCCGGACGCTAATGTGGACACTATTTTGGACATACTTCGGAGATGTCCTGAATAGCCCAAGGCCTGCTGGTGTCCTCTCTGTCTCACGTCGCTCCGTTCGGCGGAATAAACGAGGCGAAGTGTGTGAATGAGGCAAGAAAAACGCGGCCGAAGGCGCAGACGCCCGCGACCGCCAAAAGCCCCTAGCTTTTCACAATGAGATAACCCTATCACATCGATGCTTTCGCTGCAGAAACGTGACAATTATGGGTATACAATGTCAGACAATGTAAGATTTTGTAATCGGAGGTCATCATGACTGTCGCAGTTACCACTGAGTCCGTCTCCGCCAAGCTCCGCAAGGACGAGAAAGACCGCTTCTCCGCCATCTGCGACGAGATTGGCACCTCGCCGAGTAACGCCATCCGCATGTTCGTCTCCGCATTCAACCGCCGGGGCGGCTTCCCGTTCGACCCGTCGAATCCCTACGGGTTTAGCCCTGAGACGCTTGCCGCCATGGACGACGCGGTGGCGGGCAGGAACCTCTCCGGCCCCTATCACACCGTCAGGGAGGCCATGGCTGCGCTCGACGAGGAGTAGGCCATGATGAAGCTGAGGTTTACAGCGAAGTTCAAGAAGGACTACAAGCGCATCAAGAGGCAGGGCAAGGATATCTCCAAGCTCGAGTCGACCCTCGAGGAGCTCGTGCGCGGGAAGGATCTGCCCGAAGCAATGCGCGACCACGCACTGGGCGGGACGTACCGCGGGCATCGAAAGTGCCACATCGAGCCGGACTGGCTGCTCATCTACCGAGTCGACGAGGAAGGGCTCGTTCTCGTCGCCACGCGCACGGGGAGCCATGGCGAGTTATTTGGGCTATAAACGCTCCTTTCGAGATGATTCTTCTATGCAGGAACCGTACGGGATCGTTGCAACGCGCTCTGCCACGGGTTACCTGCAATTATCGCTGCGCAAAACGATATGAGAAAGTCGCTGAGGGATCGCCTTCCTGCGGCCTCTTGGCCAGTACATGTGCTGCCCGAGTACTCATGCTTTTCAAACCCTCTTATCACCTCATCATCTCTTTTCATCTGTTGCTTAGGTGAGGTCCGTCAGGTGGTGTCGATTCTTGATTGGAAGCATCGAGGAACTCGTCAGGTAACTTGATGGGATGATCGCCACGCATCGCGAAGTTATAGCTCCAGTTGAGACTTCTGCGCATGAATACCTCGGCTTTTCGGGCGGCATCTCGATGTAGCTTGGCATCTTTATGGGCCAGTTCAAGAGGGATGTCTTCAAAGAGTTGGCTGTAGTCAACGTCATTAATACCAGCGATATTGTCGATAAAGAGGAACGGTTGATACAAGCGGGCTCCTGCAACAACGGCGAATAGATCTCCCTTATGGATGATGGGAGGCTCTCCCTCAGGAACATCTGAGATTTGTCGCTCTCCACACATGCCGCCATAGTAAAGATCACGTTTGGCTTGTGTCGCACAGCAGCAGACTAGATACTCCAGCATTTTAAGCTCTTCTGATTCTTCTATGGCGCGACAGATGCCGGATACCTCGGCAAGTCTGGAGACGCGAATAAGTGACTCTTGGTAACCCATATTTCCTCCAATACCAGCAGCTTGAATGGGGCATTACGGCCAACTATCCAGATGAACTTGCGGCTGATGGCACCACTAGGTTGCTTCTGCCAATTGGGAGATTTCGGGCTCTTGCCATTCGGTCGCAGCAATGATGACGTCTCGGTAATCTCTGAAGAGTGGGATCGCCGTTCGTATCTCGCGACCAAAGAACGTGCCCCTTGTGTAGTCGCATGACAGGTGCTTCGGAACGATGAGAATCCAGTCCTTACCCTCGAGCGCATCGGCAACCGCGTTCGCCTCGTCAATATAGACCGGCACACCCGTTTCGTTGACCGCCCTCCAGACGCGTGCCATATCCGACGCATGCCAGGTGATCGATCCCCACATGCAGCAATACCAACCTTGTTTATCTTTACAAGGATTCATGTGCACGCGTGTGCATCCTCGTCCAACGAAGATCTCGAAGTTGTGGTCGAACCCGAATCCGTGCAGCTTCTCGTCGTACCACTCCTCAAATTCCTCTTCAGATTGCGGGTCAATTTGGAGAAGGGTGCGATCGCGTCCATCCCCGAACCGCGCGTACCATGCTCGGCCATCGTCCGCGGGAATGTTGGCAATCCAGTCGCGGGTGTTTTTTCTGCCCGTTGCCTGATATCCGACCTTAAGCGCGTCGAAGTATCTTCCCGTGGTCAATGAGGGCAGGCGTCTGATTTCCTGCTCGGAGGGTTGGGCGCGAAGGGCATCAGCGAGTTCCTTTGCTTCTTTGGCATCGATTCGCTGGTCCTCGTCGAAGGCTCCCCCAGTCGCTTCCCATAGTTTTTGTCGCTGGATCAGGCCGTATCTCCGGTCGTAGGGGAGTGACTCGTTTATCCACCGTGCATATTCGCCGGTTTTCATCATAGCGACGGATTCCTCCACTTTGTCCGCAAGACCCAAGAGGAATGCGTCGACCAGGTCGTTGTGATAAGGGGCTTTCTCGTCAGGCGACGTTTGGATGATGATGCAGTCATCGACACGAATGGTGATCCAGTCCTCATATCGGTTGCATCGCACCAGATGCCAATAGGTCTTTTCGGGGAACCAGCTCCTCCATTCATCAAGCCAGCTCTCTTCGGTCGTTGGCATGTTTGGGTTGCAAGAGGCCTCCTCGAGGTAATCCTCGAAGGTGCACCAGTCCTCGGGGTTGCCGCGATCTAAAGTGACCCACACCTCACGATATTCCTCGTCTTTAAGCGTGGGATCAGGTGCGATGGGTAGGAAGGCCTGGTACAGCTGCTGCACGTACACGTCGGTCTGTTCATCGCTTCGACGAGGATCAAAGGGGTCATGGCTGTTCCATCTGAAATGGTCGAAAAGCGGTTCGCATATCGCTGGCGACATCGTGTTACCTCCTCCAGCTTGCATCCAGACTTAGATAAGAAACGAAAAACGGAATGATAATTCCAAATATATCATGTATCCTACAAATGGAAACAGATTTCAGAAATTCCTACAGAGGAGTTTCTCTTCGGAAATCAGTTGGAGGAAACATGGCAGCAAAGACGTTCACTTCGGCAAGTGCCGCGAAATTCATCAAGCGGTTGGAAAACGAGAAAAGTCGCCTTGTCGCCATCGAGCACAACAACTCGAAGTACGTGTTGGCGCAGGGAGAGGAGAGCGAGCCGCCCACATATGATTACGACGAGATCATTAAACGTGTAGATGAGCTTGACGAGGTAATTCGACACGTCCGCCATGCGCTCCATGCGTTCAACGCGCGGACGGAGATTCCCGAAGAGGGAATTACTATCGACGAGGCGCTCATTTTGCTGGCGCAGATGAATGGTAAGCTGCGGCGTTTAGAGCGGCTCCGGGCAATTGATTCAAAGAAGCGCATCACGAGCGGCTACTATGGGAACAAGGGTTTGATCGAGTACGAATATGCGAACTTCGACGTAAAGAAAGCTCTCGTCGATTACGAGGCGCTTTACCGGCGCATCGCTGATTTGCAACTTCTTCTTGACTTGGTGAATCAGACCGAGACGTTCTCGGTTGAGCTGGAAGGTTGGGCGGATTAACAACCATGTTCCTTCCGGGCTAGGGTGGTTTTCATACAGACTGATTGCCTTTTTGATACGGTTGCATCGTTTTAGTTGCTCGTTGTTCGTAGTTGCTTGTATGGTGCGGTTTTGCGTTGCGGCAACTTGGAGGCCCGAAGCTTTCTTCCTCATTGGACACCCTTGGTCGAAAACTTCCTGCGACGGGCGATGTCCGTCCGCGGGGGCTGCGGAAGTTCGGTTTCAAGCAGCGTTCCGTCTCAAACAACGCCTATAGTGCGATGGGAAACCAGCTGTCGCGTTCTGCGACGAGATCGGCGCGTTGACGCTCCATGTCGACAATGCGGTCGAGTTGGTTTTGATAGCGAGCAGCGATAACATGCTGCTGCTCAAGAGGCGGGAGGGGAATGAGCATGTCTCGCAGGTCGTTAGGCGAGATTTGTTGCATAGTCGTCGAACTGTTTGCCGTGCGGGAAAGCGCTTGCTGGCCGGGCGTGCTGGAGAAGAAGGCGAGCAGGTAATCGGCATCGAGGTCAGACGAAGGTTGGATGCGATATAGATTGTCGGCGATAAGGTACGCCCCCGTCTGATGTGCAAATGACGTGCGGTCCAGGCGGCAAGCTTTGAAGGGGGCTCCAGTTCGGGAGAGCAAGACGCCGTCGTCGATGAAGGGTGCTATTCCGACGGTTTCGATGTCTTGCGCCGCAAAGTACAGGGAAGACGGATACGTACCCGTCTGGATGAGATGGCAATAGTCGTAACCATGCTCGAAGTCTTTTGAGGTGAGGTAGGCAACAGGGGCACTGCCGTCAGATGTCGGTTCGAGACCGCCGAGTGATGAAATGGCAAGGCTTCGAAGGCTGCGAAGGCGAGCCTTGGATACGCCGCGGGTGATAGTTGCGACGTCCCCCAATCGGACGCTGTCGGAGAACGAGAGGTAATCCTCGCGATAGCGTAGAGGTGTGAGCAGGTAGCCGTTATCAATAACGTTTTCGTACGCGACAGACATCTCAGCAGGATTTGAGTTGCGATTCCTGCTGGTAAAGAGATTGATCTCATGGGGGAGAACAAAGGCTATTTGGTTGGATGCAGGGCGACTTTCCGGGCGGCTCAAGATAACGAGCGTGTCATAGGCAGCGGTGCCCAAGCGGTGCTGCGGAGGTTGCCGGGGGTCGTCCGCTACCGCAGAGATTGTCTCTGGAAGTGCAACAATCGCTTCAATGTACTTACGGTCGATGAAATCTTGCTGGCCCATGCGCCAAGCGGAGCGGGAGAGGCTGGTTTGAGGCATGAGGACCACGGCTTTGCCTCCGACGCCAGCGTTGTAGAGCGCGACAGCCGCATAAAGCCAATTCGTCAAGCGAGGGAGTTTGATATGCAGAGCGTCGCATAGGGCCTGGCAAGAGGCCTCCTCGTCGGCGGAAAACGCCACGTGATGAGGGGGGATGCACAAAACGATGCGGTTTAGCGAACCATCTTGCTTGTTCGTGCTGTAGGGGCAGCCGATGGAATCAGGGCGAATGGGGAGGTGGGGGAGTAGATCAGCAAGTATGCTCGCGGCAACGGGGATGCAGTCAAGGGTTGCTATGGGGAGTCCGGTATCCTCAGAGGCGCTCAGAAGGCAAGCGGCGATGGCGCAAAGGGCGTTTGCAGGTTGAGCTGTCATAACATGCCAATCGAATAGGTGCTTATGCGCGACAATCATCTGTCTTGATGAATCTATGATGGGGTCGCATCATTTGGAATTATATTTCCGGATAAAGGTGAGGGCAAGCGAAGTTGTCTTCACGGGTCGTTATGCATTGAGCGTTTACGACATACCACTATGCCGAAGATGATTGCGTTTGAGAGCGTATGCCTCCGTGCAGCGCTCCGCTCATGCGTCGATTTCGCTCAAAATGGACAGGAATGCCCGCCCCATCTCAGTGAGCGAGTAGTCCGCCTTGGGCCGCAGCGCGACGGCCTTGTCGGAACACCGCCCCGTGTTCTGCCATGCCCCGGTCTGCGCCGAGGGCGGATTCTCCGGATGCTAAACTTATCCAATATGTTTGCCGCCAACGAGCGTAGTCATCTCATAGTTGAAGGAAGTGCGTATGGATAATGATTTCTACGAACGGGCAGCAGATGCCCCGTTGCGTACACCCGACGGCTTTTCAGAGATGGCGACGGCTGCGGGAGTTGCCGCCTCGGTTGCGGAACGGAACGAGATGCTGGCTTACGCGCTCCGGACCTTCAGCCGGGGTCACGAGCAGCTGCTCGAGCGCATTGTCTCTGGTTATGAAAAGGCAAAGAGGCTGCAGATTCGTGGAATGGCCGCTTATGCGGCGGTCGCGGTGCTGGCCCTAGTCGTTATCCTAGCGTTTCCGTTTCCAATGGACGCAAGCCTCAAGGTTACGGTATGGCTCGGATTCGCTGGAGTGTTGTTCGTCCCGTTCATTCCTCTGTGGATACTGCTTTGCAACCATGTCTTTGCCCCTGACTGGAACACCTATGCGACGTGGTATCGCTGTCGGGACCGCAAGGGACTTGGCTTTGAGGATCTCTATCGCGCAATGGATATGACGTGTCCACAAAATCGCTGATAAGAGCCAGCTTAGATACTCGAACGAAGAGATGAACAGAAGACGGATAAGACGATGATATTGTCGCTTGCCCCCATGGAGGGGCTCACGGGGCATGTGTTTCGGCGGGTGCATGCGGAGTGTTTTGGTGCGCTCGACCGCTACTACACGCCGTTTCTTGCCCCGCCACACGTGGAGAGCGCTTTTGGCAAGAAGGCGGCCGCCGAGATTGAGCCCACGAACAACCGCGGCCTCAACGTGGTGCCGCAGCTGCTTACCAAAGACGCCGAAGCGTTTGTGTGGGCCACTCAGCTTCTGGCCGAGATGGGCTATCGGGAGGTCAACCTCAACTTGGGTTGCCCTTCGGGGACCGTCGTCGCCAAGGGTAAGGGCTCGGGTTTTCTCCGCAGCCTTAAGGAGCTCGATGCGTTTTTGGACAGAATTTGTGCCGAGTCGCCCCTTCCGGTCTCGGTAAAGACCCGGATTGGTGTTGCGGACGACGCCGAGTACGAGGCCATCCTCGCGATGTACCTCAGGCATCCGCTTGCAGAGCTTATCGTGCACCCGCGGGTTCAAAAGGACCGTTATCAAGGGGCGCCCAGGCAGAAGGCATACGGCAAGACCTTGGCGGTGGCGCCGTTTCCCGTGGCATATAACGGGGACATCTTTGGTGTCGACGATTTCGAGGCGCTCATCGCAACCTATCCTGCCACGAGCCATGTGATGCTTGGCCGCGGCATCCTTGCCAACCCGGCGCTCGGCCGTATGATTCGCGGTGGCACTGCAGCGACACGTGAAGAGCTCGAGCGCTTCCACGACCGGCTCTTTGGGGCCTATCGAGAAGAAATAGGCGGCAATGCGGTTTTTCGCATGAAGGAGTGGTGGTTCTACGCCAAGTGCGCCTTCACCGATCCGCTTGCGGTACACCGCGCCGTGCGGAAGACGCGCAGAATTGACGAGTATCAAGCTGCGGTGGACCGTGTCTTCGGCACTCAAGAGCTTGCGGACGTGGCACGGTTCGATGCGCGTCTCTCCTGACGGATGGAGGTTGGCCGCTTTTCGTTCACGGTCCTCTTCACGAGTTTCACCGTACACAATGTTCAGCGCGCGCAAGATAATAGGTACGGATCCGTGCGAGAGGTGACGGCAGGCAAGTTTTTTGGAAAGGTAGCACGATGAACATCCAGATCTTCGGCACCAAGAAGAGCTTTGATACCAAGAAGGCGCAGCGCTACTTCAAGGAGCGCCGGATTCCGTTCCAGTTCATCAACCTCGCCGAGAAACCCATGAGCAAAGGCGAGCTCGAGAGCGTGATGCGTGCGGTGGGCGGTATCGATGTGTTGGTGAACCCCAAGGCGCGCGACGAGGAGGCAGCGGCGCTCGTGATGCACCTCGCCGAGGTGCAGCGCTTTGATGCGTTGCTTGAAAACCAGCAGGTGCTGCGGGAGCCTATCGTACGCAACGGCCGCAAGGCAACCGTGGGCTACGCGCCCGATGTCTGGAAGAGCTGGGAGTAGCTTTTGGCCGAATGGCCCGGCGGTTACATGCGCGCAAAGAGCATGGGCTCGCCGTCACTCACCGCGCAGGTGAGGAACTGGTAGCCGTTGTAGAGCGTTGATGTGCGCATCGCGTTGACTTCAAAGGGCGACTCGTCCTCTGCATCCTCTGCGGCGGGGTTGCTCTTGATGGTGTAGAGGGAAGGCTCGAGGGCGCTGGGGGTGATGCCCATCTGCGTGAGCCCCGTCTCCGGGTCTGTGTTGTCAAAGGCAATCTTTACCGAGAGCCAGCCCTTATCCCGAATATGCTCGGGTAGCGAAGCGAAGAAGTCCGAGGATACCTCGAGCTCGTAGGCTTCAAACGCCTCGGGATGGTACGAGCGTAGTTTTCGCTCCTCGAGGCTGCCGCTTGCCTTGAGCTCATCAAAGGTGAACGGCGCCTCAACTGAGGTGAGGGTGACGTCTCCTTCATGCAGGCGAACCCCGTCTTCATGAGATGTGATGTAGACACCCTTGCCAAGGGAGATCCATTCGACAATGAGCCAGTTGCCGGCAGGGCTCTCATGGTCGTACGGGCTCAGCTCGCCAAGCAGGCCGCTCTCGCCGTTTTCTTCGATGGCGCGCCCGCGCCAGCCCGATTGAAAGACCTTCACGCTCGTCTCGGGTTCTCCGTCGGTGAGCGGAAGGAGGGACCGACAGGCCTCGTCGATAGGGTCGACCCAGCCAGGTTTTTGGGGGACGCCGGTGGGAAAGCCCTCCTCGTATGCGGCATCAACGCCTGCTACCTCGAACTCGATAAGGGGAAACCCGAGGCTTACACGAGAGGCCTCTTCTTCGAAGAAGCGCTCGTCACCCGTGTAACGGGTGTAGAAGAACGAGCCAGATTCCTCATCGGCATCTTCGTTTCTGCGCCAGGTTTCGGTTGAAATGCAATCGTCGAGAAAGCCGGTGTCTGAAGGGGAGAGACCGTTGATGAGGACGAGGGAGACGGTGTAGCCGGCATCTTCGAGCCGCGCCCTCCCTCGGTCGAGGGCTTCGCGGTATTTCCACTCGTAGGCGGAGACGATCTCGTCTTGCTGATGGTTGTCGCCCATGACGCCCTCGTCAAAGTCAACGAGTACCGTGGCGCCATCTGACATGGTGCAAAACGCCTGACCGTGCGAGCGGTAGCCAAAGAGCTGGTAGGAGCGGTCTTCCCAAAGGTCGGTAACCGTGGCGTCTGAGTCGTACTTCTGCGCGTAATACTGCTCCGCCTGCCTGATGACGGCCCCCTCATCGAATTCGCCAAGATTGGTGCAGCCCGTGAGCGTAAACAGCGAGGCAACGCAAAGGAACGTGCCGAGGGCGAGCGAGAAAAGGGAAGGCAGGGCAGCGGCGAGCAGGCGTGACGTGACGCATGCGTGCGTGTGCGCGAGGGCGATGATGCGGGACATGGGCGCCTCCCTGCCGCCAGTTACCTGCCACGTATTGTCGCTAAATGTGCGCTACCGTTCAACCGGGCCAATCGCTTTTGCGCCGGAGGTCCGGTGCGCAGGGCGTAGGGCGGGCGACCTATGCGGTGAAGCGGGTGCGCAGCTCCGCCCGTGCCTCGCTGTCCACACCGAGCGCCTTGGTGAGATAGCCCTCGAGCGATCCATAGGCCTCCTCGATCGCATCGAGCGCGGCACGGAGGTAGCGCATATCGACGCCGCCAACGTCAAACGGGCTTTTGGCATCGCTTCTGGCCTCGAGCAAAGCATTGGTGGCAAGGTAGTCGTTCTCGATAAGGTGCCAGGGCACACCGAGCGCCGTCTCTACGAGCACCGATGCCATACCGCAGCGGTCCTTACCGGCAGAGCAGTGCCAAAGCGCCGCGCCCTCGTCAAGCGAGAGCAGTGCCTGGAAGAGGCCTCGGTAAGCGGCGATACCGTCTGCGCCGAGTACGATATGCGGGTACAGACCGAGGAAAAAGGACGAGATATCGCCCGTTCCCGCCAAGAGGTCGCGGGATAGCTCGGCGAGTTTATCGAGGGCCTTCTTATTGTGCGCATCCGGCATCTGAAAAACGGGCAGGCGCACGAGGCTGGCATTCGGTAGCGCCTCGATGGGGTCGGGCCAGCGGTCGGCTTCTACGTCGGTGCGCAGGTCTATGACGAGCCGTACGTCATAGACCTCTCCCAAACGGGCGAGGTCCGCATCCGTTGCGGGCGCGAGCATGCCGGAACGCAACAGGAGCCGCGGCAGAATATGGCGCTCACCGGCAGGAAGGCCGCCGAGGTCACGCGTGTTGCGAAGTCCTTCGAAGTCGATCGCCCCGTACGTGGTCCGGTACGGTTCAGTTGCCTCGACAGGAGAGCCCGTCGTTGGGTCGGTGTTCATCGCAAGCGTTCCTTTCGCCCGTTGCGTACGCAGTGCTGCTTTCCCATATGCCCAGATGCGAGGTTGCGCATACGAATGTTGTGAGGGGTGCACTATTTGGATGAGTCTTGCTCCTGTCCGCACGGGCGGGTATCCTAGTTCGGCTTTACGAATCAAAGGCTGCGCGGCGCGCCCGCGCGGTAGCGATATGACGGGAGTCCGTCTATGGATATCATCGCCACACTTGCCGCTGAGCTTTCGCTCAAGCCCGCTGCCGTCGAGGCGGCGGTTGCTCTTATCGATGAGGGGGCGACCATCCCCTTTATCGCCCGCTACCGCAAAGAGGCCACGGGCGGCATGGACGACGTTGCGCTCCGCACGCTCGACGATCGGCTCACCTACCTTCGCAATCTTGAGCAGCGCAAAGACGATGTGATCACGCTCATCGGCGCGCAGGGCAAGCTCACGCCCGAGCTCGAGGCAGAGATTCGCGCCGCCACCCAGCTCCAGCGTGTGGAGGACCTCTACAAGCCCTTCCGCAAAAAGCGCCAGACGCGCGCGCAGAAGGCGCGCGAGGCGGGGCTCGAACCGCTCGCTAACATGATCATCATGCAGGTGAAGACCAAGGGGACGGCACTCGACGAGGCATCGCGCTTCATGACGCCCGAAGCGGCTGAGGCCGGGTATGACACGCCCGATAAGGTGCTCGCCGGCGCCTCCGACATTGTGGCGGAGACCGTGGCGGAGGATGCCGAGAACGTTGCCGACATGCGCTCCTTTACCGAGAGCACGGCGGATATCGTGTCCGTTGCCACGGATGCGGACGAGAAGACGCCTTACGAGCCCTATTACGACTACGCCGAGCCGGCGCGCAGGATTCCCAACCACCGCGTGCTTGCCATCGACCGCGGTGAGCGCGAGGAGAAGCTTCGCGTGCGCGTGCGCGTGGACGGCGACGCCGCCGTGGCGCGTCTGGGAGCACGTTGGCCCCGCCGTCAGGGCGTGTTCGCGCCCGTGCTCGACGCCGCCATCGCCGACGGCTACAAGCGGCTTATGGCGCCCTCGCTCGAGCGCGAGCTCCGTGCGCGTCTTACGGTGCGCGCTCAGATGGACGCCATCCACGTGTTCGCGAAGAACCTCGAGAGCCTACTCTCCACCCGACCCGTGCGCGGTGCGCGCGTGATTGCGCTCGACCCCGGCTACCGTACGGGCTGCAAGGTTGCCGTGCTTGACGAGACGGGCAAGCTCCTCGACCACGGCGTGGTGTACCCCACGCCGCCGCGCCGCGACGAGGCGGGTACCAAGCGCGAGCTCGCGCGCCTCACCAAGAAGTATGCGATCAACACCATCGTTATCGGTAACGGCACGGCGAGCCGCGAGACGGAGGCCGTGGTGTCGGACTTCATTGCCGGGTCTGCGCCCGAGCTCCGCTATACCATCGTCAACGAGGCCGGGGCCTCGGTCTACTCGGCAAGCGAGCTCGCGAGCGAGGAGTATCCCGAGCTTGACGTCACCACGCGCGGCGCCATGAGCCTGGGGCGTCGCCTGCAGGACCCGCTCGCGGAACTCGTGAAGATCCCGCCCCAGTCCATCGGCGTGGGGCAGTACCAGCATGACCTTGACCAGGCAGAACTCTCCCGCGCGCTCGGTAACGTGGTTGAGGACGTCGTGAATCGCGTGGGCGTGGACGTCAACACGGCGAGCGCAAGCTTGCTCGGCTACGTCTCGGGCATCACGCCGGCTGTTGCCAGAAACATCGTGGCCTACCGTGAGGAGCACGGGCGCTTCCGCAACCGCCGAGAGTTCCTCAAGGTGCCCAAGCTCGGACCCAAGGCCTTTGAGAATGCGGCGGGCTTTTTGCGCATCACGGGCGGCGACAATCCGCTCGACGCCACAAGCGTCCATCCGGAGAGCTACGAGGTCGCGCGTGCTGTGCTTGAGCGTGCGGGTGTGACGGCCAATGAGCTCGCCCGCGGCGGTGTCGCCGACATCAACCAGCGTGTGGGCAGCGTCGCCGCGCTCGCCGGCGAGCTCGGCTGCGGCATCCTCACGCTCATCGACATTGTCTCCGAGCTTGAGAAGCCGGGGCGCGACCCGCGCGATGACGCGCCCGAGGTGGTCTTTAGTCGCGCCGCGCTCACCATCGACGACCTCGAGGCAGGTATGGAACTCACCGGAACCGTGCGTAACGTGGTGGACTTTGGCGCCTTTGTGGACGTGGGCGTGCACCAGGACGGGCTCGTGCACATCTCCAAGCTGTCGCGCCGCTTTGTCAAGCACCCGAGCGACGTGGTCGCGGTGGGCGATACCGTCAAGGTCTGGGTCGAGAAGGTCGATCGCGACCGCGGCAAGATCTCGCTCACCATGGTGCCGGGCAAGTAACCTGGCGCCGGTCAGTCGTCTTCGAGCTTGTTGATACGCCGGTCAAAGGTGAGGATTCCGTTGGATTCGTCCTCTACGTCGCTCACCTGCGTGTAGACAAAGCCTGCGAGGTCCCGCTCCCACAGCGCCTCTGCCTGGTCGAGCGAGCCGTGCACGGCGTCGCGCCAGGCGTCGAGCGAGGGGAAGTCGCCATAACCATAGGTTGCCGTCGAGAAACGGTGCTCGGCGATGGGCTGGGCCCAGCCGCCGAATTCGGAGAGCATGAAGGCGCGGTAGCCGCGCTCGCGCACATAGCCTGCCAGGCGCGCCCGGTCGCGGTCCGCCGTGAGCGGGCGGAAGTAGTTGTGATGCGAGAGGAAGTCACCGCAGCGCTGGTCGTACCAGCCGCTCACCGCGTCGATGGGGCGTGTGGGGTCGATGGTATGGACGAGCTCCGCTGCGGCGCGCGCGTCGAACTGACCGTACGCCTCGTTAAAGAGCGACCAGGCGATGATGGAGGGGTGGCCTTTGAGATGGCGGACCATATCGGCGCAGGTCGCTGTCCACTCCAGTTGGTAGCGCGTGTCGTCCGCGGCGAGCGCGACGCGATGGTGGGGGATATCGTCGCGGTAGCGCCCCCACGTTGCCTTGAAGACGGTGGGTTTGCGGCTCGTGTGCCAGAGGCTGTAGGCGCCGCCGCCCGAGACGGCATCTTGCCAGACGAGCATGCCGAGGCGGTCACAGTGGTAGTACCAGCGCGCGCTCTCGATCTTGAGGTGCTTGCGCATCATGGTAAAGCCCGCGCGCTTCATGGCAACGATATCGTTGACGAGCGCCTCGTCAGAAGGAGCGGTCATGAGGCTTTCCGCCCAGTAGCCCTGGTCGAGCACACCCCTGAGCAGGATGGGCTTGCCGTTCAGGTGGACGCGGGGCACACCTGCCTCGTCGCGGGCAACCTCTACGGTGCGAAACGCGGTATAGCTGCGCACGCGGTCGGCGTCGGCGCCAGAGCCCGGTGCGGTGAGCGCGACGTCGACGCGATAGCGATACGGGTCCTCGGACGACCATAGGTGCGGCGCGTCGAGGGCTATGGTCGCGCGCAGACGCCGCCGAGTGCCCGTAGCCTGTGTGACGGTGCCGAACCCCTCCGTCGAGGGGGCTGCCGGCAGCGCTGCGCGTCGCTCAAAGGGAAGGAGCACATGCGCGGCGAGGGTCCCGTCCTGAGCGATGACCTCGACGTCAAGGTTCAGCGCCACGTCTATAGCGAGCTCGGTGTCGGTGCGCGCCTCCGCATCGATGGTAAGGTTGCCCTGCGCATCGCCCTCGAGGGCAAGCGCGGCGAGATAGGTCTTAGGCACCACCTCGCACCAGACGCTTTGCCAGATGCCGCTCTGGGCGGTGTACCAAATGCCCCCGGGGGCGAGGCGCTGCTTGCCTCGTGGCTGCACGCCCGCGTCCGAGGGGTCGTAGACGCAGACCGTGATTGACATATGGCCCCCGGCACCCCAGGCAAGGTAGGGTGTGATGTCGATGTCGATGGGCAGGTAGCCGCCGGCATGCGTGGCGGCAAGATGCCCGTTTACGTGCACCGCGCAGACCCAGTCGACCGCCTCGAAGTGGAGGATGAGCCGTTCGTGC
Source organism: uncultured Collinsella sp. (assembly GCA_949285915.1). Lineage (GTDB taxonomy): Bacteria > Actinomycetota > Coriobacteriia > Coriobacteriales > Coriobacteriaceae > Coprousia. Next base: position 15,858 of record CASDZW010000029.1, read on the forward strand.
TCGCCGAGCGCTGGCACGGGTGCGGCTACGCGGTACCAAAGGAGCTCGTCTGGCTGCAGGCGCCGCTCAACGCCGGAGAGAGCCGTCTCGGGGGAGAAGGGTACCCGGATGCGTCCCTGCCAGGTGCGCGGGGGCTCGGCGGTGGCGACCACTTCGAGCGCCTCGTCGATGTTGAGAGCACCTGCCCGCGCGCGCCCGCTAGGCACGATAGCGTAGTCCCACATGCCGTTTAACATCGTGTAGCGCTCGCGTATCATCGTCGGCCGCGGGTGCTCGGGCAGAATCTGGGCGGCGTCCCCCGCGCGCAGGACCGCATCGCCCCACGGTGTAAAGAGCGAGCGCGTCTCGGTACGCTCGGGCACCTTGGCGCTGTCGAGCGCGCGCTTGATATCCAGCATGGAAACCGACCCCTTTTCCGCAGATGGTGCTTGTTTGGCATCCTACCCAGCACGCCCGGTGCGCTATCAGCGCGCAGCCATCTTGTCGCCCGCCTGCCCTGTGTTTGCTGATTCGCAAGCCTTATGTAAGCCCCGCTTCAGTTATCGCGCGCAGGGGGCGGGTAAGAGGAGAGTATCTACTATCCAGGCGCTCGGAGGCCTTTTGGGTGCGATGGGCGAGAAAGGGGCGTGCCCTATGTGCACGGGCATCCGCTTTACCGACGCGGCGGGAAAGATGTTCTTTGGCCGCAATCTCGATTGGACCCAGGGCTATGGTGAGCGCGTGGTAGTGACGCCCCACGCGGCAAAGGTCCCCGGGGCGTTCAGTCGCTCGACAGATCTCGAATGGGGCCACGCTGTCATTGGCATGGGTATTGTGGTGGACGACGTGCCGCTCTATTTCGATTGCGGCAACGACGCGGGCCTTGCCGTCGCGGGTCTCAACTTCCCGCAGAGCGCACGCTACGCCAAGGCGCCCGTGGTGGGGCGCACCAACGTGGCGGCCTACGAGTTCCCGTTCTGGGTTGCCCGCAACTTTGCGACCATCGACGAGGTGCGCGACGCGCTTGCCGATGTGACCGTGGTGGCAAAGCCCGTGAACGAGGCGCTGCCGGTGGCAAAGCTCCACTGGCTTATTGCCGATGCAACGGGCAGCCTTGCGGTCGAGTGCCTGGACGACGGGCTGCGCGTGTGGGAGAACGACGTCGACACGCTCACCAACGAGCCCGATTTTGGTTGGCAGCGCGAGAACCTGCGCAACTACCTCACGCTCAGCGCGGATGACCCCAAGGCGACCGCGTGGGGAGAGGCAACACTCGCCCCCTTTGGCACGGGCGTGGGCATGCACGGGATCCCCGGTGACTACAGCGGCCCCTCGCGTTTCATCAAGGCGGCCTTTGTGAACAATCACTATCCGGCCGAAACCGGCGAGGCGGCAAACGTCGTGCGCCTCTTCCGCACGCTTGGTTCGGTCGCGGTGCCCATGGGCGCCGCTCGCACCGCCCAGGGCGCATGGGAAAAGACGCTTTACACGAGCTGCTTCTCGGCAAACACCCTCACCTATTACCATCATCGCGGCCTACCCGCTTTCTTCGTGCAACCTGAACTCCCAGGAGCTGCAGATTCTCTCTGCGGCGTAGCGCCATGCGGCCGGCGGGCGCGATGCCCGCCGGCCGAACGTTTCCCTCAACAAAAGGATCGATATGTCTTCCACTCCGGTCACGGCTGCGCCGGATCGCACTTCCGCGCGGCACAAATTCATGGTTCTGCCGGTCATTGTTCTTATCTTGGCGCAGATGGGCACCACGGGCGATAACGGAGCGTTGTCTCTCGCTACCTCGGCGCTCACGCGCGAGCTCGGCGCCACGACCTCAGACATTCAGCTCGCCAACATGATTTATCCGCTCGTGGGCGGCGCCTTTATGATCGCCGGCGGCCTTATGGGCACCATTCTCGGCTGGAAGCGGGCGTTTCGCATCGGCGCCGTGCTTTGCGCAGCGGGCGAGGTGGCGCTCGCCGTCGCGCCCAACATGTTCGTGTTCATTTGGGTCGGGCGCGTGCTCGTGGGGCTCGGTGCGAGCTTTCTCATTCCGTCGGTGCTCGGCCTCATCCCGGTCATGTACACCGGGCGCGACCGCATGGTCGCCTTTGGGTGCACCGGCGCGGCCTCGGGCCTCTCGGCGGTGCTGCCCCTCATCTTGGGCGTGGTTATGGAAGTCGCGGGCATGCACGTGACCTTCTTCACGCTTGCGGCGTACTTTGTAGCGGTGGCAGCGGCGTCGCTCGCCTTGCCGCCCATCGCCGAGGCGGACGAGAAGCTGCGCTTCGACGGCATAGGCGTCACGCTCGCCGCACTCGGCCTGTTCCTCTTCCTCATCGGTCTCTCGAGCGTGTCGAGTTGGGGTCTTGTGCGTCCGCTTGACGGGTGCCCCTTCACGCTCTTTGGCATCTCGCCGGCGCTTCCCATGGCTGCCGCCGGTATTGTGGTGCTTGCGATTCTTATTAAGGTCGAGGGGACGGTCGAGAAAAAGAACGGTATCGCGCTGCTTCCGCGGTCGTTCCTCACCACGCCGCAGGTGCTCGCGGGGCTTATCGCCAACGCCATCACGTTTTTCTTCATGGGTGCGCAGTCCATCCTGATGGCACCCTATCTCCAGCTCGTTGCCGGGTGGACGCCCGTCGACGTGGGGACCATCTCCATCGCAACCGGTGTTCCTACCTTTGCGCTCGCCCTCGGCATCCCTAAGCTCATGCCCAACGCCCACCCGCGGCGCGTCATCCAGACGGGGTATCTCGCCATGGCACTCGCCCTCGGTATCATGGCGCTGTCGGTCACGGTCGACGGGTGCAGCCGTGTGGGTGTCTACCTGGGCGCTTTTATGGCCGGCGTGGGCGCGGGCACGGTGTCCTCGCATGCGAGCAACGTGGTCGCGCTGGCGCTGCCTGAGCGCGACGCGGCGCAGTCCGGCGGCATCCAGAGCACGATGCGCAACGTGGGTCAAGCTATCGGCGTGGCGCTGCTCGGGGCGGTGCTCCTCTTTGGTATCACGAGCTCGGTGCGCGTTCGTGCCACCGCGGATCCGGCTATCTCGCCTTCCGTTGCGGAGCGCCTCTCTACCGTGAACATCAACCTGGGTAGCGATGCAGACTTCGAGCGTCAGATAGCAGACATCCCCATGACCGATGCCGAGCGGAGCGAGCTCGTGCGCATCCAGGCGCAGGCGCGCTTCGAGTCGACGCGCATCGCCTATGCGGTAGGTGCCGCGGTGGTGCTGCTTGGCCTGGCGTCGACGCCTGCCATCAAGGTGGCGGAGAAGCAGAAAGGCTGAGGGATTCGAGCGGACTGCTCGGCATGACGCGCCGCCCGCCCCTCGGCACCCCTCACAGCGATGCCCGTCGCAGGTGCGGCGGGCATTTTTTGCATGTATGGCTGATATACTGAACCTGTCAGATAAACCCCCCTTGCCTAGGAGGAGCCATGGACCCCAACAAGCGTCCCGACGACATGGTCCGCATCACCACCCCCGAGCTTGCGCAGGCGTTTATCGCCGAGCAGGTCGAGGCCTGCCGTGCGCAGATTGGCGACAAGAAGGTGTTGCTCGCGCTTTCGGGCGGCGTCGATTCGAGCGTCGTCGCGGCGCTTCTCATCCGCGCTGTGGGCAAGCAGCTCATCTGCGTGCACGTGAACCACGGCCTCATGCGCAAGGGCGAGTCCGAGCAGGTCATCGACGTTTTCAAGAACCAGATGGACGCCAACCTCGTCTATGTCGACGCGACCGACCGCTTCCTCAATCTGCTTGAGGG
>CASDZW010000030.1 GCA_949285915.1 uncultured Collinsella sp.
CGGAAGCTAAGACCCCTCGCGCCGAGAGTACTGCGGGGTGAGCCCGTGGGAGGGTAGGGCGCCGCTGACCGGTGGACGGCACCGGGCCGTCCGAACGAACTGCAAAGGGACCTTCTTCGGAAGGTCCCTTTTTGCATACCGAGGCATCTAATCCCTTTGAATTCCCTTCGATATCACCCACAACAGGGGGCTCACTGGCTAAACTGTTGATGTTTAGGTTGATTGCACCAAGGGCCAAAGGAGGTGTGCGTTATGGCGCAGGCAGGAATTGGCGTCGACATCGTAGAGATCGGTCGCATGGAGGCCATTCTCGCCAAAACTCCTTCTTTTGCCTGCCGTGTGTTCACGGAAGAAGAGCGCGCGTATTGCGACGCTTCCGCTCGTCCAGCAATCCACTATGCGGCGCGTTTTGCCGCTCGCGAGGCCGTTCTCAAGGCGCTCGGCACTGGGTTTTCCGATGGCATTGGGTTCAAGGACGTATCCGTTACGCGCGATGCGCAGGGTCGACCCATCGCCCTTCTGACCGGGCGTGCCGATGAAGTGGCGCGTGAGCTCGGCATCATTGAAGTTGCCCTTTCGCTTTCGCACACCGCCGGGCTTGCTGTTGCAAATGCTATGGCTATCACCGAAGACGTTCGTCCGGCCCCAAAAAAGAAGGGGGAGGACGAGCGCGCGCAAATCGCACGGTCGTTCAAGGAGGCACGCTCTGTGCTTGACGAGCTTGAGCGCGTCCAGGAGCAGGAATTGAGTGCCGTTGCCGGTCAGGTAACGCTCGAGACGCAGGAGGATGCCGATGAGGCCGATTCTCAGCTGTGAGGAAGTTCGCAACCTCGAAGATATTATCGAGAAAGAGGGCACGTCCAAGGCTGAGCTCATGGAGCTCGCAGGTGAGTTTGCCGCAGCACAGGTAGAGCGCCTCTCGCCTAAAACCGTTCTGGTCCTCGCCGGCTTTGGTAACAATGGTGGCGACGGTTGGGTCGCGGCGGATATTCTCTCCCAGAAAGGGATCAAGGTCACGGTCGTGTCCCCGGTCGAGCCGGACGAGGTTCCCTCTACGCTCGCGCGCCATGTGGCGCGTCGCACCGCTGGGCGCGATGTCACCGTCTTTGTAGGTCCCTCGCGCGACGAGCTCTCGGCGCTGATCGCCAAAGCGGATGTTGTGCTCGATGCTATCCTGGGCACCGGCTTTTCCGGCAAGCTCCGTCCGCCGTTCAATATCTGGATCGACGCCTTGAACGACGCCGCGGCAACTGTTGTAGCGGTCGACGTTCCTTCGGGCCTTAATGCGCAGACGGGCGAGGTTTCCGACGTGGCCGTCCGCGCCGACGTTACTGCCACCATGCTTGCGCCCAAGCTCGGGCTCTTTAGTGCCGACGGTCCCGAGTACGCCGGTGAGCTCATCTGCGGCGAGCTGTACGACAAGCTCGACGAGGTTATCAACGACGTTGAGCATGCCGCGGAAACGGTGGAGGCGTCCGACCTTATCGACTACATGGGGCCGCTTCCGTCGGGCGCGAACAAGTACTCGCGCGGCTCGGTCCTGGTGGTTGCCGGCTCTGCCACCTACCCTGGCGCGGCGATCATGGCTGCCAAGGCCGCGGCACGTGCGGGGGCAGGCTATGTTGCCGTCGCGGCTCCCGAGCCGTGTGCGAACCTCATCCGCCTTGCGCTACCCTCCGTCCCGGTCTTTGGCATGCCCGCGGACTCGCGCGGCGCCTTTGGTGCCGCCGCGCCCATGCAGGTGGCGGAGCTTGCCGCGCGCTACGATTGCATCCTCTGCGGGCCGGGTATGACCACGGCTGCGGGCTGCATGGGTGTGGTCACGAGCCTTCTTGCCCTCGACAAGCCGCTCGTGCTCGACGCTGATGCGCTCAACTGCCTGGCAAGTGTTGCCATCGACGGCATCGACTCCACGCCGGAGCTCTACCGTCGTGAGGCCCCGCTCATCCTCACGCCCCACTACGGCGAGCTCGCGCGCCTGGTGGACGAGAGCAGCGTGGCCGACCTTGCCCACGCCATCGACGCCGCGCAGCGCATCGTTTGGGCGGCGGGGTCGGACAATCTCGTCATCATTGCCAAGGGTCCTACGACTGCCGTGGTGGGGGTCGAGAAGGTTCTGCTGCCGCTATCGGGCCCGGCATCGCTTGCCACGGCTGGGTCCGGCGACGTTCTCGCGGGCATCATCGCCGGCAGCGCGGCGCTTAACCACGACACGGTCGACGCATGGGAGCTCCTGTGCGCCTACGCCGTCGCCCTCCACTCCTACACGGGTTTTGCCGCCGCGGAGCGCTGGGGCGAGAAGAGCGTCATTGCGACCGATCTGATCGATCTTATCGGAGACGCTATGCGCCTCATGACCGACGAGGTCCTAGGCGACCCCGACGGTGAGGGCGCGCAGGGCGCCGCCGTGAAGGAGGCGTAAGACAGCCATGCCGCAGAGCAAGGAGCCCCAGACGCGCTGGGCTTGGGTGGAGATCGACCGCGGGGCGCTTCGCAAGAACGTCCGCGCTTTCAAGCGCCTGTTGCGAGGGCGCGAGCGCATGTGTTGCGTGGTTAAGGCGGACGCCTATGGCCACGGCGCTGCGGAATGCTGCCAAATCATGCAGCAAGCCGGTGCTGACATGTTTGCGGTCGCGACGGTTCTGGAGGGCGTGAAATTGCGCGAGGCGGGCATCACCTTGCCGATCCTCGTCTTGGCTGAGCCCCCGCTCGGTGCGATTCCCACGCTTCTTAAGCACAACATCATGCCGACGGTCTACACTGTCGAGTTCGCGCTCGCGTACGGCGAGTGCGCGGTCCAGGCGGGCACGGTCGGTCGGTATCACCTTGCCGTGGAGACGGGCATGAACCGCATTGGCGTGCCCTGCACCGAGGCGGTCGAGTTCCGTCGCGGTATCGATTTTCACCGCGGCCTTGCCTGCGACGGCGTCTTTACCCACTTTGCCACCGCTGACGATCCGGACGGATGGGATTACCAGCTGCAGCGCAAGCGGTTTGACGAGGCGGTGCGCGCAATGCGCGACGCGGGCCTCGACTGCGGAACGGTGCATTGCGACAACACCCCGGCCACAATCTTTGATCCGGCGAGCCACTACGATATGGTGCGCGTGGGTATTGGTCTCTACGGCCTTATGCCGTGCGAGAGCGCGCGCGGCAAGATCGAGCTCGAGCCGGTCATGAGCGTACGGGCGCGCGTAACGCGCACCACCCAGCCGGCGATGGGCGAGGGCGTGGGCTACGGCTTCACCTACCGCGTGCCGCGCACGACCGTCCAGATCTGCACGCTGCCCATAGGCTACGCCGACGGCCTTGCGCGCGTGCTCTCAAACCGCATGGAGGTGCTCTATCGCGGCCAGCGTGTGCGCCAGGTGGGCAACATCTGCATGGACCAGTGCATGGTCGCCATCCAGTCCACGCCGGGCCATCCGGTTCCCGAGGCGGAATACGGTGACATCATGACCATCGTCGGCCGCGACGGCGGCGCCGAGATCACCATGGACGAGATGGCCGCCCTGCGCGGCACGATCAACTACGAGGTCGCTTGCAACTTTGGCATGCGCCTCGAGAAGGTTTATCTGTAGGGGAGCCCGCATGGGAGTCATGCATATTCCAGGTCACGAACACCAGGGTCCGCGCGAGGTCTCGCTTGAGGAGATTCGCTCGGTGCTTGGGGACTGCCGCCTGTGCGAGCTTGCGCAGACGCGCACCAACATCGTTTTTGGTGTAGGCAACCCGCATGCACGCGTTATGTTTGTGGGCGAGGCGCCCGGCCGCAACGAGGACTTGCAGGGCGAGCCGTTTGTGGGCCGCGCGGGCGAGAACCTGAACGGCATCCTCGCGCTCGCAGGCCTTCGCCGCGAGGATATCTACATCGCCAACGTTCTCAAGTGCCGCCCGCCGGGAAACCGCGACCCCAAGCCCGACGAGGTGCTCGCTTGCTCGCCGTTTCTGCGCGAGCAGATCAGAAGCATCTGGCCCGATATCATCGTGACCCTCGGCAATCCGGCAACGCACTTTGTCCTCAAGACCGAGATTGGCATCACGCGCCTGCGCGGCCGCTTCCACCAGATGGGCCACTTTGTGGTCATGCCCACGTTCCATCCGGCAGCGGCGCTGCGCAACCCCAAGTGGCAGGAGCTGCTTGAGGCGGACTTCCGCATGCTCGGTGACTACCTCACCCGGCATCCGCAAGGAACCGCCCCCGCGGCCACGCCAGACGCGGCGGAGTCCCTGGAGGCTCAGCGGCCTGTGTCAACCGACCATCTGCCTGCGGCAGGTGAGTGACATGGCCCTCACGCGTGCGTCCAAAGGCGTGTATGGCACCTCCTCCGCAAAGGACACCGAGCGGCTGGGCGAGCTTATCGCCCCTTGCCTAGAGGAGGGCGACGTGCTCGTGCTCACCGGCGGCCTCGGCGTGGGCAAGACGCACCTCACCAAGGGCGTGGCGCGCGGCCTTGGCGACGGGCATCCGGTGACGAGCCCCACCTTTGCCCTTATGGCGGTGCACGACGGCGGGCGCATCCCGCTGTTCCATTTTGACCTCTACCGCTTGCAGCATGCCTTTGAGCTCGAGGACACGGGCATCTACGATGTGCTCGGCTACGAGGGGGCGTGTCTTCTCGAATGGGGCGAGCAGTTCCAAGACGAGCTGACCGACGAGTACCTGGGTGTGGTGATCTCACGCGTGGCGGATAAGCCCGATGCGCGGCGTGTGGAGCTCTCCCCTCACGGGGAGCGTGCCGAGGAGCTCGCCGCGGCGATTGATGCGGCGGTCTGCGCGTCGGTTGCGGGGGAGTAGCCCTGGCGCGTCGCGCATCGGCCTTGCGCGGTGCGCGCTATGTACCTATTGACGATAGGAAGAGTTGAAAGCATGGCAATGAGCGAACGAGTTCGCGTGGCGGCAATCGATACTTCGACGGACATGCTTGCCGTTGCGGTGACGGAGCTGACGCCGGGGGCAGGCGAGCGCGCGGACGTTCGCGTGTTGGCGACAGGTGACCATCTGTGCCGGCGCCATGCGAACGTCGAGCTTATCGGAACGCTCGATCAGGCGCTCGCCGAGACGGGGCTGTCCGCAGGCGAGCTCGACGCCGTGCTCGTGGGCCGCGGGCCGGGTTCGTTTACCGGCGTGCGCATTGGTATCTCCACCGCAAAGGGCCTCGCGCGCGGTGCCAACGTGGCGCTCTTTGGCGTCTCCACGCTGGATTCTTACGCGTGGCGCGCGTGGCGAGCGGGCGAGCGCGGCCTCATCGCGGTGGCGGCAGACGCCATGCGCGGCGAGGTATACCCGGCGCTGTACCGTCTTGATGGGGCGGGCGCGCATCGCCTTTTTGAGCGTGAGCGCGTGGTAAAGGCCGCGGTTGCCGTCGAGGAGTGGGCGGCGCGTCCGGATGCGAGCGAGTTGCGCCTCACGGGCGACGGCCTTGTGCGCTACGGCAAGTTGTTTGCCGAGGCAGGGCTGATGGAGCGCGCACTCGACCGCGAACTGTGGTGGCCCTCGGGTGAGGGGCTCGCTCTTGCCGCCGCTGCCCGTGCAGGCGCGGACGGGCTTTCTGCGCTGGGCGATGGCGACCCGGCCCTTGTGCTTCCCATCTACACGCGCCTTTCGGACGCGGAGGAAAACGAACGCCGTCGCCTTGGCCTTGCCGAGAGCGCCGCCGCCGCGCAGACGGGTGTTGCCGAGGAGCTCTCGGGTCGCCATCTGCAGTTCCGTCCCATGGGGGCGGCGGACGCGGAGCCCGCTGCAGCGCTTGAGGAGGCGTGCTTTGCAGGCGCTGCGCACACGCCCTGGACGGCCACGCAGTTTCTCGACGAACTTTCTGATGCGGTTGCGGTGCCGCGCAGCTGGTGGGTTGCCCACGACGACGGCAAGCTCATTGGCCTTGCAGGTGGTATGATCGTCGACAAGGACGTGCAGATTCTCGACGTGGCGGTTGATCCCGCGCGCCGCCGTGCAGGCATTGCGCGCCGCCTGCTCGCTCAGGTGAGCTATGATGCGCAGATGCTCGGCTGCACCACGGCCTCGCTTGAGGTGGAGCGGGATAACGAGGGCGCGCGTGCCCTCTACGAATCCCTCGGCTTTACCGAGGCGGGCGTGCGCCGCAACTACTACGGTCCCGGTGCCGATGCCGTGGTTATGACGGCGGCGCTGCCGCTCGTCCTGCCCGTTGACGCCGCCTCGCCCGAGCCCACGGCTGCGGTGCGGCGCGCGTGGCCGCTTGAGCGCCCCTGTCGCACCGACGAGGAGCGCGCTCTGATCGCGCGGCTGGCGCCGGTGCTCGCCATCGAGAGCTCCTGCGATGAGACGGCCGTTGCCATTATCGATGCCGATGGGCGCCTGATTGCCAACAAGGTGTCGACGCAGATTGATTTTCACGCCCGTTTTGGTGGCGTGGTGCCCGAGATTGCCTCGCGCAAGCATGTCGAGGTCATTGTTGGTGTGGTGGACGAGGCGCTCGAGGAAGCTGCAGAGACACTTGGTCTTGTGGGTCCGCTTGCGCCTGAGGAGCTCGCTTGCGTGGGTGTCACGCAGGGGCCCGGCCTTGTGGGCGCGCTCGTGGTGGGCGTTGCCTTTGCCAAGGGCTTTGCCTACGCCGTCGGCAAGCCGCTTGTTACCGTAAACCACCTGGAGGGTCATCTTTTTGCCAACCTGCTCGCCCAGCCCGATCTGGAGCCGCCCTTTATCTTCACGCTCGTCTCGGGTGGGCACACCATGCTCGTGCACGTGCGCGCCTGGGGCGACTACCAGGTGCTCGGCGAGACTCTCGACGACGCAGTGGGTGAGGCCTTTGACAAGGTCGCCAAGGCGCTTGGCCTGGGATATCCGGGCGGCCCGATCATCTCCCGCCTCGCGGAGGACGGTGACCCGCACGCTATTGATTTCCCGCGCGCCATGATGCACAGCCATGATTACCGCTTCTCGCTGTCGGGCCTCAAGACGGCGGTGGTGACCTATATCGAGCAGGAGACGGCTGCCGGGCGCACCATCCACCTGCCCGATCTTGCCGCGTCGTTTGAGGCGGCGGTGTTTGACGTGCAGTTCAAGAAGGCGTGGGATGCCCTGCGCGAGACCGGGGCGCGCGAGTACTGCCTCGGTGGCGGCGTGGCCGCAAACCCGCATCTGCGCGCCTTGCTGACCGAGAAGTTGGGACGTCGCGGCGTGCGCGTCACGTTGCCACCGCAAAACGCCTGCACAGACAACGCCGCTATGATCGCCGAGGTGGCGCGCCGTAAGTTCAACGCGGGCGATTTCGCCGGCTTCGATGTGGACGCCGATTCCAATATGACGCTGTAGGTGCTCGTCGCCGCCCGCACCCGGGGGCCTCCGGATGGGCGGCGGGCAGTCCTGAGCTCGCGCGAAGGCGCCACTGGCGCCTTCGGCTCGTGCGGAACTTGCCCCATCCGGAGGCCCGGGTGCGGGCCGTCGCCCGCGCCCGACATGGAGAAGGGACGTGGCAGAACCGCCGCTTCCTGCTTCTGCTAAAATCAAACGTTGCACATGCCTCCGTAGCTCAGGGGATAGAGCACCGCTCTCCTAAAGCGGGTGTCGTTGGTTCGAATCCAATCGGGGGCACCAGCACATGCAAACGGGCCGGGACAAAGCGTTCCCGGCCCGTTTTTTCAAGTATTCAACAATCTGCATACGAGAATCGTAGTAGACCTGCCAGCTGCCGGCCCGAATCCTGGGGAAATAGGCGCATCGCAGCTGCTCTACTTCGAACACGTTGGATAGATTGTTGAATACCTGAAATTCCGTCTGCGAAGCAGCCCCCGTCCGTGCAATCTGAGGCTTTTAAAACCGGAAGCTTCTACGTCGAGCGCTGGGCAACGTGGTTGTGCGAGGGGGTTGTTTCCGCAAAACCACGTTGCCCAGCTGTCCGGGGCTTCGGAGAGCTGGTAAACGTGGTTTTGGCGAAAACGCTCCTGAAAAACGCTGGAAGCTCCCGAGCCTGCCTTCGCGAAACAACAGGTATAGACTCTTCAATTAGCGTCAGAATGGAGTTGTATGAATGCACTATGAAACTTTAGAGTACAATCCGCTCAAAAGAGCGGCGGCAAGAAGGAGGATGCCATGTCTTCGACGGTCATGAAGCCGACGACAGTTCGGTTCGACGAGGGCCTGAGGGCGCAGGCTACGGACATTCTCGACTCGATTGGGCTTGGCCTCAACGCGTACCTTACGCTCGCGCTTCGCCAGCTGGTCAACCAGCGCCGTATTCCGTTCGAGCTCGTCCCCGCACAAGAGGAGCCCAACGAGGAGACCCGCCGAGCGATGGTGCTTGCCGAGGCGAAGGAGCTGGGGCTCATCGAGGACGACGCCGTCTCGTTTGACAGTGCCGATGATGCCGCTGCGTTCCTTGCGAACCTTTGATGTATACCATCAAGTTCGAGCGCTCCCTTTTGTCCGATTACCGCCGCATCATGAGAGCACATCCGTTCATCAAGCATGAATTTGAGGTTGCGATGCGCGAACTGGCCGAGCGCGGTGAGCTACCCGAGATGTACGGGGCGCACGTGCTGGATAACCCAGGCGGGAACTACAACGGGTGCATAGACTTCCATCTTTCTGAGGGCAAGGCGGACGTAGTGGTTCTTTAGCTACCTCATCGGACGAATCCGATCATCCGCTTCGTTCAAATGGGCAGTCACGCCGATCTGTTTCAGGAGCCGGTTGTATAGGAGTTCAGAAGAAACTATGTCGCGCTCCTTCGCGGACACTCATCGAACTTCGGGTTGCGTGCGCGCGCCCTAGTATTAAAGAACTTGGGGCCAAAGTAATCGAGGAGAAACTCGGGAAAGGCGGAGAGGACGAAAACCTTTCCCTCCTCACGCAGGAGCCGCCTCTCTTCCTGATAGAGTGTTGCAACGGTAACGTGCTCGCGATACAAATCAAACGATAAGGTATCCATGTCGAGCAGGCATTTGCACCTCAAGGCAAAGGTCGAGATCAGGTCATTCCACTGTACGAATTCCAGGTGTCTATCGGCGTTTGCATTTCCTTCTGAAGATATCCGCTTGTACGACGGGATGTCTTTAGCGTTGACAAAGCAGCCTGAGTGCGACTGACACTGTCCCGCACGGTAGTCGTAAAGCGCCTCGACCATAGGGTAACTGATGTAGAGTTTCCCGCTTTCGTTCTCGTTGTCGAAGGCCGTGATAAGCTCCGCCACCATGGCATCTGCATCTTCACACGAGACATAATCCTGCTGTGGGTCGTAATCGAAAAAGAGGTAGACTTGGTCAACGGCGTCCCTTGGGACGCCTTCCAAGCACTCGGCGGCATAGGGGACGGATTCTCGCAGCACCTCGACGACATCGGTTTCAAAGTCATCGGCAGCGAGCTTCTGGTAGAGCATGTAGATGTTCTGCTCAGCGGGGAGGCATACGACTTTCAGTTCATTGGATGCCTTCAGGAAGTGCTTTTGCATCCAACGGGCAAAACGCAGATCGCGTGCCTCCCCCTCGACGATGAAGAGCGTCACCGGGCTAGGCATCGAACGATCCAGCCTTGAACATCTTTTGGAGGTTGTGAGCGGCCCTGAGCTCTTTTTCGGTGAGCTTCTCGAGCGAGCGGATGGAGCCGTCCTTAATAAGGAAGTACACATCCGGGCGGAGAAGGTCATTAGAGAGAAGGTCTGTGTTGTGGGTGGTCAAAAAGACCTGGACCCCGTCGAGATCGCGCAGCATCTCAATAATCGACCGCGCGAGCTCGAAATGGTAGAAGGCATCGAACTCGTCGATAAAGACGAGTGAGGCTTTGCCCATCTTGAGGTACCAGTAGTAGTACAGTGCGAGCGACACAGTTCCGGTGGAGGCGACCGCCATGAAGGGGACGGTGCTCTTCTCGAACCGGCAATAGAGCTCGGGAATCCCGTTGACATCGACGGAGACGAGGTCGTAGACGATGCCACGCTCTTTGAGGAACTGCTGGAAGTCATCGAGCTTGCCCTCGCGGATGATGCCCTGCGTGAAGCTGTCTGCACCAACGGAGAGCCCCTGGTAGCCGCGCTGGTCGAGCGAATAGAACATGAGCATGTTATCCACAAAGCTTGTGAACGAGATGAAGGCCTTGGTCGCGGTGCTCTCCTGCAAGATGGCGTTGCTCTTGACGTATTTCACCCTTGAAATTTTGTCAGTCTCCGAGGGCAGCTCGGAGGACAGGCTGAGCGATTCGGTGCCGGCGAGTGAGACGGACCCCGTACGCGTCCTGAAGTCGTAGGTCAATACCTCCTCTTCGCCGATGCTGAGAGATTCGTACAGCAGTGTGAGGGGGTCCGTCTTGCCGTAGCGGTAACGGACTGGCACACCGTTGAAGCAGAATTCGTAGTCGAACTCTGCCATGGCGTTCTTCGAGGCAAGGCAGAGGTAAGGAGCGTACCTGGCGAGCAACTTCTCCTTGTCCGTGAGGTGCAGAACTATGTCAAAGATTGCCAGCGCGAGATTGGACTTTCCGCTCCCGTTGGCGCCGTAGATAACGCCCTTTGCCTTGGTCTCGTCATGAATCGCCTGCTGGTTGAAAGTGTAGTTTGCAGGATCGGACAGATTGAAGGTGATGGGCTTGTCGAAGCACTTGAAGTTGGACACCGAGAACTTCCGAAGCATGGTACCTCTCCTTTGCCTGCGCTGAAAGGGTTCTCGAAGACAGAATAGTGTAGGCAGTTTACAAGGTCAACAAATGCCGTATTTTTTCTACGGATAGAGAGCTTGAGAAGACACTTGACTGTGCAAGAGTGTGACGGCTCAAAGTGGCATCCGGCTATGGTGGACGCCGCGAGCCTATATTTGCCCCATCGGGAGAATCCAATTATTCTCTTCGTCCGAATGAGCGGCTACATCCAGTTTGTTCTGGATAACGTATGCATAAGGTTTCAGTAGGTGCATCGTAGAGAGTTATAGAAGGGATGGATTCAGCTATGACAATGGGGCAATCTGAAGTTATGTGTGCCGTTATTGGTGCGGTGGCGTCTCCTTTGGTTTCCATTGCGGGGTCATGGATACTGGAGCGAATTAGTGAAGGGTCGGTTGCCAAGACTGCCGCAAATTTGTCTGAAATACAGAAGATGAAAGATGAAAAATGGGGGCTGGAAGGTAACGAGCCTCTCATTTCAGATAGTTGTTATTGTTACCGCATGAATGCGCTGCTTCTTAGGTGCCTCGCCTTTTCAGGAGTTAGCGCCTTTGATTTGTCCGCCTCTCCACAGCGGATTGATAGACAAAAGGAGGCGCGGGGCGAGGCGGGCGATTCTCCTCAGCGGAGGCGTTTTGCCCGGAATGCAGTCTTCTCACTTTTACTGGTGCTGACGGCTCTGCTTCTTGCGTGTGTCCTTTTGCCAGATCCGGGTGGACGTGTTCCATGGCTTGGGATAAATGTTGCAGCGATTATGCTAATCGCGTATGCGGGTACCGTTCGATTCAGCATGGCTTTTCAAACGGACTGGCATTACTTATCTTTCGTGCTAGCTGTATTCGCGATTTTGGATATCTTGTACGCAGTGAGAACTGGGCAGGGGTTTTCTGCAAATATGGCGGCGATCCTTGCGCTTACTTTCGTTTTTGCTTTTATGGCAATGGGGATGCAGCTATACGCGAAAATCAAGCCTCATTTTCGATTGGAGGAGGTTTTCGCTCCGATTGCAGCGGTGTCGGTTCTTAGCGTCCTGCTCACTATCGTAATTATGCCGTTTATTATTGTCAGTTTGATCCATGCACCTTTTCCGCTAGATGGCTTTAGGGGTCAGTATTTCATAGCTGTGTTTGCGGTAATCGCTATTCTGTATCTTATATGGCTGGTTAATTCCCGCACAATTGCCGAACGGGTAATCCTAATGGAGTATGAAGCAGAGAAGAGGCTGCTTGGAGAGAGTCTCGAAAGGGCTCGTGCTGAGTTTAGGGATTTGCGTCTGACGCTGATGTTCTCACCTCTATTCGCTGCAGAAACGCTAGCATTTGGCTGCATGTATCTGTCCCTTTAGGGAAAAGTTGGTGGGTCTACGACAAGCAGGAGTAGCCTGTGCGCAAGTGCTTCGTCTAATCTAGAATCAGCCGTACAATGGTTAAGGGAAGTAAAAGCTCGAAGGGAGGTCGCACAATGGCAAAATTGAACCCTGTAATACTTGAATGGGCAGTGCGCCGAAGCGGCCTCAGCGTCGAACAAATCCTCAAAGCTTTCCCAAAGTATCCATGTTGGCTTGATGGCTCTTGGAAGCCGACCGTCAACCAACTACGTGACTTCGCTAGCAAAACGCATGTGAGCGTAAGTGAGCTTTTCGCTGAAGACATTCCAGACTATGCGCTTCAAATCGCTGACTTTCGTACTGTTGACAATGCTCCGACGCACAATCCAAGCCCTGAGCTATTTGACACGATTGATGCGATGCTCAGAAGGCAGAGCTGGTTGAAGAGCTTTTTTCTTCACGAAGGATTTGCCCCCATCGATTTTGTGGGTTCTTACAAGGATGCCCCGTTATCCGATGAAACCAAAAATCAAATAGTCAAAGACCTGCATGCGCTCCTCAAACTCGAAGATGATTGGGCATCTTCTTGCAAGAGCGTCGCGGATGCCCTTAAGGCGCTTAAAGACAGCATCGAGACGATGGGCGTTTCCGTGGCCATCAATGGCGTCGTGAACGACAACACGCATCGTACGCTCGATGTAACTGAATTTCGCGGCTTTGTTCTTGCCGACGGCATCGCCCCGATCGTCTTTGTAAATGGACGTGATGTGAAGAGCGCGCAGCTCTTCACACTTGTCCACGAGCTCTGCCATCTCGCTTTCTCCCAGACAGGTGTGAGTAACACTCCCGATGATGGGGATAGCGATATTGCTATGGAGCGCTTCTGCAATTCCGTTGCGGCAGATTTTCTTGTCCCGATGCGCATCTTGATGGCACTCTGGGAAGAATGCACTTCCGGCCAGTACAGCAAAGTCCAAGCCATCGCCCGTGCCTGTAAGGTCAACTTTTTAGTGGTCGCTCGTAAGGTGAAAGATGTTGGGCTTATAGAAGACGAGGCTTATCATATTCTGTGTCGTCGCTATATAAACGAGAGGCCTGCAGAGGTAAAGCCTGGCAAGGGTGGCGGTAATTATTTCTACAACAAGCAGTACAAGCTGGGAGCTGTCTTCTCCGATGCCGTTCGTACAGCTGTCCATTCTGATTATTTGAGCTATAGGGACGCCTATGACCTCACTGGAATGAGTGCGCCAAGCTTCAAGCGGTACTTCGAAGAGGTGGCGTGATTTTGGAACGCTACCTCCTTGACTCGAACATCTTCATTACGAGCGAAAACCATATTCCCCGAGATATCTTCGAGGGGTTTTGGAGCAAGCTCGGAGACCTACTCGTGTCGGGCACGGCGATTCTGCATCAGACTGTTCTCGATGAGTTAGAACGTCGGAAAGATCCTCTTGTAGCATGGATTGAGTGTCTCAAAGGGGTGCGGGTAATGCCCGCGACTGAGGGAACGCTCGAAAGATACCTCGAGGTATGCAACTGGGTCGACAGGCAGGGCTACGCTCCCCTTGCCCTTCGCGAGTTCAAGGCCGAGTCACGTGCCGACGCGTGGCTATGCGCAGAGGCGTTGAACTCTGATTTGACGCTTGTAACGTATGAGGTGACATCCAATAGTCTGAACAAAGTTAAGATTCCGAACGTATGCAAGGGCTTGGGCATTTGCTGCATATCAGGCTTCGATTTTATGCGCGCGCAGGACTTTCATTTTTAGAGCAGCATCGCAGTGAACATCGAAACCCTAGAAGGCGGACATCCAGGGCCGCAGGTGGACGAAAACGCGCTTGGTGGACACGTGTCCATCAAAATGTCCGCCATGCCCACCGGCGCATGCTCCATGTACGGCTATTCGATCGAGCCTGCGCCCCGTTGTCCTCTCAAGGCAGCAGTGTCGCAGTTGTAGGGAATATCCCTACAATCGATGCATGGGTGGTATGGATCGGCGAACCTGAAAGGCCGGAGTAGACCGGAGCAGAAACCCGAGCGCTGGCATGGCGGCGGGGCGCCGGGCGCTGGCTTCCGCCCATGGAAAGTGCAGCCATGCCGCGCTCTTGCCGGGTGCGCAGCCCCGTGCTGAGTGCGCGACGGCGGTGGGGCTCGCGTCGGAACGAGGCTCTCCCAGCCGCCGCTGTTGATGTGCAATATGGGCTGGTCCGAGTGGGCGCCGGCTTCCGGGCAGCGCCGTGCCCCTGAGAATGAGCAGTTTGAGCCCGCGAGCCGCGCGAGCTTATCCAGAAGTTAGGACCTCCGGCGAAATCCTGCGGGGCAGGCGCCCGGCATACGGGGACCGCGCCGCCGGCCCACCGGGCCGCAGAAAACGGCACCGTCCCAATAGCATTTCAGCCCGGCCTATTGGCAAAATGCGGGGGAGGGGGAGTGGCTATCTTTGCTGGGATTGCCCTGTCCATCATCGGGGAAAGCGCAGGTTGGAAATGTGCCGCAAGCGCAGCACCCTGTGGGCGGCGCCCTGGCGGATATGGGCGGCGAGCCCGCCGGGGGCGAGAAGGACGGGCGGGAGCCCGCGAACGAGAACGCGAAACTGAAACTGAATTTGCCCCATTTGTGTTTGATAGCCTCCGTATTGCGGGTCTGAGCGCGGTGGTTTTTCGGGAATGAGCGCGGAAAAGTTTCGGGTCTGAGCGCAGGCACGCCGACCATCCCGTTCGGCCTACCGTTGTCGTTGCTTCGGTTACGACGATTGGGGGCCAGAGAGGAAATGATCGGCGTGGACAAGATCGACGATATCAGAAAGCTGGGCAGGAACGGGGCGACGGTCGCCTCGATAGCCCGGGACACCGGGGTCTCCGAGCCCACGGTGAGGAAGTACCTGAGGGAGCCCGACCTCTCCGAGAGGCCGCCGGCGGTCGGGAGGGCGCCCGAGTCGCCGCTGCTCGAGCCCTTCGCGGGGCTGATCGACTCGTGGCTGCTCGAGGACAGGCGCTGCTGGTTCAAGCAGCGCCACACCGCCAAGCGGGTCTACGCCGCCTCGTCGGGGAGAAGGGCTTCGAGGGCTCCTACACCACCGTCCAGAGGTACGTGAGGCGCAGGCGCGGGGAGCTCGCCGCGGAGCTCGACGCCCGCGAGTCGCAGGGGTTCCTCCTGCTCGACTGGCTGCCGGGCGAGTGCCAGGTCGACTTCGGGCAGGCCGACTTCCGCGTGCGCGGCGTCGTCACGCGGGGCCACTTCCTCGTGGTCACGTTCCCGCACTCCAACGTGGGGCTCGCGCAGGTCTTCTGGGGCGAGACCGCGGAGTGCGTCTGCCAGGGGCTCCGCGACGTCTTCGAGTTCCTCGGGGGCGTGCCGCTGCGCGCCGTGTTCGACAACGCCACCGAGGTCGGACGCAGGGTCGGCACCGGGATCAGGACCTCGGCGATCTTCCGCCGGTTCGCCGCGCACTACGGGCTCGACTACAGCTTCACCAACCCCTACTCGGGAAACGAGAAGGGGTCCGTGGAGAACAAGGTCGGCGCGCTCAGGCGCAACCTGTTCGTCCCGGTCCCGCAGGTCTGGGACGTGAAGGCCTACAACGGGCGGCTGCTCGACGCGTGCCTGGGGCTTTCGGACGGCAAGCCTCACTACCGCAGGGGCATCCCCGAGTCGGAGCTCTTCGAGGCGGACCGCGCGGCGCTCTCGCCGCTGCCGGCGGCGCCGTTCGCGTGCGTGACGTGGATCACTCGGAAGTGCGACAAGCAGGGCTCCTTCAAGGCCGGCGGCGAGCACCGCTACTCGGCGGGCCCCGCCAACGCCTCCCGCGAGGTCGCCGTCGCGATGGGGGCCTTCGACGTCACGGTCGTCGGCGCCGGGGGCGAGGTCGTCGCCGAGTACCCGCGCGAGTGGGGCGACGCGCCGACGGACTCCGCCGACCCCACGCTGCAGCTGAGGCTGCTCGCGATCCGCCCGGGCGGCTGGCGCGACAGCGTCGTGCGCGGGTCGCTGCCCGAGGAGCTCGTGTCGTTCCTCGACTCGGAGGCGCCCGCCGACCTCGGCGCGGACCTCAGGGCCCTGCGCGACGTGAGCGCCAGGCGGGGCTGGGCGGCGACCGTGGAGGGCGCGCTGCGCTCGCTGGGGGCCACCGGCGGCGTGGACTCGGCCACCCTGGAGCTCGCCGCCGCCAGGGCGGCCGCGGGAGACGCGTCCGTCGAGTACGACGAGCCGGTCGACCTCGCGGGGTACGATCGGGCCTTCGAGCTGCTGGAGGGGGGCGCCGCCAGTGCCTAGGCTGACCGACGAGGAGCGCGAGGAGTTCTCCTCGCGCGCCAGGTGATACCGCTAATGTAAAACCAACCATTCGCGCAAACGCATCGCGCCGCCCGCGCTAACGGAAACCCGCCGCCCGCGCAAACGCACTTCCACCGAT
>CASDZW010000031.1 GCA_949285915.1 uncultured Collinsella sp.
CTTGATGTTTCAATCCACGCGCCCGCGAGGGGCGCGACATGCCCTCGGGCATGAGGCGCTTTTCCAGCTCCCTGTTTCAATCCACGCGCCCGCGAGGGGCGCGACGAGTGCCCGGACGCGCCGCGTTACAAGGCCCTCGGGTTTCAATCCACGCGCCCGCGAGGGGCGCGACTCTATCCCGCACTTCCTTTCTCGCACTGGCAAAGTTTCAATCCACGCGCCCGCGAGGGGCGCGACCTGCCGCCCGACGACGGGTAGCCGACGAAGGTGACGTTTCAATCCACGCGCCCGCGAGGGGCGCGACTTGTTCGACTGGGTCTGCGTGCTCTCGCCGAGGACGTTTCAATCCACGCGCCCGCGAGGGGCGCGACGGTCAAATTATACATCTGTTAGGCATAATCCCGCTTCATGTATGCACTTATCAAGGTGCCTTATCGAATGGCACGCTTTTCTTATGTCAAATAGTGAGGTTATAAACCCACCCATGAGGACCGTTATGCGCGAACCAGTCGAGTCGAGCTTGATCGCTTAAGGTTCGCGCAGCATCAAATCACGTCAGATGCATAAAAATCCCTCCGGGTTGTACGGCCTCTTCGAACCAAGATGCTCAACACGCTGGGACCAGTTTTTGCCCAAGTTGTATAACCTTAGGCTGTCGCAACTGAAATCAATCTCCTCTGCAAGCTTGCTCTTGAGCTCCTCATATTGAGCCGGATCCAATAGACACTCAAACACAGAAAACTGAACTCGTTGCCCATACTCCATGCACAGTTTCGCGACACGACGAAGGCGTCGTGCCGCCTCTTGCCCGTCACCAGAAACGTCATACGTTATCAGCACGTACACATCAATCACCTCCAAAGGCACGCCGGATAACCATCGAGATCTCCCCTGAGGTGCCGCGCCAGCAGTTGGGCCTGAAGGAATGGGAGCAAACCATATGGGATCCGCTCGCCAAGAAATGGGTGGGTGACCTTTTCTTGTTTCTTTTCCTGCCATAACCGCAACGCGTCTTTCATGGCGTTATCACGGAAGAACACACCCCCAGCAACATCCGTATTGAAATCACGCATTTGAAGTTGCCCACGATTGAATAGAGACAATACGAAGCGATCAACATACGGGGCGCGGAACTCCTCCATAAGGTCAAGTGCCAAACTCGCCCTCCCCGGCCTACAAGCATGCAGATAACCCATCTGAGGATCAAGGCCGACGGACTCACAGGCGGTAGCGACATCGCGCGCCAGCAAAGTGTAGAAGAGTGAGAGGCATGCATTCACGGGATCTTGCGGCGGACGTCGACTTCTTCCCTTGAATTGCACCCCATTCCCTAATGAACGCAATAGCAGATGGAAATTGCCGAAATAGGTGTGAGCTGCATCCCCTTCTATTCCACGAAGCTCATCAAGAGTCGCAGCATGCAATGCAGACGCCTTGCTCATCTGAAGCGTCTCAGCAGCTTGTCGAAGTTCTGCGGCATGTTCTTGATGATCGCGCGCGCTATGCAACAGCACGATGCGAGCATTGTGTACCTTTGCCATCACGAAGCGTCTAGCCAGAAGCAGACTCTCGTCTTCGCTCAGAGCGCGCCGATACTGCTCTCTACGAAGTAAAACACTGCCACTTACCGCACCCTCAACCCGAGCGCGAAATCTTCCCTGCTCGTCCAGAAGCACAACACTCAATCCCCGCTCAGCACAGGATGCAATAAACGCCGAGCTGGCGCCCACATGCCCGAATAGAACCACCCCATCCAAAATGTGAAACGGGACACTCATCTCTTTTTGCCCTGGCACAGTTACACAAATTGCGTCGTGGCGTTTCCTCACCATCGCATCGGGGTTGGTTACGTATAGCGTATTCAGAAGTCTCCTCATCAGTGTTCCCCCGCATCGCCATAAACCTCGTTCCAATATGACTCAACGTCTCGCCCTCTCAACTCGGGAAGACAGATATCGAGAAGTGAGCATTTTCTACATTTTCCGTTTGCGATTGCCGGGGGTAGGTTGGTGGCACGGAAAAGATCGTGCATGCGGTTTGCCAGCTCTCCAACTCTTTTCCTCAGATCAGCCGTTATTTCGAAGTGCTCGCGACGCCGCGTCTCACCGTAAAAGAGGGCACCCATTGGGATATGGGCACCCTCCATCTCCTCAAGACACAGAGCCTGCGCAGCTACCTGAATACGATCCCAATCCTCAACTTTCGGCTTTCCCACCTTGTATTCGACCGGCACGATACCCCCGTCGCCGAACTCAACGATATCCGCCACGCCAAAGATTCCCAAACGCCTGCTTACCAGACGAAGCGATCGCTCCGCGCGAACACCCTTCCTTGTAACATAGCCTTCGGTGTCGACACGCTCATGGAAATGCGCACCGCGTACGGTATCCGCGCTTTCTAACCATACCTGCTCGATATGGATGAGCGCCCACTGTCGCTCGCAATATGCGATGTGCTGAAGACCAGACAGCGCCAACAGGTCATCGTCCCCATACATAAGTGCCCTTAAGCCGAAGGTGCTATATAGTCGAACTCCTCCGCCATAACGCCTGCGGGCAGGTCCTCTGCGTCGAAATCGATGCGATAGTCGCTAAAAGCACGCGCTTCTTGTTCATCAGGAATAATACGCTCCACCTTAACCAAATCGAACAGGCGCTCCGCCGGCGCGTTGCCCAGCTTGCTTTCATGCTTGAACAGAAAGAGCTTGCGCGAGGTCATTAGGCCACGCGAAGCGCTGCGGTCGCTCTCAAACATATTCATGAGAGCTTCGCACAAAAGATGAAGGTCGTCTTCAGAGAAGCCAGTCTGCTCGGCGAGCGCCGCAGAAATGAAGCCTTCGATACGATAGAGACCATAGGGGATGTATTGCTTACGCCCCATTGTCTTGTTGTCTTTCCCTTCGTTTTCTTCAGTCGCCGCCATACGCGTGATGCTCATCTCGAGCGGCATAACAGGGTCAACGGACTCACCGAAGCACAACTGAACGGGCCCGCGCACTTGGCCGCAGTTTATTCCCGTAGTCATTACCGCACCGAACGTGCGGATATCGAAGAAGTTGTCGCACATGAACTTCGTCACACGACGCTGATCCTCCACTTTTTTGGGAAGCTTCGTCCTTTCCGGCTTAAGTCCGTAATGTACGTACGCCTTCTCATTTCGCTTGTTAAGGACAGCACCCTCTTGTACGTAAATCTTGAATCCGAGATCACCCTCTTCGACATCCGGGGCATCGATATCCATACCCTTCACCAGGTCCACGTAGTTGCGAATCTTTCGCTTGATGCAAACATCGGAGATGATTCCTTTGCCCGTCTCAGGATCAACGCGCGGCATGTTGCCCGCATCGGGGTCACCGTTGGGGTTACCGTTTCTCACGTCGCAGAAAAATACGAAGTCATAGCGGTGCTTAATCGTCTCAGCCATGATGTCTACTCCTTGTCCTTGTCACTGTCATATTGTCCGTCATCGCTCGTAATTGCAGGGTTGTCCCGCTTGGCGCCCTTCGAAGGCCAAAGGCTCTCACGCTCCTGGTGATACGCGATGAAGAACGCAGCCTGCCCATCTGAATCCAGCACTCGGGGGAGTGTGCCGTCGCCGGGAAGCGCCTCCATGATCTCGTCGATTTCCTTTTCGAGCTTGATAGCGAGACCGGGCTTTTTTTTGCGAACCGTCCCCATGTGAATGCGGCAACCACGATAAAGTAATCCGAACACGCGCTGAGGAGTCGTGCAGGCAGCCCCAACGTAACGGTCGACGATTGTAGCGTTCGTATCCCCCACCGCTGCCTGCTGAGCACGTTCCATGACAGCGAAGAGCCTTCCCCACAGGTAGGCGGGATTCGCGTTTTCTTGATTCAAAGCCATGTCGATTCGTTCCTCCTCTGTGACTTTTTCTCCTTGCAAACGCTGACGACGCACCAAGCACGCCTTAAGCAACGCTGCACGCTGAGACATATCCCATGAGTTGTTTTGACCGTGATCCGCCCTCATACGCGACAACACGAGTTGATGAAGTGCCATAGGGAAAGCTGCCCCCGTGAGCATCGCCGTGTAGGACGAATTCACCAAAGTCGATGGCAAGTTCTCTCTTTTACCTTGCGCAGCAGTCTGCAAAAGCAACAGCCCAATCGCCGAAGTGCGCAATCCCACCATATCGATATCACGAAGGTACCAAGCGAAGTTCTTCGCCAAAGCACCAAGCGTGCTTCGTTCAAAAAAGCGAACCGAGAGGCGTGCCGCATTGGGCGAAATGCCAAGCACGCAGTACCCCACATCCAGGTCGAACTCGTTTTCTATAGGAAGACCGCCTCGCATCCGGGAAAACGTCTCGCCTAAGTGCTGCAGTGTTGCCCCATCCTCCGCAGCCGGGACCCCACCGAGCATCGAAAACATCAGACGGTCCTCGTTGACGGCTTTGCGGTCTGCCCAAAAGACGACGATATTGCCACCCATCCTGATGCAATGACCGGGGTCAGCCATAAGATACTTGAGTGCAGAGCCTGCAGCGAACGCCGTGTCCTCCGAAATTGAAGCGTTATACGCCTGCGATTTACCATAGGACTCCGACGCCGGGAAATTAAAGGATACGAGCGATGCGCCGGAGGACTGAGCCCCAGGAACTCCCGTCACTTGTGGGAAGAGACGCGCCAGAGGACCGTTCTTACCAGTTACGGCGCATTGACCTTCCACAATGCCCTCTTGCTCGCGAGTTCGATATGCATCCCATGCGTCACGAACGGAGCTCAACTCATGAACAAGCCTTCCGCTCTCTTGATGGCGGAAGACAATGTTCCTCCCCTCTGCCAACGCTGTGCGATCCGCCTCGTCGAGACAATCAGCCTGACTACCCCTCCTGAAGAAAGCCAGAACTGCCTTTGCAGCGGGGGCATCGCATTCGGCAAGCACCTCTTCATGCAACGCGTGCGCATCGGAAAAACGACGCTCTCCGGCCTTCTCATCCATACCAAATAGGTATTTCGCGTTATCGCATAGGAAGTACGGTGCAGGATTTTTACCAGAACGGCCGGTATGAGCTGGCACAGTGAGCTCGCGGTAGGGTTTTAGTTTCTTCCCCTCACCTGTACTCAAAGGAACTACGCCAAGCACCGTTCCCGCGTCATTGATAACAACTTCCCATGCAACTCGTTCGCGCGACCAACCCGCCGGGGCAATATCGACTACATCGGGATCTTCAAGCAACCTAGCATAGAGGCTTGCAAGCTCTTGCAAAATCATGCCACTACCTCCCCTCTAGCAGAGGCGACGTCGATAACGCCATGGCGCATGACCGCACGGAAAAACTGCGGCTCTGGAGATTCCGAATCGGAAAAGTCGAGGTCGTAAAGCATGTAACCGAGATCCCTCTCTCCAACCTCAGCATAATGAGACAGAGGGAGTGGGTCGCCATCCTCGATGAGACGCACTGCCGCGGGAAACTCGCGGCACCCTAGCACAGGTTTGTTAAAGTGCTGCCCCTTCCGTAAGCGTCTAAGCGCGATGTTGTAGTGCTTCTCAGGTGTGTCATCCTCACCCGCATGGGACGTCATAACAAAGTGCGCGTCGATTATATAGGCGACGTCTTTGAGATGGAGCGTCGCTCGTTGCTGTCGTGAGCGCGATGCCAAGACGTTTAGGCTCTCATTCCGCTCGCATGCCGCCCGCGCATCGCGATAGCTTAATTTCCCTTCAAGCTCATTTCGGCGAAAAGTATCAAAGCGAATCTCATTGAGCACCTCGATACGATCGATGTGCCACTGTATGGCAGGTTTCCAATACACTGCCTCAATGATGCCGCGCGCTGCCGAGGGAGTGATGACGTCGTAGCTAACGCGCTCCGCCTTCATCTCGGGCCGCGTAAAACATGCGCGCTTACCCTCAACGAGCACCTTAATACCGTATCCCATAAGCAACGTCCCCTCTGTCTTGCACCCCGCTTCGAGCACGAAGCGGTCTAGAATACCAATGCATTCAATTCCTCCTTCCCGGGCTCGAGTAAACCGACTTCCTCACTGTAATAAGTGCTGCCGCCCATGTCGCATGAGAGCACATTGATGGGCGCATATGTCGCGGTATCGAGAATGCCCTCGCTGACGAGGCGTTCGAACAGCTCAGTTCGTACAGAAACGCTGCTACGCTGGAGCGCCATCGCTAAGGACGCCGGAGCCTCACCATGACCAACCGCTCTCTCTAACCTGTTAAGCAGTCTCACGCCCTCCTCCCCGAAGGGAACAAACACAGGCTTAGTATCGTCCTCTATGATTCGGTAAAGCTTCGCGACGGTCTCCAACTTCAGCGTCTTCAAAGAACTCGATATGAGCGACCGCGCCGTCAGCATATGGAAGATTCCCTTAGCGTCAGTCTCGCCCGTCTCGTACCTCATCGCAAAGAACGGCTCGATCAGGCCCTCGTTTATCCTGCCACCATTATGTTCAATCTCGTTTTTAGCAATTGCCTTCATGCGCTCAAGCCAGTTTTGGGGGCGACGAGCACGAGAGTCCTCTTCGAACTCGAATACCTTTACCCGTCCTTGGTCGCACTCGCCCTCACGATTGCAGCGCCCCGCCGCTTGAAAAAGGGAATCGATGCCCGCGATCTCACGGTAGACCACCGGAAAGCTAATGTCGACGCCCGCCTCTATCAGCTGGGTCGATATGACGACGCACCGTTCGCCTGCGGAGAGGCGACGCCTGACAGCAAGCAACACGTCTGCCCGGTGAGCAGGCGTCATGTTCGCACTCAGATGGAAAATAGAACGGTCCTCTTCACCACGGAATTCACCTCGTACAGACTCATAAACCCGTCTTGCCTTGGGCTTGGTACCAACAATACAAAGTGCCTGAAACTCAGCAGAAAGATCTTTGATAAGCTTCCGCTCGTCAATGGGCCCCATATTCTCGAACCTGGCTCGTCTTCCAAAGGCCTCCTCGAAGCCTGCACGATATTGGATGATTTCTCGAGGCTTTGCTCCGAAGGGCCAGATGTCGCGAAGCGCCGGCTGGGTCGCCGTACACATAGCCACGCTCGTCCCAAAATCAAGACACAAGCACTCAAGCGCCGCCAACGTGGAAAGTAGCAACTCATCAGGCAGAGTCTGCGCCTCGTCTAATACAATGACGCTGTTTGCGATGTTATGTACTTTCCGGCACTTTCCTGGTCGGTTAGAGAACAGAGATTCAAATAACTGCACGTTAGTGGTCACAATAACTGGAGCGTCCCAGTTTTGAATTGCGAGACGTGCGCGCCGGTCTTCTTCGCTCGTTGTGAAATCATAGTTCGAATGGTGCTCGAGCACGCTGGCATTCCCTAAAACAGAGCGGAATACCGCTGCTGTTTGCTCAACGATTGATGTATAGGGGATTGCATAGATGACCCGCCGCTTCCCGTGTAAGGCTGCGTGACGCAAAGCGAACGCGAGTGACGAGAGCGTTTTTCCGCCACCCGTAGGAACAGTCAGTGTAAACAGCCCGGGATCCCATGACGCAGCATCAATACAATCCCGAAGCACTGAAGAACGAGCGTGATTGACAAGCGAGTCTGTTGCGTCATCCTGAAGCGCGCGCATATATTGTTCTAGCTGCCGATACAAACAATCAAAACTAGATTCGTCCGCCGTTTGTCTTACCGCTGCCACGTCAGGGGACGCAAACCGCTCGGTATCCAAATAATCAGCATCGACAAGGCATGAGAGCAGCATGCGGCTCAGCATTGAAAGTGAGAAGATTGCGGACTTAACAAAGCGGTCATCATGGGAAACCGCTGGGTTCCGCTTCAGAAAAGGAAGAGCTTCGAGTTCCTCGGGTTCCGCCAGCTGAATGCCTAAATCTTCCAGAACCTCACAGTAAGACGTCGCGTCAACATGTTTCAGCCTTGATTCCAGCGGCATCCTAAACCTTGTCGAGTCTTCGCCTTCCACGGAGTATGCGCCAATACCGTTGGGCATACCGCCATGATGTCCCGCGACAACAAAAGCTGAAATCCAACCAGCGATATCACCGGAATCATCTCTAACAAACCGGTCAAGAGCGATTCGAGCACCCGGTGCCGCATGATCAACGCGTTCGGAGCTCCCATTTAGGCGATTCTGAAAGCCCAAGCACGCTTTGCCGATATCGTGCAAGAGACCAAGCTGCTCTCCCCAGATTCCATATCCCAGGCTCTCGGCAAACTTTCGTGATAGCGAAGCAACGCCCAGAAGATGGCTGGACAGTAACTGCCACATCTCGCAAGGGGCATCTTCAAGAGAATGTGCGTACCAGATCGCCATACAAAAGCCTCCAATGCTCCGTCTGCTTGACAGGATATGCAATCCAGTATTTTCTTTTTCTATTAGTCTGTTTGTATTCTATTAACGGTATATATGAAGAGGCGAACGGGAGGAAACTCCTCCCGTTCGCCTAGAGCAATCGCCCAAACAGATTAATAATTTCAACCCACGCACATCATGCGACTCAATTAGCTTACCGCAATGATATGGCGATGGCGAGCCCCATAAGAATGTTGAATGACTCCAAACCCGTTCTTAATCTTTCTCCCGCAAACAGAAGCCTCTCAATGACGTATAGGATCGTGGTATGTAGATGTTGAGCTATCTTCAGCCCTTCAACCTGTGAAACGCCCGTCTGTCTCGAACCGTATCCAATTCCCATGTAAGAAACGAGCAGGGTAAACCCACTATGCTCGAAAAACGGATAAAAGGCGGCGTTCCCCAGAGGGCCTCTCACATTGTCATCTTGCGAATAATAGCCTCATCTACCTGAGCGGCATAACTTGGATACTCGATCAGCTGGCCGTTTTCAGTATTCTTCCAGGCATTCAATCCGTGCGAGAAGGATGAGATGTCTTTAGACGACTCAAAGGTATTAACAAACTCAGCAACCTCGTCGATAAGGCGTATTTCCTCTTCGTTCAAGACGTTCTCGAAACGGCGCCTTGAAACGACGACCTCTCCCCAATCCTTCTCAACAAGCTCAATTGCCTCGGACTCCTGAAGTGCAGCAATAACCCTATCCTTGCCATCCATAACTGGACCATAGTTTGCATGGGCGTAAGAGAGCCCTGTCATCGACCGAGCGTGTCGCGCATAGCAAAGAAAGTCGGTAAAAAACATCGCCTTCTGGAGCTTGGTCTTATAGAGGTCCTTGCAGCGAGATGCCAGCTCGCACACCACAGCCGCCACACGTTCCATATCGAACGGACGAAAACCATTGAAACCGTTTGGAACCATCATCTTCGAGGATGGCCACTGATACGCGGCAAAAGCGGCGGCCACTCCGGAAAGCGGCGCCCTGCTTTCAATGAAACGACGGACCGCATCCGCGGCTCTTTCGCTAATCTGACCTTCTCTGATTAGCAGAAAAGATGCCGCCCCCTCTGCAGTCGAAACAAGCTTGAGCATGGCATTATGAGAATCGTCCGGAATACCGCCTGCTTCATAACGAGCAATCGTTTGCTCGCCAAACCCCAGGAACTTGCTAAATTCGCGAAGGGAGAGACCATAGCTCTTCCGAAGCTCTCTTATCTCATCTGGGGACATAAGCCCGTGCGCGGCGCAATAGGCGGAGTAGGCGCGACGCAAGTTGGCCTCCTCGATACGGGAGTCTCCAATCGCCTCACCGCAGTACGGACAAACGGCAATTTCCGCGTTATACGAGATAGCCTCGCCCTTAACAGGCAATGACTCAATCCTATGCTCTATGGGAGCCGTGACCTCGCGGTCGCACTCAGGGCAATATGTATCCAAGGTCTTCACTGCGCTCATTCCCTTGCCTCCCGCCTGTCCACATAAAGCTTTACCGACAAACACTTACATCGCTCATTGTCCACTCGAATGGACAGCTTCAGGTACAACGTCTCGCCATCGTATTCCGGAGAGAGCTCTGCCACCGTCCACTTCTCAGAAAAACGAGGATCCCTATCTCGCTCGGGGCCGTCAAATATGTCCTTTGGCTCGAGGGAGAAGATTACCTGTTTGAGATCATCCATCGTCATGCCCCGTTCAGCCATGAATGACAAGTTCTGCTCTCGGGGAACGAGAATGATCCCGTTCTTCTCGATAAACTCTTTAGCTAATTGAAGGAATAAAGCCCTTTGGTCCATCGCCCTCCTTAGCAAACGAGTGTAATCATATGATTACATAGTATACCTAATAAGGGCACATCTTCACCAACGATATAATCAAGCCCTCTTTTTGATCAGCTCTGCATACGGGAGATTCCCTCAAGTCGCACGAGCGCAAGGGCAAGCCACTCGATTTCCCTGCTGCAGGGGCTCATTGCCCAATGAGTAATGTAGCGACACTGCGAGAAGACCGCATTCCCAAGAACCTGTACATCATCTATGCGTGCGAGTTCGCGCTTGAGCCCGTCAGCATCACCCAAGACAAGGCCATAACGCTGTTCGAAGGAGTGACCGCAATCCATTTCAAACCCAAATTCGCCGAGTCGCTCAGCCCAGTCGGTCCTTTCGAGTGCGCCGGCTCCCTCCACCCCAATCTTTTTCCTTAGCTCACGCGCAAACACCGCAAGAATGCGTCCCTCCATAGCAACTACTCCTTTCATCATATTAGATTGTCTCACACGCTCTGCCACGCCGTGCTACCATGGCGTGCGGTATCTGTTAGCAGAACAAGGAGGTCTCTCTATGGAGCGTCCGAACGCTTGGAAGAAGTACGACGACGCGGCGGTAGCCGAGCTCGAGCAGCTTTGCGGCGACTACCGCGCCTTTATCAGCAAGAACAAGACGGAGCGCGAGTGCGTGGTCGCAGGTGTGGCCGCCGCGCGCGAGGCGGGCTATATCTCGCTCGAGGAGGCCGCGGCCCTCGGCCGTGAGCTCAAGGCTGGCGACAAGGTCTACGCCACCTGCCACAACAAGACCCTCATGCTCGTGAACCTCGGCACCGAGCCAATGGAGAGCGGTATGAACATCCTGGGCGCGCACATTGACAGCCCGCGCCTCGACCTCAAGCAGAACCCGCTCTACGAGGCGGGCGACATGGCCTACCTCGACACGCACTATTACGGCGGCGTGAAGGCCTACCACTGGGTCGCCACCCCGCTCGCGCTGCACGGCGTCATCTGCAAGAAGGACGGCACCACCGTTGAGGTGTGCGTGGGCGAGGACGCAAATGACCCGGTCTTCTGCGTCTCTGACCTGCTCATCCACCTGGCAAGCGATCAGCTGAAGAAGCCCGCTGCCGAGGCCGTTGACCATGAGAACCTCGACGTCATCGTGGGCGGCCGCCCTGTGGTGATTGACGAGCAGAAGGACGACGAGGCCAAGGAGCCCGTCAAACAGTACCTGCTCGATATCCTGAAAGAGAAGTACGACATCGACGAGGAGGACTTCCTCTCCGCCGAGATCGAGGTCGTGCCCGCCGGCGCCGCGCGCGAGATGGGCTTTGACCGCTCGATGATCCTGGGTTACGGCCAGGATGACCGCGTGTGCGCCTACACCTCGCTCGCCGCGCAGCTCGACGTGGCCGAGGTCGAGCGTACGAGCGTATGCCTGCTTGTCGATAAGGAGGAGATCGGCTCGGTGGGCGCCTCCGGCATGACGAGCCGCTTCTTTGAGAACACCGTGGCCGAGATTATGGCACTCGCCGGCGAGGACAGCGCGCTGGCGCTCCGCCGTGCACTCGCCAACTCCCGCATGCTCAGCTCCGACGTTTCGGCCGGCTTTGACACGCTCTACGCCGACCGCTTTGAGAAGAAGAACGCCGCCATCATGGGACACGGCCTCTGCTTCAACAAGTACACGGGCTCCCGCGGCAAGGGCGGCTCCAACGACGCCGATGCAGAGTACATGGCGCTCGTGCGCGACATCATGGACGAGGCGGGCGTTGACTTCCAGACCTGCGAGCTCGGCCGCATCGGTGCGGGCGGCGGCGGCACCATCGCCTACATCCTCGCCGAGTACGGCATGAACGTGATCGACTCCGGCGTGGCGGTGCTCAGCATGCACTCGCTCTGGGAGGTCACCAACAAGGCCGACGTTTACGAGGCGTACAAGGGTTACAAGGCGTTTATCGGCCGCGCATAGGCCTACACGACCACGTAGCTTGAGGCCCCGCCCCCTTGCAACGCGCGCAGCGCTTCGCGGACGCGCGCTTATGCAAGAGGGCGGGGCCTTTGCGCTATATGGGCGTGTGGGCATACGAGACCCTAGATAGGGATAGGTGCTATAAAGGAAACGAAGGGTTACCTGTCACGCACGCGTCTTGAGGAGGAATCGTGCTCGAGGTCATCATCTCCCCCGCCAAGCAGATGCGCGTGGCGCGCGACGTCTTTGCCCCGCGGGGGATCCCGCCGTATCCGTGGGAGACGGAGCGGCTGTGGCGGGCGCTTTGCGACATTGAGCGTACTCAGGGGCCGGGAGGCCTGCAGGCGCTTTGGGGTGTGAACGAGAAGCTCCTTACCGAGATTATCGAGCGTCTGCACGACTTTGTGCCCGTGGCAGACGTGGACGTGCTCGACGACGCCGCCGTGGCGCGACGCGTGAGTGCCGCTGTCTTTTCTTACGTGGGCATTCAGTACCGCAGCATGGCGCCCGAGGTTATGGACGAGGACGCGCTCGCCTGGCTGGCGGAGCACCTCTGGATCCTCTCGGGCCTCTACGGCTGCGTGCGCCCCTTTGACGCGATGGCACCCTACCGGCTCGAGATGGGAGCGAAGCTCGCCGTCGACGGGGCGCGCGACCTCTACGCATTCTGGGGCGACAAGCCGGCACACGCAATTGAGGGCGACGGGGCCGTCACGGTGGTGAACCGTGCGAGCGTGGAGTACGCGCGCGCCGTCCTCCCCCACCTCTCGCCCAGCGCACAGGTGGTTACCTGCATCTTTGGCGAGGCTTTGCGCGGCGGCAAACCGGTCCAGCGCGCGACGGCGTCCAAGATCGCCCGCGGCTCCATGGTCCGGTGGATGGCGGAGCACGGCGTCACAGACGCCCACGAGCTTGAGCACTTCGATGTGGGCTACCGCTTGGCGCCGGAGCTCTCGGCCTCCGTCGCCTGCCCGCGCACGCCTGCCGCGCACACGGCCCTCGTCTTCATGCGCACGGAGTAGGTCGCGTGCGGCGAGGAGGTGCACCCGGCGCTCGCTACACCCCAAGCAGCACCGACACGAGCGGGATCGTCACCACCGAGAACACCACCGTGAGGAAGGTCACCTGCATCATGGGCTTGGTGTCACGCCCGGTGCGCAGGCAGTAGGGCGCGCGAAGGACGCGGCGCTCATGCGGCAAAACAAGCTGGCGGCGCTCTTGTATGGCGCGATGGCGCGGCTTGTACTATCGTAGCATGGCACACCCTCGCCGCGCGGCTGCCCAGCGCCCACGCGGCGTCTCATATTGAAGGAGACCTCATGATCGATTGGCTCATCGGCCGCTTTGTTCCCGACGCCGAGAACACCCAGGACCCCGCCGTCCGCACGCGCTATGGCCAGTTTGCGGGCACCGTGGGCATAATCTGCAACGCCGCCCTCTGCCTTGCTAAGGGCGCGGTGGGTCTTATCTCGGGCTCGGTCTCCATCGTCGCCGACGCGGTGAACAACCTCTCCGACGCCTCGTCCAACATCATCAGCCTGCTCGGCTTCAAGCTGGCAAGCCGCCCCGCCGACCCCGAGCACCCCTACGGGCACGGCCGCTACGAGTACCTCTCGGGCCTCATCGTGGCGGCGCTCGTGCTTGCCATTGGCTTTGAGCTCATTAAGTCCTCGATCGAGAAGATTCTCTCGCCCACCCCGGTCGAGTTCTCGGCCGCGCTCGTGGTCGTGCTTGTTCTCTCGATTGCCGTGAAGCTCTGGATGGCCGTCTTCAACGCACGCATCGGGCGGCGCATTGGCTCCGAGACGCTCGAGGCAACCGCCGTGGACTCGCGCAACGACGTCATTTCGACGGGCGCGGTGCTCGCCTCTGCCATCATTGCGCATCTGACCGGGCTCGACCTCGACGGCTGGGTGGGTACCGCCGTGGGCCTCTTCATCCTGTGGAGCGGCATTGGCCTTGTGCGCGAGACGGTGAACCCGCTCCTTGGGCAGGCGCCCTCCGCCGAGCTTGTCGAGCATATCCGGAAGAAGATCATGAGCTACCCCGGCGTGCTCGGCACCCACGACCTCATGGTGCACGACTACGGCCCGGGCCGGCAGTTTGCGAGCGCCCACGTGGAGATGGCCGCCGAGGCGGACCCCATGGAGAGCCACGACCTTATCGACAACATCGAGCAGGACTTTAAGACCGAGGACCGCATGATCGTGACCCTGCACTACGATCCCATCGTCACCGACGACCCCGAGGTGAACGACATGCGCAACTGGATCAACCAGGCCGTGAAAATCATCGACCCGCGCCTCTCGATCCACGACCTCAGAACCGTTCCCGGCCCCACGCACACCAACGTGATCTTCGATTGCGTGCGCCCGCACGACCTTGCCATCACCGAGAGCCAGCTCAAGCGCCGCATCGACGGCATCGTGCGCGACCACTACCCGAGCTGCCGCTGCGTCATCACCGTTGACGAGAGCTACGTGAGCTCGGAACAGTAGAGCGAGCGGGATTAGCAGCCTTTCTGCGACGGCAAATCCGCAGGCAACGAAAGAAGGGTGCGCCCCGGACCGATTCCGGAGCGCACCCTTTGCGTTGCGCGGATATGTTGCTCGGCGCGTGAGCGGCTCTTAGCCGAAGTAGCGCTGGAGCAGACCGGCGAAGGCCTTGCCGTGGCGGGCCTCGTCACGAGCCATCTCGTGCACGGTGTCGTGGATGGCATCGAGGTTAGCAGCCTTGGCACGCTTGGCGAGGTCGAACTTGCCAGCGGTGGCGCCGTTCTCGGCCTCGACGCGCATCTCAAGGTTCTTCTTGGTGGAGTCGGTCACGACCTCGCCGAGGAGCTCGGCGAACTTAGCGGCGTGCTCGGCCTCCTCATAAGCGGCCTTCTCCCAGTAAAGGCCAATCTCGGGGTAGCCCTCGCGATGGGCCACGCGGGCCATAGCGAGGTACATGCCGACCTCGGAGCACTCGCCCTCGAAGTTAGCGCGCAGGTCAGCCACGATGTCCTCGGGGACCTCGGGGAGCGAGCCAACGCCCACGACGTGCTCGGCAGCCCAGGTCATCTCGCCGCCCATCTTGGTGAAGCGGTCGCCAGAGACGCCGCACTGGGGGCACTTGAAATCGGCGGGAAGCTCCTCGCCGTCGAACTCCTCAACATAACCGCAGACAGGGCAAACGAACTTCATGGTGTTCTCCTTTTCGTTGCAGGTACCAGACGGTTTTAGCCTCGCCCATACGGGTTCTCTCGAGGCGTGTCGCTAGCTTAACACATCGTCAGCTGCGTCTGGACGAGAAATTGATACTATTTTTATAACCATTACCGCATAGACAGGGCGCGAACGCAAAAGGGCCCCGAAGGACCCTTGGGTTTGCGTGGTGCCTGAGGAGAGACTCGAACTCTCACGATGTCGCCATCGGTGGATTTTGAGTCCACTGCGTCTGCCAATTCCGCCACTCAGGCTTTTCGCCGGACTATCGTACCACAATACACCGGCGCCGCCGCATTAAACCTCGCGCATCTCGACGAGCTCCACGGCGCGGCGCATCTCGCGCACGTCGAGGCCGCGGCCGTCTACGCTCGCCTCCCCCATCTGGTTGTCATAGGGGTCCCAGCGGATACCGTCTGCCGGCGGGTCAAGCTCCGCCTGGAAGGCGCGGTTGGCGACCATGCGCCAGGGGTCGAGGTTGCCGAAGTGATGGCGACGGCGCTCCTCGTCACCCGCGCGGCGCGCCGAGGATCCAAAGGAGCAGTCCGCCCAGAGCCAGCCCGTCTCGGGCGTGTAGAAGCGCGCCCAATCGTGCGGGCCCACGTGGTCGCAGGCAACGTAGAGGCCGCTCTCCCAGCGTGCGGGCACGCCGGCGATCCGGTGATAACGTCAATGTACTTTTCACCAATCGCGCAAATGAATCGACTCCGGTCGCGCAAACGTACTTTCGCCATTTCCGCCAACGCACTTTCACCGTTT
>CASDZW010000032.1 GCA_949285915.1 uncultured Collinsella sp.
GGGGGGGCCCGACCCCCCCCCCACTTCCATTCGTATCCGACGGCTTTGCCGGAAACATTGCGCTCAAGGCTACCGAGGGTGCCGCCAAGTATCTGCTCGGCGAGCTCAAGAGCGCGCTCATGGGCTCGGTCAAGGGCAAGCTCGCGGCGCTGTTGGTGAAGGACGCCCTCTATGCCATTAAGGACAAACTGTCGGGCGATGCCCGCGGCGGCGCGATTCTCCTCGGCCTCAAGGGCGTGGTGCTCATCGGTCACGGCGCGACCTCGGTGGAGGCCGTCAAGAACGGCACCCTCGCCACGGCGAGCGCGGTGCGCGCGGGGCTCGTGGACGCGGTCGCCGGCTCGGTGGACGGCATCGTAGCCTAGCACGCGCTTTGTAGGCGCTCGTTCGCTTGTTTACCGTCGCTAAGAGCGGGCGGCGGCATTGAGCGGCGGGCCTCATCAGGGTAGAATCTATTAGATGGTTTATCTGCGCCGTTACCGGCCGTTTGGAAGGAGTCGCCATGGAGCGCTCAGAGATGCTCGCTAAGGTAGCCGAGGTCGCTGCCGACGTTCTCGGTATCAATGAGGACGAGATCACCGAGGAGACCACCTTCGATGATCTTGATGCCGATTCTCTCGACCGCCTCCAGCTCGTCACCGCCTTTGAGGACGAGTTTGATATCGAGATTCCCGAGGACCGTCTGCTCTCCATCAGCTCGGTCGGCGATGCGCTCGACGCCATCGAGGCGTCGCAGGAGGCATAACGACCCGTGCCTGTATCGGAAAAGCTCGCCCGTGCCGAGAAGATCTGCGGCCACGAGTTCCAGGACAAGCTATTGCTGCGACGGGCCCTCACGCACCCCTCCGCGGTTGAGGGGGAGCCGGTGGGCTCGTCCTACGAGCGTCTTGAGTTCCTCGGCGACTCCATCTTAGGCGCAATCGTCGCCCGTGCGCTGTATGAGGCCTATCCCACCCTCGACGAGGGCAGGCTGACGCGCCTCAAGGTGTCGCTCGTTGCTGGATTCACGCTGTCCGAGGTCGCCGACGAGCTCGGCATCGGCTCGTGCATCTTCTTTGGCGCCTCGGAGACCGGCACCGGTGCCCGAGGACTTCACTCGGCCTTAGAGAACGTGTACGAGTCTTTGGTGGGAGCGCTTTTCCTCGACGGCGGCTGGGACGTCGCTGAGGCGTTTATCCTGCGGACGCTGAAGCCTCATCTGGCAACCGAGCGCGCCGAGCGGCCGGAGAACCCCAAGTCCTACCTCCAGGAGTGCGTGCAGAGGGACGGCATGGCCTCTCCCTCCTACAAACTCGTCTCCACCGAGGGGCCGGCACACGCGCCCACCTTCACCGCTGTCGTGCTCATCGACGGCGCCCGGCAGGGAAGGGGCTCGGGTTCTTCTAAGAAGGAGGCCGAGGCGGCTGCCGCGCTCGACGCTCTTGAGCGCCTAGGCTACACCGAGGACGGCGCCATACCCAAGTCAACCGACGCTGAGGGGAACCCGTGTATCTAAAATCGCTCACCTTAAAAGGGTTCAAGTCCTTCGCCGACCGTGCACACATGACCTTCGAGCCTGGGCTCACCGTCATCGTCGGCCCTAACGGTTCGGGCAAGTCGAACATCTCCGACGCTATCCTGTGGGTGCTCGGAGAGCAGAGCGCCAAGCAGCTGCGCGGCCAGGCGATGGAGGACGTTATCTTCTCGGGATCCTCTGCGCGCCAGCCCGTGGGCGTCGCCGAGGTGACGCTCGTGCTCGACAACGCCGACCACGTGCTCCCCGTCGACTTCGACGAGGTCGCTATCACGCGTCGCATGTACCGCTCAGGCGAGAGCGAGTACCTCATTAACCAAAGCCCTTGCCGCCTTATGGACATCCAGGACATCCTGCATGACTCCGGTCTTGGCAAGGACACGCATTCCATCATCAGCCAGGGCAAGCTCGACGCCATCCTGCAGAGCCGGCCCGAGGAGCGCCGCACCCTTGTGGAGGAGGCCGCCGGCATCTCAAAGCACAAGCGCCGCAAGGAGCGCGCCGCGCGCAAGATTGCCTCCATGGACGAGCATCTGACCCGTGCGCGCGACATCTCGCGCGAGATCACGCGCCAGCTGCGCCCGCTCGAGCGCCAGGTTGACCGCGCACGCACCTACAAGGAGCTCTCGTCCCGTGCGAACGAGCTCACGCAGATTCTCGCCGTTGACGAGCTCCGCCGTCTCCAGGACCGTTGGCGCGGCGTCGAGACGCGCGGCAAGGAGGGCGAGGCCGCACTCGAGCTCGCCCGCTACCGCCTCTCCGAGAAGGAGCGCGAGCTCGAGAAGCTGCAGGTCATGCTCGAGGAGAAGGGCCTGTTTGTAGGGGATTTGGGCGAGCAGCGCCGCCACATGCAAGACGTTGTGGGCAGGATCGGCTCCGACATGCGCCTACTCGAGGAGAAGGGCCACAACATGGTCGCCCGCCTCTCCGAGATGCGCGGCACGCTCTCGAGCTCCGAGCATCAGCGCCGCCGCGTGGCCGACGAGCTTGAGGGTGCGCGCCGCCAGCTCGATGAGGTGACGGCTGCGCTTGGCGTTGCCGAGGCCGATGTGGAGCGCCTCGAGCCTTCCGCCGACGAACTGCACGCCCGCCGCGTCGAGCTCGATGGCGAGCAATCCGACCTTAACCGCCAGCAGCGTGAGAGCCAGCGCGAGGCGGATAACGCCGCGCTTGCGCTCGCCAAGCTCAACGAATCGCTTTCCAACGCGGAACTCGAGGACGAGATGTTCGCCTCGAGAATCGCCCAGATAGACGAGGGCGCCGAGGAGGTCGCCGCCTCCCTCGAGAGCCGCCGTGCGCGCTCCGAGGAGATCGATACCCAGATCGTGGAGGCGCAGGCTGCGCTCCTGTCTGCCGCAGACTCCATCCAGACCGCTGAGGCCGCCCTTGCCGATCGCCGCGCCAAGGAGGCAGAGGCTCGCGACCGCCTCTCCGAGGTGCGCTCCGAGCTCCAGAGCCTCTCGCGTCTTGACGAGCGCCTCTCCGACTCGTCGCCCCTCGTCGCCCGCATCATGGGTGAGCTTAAGGACGGGGTAGAGGGCCGTCTCGGTGACATCATCGAGGTGCCGGAGGAGCTCGAGGGCCTCGTCGAGACCCTGCTC
The DNA here is from genome assembly GCA_949285915.1 of uncultured Collinsella sp. Classification (GTDB taxonomy): domain Bacteria; phylum Actinomycetota; class Coriobacteriia; order Coriobacteriales; family Coriobacteriaceae; genus Coprousia. The sequence goes on from CASDZW010000032.1 coordinate 3,115, forward strand.
GCGGGCGACATCGACGGCATCATCTTCGAGGGTGCCGAGGACCTTGCTCAGGCGGCTGAGCTCGCGCTTGACCAGCAGAGCGTCTCCGGTGAGGCGTTGCTTGCGGGCAAGGCGCTTCAGGCCCCGGCGCCCGCGGCGGGTGCCGGCGGTTACCGCTTGGTGGACCGACTCGCTGTGCGCGAGGGGTTCGCCGGGGTCGTGGGGGCGCTTCTCGGCCATATCTACGTTGTCGATTCACTTGAGGAGGCGCTTGCAGCGCCAGAGACCCCTGGTGTGGTGTATGTGACGCCCCGCGGCGCCCGCGTCACCTCGGGCGGCATCGTCCGCGTTGGCGCACCCACCGACGCCGCCGCGGGCGCGCTTGAGCGCAAGCGCCGCATTCGCGAGCTCGAGGCGCTGGAGCCCGATCTGAGCTCGGTGTTCGAGCATGCGCAGGAGCTTGTGCGCGAGGCCGAGGAGGCCGCCTCCGTCGCCCGTGCCGAGCAGAGTGACGCCCGGGGCGAGATCGCGCGCTTGGAGGGTGAGCGCCGCTCGCTGCTTTCTGAAATCGGCCGCCTCGAGCAGTCGCTGTCCTCCGCCCAGGCAGAGCGCCAGCAGATTCTTCAGCGTCGTGAGCGCGCTGCCGCTCAGGTGCGCGAGGCTCGTCCGCGCGTCGAGGAGCTCACGCGCACCCGTGACGAGGCGCGCGCCCGCATAGGCGAGCTCGCAGAGAAGATCGCCGAGGTTGCCGATGAGCTCGATCGCGTCCGTCGCGACGACGCCGAGGCCGCCCGCGCCCTCGGCGAGGCCAAGGTGCGCCGCGCCCAGGCCGAGGAGCGCGCCCGCAGCCTTTCTGCGCGCGTGCCGGAGCTCGAGCACCGTCTCGAGGGCATCGACCGTCGCATTCGCGGCACGCGTCAGGCATCCCGCTCGCTGGAGGTCCTGCGCTTGCGCGTCGACCCCCTCCACGATCGCTATATGGCGCTTTCTGAGCGCGCTATGGATTGGGCGGCGCGTCTGCGTGACCAGGCATCGCTCGAGGAGGCGGACTCCGCCTCACTCAAGAAGACCATCGAGGACGCCAAGGCCGAGGTCGCTGCCGCCAAGGATGAGGTGGAGCGCGCGCAGGCCGAGCTCAACGAGGTCAAGGTCGAGCGCGGCAAGCTCGAGGTCCAGGTGGAAAACGCCGTCCAGGCCATCACCGCCGACGGCACCACCACGCTCGAGCAGGCGCTGACCCTGCCCGAGCCCGAGGACCGCGACGCCGCCGAGCGAGAGCTCCGCACGCTTGTCACCAAGATCAACAACCTGGGTCCTGTGAACCAGGTCGCCATGGAGGAGTACGAGCGTCTGCGCGAGCGCGCCGACTACATCGAGGCGCAGCTCGCTGACCTCGAGAGCGCGCGCAAAGCGCTCACCAAGATCACGGCCGCCATCGACCGCAAGATGCGCCGGGCGTTCCTCACCACCTTCGAGAAGGTTGATGAGAACTTCCGCGAGATCTTTGCCATGCTCTTCCCGGGCGGCCAGGCGCACCTCGAGATGACCGATCCCGAGCACCCCTCCGAGACGGGCATCGAGGTCATCGCGCAGCCGCGGGGCAAGCGCATCACCAAGATGATGCTCATGAGCGGTGGCGAGAAGAGCCTGACGGCCCTGGCCCTGCTCTTTGCGGTCTACAAGACGCGCACGGTGCCGTTCTACGTGCTCGACGAGGTCGAGGCGGCGCTCGACGACTCGAACCTCTCCAAACTCCTCGACGCCATCGACGTGCTGCGCCATCGCACGCAGCTCCTCGTGGTGTCGCACCAGCGCCGCACGATGGAGGACGCCGACGTCCTCTACGGCGTCTCCATGCAGGCAGACGGAGTGAGCCGTGTGGTGAGCCAGCGGCTCGACCGCGCGACGGGAAAGGTCGTGAACGCATAAGATGGGTTTGTTTGAGAAACTGCAGCAGGGTCTCGAGCGGAGCCGCGAGGCCATCAACGAGATCTTCTACTTTGGCGGCGAGGTCGACGAGAGCTTCTGGGAGGACCTCGAGGACACGCTCGTCATGGGGGACATGGGCGCCGACATCGCCATGCAGGTGACCGATGACTTGCGTGACCTTGCGGCGCGCAAGAACTTAAAGACCGCCGCCCAGCTGCGCGGTGCGCTTGCCGACCGCTTGGCAGAGATCTTCGTCGAGCCCGAGCGCGACCCGTTTAGCGCCACGCCCTCCTGCGTGCTCTTTGTGGGCATCAACGGTGCCGGCAAGACGACGACGGTGGGAAAGATCGCGAGTGCCGCGCACGCGGCGGGCAAGCGCGTGGTCATCGGCTCGGCAGACACCTTCCGCGCCGCCGCCATCGAGCAGCTCGATGTCTGGGGCGAGCGCGCCGGCGTGCCGGTTGTCAAGCGCGACCGCGGCTCCGACCCGGCGAGCGTCTGCTACGACGTGCTCGACGAGGCCGACCGCACGGAGGCGGACCTCGTGCTCATCGATACGGCGGGGCGCCTCCACACCTCGCCCGAGCTCATGCGCGAGCTCGCCAAGGTCGTGAACGTGACGCGCAAGCGCGCGAGCAAGATGCGCGCCGGCGCCATGGACGTCTACGTGGTGCTCGTTATCGATGCCGCGACGGGCCAGAACGGCCTCACGCAGGCGAGCGAGTTCAACGAGGCCCTCGGCCTCGACGGCATCATCATGACCAAGCTCGACGGCACCGCCAAGGGCGGTATCGCGCTTGCCGTGGCGCAGCGCCTTCAGCTGCCCATCTACCGTGTCGGCGTGGGCGAGCACGTCGAGGATCTGCAGACATTCGATGCGCGCGATTTCTGCCGCGCCCTTGTTGGTGAGGAGTAACACCCCATGTTCAACAGCCTTTCCGATCGCCTGAACGATACCTTTGACCGCCTGCGCGGCAAGGGCAAGCTCACCGAGGCCGACATCACGAGCGCGATGCGCGATATCCGCATGGCGCTTCTGGAGGCGGACGTCAACTTCAAGGTCGTCAAGGACTTTGTCGCCAAGACCCGCGAGCGCTGCATGACCGCTGAGGTCTTGGAGTCGCTCACCCCGGCGCAAAACGTCGTCAAGATCGTGCTCGATGAGCTCGTGGAGCTCCTCGGCTCCACGGAGAGCAAGCTTGTCCTCTCGAGCCGCATTCCCAACGTCATCATGCTCGTGGGCCTTCAGGGCTCGGGTAAGACCACCGCGGCGGTGAAGCTCGCCTACCTGCTTAAAAAGCAGGGGAGAAGCCCGCTTCTGGCGGCGTGCGACGTCTACCGCCCCGCGGCTGCCGACCAGCTTGCTACGCTTGGCGGCGAGATCGGCGTGCCGGTCTTCCGCGGTGACGGCGAGCACCCGGTCGAGATCGCCCAGGGCGCCATCCGCGAGGCCGTCGACAAGCTGCGTGACGTGGTCATTGTCGACACCGCCGGACGCCTGCAGATCGACGAGCGGATGATGCAGGAGGCCGTCGACATCAAGCGCGCGGTCAAGCCCGATCAGGTGCTCATGGTTGTGGACGCTATGACCGGCCAGGACATCGTCAACGTGGTCTCGACTTTTGCCGAGCGCACCGACTTTGACGGCGTCATCATCTCCAAGCTCGACGGCGACGCCCGCGGCGGCGGCGCGCTGTCGGTCCGTGCGGTGACCGGCAAGCCCATCAAGTTCGTCTCCATGGGCGAGAAGCCCGAGTCCCTCGAGGTCTTTAGCCCGGATCGAATGGCCAAGCGCATCCTCGGCATGGGCGATGTGGTGGGCATCATCGAGAAGGCCCAGGAAGCCGCTACGGCCGAGCAGATGGAGTCCGCCGAGCGGATGCTCCGCGAGGGCCTCACCATGGACGACATGCTCGAGCAGATGCGCGCCGTCCGTAAGATGGGCGGTATGAAGGGCATTCTCGGCATGCTCCCCGGTGGCCAGCGCGCGCTCAACCAGATGGGCGGCAACCTCGACGAGACCATCCTTGACAAGAACGAGGCCATGATCCAGTCCATGACGCGCGAGGAGCGTCTGAATCCCAAGTGCATCAACGGCCAGCGCCGCGCCCGTATTGCCCGTGGCTCCGGCACCACGCCCACCGACGTCAACAACCTCATGAAGCAGTGGGGTGAGATGAACAAGATGATGGGCAAGATGCGCGCCATGACCCAGCAGATGCAGGGCGGCAAAAAGGGCAAGAAGGGTAAAAAGGGCAAGAAGATGCGCGTCCCCGGCATGGCGGGCATGCCCAACATGGCCAACCTCATGGGCGGCGGTGGCAACCCCTTTGGCGGCATGGGTGCCGGCGGATCCGATATGGACATGCTGCGCGCCATGGAGCAGCAGATGAAGGGGCGCAAGTTCTAACGCCTCCAGTTTGACGTTTTTTTAGATTGTCGTTTCGGGGAGATGGTCGATATGGGATGCGACCGAGATATCGATAGGGCGGCTGAGGCCTGGGCGTGTCTTCACGCGGGCGATGCGGGGCGCGCGGCGGACCTTGTCGGGCGTTGGCAGGAGCCCGAGGACGGCGACCTCTCCGGTGTTCCCGCACCCGACGTCTGCCTCGCGCAGGCGCATATCGCGCTTGCCGAGGGTGCCTATGCAAGTACCATCTCCTGTGCCATGACCGTGCTCGGCATCATGGGTGCCGCAGCGGACGGCGCCGATGACGGTCGCGACGAGCTTGCACGGTCCTTCCAGCTCGTGATTGCCGCTGCTGGCGACGGGGCGGCAGGCCTTGCGGGCAAGCGCCTCGCCTCCTTTGCCACCCCCGACGGCGCCAAGCGTGCGAGCGGCACCTATTCAGGCCTCTCGACCCGCCTGTACCTCACGCGGCCCATTCCGCCCGCGTGGAAGGCGGACCTCATCAAGCACTTCGCCCTCTGCGCAGTCGCCTGCGACACCGCGCTTATGGAGATGTGCAAGAAGCACGGATCGGTCTTCTCGCGGTTGCGCCGCAAGAAGGACGAGGCTGATCGCACATCTGCCGCGCAGCCCCTGCCGCACTTTGAGGTTACGGGCCCGGTGCGAGAGAGCCGCTGGGAAGAGCTCGCCGGGCGCTGGGACCGGCTTCGATTGAGATAGGGAGGCGCTTTGGCATGAGCAAGGCCGACGTCCAGTTTGTGAAGATGTGCCGCGACATCCTCGACCACGGCACCACCACAGAAGGTGAGAAGGTCCGTCCCCATTGGGAGGACGGAACGCCCGCCTACACCATCAAGAACTTTGGTGTGACGGCGCGCTACGACCTGCGTGAGGAGTTTCCGGCACTCACGCTTCGTCGCACGGCACTTAAGTCCGCTATGGACGAGATCCTCTGGATCTACCAGAAGAAGTCGAACAACATCCACGACCTCAAGAGCCATATCTGGGACGAGTGGGCGGATGAAACTGGTTCCATCGGCAAAGCGTACGGATACCAGATTGCCCAGAAGAGCCATTACCCCGAGGGCGACTTCGACCAGATGGATCGTGTGCTCTACGACCTTGCGCATACGCCGTTCTCTCGCCGCATCATGACCAACATGTACACCTTCGCCGACCTCTCGGAGATGCACCTGTACCCCTGCGCCTACAGCGTGACCTACAACGTAACGCATGCAGAAGGGGACGAGAAGCCGACCCTCAACATGTGCCTCATGCAGCGCAGTCAGGACATTCTTGCGGCCAACAACTGGAACGTCTGCCAATACGCGATTCTGCTCATGATGGTGGCCCAGGTGTCGGGCATGATCGCCGGCGAGCTTCTGCACGTCATCGTCGACGCGCACATCTACGACCGGCACGTGCCCATCATCCGCGAGCTCATCGAGCGCCCGCAGTACCCGGCGCCCAAAGTCTCGCTCAACCCGGATGTCACCGACTTCTACGACTTCACGACCGATGACCTCATTGTCGAAGGATACGAGACCGGTCCCCAGGTGAAAGGAATCCCCATTGCCGTCTAAGAACGAGGCGAAGCCCTTGGACAACCTCGGCGCCATCGTCGCGGTGTGCGACGACTGGGGCATCGGGCGTGCGGGCGACATGGTCGTTGCCAACCGCGCGGACATGCGCCACTTCGTGCGCTGCACCAAGGGCCATACGGTCATCATGGGCCGCAAGACCCTGGAGAGCTTTCCGGGCGCGCGGCCGCTCAAGGACCGTCGCAACATCGTGCTCACGCGCGACGCCTCTTTTGTGCGCGACGGCATAGAGGTCGTGCACTCGGTCGAGGAGGCGCTTGCGCTTCTGGCGCCCGACGAGGAGGCGTGGGTCATCGGCGGTGCAGAGGTGTACCGCCAGATGCTGCCGCTGTGCTCGCGCGCGATCGTGACCAAGAACCACTGCATCCGTCCCGCGGACGCCTATTTCCCCGACCTCGACCACGATCCCTCTTGGCGCGTCGCGGCAACCGACGGCGGCTACGCGATTGCGGAAGGGGAGGGCGATGCCGGCATCGCCTACGATTTCGTGACCTACGAGCGCACAGAGCGCAAAGAGGACACGGTCGCATCTGCGGTCATCGACGCCGCTATCGACTTGGGCGCGGAGGTAGTGGAGCGCATCGTGGACGCGGTGTTCTAGCATGGCGGACATCCTTCGCATCGACGATCTCTCCGACCCGCGGCTCGACGCCTACACGCGCCTTACCGAGCGCGAGCTCAGAAGCGTCCTCGAGCCTGAGAAGGGCATCTTTATCGCCGAGAGCGCCAAGGTCATCGAGCGCGCGCTCGACGCCGGGCTCACCCCGGTGAGCTTTCTTATGGGCGAGCGTTGGCTGGACCAGCTTGCTCCGCTACTCGATACCATCGGCAAAGACGTCCCGGTGTTCGTCGCCCCTATGGAGCTTATGGAGCAGCTGACCGGATTTAGCGTCACGCGTGGCGCGCTTGCCGCGTTCCGTCGTCCTCCGCTTGTGGACCCGGCGACGTTTCTTGAGGGCGTTTGCGAGGCAGCCGGCGAGCGCCCGGTGCGGGTGTGCGTTCTCGAGGGTATTGTGGACCACACCAACGTCGGCGCGATCTTCCGTTCCGCCGCCGCGCTCAACGTCGACGGTATCCTCGTGAGCCCTACCTGCTGCGACCCGCTGTATCGCCGTGCGGTCCGCGTGAGCATGGGAACGGTCTTTCAGGTGCCCTGGACTCGCATAGGGGAGAATGCGCGCACTTGGCCGGCGGACGGGCTCGATGTGCTCCACCGCGCCGGGTTCACGTGCGCCGCCATGGCGCTCACCGACGATTCGCGTTCGCTCGACGACCCCGCGCTTCTCGACATCGACCGGCTCGCCATCTTCATGGGTACCGAGGGGACGGGTCTGACCGCGCGAACCGTCTCCGGCTGCGACGTTGCCGTGCGCATCCCCATGGCACACGGGGTCGACTCGCTCAACGTCGCCGCCGCCTCTGCCGTGGCGTTCTGGCAGCTCTGCCCTCATGCGAGCAACAGCTACCACTACCGTCCCGGTATGTTCTCGTAAGGGCAGGCGTGGCACAGCCGCATTAGACAACTGCCGCAGTAGTGAGCCCGCGCCGTCGCTTTCTGCAAAAACTGCAGTAGTGAACCCCAAAATGCGCGTTTATCCGTTCTCCATGGCCTCGGGTTCACTACTTCGTTTTTTGCAGGCTTTTTACCAGCGGTTCTTTGGCGAGCTACGCTTCGGGTTCACCACCCGGGTTCATTACCTCAATTCTTGCAAAACGCGGCGCCGTGGGCCTAAAGCGGCGCCGTGGGCTGTTAGTGGGCTTCTCACGCTCGCCGCCGAACGCCCGGAATCCGGTGGCAAACGCGCTATCCGCGGTGTTAGACGCCTCAACGCCGCGAGCTGACTCTAGATCTCCACCACGCGACGCTCGCCGGATTCGCCTTTGAGCTTGGCGGCGCGAGCCTCGGCATGGCGAAGCCAATGCCCCCAATGGTGGTAGGCGACAAAGAGAATCGCCGTAAGAATCCAGGTCACCGGGTAGACGAGCAGCATCGTCTCGATGGTGTGATGGAGCGGCACGACGGCGAGGAGCCAGATTACGCGGAAGACAACGGTCCCCAAGATGGTGAGGAGCATCGGGCGAAAGCTCTCGCCCGAGCCGCGTATCGCGCCGGAGGTGTTGTCGACGATCGAGTAGAACAGGTAGAACGGTGCGATGAAGTGGATCATCGTGGTTGTGTAGGCGGTCACATGGGCGTCGTCGATGAAGATGCGTGAGAGCGGCCCCACGAATGCGACGAGGAGCGCCGAAAGACCACCCACGAGGGCGACGGTGATTACGAGCGAGGTGTGATAGCCACGGCGCATGCGCTCGTAGTCGCGCGCGCCGAAGTTTTGGGCGGCAAACGTTGTCATGGAGACACCGAGGGCCTCAGTGACCATCCACACGATCGCATCGAGGCGGCTCGAGAGACCCCAGCCCGTTACGGCATCGGTACCAAAGGTGTTGACCGTGGATTGCAGGATGATGTTCGACACCGAGTAGACCGAGGACTGGATGCCCAACGGAAGGCCTGTTGCGAGCATGCTTGCGCAGATGCGCCTGTCGATGCCGAGGTGGCTGGGGATAAGGCGCCAGGCGCCGGGTGCGCGCATAAGGCGCGCGCAGATGAGCGCGGCGTTGATGAAGAGCGTCGTTGCGGTTGCGATGCCGCAGCCCATGGCCTCGAGGCCGAGCAGGGCGACTAAGATGTAGTCGAGGACGGCGTTGATAACGCAGCCGCTTGCGATGATGAGGGCGGGGGTGCGCGTGTCTCCGACCGAACGCAAAAGCGCCGACCCCATGTTGAGCACAAGCGAGAAGACCATGCCCGCCGCGTAGCAGCGTGCGTAGGGCACCGCCTCTGCCATGAGCTCGTCGGGCGTCCCCATGAGCTCGAGCACGTGCGGGATAAAGATGACGCCGGCAACGGATAGCGTAAGGCCGAGCGCGAGCGCCACGGTCATAGCGGTGTGAATGGCGCGCGAGAGGCGCTCGTCGTCATGGCTGCCAAAGAATTGACCCGAGATGACGGCGCATCCAGCACCCACGCCAACCGAGAAGCCGACGGCGAGCTCAAATAGCGATGCGGTTGCCTGCACGCCGCCCAAGGCGAGCTTTCCGCCAAATTGACCCAAGATAAACGTGTTGATGAGGGCGTGCGCCTGCTGGAAGAACGAGCTGAAGAAGATGGGGACGCAGAGTAGCAGGAGTTGCTGCCAGATGATGCCCTGGGTGACATCGAGAGACTGCCGTGACTTGGTTTGCTTTGCCTGTGCCATGCGATACCCCTGCTGCCTTCACGGGACGCTCATCCCGCACGTTCCCCAAACCGGTCTATCATACAAACCACGCGGACACGACTCAATAGCACGTGTGGACGCTCGTCTGTAAACGGCCATTCCGATAGGCTCGGGGGAGTGCGCAGCGGCTCGGTTTACGGAGCGAGGACTTGGGTATCCTCAAATCATTGCACCAACCCGATGGGAGACACTTCTATGGAAATGGATGACCATAAGCGTAGACGCAACATGATCCTCTACGTGATTCTCGCGATGGCTGTCTATCTTGTGTTGAGCACGCTGCTGTTCCCCAACCTCGGTCAGCGCGTCCAGATCAACCAGGTGAGTTACACCCAGTTCTTGCAGGATCTGGACGATAAAAAGGTTGCGAGCGTCGACTACAACACCGGTGACGCGACCGCGGTCTACACCCTCAAGAAGGACGTGAAGGACGACGGCACGGTTGAGGCGGCCTACGAGACGACGGTCATGCCGAGCGACTCGGATCTCACCAACCGCATCGTCGATGCCGGGGCGACGCTCGATGTGACCATTCCGAGCAACGACGGCAACACCTGGATCTACTTCCTCATCTACTTCAGCCCCATCATCATCTTCCTGCTCTTTGGCTGGTGGCTGAACCGCCGCATGAAAAAGGCGATGGGGGATGACGGCCCGTCGATGAACTTTGGCTCCGGCGGATTTGGCGGCATGGGCGGCGGCCTCGGTAAGAGCGGCGCACGCATTGTTGCCTCCAAGGACGTCGGTGTGACCTTTAAGGACGTCGCCGGTCAGGAAGAGGCCAAGGAGTCTCTGAAGGAGGTTGTCGACTTCCTCGAGAACCCCAAGCGCTACGAGGACATCGGCGCGCGCCTGCCGAGGGGCGCCCTGCTTGTAGGCCCTCCTGGTACGGGTAAGACCCTTCTGGCCAAGGCTGTTGCCGGCGAGGCAGGCGTGCCGTTCTTCTCCATCTCGGGCTCCGAGTTTGTCGAGATGTTCGTGGGCCGCGGCGCCGCCAAGGTGCGCGACCTCTTCAAGCAGGCAAACGAGAAGGCGCCCTGCATCGTCTTCATCGACGAGATCGACGCCGTGGGCAAGCGCCGCGACGCGGGTCTTTCTACCAACGACGAGCGCGAGCAGACGCTGAACCAGCTCCTGACCGAGATGGACGGTTTCGACAACCATAAGGGCATCGTCGTACTTGCCGCCACGAACCGTCCCGACTCGCTCGATCCGGCGCTTCTGCGTCCCGGGCGCTTTGACCGCCGCGTCCCCGTCGAGCTTCCCGACCTTGCCGGTCGTAAGGCAATCCTCGAGCTCCATGCCAAGGACGTGAAGACCCAGCCGCCCATCGACCTTTCCGCCATCGCGCGCGCCACGCCGGGTGCTTCGGGTGCAGACCTCTCCAACATCATCAACGAGGGTGCTCTTCGTGCTGTGCGCCAAGGGCGTGCCCGTGCCACGCAGGAGGATTTCGAGGAATCGGTCGAGGTCGTCATCGCAGGTCAGCAGCGTAAATCAACGGTGCTCTCCGACCATGAGAAGCAGGTCGTTTCCTACCACGAGATCGGACATGCCATCGTTGCCGCCAACATGAAGGAAGGCGCTCCGGTCACCAAGATCACCATCGTGCCGCGTACCTCCGGCGCCTTGGGCTACACCATGCAGGTGGAGGAGGACGAGAAGTTCCTTACCACTAAGCAGGAGGTCCTCGACAAGCTTGCCGTCTACTGCGGCGGTCGTGCGGCGGAGGAGCTCATCTTTGGTGAGATGACAACCGGCGCCGCCAACGATATCGAGCAGGCGACAAAGCTTGCCCGCAACATGATCACGCGGTTCGGCATGTCGGACGAGTTTGGCATGATGGCGCTCGGTACCGTGCAGAACGCCTATCTCAACCAGGACACGTCGCTCACCTGCGCGCCGGGTACCGCCGAGCGCGTCGACGATGCGGTTCAGAAGGTTATCGAGGCTGCGCACGCCCGCGCTCTCCAGGTGCTCAAGGAGAACAAGTTCAAGCTCCACGAGCTTGCACGCTACCTCTACAAGAAGGAGACCATCACGGGCGACGAGTTCATGACGCTGCTCAAGCGCGAGAACCCGCTCATGCCGCCTAAACCTCAGGCGTAGGCGATCAACCGATAGGTTGGCCGCCCCTCCGATCGCATATCCCTCTGTGCTCAAACATTCTCGGAAAGCCCGCTCTAGGCGGGCTTTCCTGCTGACGTGCTGGTTGTGCGCTCAGGGTACCATGGGGGTAATCCTGTGTTTCAGAAAGGCTGGAAACGTGTCTGATAACGACCTTCGGTTCGCGATTCTTATCGATGCGGATAACATCGCGCCCAAATACATCAAGATCATCCTCGACGAGGTGGCCAACTCCGGTGTCGCCACGTACAAGCGCATCTACGGTGACTGGACGAGCCAGAGGCTTACCTCGTGGAAGGACTGCCTGCTCGAGAACTCGATCATCCCCATGCAGCAGTACAGCTACACCGCGGGCAAGAACGCGACCGACTCTGCGATGATCATCGACGCGATGGACATCCTCTATTCGGGAAATGTCGACGGGTTTGCCATCGTGAGCTCGGACTCCGACTTCACGCGCCTCGTTGCGCGCCTGCGCGAGAGCGGTATGCAGGTTATCGGCATGGGGGAGCAGAAGACCCCCGAGCCCTTCATCTCCGCCTGCAACCAGTTCAAGTACCTCGACCTGCTCTATGCCTCCCGCGCCGACGAAGGTGAGGACGACGCAGACGCCTCTGATTCAGGCGCGACCGAGCGCCGCGCCCGCCGCCACCCCGGCGATGCGGGTGGAGCGCGCGCTGCAGGCATGGGCAACGGCGCTGATGCAGCGGGCGATGCGGTGAACTTTGCCGAGATGAGCCGCGCAGCGCGCCGCAACCATATGAAGAAGATCCGCCAGACCATCAATGCCATCATTGACAAGTTCTCCGATGACGACGGCTGGGTCGCACTCGGGCGCGTGGGGGATGAGCTTGCCAAGCGCCTGCCCGACTTCGATGTGCGCAACTACGGCTTCAAGAAGCTGCGTCCGTTTTTGAAGTCGCTCGGCGTCTACGAGTTCGCTGAGCCCGAGAGTGGCTCTGGTCAGCATCAGATCTATCTGCGTCTGCGCGAGCAGGAGAACTAGGGGGTAGCGCGGTGCGCGTGGTGGTGAGCGCCTGCCTTCTGGGCGAGCGGTGCAAGTACAACGGTGGTTCGAACGAGAACCTCGCCTTGATCGAGCGCCTGCGCGCGGAGGGTCGTGAGGTGGTGCCCGTTTGCCCCGAGGTCGCCGGTGGGCTTCCCACGCCGCGCCCTCGGTCGGAGATATTAGAAGTCGCCGTGGTGAATGAGTTTGGCGCGAGCGTGGACGAGGAGTTCCGCGCCGGCGCCAAGCGCGAGCTTGAACGCGCCCTTTCGGGCGGTCCCATCGACATGGCGATTCTGCAGCCGCGCAGCCCTTCGTGCGGCGTGGATGAAATCTACGATGGCACCTTCTCTGGTGTCCTCGTGCCCGGTGACGGCGTTTTTGCGCGTCTTCTGCGCGAGCGCGGCGTTTCGTGTGTTACGCCGGCGCAATATATGGAATAGCGCACGTGCGCATGCTACAATACCGCCCACAGGCTGTGATGGGGAGGAGTAGCCGGTCTCCGCACAGATGAGAGAGCGGACCCGAGGTGCCTGCCGCCTTGGCTGAGAGGTCCGTCTGCGCGCCCGAGCGAATATCACCCCGGAGCTGCGGCCCGAACGGGGCTGGTGGGACGGTTGCACGTATTGACCCCGTCCCCAACCATGCATCCCAGTAGGCGTCGCCGGGACGACCGTCGTCATGTGGTCGGCCGAGTACGGGTGCGAATGCGCATCTAAGCTGGGTGGTATAGCGAAGAGCTTCACGCGGGCAAGGCCCGTTTCATGAGCGCTTCGTCCCAGCTTGCAGGGACGGGCGCTCATTTGCGCCTGAGGGAGGCCGCAGCAGGCCGCCCGAACGACCGGGGCGCAGACGCCAGGTGCCTCGGCGGATACAAAGGAGGGCACATGGCGAAGAAGGAAAAGAGCGTCTATCAGGAGACCATGCACCTGCCCAAGACGGGGTTCCCCATGCGTGCAGGCCTCTCCAAGAGCGAGCCTGCGCGTCTGGCACGCTGGAACGAGAACCATCTCTACGAGCAGCTCCAGAAGAAGAACGAGGGACACGACAAGTTCGTCCTGCACGACGGCCCCCCGTACGCGAACGGCCCCATCCACATCGGCCACGCCATGAACAAGATCTCCAAGGACATCATCATGCGCTACTGGGCCATGCAGGGGTATCAGACCCCCTATGTGCCCGGTTGGGACTGCCACGGTCAGCCCATCGAGCACAAGGTGGAGGAGGCGCTCGGCACCGCTACGTTCAACGCCACCCCCACGGCCAAGATTCGCGAGATGTGCCATGAGTTTGCGGTCGAGAACCTCGACCTGCAGCGCGAGGGCTTCAAGCGCCTGGGCGTTCTGGGCGACTGGGACAATCCCTATCTCACGCTCTACCACGAGCACGATGCCGCCGACATCGAGGTCTTCAAGGCTATGTTCGACAAGGGCATGATCTACCGCGGCCGCAAGCCGGTTCACTGGTGCAAGCACTGCCACACCGCGCTCGCCGAGGCCGAGATTGAGTACGCCGACGAGGTGAGCCCCTCGATCTTTGTGCGCTTTGAGATGATTGACGCCCCCGAGGCGCTCCGTGCCTCCGGCATGCCCGTCGACGTGGTTATCTGGACCACCACCCCTTGGACGCTCCCAGCGAACTCCGGCGTGGCGCTCCTTGCCGAGGCCGATTATGTCGCCGTCGAGGCCGAGAGCCGTCTGGGCATCATGGCCAAGGCGCTCTGGGAGAAGGTCTTCCACGGCGTTGCCAAGCTCGAGGAGGCGAAGCTCTTCGTGCCCGAAGGTGCTGCCGAGCCTTGGTGCGCTCACGGCGAGGACCTTGTGGGCCTTACCTACCAGCAGCCCATCTTCGAGGGTGTTTCCGGCAAGGTCGTCACCGCTGACTATGTCACGCTCGAGGACGGTACCGGCTGCGTGCACACCGCTCCCGGCCACGGCGTCGACGACTATTACACTGGCATGCGCTGCGACTTGCCCATCATCATGCCCGTCGATGACGACGGCCGCTTCTACGTGGGCGACGAGTACGGCACGGGCGGCCCGTTCTCCGGGCTTGATACCGACGAGGCCAACCCCAAGATCATCTCTTGGCTCGCGGAGCGCGGCAAGCTCCTCGCCGAGGTCAAGATCAACCACTCCTACCCGCACTGCTGGCGCTGCAAGCAGCCCACGATCTTCCGTGCGACGGACCAGTGGTTCGTCTCCATGGACGAGACCGGGTTGCGCGAGCAGGCGCTCGACCAGGTGCTGAACCACGTGGCCTGGTATCCCGACCGTGCCAAGAACCGCATCGGCGCCATGGTGGAGGGTCGTCCCGACTGGTGCATCTCGCGTCAGCGCAACTGGGGCGTTCCGATCCCCAGCTTCACGTGCGCCGACTGCGGCGAGAAGGTCATGAACGACGCCACGCTCGACGCCGTGATCGCGCTCTTTAAGGCGGAGGGCTCCGACGCCTGGTTCACCACAGAGCCGTACGAGTATCTGGGCGACGCCTGCGTGTGCCCCAAGTGCGGCGGCCATCACCTCAAGGCCGACCGCGACATCCTCGACGTGTGGTGGGACTCCGGCGTCTCCTGGAAGGCGGTCTGCGAGAAGCGCCCCGAGCTCGAGTACCCGGCGGACCTCTACCTCGAGGGTTCCGACCAGCACCGCGGCTGGTTCCAGTCGTCGCTTCTCACGAGCGTGGGCGCCAACGGCGTCGCGCCCTACAAGGCCGTCGTCTCCCAGGGCTTCACCCTTGACGGCCAGGGGCGCAAGATGTCCAAGTCGCTCGGCAACGTCATCGACCCCAACAAGGTCTGCGACGAGATGGGCGCCGACATCATCCGCCTGTGGGTCGCCTCGGTGGACACCTCGACCGACGTCGCCATCGACCATGAGATTCTCGCACGTACCTCGGACGCGTACCGCCGCTTCCGCAACACCTTCCGCTTCCTGCTGGGCGAGCTCGAGGGTCAGTACGACGCGGCGCGCGACCACGTGGACTTCTGCGACCTCACGCCGCTCGACAAGATCATGGTGGCACGCATCGCCCAGGTTCAGGCAGAGGTCGACGACGCCTACGCCTCCTATGAGTTCAACCGCGCTTACCGCACGCTCTACGACTTTGTGGTGACCGAGCTTTCCAACGTCTACCTCGACGCGCTCAAAGATCGCCTCTACTGCGAGAAGGACGGCTCTCTTGCCCGCCGCAGCGCCCAGACCGTGCTCGCCGAGCTCCTCTCGATGCTCCTGCGCGACCTGCAGCCCATCCTTGCCTTCACCACGGACGAGGTCATGGCCTACACGCCCGAGGGCATCCGCGACGGCCAGGACTATGCGGCGCTTCTCGATTGGTACCGTGCGCCCATCACTCTCGATCAGGCCAACGAGCTCGCGCCCGTGCTCGATGCGGCCCTCGAGGTTCGCGCCGGCGTGACCAAGGCCTTGGAGGACAAGCGTGCCGAGGGCACCTTCACCAAGAGCCAGGAGGTCCGCGTCACCGTCACCGTCCCCGAGGAGCTCTACGCGCCTCTCACCGGTGAGGACGCGCCCGATCTGGCCGAGTTCTTCATCGTCTCGGAGGTCGAGCTCACGCAAGGCGATGAGCTTGCCGTCTCCGTCGAGCCGGCGCACGGCGAACGCTGCGACCGCTGCTGGAACTACCGCGAGAGCACCGGTGCCCACGGCGCGCACGCTCACATCTGCGACCGCTGCGCTGAGGCTCTGGAGGCCTAAGTGACCTCGGCCGCGAACCATCAGAATGAGACGCCAAAGGAGGGCGCGCGGAGCTTTGCGCCCTCCCGCGCATGGCGCGTGGCAGTGGCCCTTGGCCTTGCCGTTGCGTTTCTCGCCCTCGATCAGCTGACCAAGGTCATGGCGCGCCGCGCGTTCATGACCGGAGCGCTTCCCGTGACTGTTATCCCCGGCGTCCTCGAGTTCGACTTCGTCGCCAATACCGGGGTCTCGTTCGGCCTGGCCTCGGGCTTTGGCTACGCCTTCGTCGCCCTTGCGGTGGTCGTGGTGTGCGCGGTCGCCGTCTATCTTTGGCGCGCGCCGGCTCTCTCCCGCCTCGAGGTGATCGGCCTCGGCATGCTCGCGGGCGGAGCCATCGGCAACGCCTACGACCGTGCCGTCTTTGGGTTTGTGACCGATTTCATCGCCACCGTCTTTATCAACTTCCCGGTATTCAACGTCGCCGATATCGGCATCACCGTCGGTGTGGCGCTGGCGCTCATCGGTTTCATGTTCCTCTCTCCGGCGTCAAAGGCGGGGGAGAAGGCCACGCAGGACGGCAGCGTCAATGCTGGTACGCACCAGGTCTGCGGAGATGCGGACGAGAAGGGCGGCGCGTGATGGCGGGAGACGTTCATATTCTGGTCGACGACACCGCACGCGGTACGCGGCTTGACGCGTTTTTAGGCTTCCAGGAATCCTGCCCCTCGCGCTCGGCGTGCGCGCATCTCATCGAGGCCGGAGCTGTTGCGGTGAACGGGGAGATCTGTCTTTCCAAGAAGTACGCCGTCATGCCGGGGGACCGCGTTTCGGTCGAGCTTCCCGACGAGCCCGAGCCCGGCGTCGTCATCGCGCAGAACATCCCGCTCGACATCCGCTATGAGGACGAGTATCTCATCGTGCTCTCCAAGCAGCGCGGCCTTGTGTGCCATCCTGCGCACGGGCACGCGGACGGCACGCTCGCCAACGCGCTTGTCTACCACTGCGGCATCGATCACCTCGGCACCCTTCAGGGCGAGGACCGTCCCGGCATTGTGCACCGGCTCGACCGTGACACCTCGGGCCTTATGCTCGCCGCAAAGGATGACGACACGCAGCGCGCCCTTCAGGACCTTATCCGCCTGCGCACGCTCGACAGGCGCTACATCACGCTCGTGCATGGCTATGTGGCTATGGACGAGGGGCGCATCGACACCGGAATCGCCCGCTCCACGCGCGACCGGCAGAAGATGGCGGTATCCGACGATCCCTTCGCTCGCCAGGCCATCACCACGTTCAGGGTCCTTGAGCGCTTCGATGCGGGTCGTTTCGATGATGGCTACACGCTGCTCGAATGCCACCTCTACACGGGACGCACCCACCAGATTCGCGTCCATATGCGCCACATCAACCACCCTTGCGTGGGCGATCCCCTCTACGGGAGGGGAGGGCGTAACGCCGAGCGCGCCGACCGCGGCCTTACGCGCCAGTTCCTCCATTCCTGGCGGGTCGCGTTCACGCACCCCGTAACCGGCGAGACCATCGAGTGTCGCGACGAGCTGCCCTGGGACCTTGCCGAGGTTCTCGACGAGCTCGCGCCGCTCTCGCTCGGGCGTACCGAGGCGGGGGAGGAGATTGTGCCCCAGCTCGGTCTTCTGTCGTAGGGGCGGCTGCGGTATCTGGAAACCGTGCGGAAATGCCCTGGCCGCAGCACGCGGCGCTGCCGGGACGATGCGCGGTCGGTTACACTTCAGCACAACCTTGGTCGTCAACAGGAGGCCGACGCGCCGATGCCGTTATCTGAATTCACGCCCATTACGCTGTTCAACTATGTCGTCATGACGCTTCTGGGCGTGCTTACGCTCTACCAGTTCGTGTTTTATGTCGTCGGCCTTATTCGCGGCGAGGTCAGCTACCCCAAGGCCAAGAAGCTTCACACGTACGCCTTTTTTATCGCGGCGCACAATGAGGAGCCCGTTATCGCCAACCTCGTGCGCTCCATCCGCGACCAGGACTACCCGGCAGAACTTATCGACATCTTTGTTGTGGCGGACGCCTGCACCGATAACACCGCCCAGGCAGCGCGCGAGGCGGGCGCAATCGTGTACGAGCGCAACGACCTTGCGCGCAAGGGCAAGAGTTGGGTCATGGACTTTGGTTTTCGCCGCATCCTCGAGGAATACCCCGGCAAGCACGACGGCTTCTTTGTATTCGATGCCGACAACCTCATCTCGCGCGATTACGTGAGCATCATGAACGATGCGTTCGACCAGGGCTACCAGGCGGTTACGAGCTACCGCAACTCCAAGAACTTCGGCAGCTCATGGATCAGCGCCGCGTACGCCACCTGGTTCATCCGCGAGGCGCGCTTCCTCAACAACGCCCGTATGCTCTGCGGAACCTCCTGCGCGGTATCGGGCTCGGGCTACCTCATCTCCGCCGACATCGTACGCGGCATGCAGGGTTGGCGCTTCCATACGCTTACCGAGGACATCCAGTTCTCGACGTTCTGCGCTATGCACGGGATCCGCATCGCGTACGCCCCGGCGGAGTTCTTTGACGAGCAACCGCTCACCTTCAAGGCATCCTGGAAACAGCGCATGCGCTGGACAAAGGGGTTCTACCAGGTATTCTTCACCTATGGTCTGGGCCTGGTGAAGTCTTTTGCCTTCTTCAGGAGGTTTGCCGCCTACGATCTTTTCGTAACAGTTGGTCCCTGCACCATCTGCTCGATGCTCTCGATGGTTGCCAACGCGGTGTTTCTCGTCGTGGGCACGCTCAGCCACGGTTTTCTCGCTACGGCGTCCGAGCTCGATTCCTGCGTCGTCTCGCTCATAACCATGCTCGTCTCAAGCTATCTCATGTTCTTTGCCATGGGGCTCGTGACCGTCGTCGTCGAGCACCGTCATTTCCATTGCCCCAAGCGCTGGAGGTTCTTTACCAACCTCTTCACCTTCCCGCTGTTTATGCTGACGTATATCCCCATCAACGTCGCGGCGCTCTTCCTCAAGGTCGATTGGGTGCCCACGCCGCATAACGTGGCCATGACGCTCGATGACGTGGTGAAGGAAGAGTCGTAAGAGCGCTCTGCATAAGGGCACTCTTTTCAGTTACCAGCGTTTTCTGTCACTTAGGCTTCTTGACGGGGAGATAGATGAAAAGACTCGCTGGACAATGAAAAAATCGCCAGGGCAAAGTCGCCGGGACAAAACCGTCAGGGCTGGGCTCGGAGTGACGATCGGAGATAATAAAAAACCCGCCGAAAGGCGGGTTGGAAGTTCTGGCTCCCCGGGTAGGACTCGAACCTACAACAGCGCGGTTAACAGCCGCGTGCTCTACCATTGAGCTACCGAGGAATGTAGGTGCTCTCAAGCAACAGTGACTAGTATACAGAACTCGTGGCGTATGGCAAGCGCAATTTTGAGAAAAAATCGGTGTGCTAGAATGCAGAGCGAACTTACGATTCCGATACCAGAGGAGCCGTTCGTGGCAATCACAAAAGATGGCGCCTTCGCCTCGCATGCGCGGAACGATTTCGAGAAGGATATCTTCGTTCTCAAGCAGCTGGTGACCAAGGACTTCAAGATTAAATATCGTCGCAGCTTCCTCGGCGTGGCCTGGAGCGTGCTCAACCCGCTGCTCATGATGGTCGTGATGAGCGTTGTTTTCTCGACCCTGCTCGGCTCCAACATCGAGCACTTCCCGCTCTACCTCATCTTGGGCAACATCACCTACTCGCTCATGAGCGATTCCACCAGCAAGGCTGTCACCTCGATTCTGGATGCCGCGCCCTTGCTTAAGAAGGTCAAGATCGACCGTTTCGTCTTCCCGGTGCAGAAGATTCTCTTCGCACTCGTTAACTTTGCGTTTTCGCTCATTGCGGTTGCGATCGTTATGCTGTGGTTCCGTGTGGTACCCACGTGGCACCTCATTTGGCTTCCGGTCTGCTTGGGCCTTCTTATGATCTTCTGCATCGGTATCGGGCTTGTGCTCTCTGCAGCCACCGTCTTTTTCCGCGACGTCATCCACCTGTGGAGCGTCGTTCTTACCGCTTGGAACTATTTGACCCCTGTGTTCTGGGATTTCCAGATGTTGCTTGATCGTGGTGCCCCCGCATGGACTATCGGCATCGTCAAGATGAACCCCATGTACGGATTCGTGACGTTTATGCGCGATATCGTCCTTTGGCAGCAGAACCCCTCGCTCGAGATTCTTCTGCTCTGCACCGTCTGGGCGGTCATTATGCTCGTAATCGGTATATTCGTCTTCCGCAAGACCGAGCACAAGTTCATCCTCTACATCTAAGGACGCATCATGGCAGCACCCACAGGAATTTATCGCCAGTTCAACGAGCCGGCGCAAGCGGATGAGTACGCCATCGAGGTCAACGATGTGACCATGATCTTCAACATGGCGTCCGAGCAGCTGAACAACCTCAAGGAGTACTTCATCAAGCT
>CASDZW010000033.1 GCA_949285915.1 uncultured Collinsella sp.
ACGCTATTAGTAGAAGTAAATTTGAAATCTTTCAAAAATATGGAGACGATACCGAGCTGATCGTCACGCCTTCCGTGACGGACGGCGTGCTCACGCTCAACGCGGAATATACCGTATATCTCACCGATACGTCCGCAGATCTGACGCTCTACCGTATGGATAACGTCAAGACGGGCGCGCTGGACAGTTACTCCGGGCTCGTATCGGACAGCGTTCTCATAAGACTCGATCTCGGCAGCGCGCTTACGAGCGGGTACGCCGCCGGCGACGCTCTTCCGACGGCGGAAGACATGACTGCGGTATATCTCAAATATTCGATGTTCGGTTCGACGCCGACGCGCACATCGCGCCCGCCATCGGTAAGTTCCCGTGTGCCGAGCGCATGCTCGAGGAGATCCACTTCCCCGAGGAGCTCATCATGAACCGCGGCCGCGCCGCGATGCTTGGCGCCCTGGCGGCAGCCGGGCTCGAGGTCAGGTAGGCTGCCGGCCACTCACCCGGCGGACCCGGCGCGCCCGACGCGCCGCGACACCCGGCGCACCCGCCCTGCCCCGCGCGCCGCCCCGCGCCGCAAGAAAGGATCACCATGCTCAAGCGAACCTTCGACGAGGACCTCGACCGCGCCATCGCCTTCCACGGTCACCTGTGTGGCGGGCAGATCATCGGCACGCGCATGGCACGCCTTGCCCTTACCTACTTTGGTATCGAGGACGCGGACACCTACCGTGACCTCGTCGCCTTTGTTGAGTGCGACCGCTGCCTCGCCGACGCGGTGATCTCGGTCGCCAACTGCCACCTGGGGCGCCGCCGCCTCAAGTGGCACGACTACGGCATCATGTCCGCAAGCTTCTTGGACCTGGCGAGCGGCCGCGCTATCCGCATCTCGCAGCAGCTCGATTCGCCGCACTGCCCCAAGGGGGAGGACATGCGCGCCTTCTACGCCCGCTTCTCGGACGCCGAGCTCTTCCGCGTCCACGAGGTGGAGCTTCCCGATTTTGCCGAGTACGACCTGCCGGGCAAGCCGCGCCAGACGCAGGTGTGTGAGCGTTGCGGCGAGCGCATCCACGACGGCCGCGGCATCGAGCGCGACGGCCACGTGTACTGCCGCCGCTGCGCCGGCGAGCACGTGTACTATGTGGAAGGTGCCGAGCTTTCTGTGGACGACATCGTTGCAGGCGACGTCTGAGCCTTAAGGAGACCCGTGCGCCGCCGCCCCTCGCATATAGCCACAGCACACCCGGTCCGCCAGGCGCTCGGCCGCCTGTTCCTCGCGGCCGGGCTCACGGTCCTCGTTATGATGCTCATCGGGGCAATCTCGCTCTACGTCCGTCACTGCCAGCGCACGCTCGGTGTCGGCGCGGTGGAGGGGCCGGTGCTCAACGCCACGACCGCGTGGGGCGACGACCTTGCGCGCACGGGGCGTTTCACGGCAAACATCGCCTTCACGGATTTTGCCGTGCCGGGCGATGGCGAGACCGAGATTGCCCTCACGTGGGACGACAACTGGTTTTTTGACGAGGGCACCTCCTATAACCCCGAGCTTGCCTGCGCGGGTTCGGTGATTGCAAGCCTCGCTTATGCGGAGTCCGGCTACTACCAGGCGGATTCCGATTGCCTGCCCTACATGGAGCTCGGCCTGTCTGCGCTTGGCATGACCAACATCTCCACCGACTCGTACCGCTACCGCAGCGAGGTGGTGGACGAGGTGCTGGGCCTGGTGACGCAAGAGGCGGACGGCGCGGCCTTTGGCATTGCCGAGAAACGGATCGTGAGCGACGAGGGCGAGGAGCGCCAGCTCATTGTGGCGAGCATCCGCGGTAGCTACGGATCGGAATGGCTGAGCAACCTCTCGGTCATGGGCGGGGAGGACCACCCCGGCTACACCGGTGCGGCCGACGAGGTCGCCCGCGCGCTGGCGCCGCGCATCGAGCGCGCGCGTGAGGCGGGCCTTGCCGTGGAGCTCTTGCTCGTGGGGCACAGCCGCGGCGGCGCGATTGCCAACCTGGTTGCCGCCCGCGCCGACGATGCCCTATTTGGGGACGGGGTCAATGTGCGCGCCTACACCTATGCCTCCCCGGCAACGACGCTTTCCGCCGATGCGGCATGCGCCCGCTACGCAAACATCTTCAACATCGCCAACCCGGCGGACATCATGACGCACCTGCCGCTCGAGGAGTGGGGATACGCGCGCTACGGGGTGGACGTTACGCTTCCCGGCGTGACGGACGCCGACTTTACCGCTCGCTACGAAAAGATGCAGCGCACCTTTGAGCAGGTTATGGGCGCGACCTCGCCCTATAACCCTGATGACGAGCTTTTGATCGAGAGCCTCACCTCGGACATCGCCGGCCAGGTGAAGACGGTAGAGGAGCTCTACACGCCCGCCGGCGTGGCGTCGGTGGTGTCGACCGTTGCCTTGCGCGTGAGCCCGTGGGAGCTTCTGTACGCGCACTACCCGAGCGTCTACATCGCGTGGCTCGCGAGTTTTGTGGGCACGGCCCAAAGCTAGCTGCGCTCAAGCACCGCCACGGTCTCGATATGGTCGGTGTGCGGGAACATGTCCACGGGCGTCAGGCGGATCATGCGGTAGCCCGCCTCGCCCAGAAGCGCGAGATCGCGCACCTGCGTGACGGGGTTGCAGCTCACGTAGACGATGCGCCTGGGAGCAATGGCTGCGGCGGCCGCCAAAAACTCCGGCGTGGAGCCGGCGCGCGGCGGGTCGAGCACGATCACGTCTGCCGCAATGCCCTCGGCCGCGCCACGGTGCAGGTAGTGCGTTGCGTCCTCGGCAACAAAATCACAGGTATCGGCCATGTCGTTGAGCTCGGCGTTGCGACGCGCATCAACGATGCCGGAGGGGTTGCGCTCCACGCCGCGCAGAGCCACCTCTGCGCCGGCAGCGCGTGCCGCATGCGCTGCGGTGATGCCGATGGTGCCGCTGCCGCAGTACGCGTCCACCACAACGTCGCCGCTGCGCAGGTCCATCCCGTCGATGGCAAGGCGGTAGAGCACCTCGGTCTGCTGAGGGTTTGTCTGGTAAAACGCGGTGGGCGATATCTCAAACGTGCAGCCAAGAAGACCGTCTTTCATGGTGCCGGAGCCCAGGAGGGGGCGCGTCTCGGCGCCCAAAATCGCGTTGCCCTCGCGCCCGTTGATGTTTTGCGCCACCGTGACAATGCGCGGGTCAAAGGCCATGATCTCGCGCGCGAGCTCCTCGAGCGCAGGCACGTCGCGCTGTGCGGTCACCAAGGTGAGCATGCCCTCGTCGCTTCGCCAGCCCAGGCGCAGCACAGCGTAGCGGAGGATACCGCGCCGCCGGTCCTCGTCATAGGCGGGAATGCCGAGGCGCTCCGCCGCGCGGGCGACCTCGTTCAGCGTGCGGCGCGCGCCCGGTGCCTCGACCACGCAGTCGGGGACAGCGACAATGTCGTGCGTGCCGCGCGCGTAGAAGCCCGAGCGCACCTCGCCGTTGGGGCCGGGCGCAAAGGGCGTTGCCGCCTTATAGCGAAAAGCGCGGGGTGCAGGGCATTTGCCCTCGGCCGCGGTGATGGTCCCGTCGCGGAGGGGGTCGTAGCCGGGCTCGCGCACGGTATCTCCCACGTCGGCTCGCATGCCTACGACGGCATCGGGTACAACGTCCCACCCAAACTGAGCGATAAGCGGTGCAAAAAGCTCCTCGATGGTCGCCTGCTTGTGGGCGAGCTGCTTTTTATAGGGCATGCCGATCCACGCGCAGCCACCGCAGGCGCGCATGATGGGGCAGGGGCCGGCGGCATCCTTGCGGGCGCGGCGCTCGGCAGATGCCGAGGGGCGCGGTGCGGGCTGGTTGCTTTGCGCGGCGCGCTTGGTGCGTGCGTTGCTCTTGGCGTGTGCGGCTTGCTTTGCGTGCGCGCCTTGCTTTGTTTGTGCGGCTTGTTTGGCTGGCGCGCCGCGCCTTGCGCGCGCGCCGTGCTTGCTCTGTGCGGATTGTTGGGTGCGAGAGCGCATCGCGGGCGTCCTCTCCTTATGCGCCGGGCGGTGCCCGGGGGAGTGCGGTTGGTTATTACTATTATGCGCAGGCAACATGCGGTTTGCGAAAAACACAGGTTTGTAGGTTCGCCATCACCTGCTGCCACTTGAGCTCCTCGCATGATTCAGCCCGCCGCTTGCGGGTACCATGACCATCATGAACCGCCGTGCGGCGCACGCAAGCGCCGCGCAAACAGATAGGCGGGCAGCCACGTTGCTCGGCCACCCGCATCTTGCAAGAAAGGTCCCGACCTGTGCTCGAACTCAAAGGCATCACCAAGGACTACCCCTCGGGCGACACTGTCGTCCACGCCCTCAAGGGCATCTCCGTCACCTTCCGCGACCAGGAGTTTGTAAGCATCCTTGGCCAGTCGGGCTGCGGCAAGACCACCTTGCTCAACATCATCGGCGGCCTTGACCAGTACACGCGCGGCGACCTGGTTATCAACGGCCGCTCGACCAAAAGCTACCTCGACCGCGACTGGGACACCTACCGCAACCACAGCGTGGGCTTTGTGTTCCAGAGCTACAACCTCATCCCGCACCAGACGGTCATCTCCAATGTAGAGATGGCGCTTGTGCTTTCCGGCACGCCCAAGGCCGAGCGCCGCCGCCGTGCGGAGGAAGCGCTGCGCCGGGTGGGGCTGGGCGAGCACCTCAAGAAGAAACCCAACCAGCTCTCCGGCGGCCAGATGCAGCGCGTGGCCATCGCCCGCGCCATCGTGAACGACCCCGAGATCATCCTCGCCGACGAGCCCACCGGCGCGCTTGACACCGAGACCTCCGTTGAGGTGATGGAGATCTTAAAGGAGCTCTCGCGCGACCGGCTCGTCATCATGGTCACGCATAACCCGCAGCTCGCGGAGGAGTACTCCGACCGCATCGTGCGCATCTCGGACGGCCTCATCACAAGCGATACCGCGCCGGTGGATGCGGCGCGCGAGCGTCTTACGCCCGAGGAGATTCAGGCGCACGCCGTGGCGGACGCCAAAAAGGGCAAGCGGCAGATGAGCTTCCGCTCGGCGCTCTCGCTTTCTGCCAACAACCTCATGACTAAGAAGGGCCGCACGCTCCTGACGGCGTTTGCCGGGTCCATCGGCATTATTGGCATTGCGCTTATCCTCTCGCTTTCTGACGGCGCGCAGAACTACATTGCCGAGACCGAGCAGTCCACCATGGGGAGCTACCCGCTCACCATCAACGAGACGAGCGTGGACATGGCGAGCATGATGACCTCGATGATGGGCTCCGCCGCAGAGACCGCTGCGAGTGCGGTGGAGGAGGGCACGGTCGCCTCCAAGGACCTGGTGACCGATATGGTGACCGGCGTGGCCGACGGTGCCAACGAGAACGACATGCCCGCCATTAAGGAGTGGCTCGACTCCAACCCCGATGATATCGACAACATCACCACGTCGATCGAGTACACCTACGACGTGCCGCTCAACATCTACGCGAGTGACACCTCGGACGGCCCCGTGCAGGTGAACCCCGCGACCGTGATGGACGCGCTGGGGTTCTCGATGGGCGACACCCAGACCGAGATGATGAGCTCGATGGGCTCGTCCTACGATGTCTTTACCGAGCTTCTGCCCAACCGCGACACGTGGAAGACCGACTACGAAGTCCTTGCCGGGCACATGCCCGAGAGCTGGGACGAGGTTGTGCTGTACGTGGACGAGAACGGGCGCATCTCCGACTACACGCTCTACGCGCTGGGGCTGCTTGACCAGAGCGATCTGCGCGGCATGATGGCCGACGTGGTCGCCGGTCGCGAGGTGGAGGAGGTCGAGGGGACCAGCTACACCTACGATGAGCTTATGGGGCTCACGTTCAAGCTCGTGCCCGAGGCTTCTAAGTTTGCCGAGCAGACGGACGGCACATGGGCGGACATGAGCGAAGACGACGCCTACATGGAAGACGTGATCAACGGCGCCGAGGAGCTTCGCGTGGTGGGCATTGTGCGGCCTGCCGAGGGCAATGACGAGACCAACTGGGGCACGCTCCTCTACACGCCCGAGCTCATTGAGCACGTGATCGAACTCGGCGACGAGAGCGCCGCCGTGAAGGCGCAGGAGGCCGACCCCACGACGGACATCTTTACGGGCCTGCCGTTTGAGGAGAGCTCGACCGGGCTCACGATGGAGGCTATCGAGCTCATGCTCGGCAAGATCGGCGGCGAGCAGGCGGCGCAGCTGCAGTCCTATGTGGACGAGCTCCGCGCCGAGGGTCTCACGGACGACGAGATTGCCGAGGCGTTCTCTGAGCGGATGGCGAGCCAGACCGATAACGCTACCTACGAGGGCAATCTCGAGCTGCTGGGCAAGGGCGACCTCGACAGCCCCTCGACCATCAGCATCTATCCGGTTGACTTTGAGGCGAAGGAGACCATTGACAACCTCATCGACGACTACAACGCCCAGATTCGTGCCGACGGCGAGGGGACCGAGATCCAGTACACCGATATTGTGGGCATGCTCATGTCGAGCGTGACCGACATCGTGAACGCCATCACCTACATTCTGATTGCGTTTGTGGCGATTTCGCTCGTGGTGAGCTCGATCATGATCGGCATCATCACCTACATCTCGGTGCTCGAGCGCACCAAGGAGATTGGCATCCTGCGCGCCATCGGTGCGAGCAAGCGCGACGTGAGCCGCATCTTCACGGCGGAGACCTTCATCATCGGCCTGGTGAGCGGCCTGCTTGGCGTAGGTATTACGGTGCTTCTGGATATCCCGGTGAACGCCATCATCTACGCGGTCGCCGGGGTGGAGAACCTGGCGGCGGTGCCGGTGGGCCCGGGTATCGCGCTCGTGGTGATCTCGGTTGTGCTCTCGTGGGTGGCGGGCTTGGCGCCCAGCCGCATGGCCGCCAAGAAGGATCCGGTTACGGCTCTGCGCACGGAGTAGCCTGGCTTCCCCAGACGCCGCACCTCGGTGTTCAATCGTTGGGCATGGCCACAAGGCCTATGCCCTCCTCTTTCACACCGATCTGCAGCATCTGGGAAACCCAGTCACGCGCACGGCAAAACTCGACAACTCGACAAACCAAAACGTCGAGTACTCGACAAAACGTGTGTCGAGTACTCGACGTTATGTTGGGCGTGATGCCAAAGACGATCTTACAGGTCGCGGTAATCAACGAGCTTGAGGTCGGGCTGCGCCTCAAGCCAGGCGCGAAGCTCGGGCGAGATGAGGGCGTCGACCTCTTTGGTGCGGTCGGTGGTGAGCGAGGACGTGTTCAGGATGAACTGGTCAAGGTAGCCGGGATGGCAGACAAAGACCACGGTTTCGTTCTCGCCCATCTCCTCCACCGTCTCGCGGATTGCAGCGGCGGGGTCGTAATCGGGCGTCATGGAGCGCATCACCATGCGGACGGGTGTGGTACCGCACGTGACCGTTGCGGTGGGGTCAAACGAAGCTGCCTGGTAGCGGTAGCCATGTTCGCGCGCAACGTGCTCGATAGCGCGGTTGAGGTTCTCGGAAACCACGGCATGCGCCTCAAAGTAGTCCGGGTCGCGCCCCACGACCTCAAGGAAGCGTGCGAGCTGCGCCTCAATTTCGGCGACAGCTTCCTCAAAGACCACGAAGTCCTCGCCGCGCTTGAACGCCTCGCGATAGGTGCGACTGCTTTTGAACTGGCCGTTCTCGTCCACCATCGAGGGAATTGCGGCGGGGTCGGAGCAGGGCGTGCCCAAGCAGAGGTTGGTATGCTGGCCAATGGCGATGTCGGCATCGCGCACCCAGTCGACGCCGCGTGCTGTCTCGGGCATGTTGGGCATAACGCCCACCGAGCGAATGAGCCCCTCGTGTACGGAGCGGGCGATGCCGACGTTTACGGCGTACGAATAGCCGATGTCGTCGGCGCGAATAAGCAGTTGCTTCATGTGGACCTCCTGGTTCACGTTGCTGTTCCTATTGCGTCATGCATAGTGCGATTGTGCCCGATTGTGCGAGCGGATTATCAGCTATCCCATAATCTGAAGCGGATTGTGCGCGTAGCCTGCTTTGCCCAGAGGGGCGCTTCGGGGTGTGTAAGGGTGCCCCAATGGCAGGCTACGCGCAGACAAGACGCAAGAGT
This sequence comes from uncultured Collinsella sp., assembly GCA_949285915.1. Classification (GTDB taxonomy): domain Bacteria; phylum Actinomycetota; class Coriobacteriia; order Coriobacteriales; family Coriobacteriaceae; genus Coprousia. The sequence continues at coordinate 8,092 of CASDZW010000033.1, forward strand.
ATCGGACGGTCGAATCTTTTCTAAGGGGTGGGTTGTTACGCCTCGGCAGCAGCGCGGGCATCCTCCTCAAGCTGCTCTTTGGTAAAGCCAAAGAGGAAGGTGATGACGGCCGCGGCAACAAAGGCGACGACGGACGAGATGATGGCCCACACGAGGTTGTTCGTGCCGCCGGCCGCATAGCCGATGAGACCCAAAATGTTCGATGCGCCCATCACGTAGGTCGTGACGTGGAAGATGCCGGCGATGAGGCCGCCGATAGCACCGCCCAGCACCATACCGGCAAGGCAACGCATGTACTTGAAGCCGCAGCCATAGAGCGCGGGCTCGGTCACGCCGCCCACGATGCCGGAAAGGGAGTAGCCAAGGCAGGCGCCCTTCTCGTCCTTCTCCTTGAGGCGCAGGAATGCGCCAAATGCCATGCCCCACGTGGCGAACTGGGCGATAGCGCCCGCCACCATGATGCAGGAGTCGGAACCGCCGGAGAGCAGGTTCACCAAAGCGAGGTTGATGACCACGGCATGCATGCCCGTCATAACGAGGAACTCCCAGAGCCCGGCGACGACGGCGAGGGTAAGGATGGTGATGATGCCGCCGGAGTTGCCGAGGGCGAACATGGCACCGCCGATGCCGTTACCAATGACGGAGCCGAGCGGGGCAAGCACGCAGAGGCCCACCGGCACCATGACGAGCATGGTCAAAAACGGAACGAAGACCGTAGAGAGCATGTCGGGGATGATCTTCTTAAAGAATTTCTCAACCTGCCAAAGCACGGGGACGCACAGAAGGATGGGCAGCACCGAGCTCGAGTAGTTGTTGAGAATCGCCGGGAAGATGCCGTAGATGGGCGTGGTGGTGGCACCCGTCTCGGCGGCGGCCGTAACGATGTTGATGAACTCTGGCGCGATAAGGACGCCGCCCATCATCATGCCGAGCGGCTGGCTTGCGCCAAGCTGGCGCGCTGCCGACCAGCCGAGCAGAATCGGCATGAAATAGAAGCCCGCATTGTAGAGCCAGTTGTTGAACAGGTTGTACTCCACGCTGTCGGCCGCCCAAAGACCCATAACGTCGGGGCCGGCGATAACGGCGATGGTGCGGAAGAGGGCGGCGGCCATCATGACCGGGATGAGGGCGACCATGGACTTCGATAGGTAGTTCAGGATGTTTTGCCCAACGCGTTTGGGCGTGAGCTTCTCTTTGGGCATATCCGGGTCGAGGTTCTCGTCGATAGCGCCCTCGCCCGGGATGCCGAGCTTCACGGCTTCGGCGTAAACCTTCGGGACGTTTTGGCCGATGATGACCTGATACTGACCGCCGGACCACTGCGCGCCGAGCACGCCCTTGATCTTTTTTACCTCATCATCGTTGGGAATCGATTGGTCCTTGAGGTTCAGGCGCAGGCGCGTCATGCAGTGTGTGGCGCTGGTGACGTTGGCGGCACCGCCCACGGCGGCGAGCACGTCTTGGGCGATCTGCTTGTTGTCGATTGCCATGTTGCTCCCATCTTCTTGATTGGTTTGCGGAGGGGCGCTTTGCCCGTCCGCTGGGACATGTGGGGTGTGGCGACGGCCGCACGGTGTGCGCATCACCGTGCATCGCTCCGGAGCTGTGTTGTTGAAGTGGGGAAGCATGTAAGAAAATGGACTCCACACGGCACAAAAATAGCTCCGCGACACACCGACAGAAGCCGTAAGGGCCTCTGCTTGATCGGTAATGCCGTACGGAGCAAGCCGTGCGTAGCACCCAATGTATGGCGAGTATAGATGCGGTACGAAAAAGTCCTGCGCGTGAAAGATGCAAAATCTCCGTGGGCGGTATCAAATCTCTGGCGAACGGTCTTCGACGGGCATGAGTGCCATGTATTGCGTCAGGAGCTCAACAAAGATGTCGAACAGCACGGGCGACAAGGATGCCTTCGTGTGCGTTGCAGTCGTCTAGCAAGGTGACGAGCAACGATGGAGAGGCAGGGGTTGTGCCGAGAAATCCCGATGAGGCGTTTACTCCTGCGGGGGCGCAACGCGGTTGATGTGCATGATGAGGTAGACGAGCTCCTCTTCGGTGAGGGGCTCGCCATACGCTGCCTCGATCTCTGTCGCAATGGCCTGAGCGCAGGAAACGGCGCGGGGGTATTGCGCGGTCAAAACGTCGTACAGGCCCGAGTTCTCCGACTCGATGGGCTCGCCCTTCTGCACGCGATCGATGAGGTAGCGGATGTGCGTGGTGAAGCGGGCGAAGGCAAAGGAGTCGCGGTCGACGGGTGCTCCCATCTCGCGCTCGAGTACCTCGGCAACATGTGTCAGCAGACGTTCCTCGCGTTTAGCGGCGAGCGCTTTGCGCTGACTTGGAGCGATGGCGGCGTTGACGATGGAGAGCGCCACGCCCGCCGCCTCGTGACGGTCGATGCGAACGCCAAAGGTTTTCTGCATGCCGCGTACGGCCATTTTCGCCAAACGGTATTCAACGGGGTGCGCCTGCTCCACGTCCTCGGCAAGCGGCATGGGTACCACCAAGTGTTCGCGGGCGCGTTTGAGTGCGAACTGGATATGGTCAGCCAATGTGATGGGTAGGTTGGGGGAGAGTTCGTAGGATACCTGCTGCGTCACGATATCGGCGAGCTGCGCCGAGAACTCGAGCACATCAGGGTCAACTTCATCAATGAAAGCAAGGTACTTACGATCAATACCGTAGAAGGTGCGTTTCACGTCCTCGAGCGCGACCTCGTGTGGCATCTCGCCGAAGCCGATCCCGCGCCCCAGCGCAACAAGCTGGTGGCCGGCGTCGTCCTCGCAGATGGCGGCGTTGTTGTTGATGCGCTGGATGGCTCGCACGTTTCCTCCGTTTCGATGCTGGCCTTCATGGTAACAGCTGAGAAGGTCTGTGCGCATAACCGAAGAAAGTCAAAAGGCCTAGCGATAGTCGATGGATCAGAATTTCAGGTATTCAACAATCTCACGCGCAGCGAGCAACTATCCAAAATTGGAGAGGTCGATTACCTTGGCAAATAGCGGACGGGAAGCCGCGGATACTCGCGCCCTCCTTCTGAGATTGTTGAATAGTTGCATTTTTGATTAGGGGCGCGGCGATTTGAAGCGCAAGCCGGTTCCGCGGGCGCCCCGGAGAGCAAGGCAGCACAATGTATTGACGATATGGCATTAAGCGTCAATTTGTGCAGAGCATATGGGGAACGAAGAAATCCCCGGTTCTCAGCTATGTCTCAAAATCCTTAACTAAAATACTTTAACTAAGTTTTTTGAGGGAATTGGTTGTGAGCCGCTCTCAATAGACTCCGGCGCGCTAGCAGATCCGCGTGGCGCTCCGTTCACACGAGATGAAGGGCTCCGCGCCCGGAAAGGACAGATCATGGATTTCGAGAAGATGCGTGAGGTTATCTCCGAGACCGTCGGTTGCGACCTTGAGAAGGTCACCCGCGAGGCAAAGCTCGAGGAGGACCTCGGCGCCGATTCCCTCGCCGCTATGGAGCTCGTTATGGCTCTTGAGGAGGCCTTTGAGGTCGAGATTGACGACGCCGAGCTCGATCAGTTCAAGACCGTGGGCGACCTCGCTGACTACGTCGAGGGCAAGCTCGCCTAACTGCTGTTTCGATGCCCGCGAGGCATCGCCTAAAAACGCATCTGCGTCTCGCCCGCCGGGCTCAGCGCAGGTGCGTTTTTGCCAAGGCGCGCGGGCGCGCGCCACGCCTGTAAAGGAGGACCCATGGGTGTGAAAGCTCAGGACATCTACGATCTGATGGACCGCTTTGAGGCGGGTAGCGCTACGCGCCTCAAGCTCAACTGGGACGGTGTCGAGCTCGAGCTCGAGAAGGGCGGGGCGGCTGCCCCCGTGGCGCC
>CASDZW010000034.1 GCA_949285915.1 uncultured Collinsella sp.
GCTTTTGGCACCCAAGACGGAGAGGAGCCGGTGCCAAAAGCGGCACCGGCTCCTGAAGATTGCGGTGGAAAAGATGTTATTGGCTAGGCCTCAGCAGGCTCAACCTCGCCCTTGGCGGCAATGGCGTCAAGCTCCTGCTGGACCTGTTTCTTCTCCTCCATCTTGAAGAACGGACGATAGATGACATAGGAGATTACGATCTCCACCGCCGCCCAGATGGCCGCACCAATGCTTCCGTTGGTCGCCAGATACGCGCCGATTACCGGCGGAATCGTCCACGGGACCTGAATGCTAATCGGCCCTACGAAGCCAATCATCATGAGCACGTACGTGCCAACGCAAAGCACGAGCGGCGTGGCGATAAACGGGATCATCATGATGGGGTTCATGACAATCGGGAAACCAAAGATAACGGGCTCGTTGATGCAGAAGATGGCGGACGGCAGAGACATCTTGCCCAGGTCGCGATACATCTTGCTCTTGGAGTGGAGCATGTTCAGCACAAGGCCGAGCGTGGAGCCGGTGCCACCGAAGCACATGAAGACGATCCAGTAACCTTCGGCAATGAAGTTAGTAGGCACGGTACCCGCCTGCATAGCCGCAACATTCTCTGCAAGAAGGCCGAGGAAGATAGGGCTTGCAATACCGGAAAGCACATTGTCGCCGTGGATGCCGCAGACCCAGAGCAAGCAGACGATAAGCGCATAGAGCATCATGCCGGGCAGCGTGTTGAGACCCATAACGAGCGGCGAGAACACGAAGCTGATGACCTCGTTCAAGTTGATGCCGAGAATCGCGCGGAGAATCCAAACAATCGTAAGGACAATGGCGCCGGGGATGAGAGCGGTAAACGAGGTGGCAACGTTGGGCGGCACGCCGTCGGGCATCTTGATGACGATCTTGTGCTTCACGCAGAAGCGGAAGACTGTGATCGTGAGCAGCGACATAACAATCGCCGTGAACATGCCCGTAGAGTCAAACGACGCCGGGTTGATGGTGAAATCCTCGCTGAGCGTGGCGAGCAGGAAGGCGATAGTAGTGAGCAGGCTGGTTGAGATAGCGTCAATCTCGAAGGTCTTGCCCATGTAGTAACCGACGCCAATGGCCGTAATGAGACCGAGGGCGCTGAAGGTCACATTGGAGACCGACGAGAGCATACCGGACCAGGGCGCGATGAAGTCGGTCCAAGCGGTGACGGGGAAGTTTGCGATGATGAGGAAGATACTGCCGACGATGGTGAACGGAATCGTCTTGGTAATACCGTCACGAATAGCGACAAGGTAGTCGTTGTTACCAATCTTGACAAGTACCGGCATGATGCGGTTCATCAGAAAGTCCATAGGTTCCCTCCTTGAAGATATTCCCTGCTACAGAGCATCGTTGTCGACGACAAGGCAAGCGTTGGGATGCGTCCAGATGGAACTGACGGGCCAGACGGGGTCGTAGGTGCCCTTGAGCACATGCGCGATGGCATCCTGCTTCTTGGAGCCGTTCGCCTGCACGATGAGCTCTCGAGCGCTAAGTAGCTGCGCGAGACCGAGCGTGATGCCCTGCGTCGCCGAGGTGCACCCGCTGCCATCGGATTCGCTGAAGTACTTGGTCCCAACGCTGCGCGTGGTCTCGGTAAGCTCGACCACGTGAGCGCGCCCCTCAAGTGCACTGCCAGGTTCGTTAAAGCCCAGATGTCCGTTTACACCCACGCCGAGCAGGGCGAGCGAGATGCCGCCATGTGCCGCAATGTACTCGTCTGCGGCGGCGCACTCGGCAGAGAGGTCCTCGGCGACGGGGTTGAAGCGATGGATCTGGCTCTCCTCGATACCGGCCGGCTCAAAAAGGTTGCTCCGTAAGTACGAGATGCAGCTGCCGGGATCCCGCTCATCGATGCCAACCCACTCATCAAGCTCAACAAAATGGGCATGCGTGAGGTCGACGACACCCGCTGCGGCCGCCTTGGCGAGAAGCCGCAGCGTGGCGACCGGCGTGTCTCCCCCTGCAAAGCAGTAGAGTCCCGTGGGATCATCGTTGATATGCGCGATGATACGCGCGGCGGTTATACGGCTCAGCTCGTCATAATCGCGGGCAACCGTGAGCGTAATCTCCATCAGCACCTCCCTTCCTCGGGACGGCGCCACACGGGCTCGCCGTCGCGGTAGAACTGCGGCAGGTACTCCTTATGCGCCTCAAAGAGCTCGTCCAGAATCTCGCGCGCCTCGATGTCGCTCGGAACGAGAGGGTTGATGGTCATAGCGAGCAGGGCCGTTTGGTAATCGCCTGTAACTGCCGCCTTGGCAGCCGTGCACTCAAACGATTTGATCTGCTGCACCAGGCCCTTGATGCACACGGGCAGCTCGCCTGTAGTGAGCGGAATGGGACCCTGCTTGGTAATGACGCAGTTGACTTCGACCGCGGAATCCGGATCGATATCGGCAATCGCGTGATTGTTGCGGGTGTTGACCGTCTGAATATCGCGTTTGTCGTTATAGATGGAATTGATGAGGTTGCACGCCGCCTCGCTGTAGTACGCGCCGCCGCGCTCCGCCAACTGCGGGGGTTTGATATCTAGGTTGGGGTCGCGGTAAAGATCGAAAAGCTCTTTCTCCACGCGCTTTACCACTTGGGCACGCGTGCCCTCCTCGTGCAGAGAACGTTCGCCATCGGCAAGCATGGCCGAGGTCTTGAAGTAGTAGCGCAGATAGCTGATGGGAATCATACCGAGCGCGCGGAAGAACTCGGGGTCCCAGGCGTAATCAGCGATGTTCTTGAGCGAAATCTCTTCGCCGTTTGAAGCGATCATCTTCTCGATCACATCGGCAGTCACATCATCGCCATCGAGGAACACGCGACGGGCAAAGACCATGTGGTTAAGGCCCTGGAACTCGACGTACACGCGCGACGGGTCCACCCCGAGCGTTTTGACGATGCCACGCTCGATGCCAATGGGCCCGTTGCAAAGACCCACGACGCGCTTGAAGTCGCCGTAGCGCAGCACCGCCTCGGTCACCATGCCGGAGGGGTTGGTGAAGTTGATGAGCCAGGCATTCGGGCACAGGCGCTTCATGTCGTTCACGATGTCGAGAATCACCGGGATGGTACGAAGCCCCTTGAAGAGGCCTCCCGGCCCGTTGGTCTCTTGCCCGATAACATGGTGCTCGAGGGGAATGCGCTCGTCTTTAGCGCGCGCATCAAGCAGGCCGACGCGGAACTGCGTGGTGACAAAGTCCGCCCCTTTGAGCGCCTCCTCGCGGTCGAGCGTGAGCACGACCTTAAAGGGGTTGCCAGCACGAGCGACCATGCGCTGTGCGAGCGCACCTACAATCTCGAGCTTCTCACGGCCCGCCTCGATGTCCACCAGCCATAGCTCGCGGACGGGAAGCTCATCATGGCGATTGATGAGCCCCTCGACGAGCTCGGGCGTATAGCTCGAACCACCGCCGATTGTTGCGATCTTTAACCCTTGTTCCATATCTCCTCCTCGATATGACGCGGGTATTACCTAGACCGCACTATAGAGAGGGGTCCGGCTTGCAAAAGACGGCCCTGCTCGCTTTGTTCCGGTAAACGGAATTAGAGACACGATACAGTTGTGTTACTATTTGTTACATAGCCTTTTACCTTATAAAAGGCTTATTCTTCTTAATCTTCTTCTAGCGTGTAACGCAAATGTCTCGGTACTGTTACAGATGGGAGACACGCATGCTGTTCCTGGCGGACACACCCGACCTCAACGAGACCGACCTTGCGATATATCAACGCGTCACTAACCATTTCGCCGATATAGAGCACGTATCTATTCGCCAGCTTGCCGCAGAAAGCAACACGAGCACGGCCTCTGTACTCCGGTTCTGCAAGAAATTTGGTACGACGGGCTTCTCCGAATTCAAAATACGACTCGCTGCGTACATCCACGCCCACGACGCGGTTCCGCGTGACACTGAGACCATCGTCTCCCCCGAGCTCATCAACTTCTTCTCTCGCTTCCAAGATACCTATTACCGCGAGAAAATCGACGAAGCAGTGTCCCTGCTGCTCGAGAAAGAGCTGATTCTATTTCTCGGGCTGGGGTCTTCCAACATCATCGCGGAGTACGGTGCCCTCTATTTCTCGTCCATCTTCAATATGGCGGTGCGCATCGAAGACCCTAACAACTACCCCGTTGCGCACATGAGTCCCGAAATTGCCCGGCGAACCTGCATCGTCGCCCTTTCCGTATCGGGCGAGACGCGCGAGATCGTCGATTACCTGAGCCATTTCAACCTAACGGAGTGTTCCATCATCTCAATCACAAGCACGGGCACGTCCACCGTCGCGCGCCTCTCGGACATCAACATCCCCTATCACATCACTATCGAAAAGGTGCGCGACACCCTTAAAGACGAGCCGGACATCACCACACAGGTGCCGGCCCTCTACATTGTGGAGACGCTCGCTCGCGAAGTCATCAAACAAAAGGCGGACCGCCAAAACTAGACGATCCGCCCACGCACTCTGCCTCAATTAGACAAAGTAGCCTATTTGACCTCGATGAGCTCGTAGCTGCTCGTACCGAGCCCAATCTTCTCAGCATGCTCGATCATGCTCTTCCAGTCGGTATCGGGATGCGTCACATAGAAGTGGTCGTGCGCATGCTCGTCGTCGAGCTCGCCCACCTCCTCGAGCTTGGCACGTTGGTCGGTGAGCTCCGTGTTAGGCAGCGGCGCCTGCGCAAGCGCGGCGTCGATGCACGCCTGGTCGATGGCAACCGGATCGAAGCTCGCAAACATACCGATGTCGTTCACAATCGGCGTGTCGTTCTCGGGATGGCAATCGCAGTTAGGCGAAATATCAATCGCAAGCGAAATGTGGAAGCTCGAGCGATCCTGCACGACCGCCTTGGTGTACTCAGCGATCTTGTAGTTGAGCACCTCTACCGCCTGATCGTAGTCAGGCTCGATGGCATCCTGGTTGCACGCACCGATGCAACGACCGCAGCCCACGCAGCGGTCGTGATCGATATGAGCCACATGCACGGTGCGGACTGTACCGTTTGCGAGCTCGCGCTCGCGCGTCTCGTCAAACGAAACCGCACCATGGGCGCAGATGTGCTCGCACGCACAGCAACCGATGCACCGGTCAACCTTTACGCTCGGCTTGCCGGCGGCATGCTGCTCCATCTTGCCCGCACGGCTACCGCCACCCATACCGAGGTTCTTCATGGCGCCGCCAAAGCCTGCCTGCTCATGCCCCTTGAAATGCGTAAGTGAGATGACGATATCGGCATCCATGAGCGCGTGGCCGATCTTCGCCTCTTTCACGTACTCGCCGCCCTTAACGGGAACGAGCGTCTCATCGGTGCCCTTGAGACCGTCGGCAATGATTACATGGCAACCCGTGGCATAGGGCGTAAAGCCGTTCTGATAGGCGCAGTCGATATGCTCGAGCGCGTTTTTGCGGCTGCCCACATAGAGCGTGTTGCAGTCGGTGAGAAACGGCTTTCCGCCGAGCTCCTTCACCACATCGGCAACAGCACGAGCATAGTTGGGGCGCAGAAATGACAGGTTGCCAAGCTCACCAAAGTGAATCTTGATGGCGACGAACTTGTTCTGGAAATCAATCTGCTCAATACCGGCACGCTTGATAAGGCGCCTCAGCTTGTCGAGCTGGCTCTCCTTTGCGTGCGTGCGCAAGTTAGTGAAATAAACTTTCGCGGGCTCGGTCACGGTCATATGCAATCCTCCCCTGATAACGCAAAACCGTACATGGCTATTATGGCGGATTCGACGATCCGAGAATAATACCCATACCTCATGGACAAACATGCGCTAACTGCATACGTTCACGCTCGCCGCCCGTCGTATCCCCCTCTCTTTGCTCACCATTCTTGTGCCATAAAAAAGAATTTGAGAAAGTTCTTGACGCCGGGCGGGGAGCGTGCGATTATATCCCTTGCGCTGCGGCATTAGCTCAGCTGGATAGAGCGTTTGACTACGAATCAAAAGGTCGTAGGTTCGAATCCTACATGCCGCACCACAACGAATTACGAGAGGGCCCGAGGGCCCTCTTTTGTTATCTAAACCAGGTACACCTGACACCATCGAACCGCTACGAGCGGGCAGCTGTGTTGCTACAACGTTGCGGCAACCGCCTTGCGAATGTAATCGGAACGGTTATTGGTCTTGCGATCTATGGCCGCGACCATGGATACCGGAAATTTGACAGGCACCGTCACCAACGCCTCATCCGATATTCTCGGGCGACCAGAACGAGCGTTCACGAGATGCCCGTCCCACTCCCCCTTTTCATACTCCAGCGCCTCTTTCTCTAGATCCTCATCGGTGATGACCGTTCCGTTTGAAAGATGATATTCCGACATAATTACAACCTCCTCATTGCACGCCGCATCTCGTCAATAGTCTTATTTGAGGGAGGCGTCATTGCATGAAAGACCAGCCAACCGTCAATGGTATGAACGCCGACCATTTCAATCAGTCTGCCCTGCTGGTCAAATCCCAAACGAACCTCCCGTTCCCCAGGGATGCGAATAGCCGAACAAAGATATCCCTCCCAAGCAAATGCGACCTCGCATTCCCTTAGATTAGGATGCCTTTTCATCACTCTGCTATGAATTATAGTCGTACACTCCATACATCCGCCCTACTTTCGTAATATTTTGAGAGGTAGATTACGGTTAGAATCTCAGCGCACGATTGCTTGCTCATGCACCTCGTAGGGCAGCTCCAGGCGCTTGAGAAGCTCTCGGATCCTCACGCCCGCATCGTATCCGGTGAACCCCATCACAAGCACTTCCAACACTTGCTCGGGCGTATCGACATGGAAGTATTCGCCAAGACCTCGCACCGCGGGAGCAGCCACAAGCGTATCGACCGTATGCGGGGACTCCTCAAAGTACCAGCGCGTCAAATCCCCCTCGCTTTCCTGATGGATCAACAGGCTGCCATCATCCAAAAGGGATGCCTCGATCTTTAGGCGCTCCTCATCCGGCTCGTTCTCAAACAGCATCGCCGTCACAACTAGTTCGTTCCGCTCACCCATGTTGCTTGCCTCCTTCATCCGGCCCATCTGATGGCATCAGTGTACGGCAATATGCAAACATCTGTTCGTGGAACTTTTGTTCGTTTGTTTTCGGGCTTTGTCCGCACGATGTGGTATGAACAGCACGGCTACAATGGCAGAAAGCACGCGTTGAAGGAGCCCCCATGCTCTATCCCGTTTTTGATCTGCATTGCGATACCGCCGACCGCCTCGCCTGGCAATCGCTTCCCGCTGCCTTGCGCGAACTACTGCGCATGGACACCTACGGACCGGGCGACGAGAAGGACCCTGCCGGCATTACCCAGCTGGCCTGCAACCACGGGCACATCTCGCTCGAAAAGATTGGGCAGCTGAGCTGGGCACAATGTTTTGCGTGCTACATCCCCGATGAGCTCACGCCGGCGCAGGCGCATGCGTTTTTTGACCACGTAAGCGCCTATCTAGGCGAGCAAGTCGAGCGCAACGCCCCGCGCATCACTCTGGCGCAAAGCGCCGCAGATATTCGCCCCGCACTCCATGCAGGGCATGCCGTGGCGATTCGCGCCATCGAAAACGCAACGCTGTTTGCCGAGGATCCTCGCCTTGTAGCTGCCGCATCTGACCTGGGCGTACTCATGGCATCGCTCAGCTGGAATGCACCCGGCCCCCTCGCAAGCGGGCACGACGCCCCGGAGCGCGGTCTTACCGCGGCCGGCCGCGCCGTAATCACCGAGATGGAGCACGAGCGCATGGTTCTTGACGTGTCTCACTTGAACGATCGCTGCTTTGCAGAAGTGGCCTCTCTCACCGAACGGCCCTTTGTGGCGAGCCATTCCAACAGCCGCAGCGTCTGCGGACACCGCCGCAACCTCACTGACGACCAGTTTGCCGAGATTCGCGACCGCGGGGGCATCGTGGGGCTGAACTTTGCCGACATCTTCCTGAGCGATGCGGCCCCCGCTACCCCGCCCTCGTTTGACGATATCTCACGCCACATCGACCATTGGCTCGAACTCGGTGGCGAGGATACCATCGCCCTCGGCAGTGATTTTGACGGCTGTGACACCCCGCCCGTGATTGAAACGGCAGCCGAGATGCCCGCATTCCAGCAAAGACTCGAGGCCCGCTTTAGCGCGCGCCTTACCGCCAAACTCTGTGCCGAAAACGCACTAACCTTCTTCGAGCGCTGGGCCCGTTAAGGCCGTACCCTCCAGGTTTGGGGTCTTTGAGCTCGCTTCCTCTTGATAGCAAAAGGCCCCGATCCCCCTTCCGGAAAGACGATCGTGCAACGAGCGAAGCGCTCGTCTTTCCGGAAGGGGGATCGGGGCCGCTCTGCCAAAGGGTGTTCTAGCGGATGACCTCGAGACCGCCCATGTAGGGACGCAGGACCTCGGGCACCGTGATGGAACCGTCGGCGTTCTGGTAGTTCTCCATAATCGCAGCCATGGTGCGGCCCGTGGGCAGACCAGAGCCGTTCAGGGTGTGGACGTAGCGCGTACCCTTGAAGTTCTCCGGGTCGCGGTAGCGGATGTTGGCGCGACGCGCCTGGAAGTCGCCGCAGTTGGAGCAGCTCGAAATCTCCTTGTAGGCGTTGTAGCTCGGCAGCCAAACCTCGATGTCATAGGTCTGACGCGCGGAGAAGCCAAGGTCGCCCGTGCAGAGCGAAATCACGCGGTACGGGAGCCCCAGCTGCTGGAGGATATACTCGGCCTCGGCGACCATGCTCTCCAGCTCGACGTCGGACTCCTCGGGCTTGGCGAACTTGACCATCTCCACCTTGGTGAACTGGTGCTGGCGGATGATGCCGCGGGTGTCGCGGCCGGCAGAACCCGCTTCCTCGCGGAAGCAGGGTGTGCCCGCAGTATAGCGGAGCGGAAGATCGGCGGCGTTCAGAATCTCGCCCGCATGCAGGTTGGTGAGCGCGACCTCGGCCGTAGGAATGAGGAACTGATCCTCGCCGGTGTGGTAGGCATCGTCCTCAAACTTGGGCAGCTGACCCGTGCCGTACATGATCTCGCGGTTGACGATCACCGGCGGGATGAACTCCTTGAAAGATCAGGCGGCTTTCTTAAGCGAGAAGAAAACATTGGCTCCGTATAATTCGCGCCTGTAAAAAATACAATTCAAGTCAGGAGCGCGGTTCAGCTTTTCCCCGCCGAACCGCCGATTTCCAACCTCTCGCAATGCAGCTTCTTGCTTTAGGCCTCAACCATACCACGGCGCCGCTTGCCATCCGCGAACGCGTGGCATTCGGCCCGGACGAAGTCGCCGACTTCGTCTCGCATCTCCTCTCGCGCTGCTGCGAATCCGCCCGAGGCGGAATTCACGAAGCGGCCGTTCTCTCGACCTGCAACCGAACGGAAATCTATGCGGCCGTCGAGAACATCGAGCAAGCCCGCGAATCCATCCTCTCCCACATCGTCGATGTGAAGGCGGTGGAGCGCCGAGAACTTGAGCCTCACATCTACCAGTTCAATCAGGAAGAGGCCGCGCGCCACACCTTCCGCGTCGCCTCCGGACTCGACTCCATGGTGCTCGGAGAGACGCAGATCGTCGGCCAGATGAAGAAAGCGGAAAAGATGGCCCGCGACTGCCATGGTCTCGGCGTCATGCTCAATCACCTCTTCCAGTCGACCTTCACGGTCGCCAAGGAAGTGCGCACCGCCACGGCGATCGGCGCAAATTCGGTGAGTCTGGCCGCTGCCGCCGTGCGGCTGGCGCTCAAGCTCTTCGGCACGCTTGAAAAGGAGCGCGTGCTTTTCGTGGGCGCAGGGGAGATGATCGAACTCTGCGCCGCGCACTTTGCCGCGCAAAAGCCTTTGAGCATCACGATTGCCAACCGAACCCTTGAAAGAGGCCAGACGCTTGCGCGAACGGTGCACGCCGAAGCGGTCCGTCTCGCCGATCTGCCCGATACCATTTCGCGCTACGACGTCATCGTTTCATGTACGGCGAGCGCCCTCCCGATCATCGGTCTCGGCATGATCGAGCGCGCCGTCGCCGAACGCCGTCACCGTCCGATGTTCATCGTCGACCTGGCGGTGCCCCGCGACGTCGAAGCGGAAATCGACCGGCTCGACGACGTGTACGTCTACACGGTCGACGATCTCGGGCAGGTCGTCAATCAGGGCCTTCAGAGCCGTCAGGCCGCCATCTCGCAGGCCGAAACCATCATTCGTCTGCGCGTCAACGACTTTTCCTCCTGGCTCAAGATCCGTGAAACGGTGCCGTCCATCCAGTCGCTTCGCGACCGCGCCAACTATCTGCGCGACTTCGAACTTCAGCGGGCCCTGCGTCACCTGCATCACGGCGACGATCCCGAAGAGGTTCTCGAGATGCTCGCCTACGGTCTCACGAACAAGCTCGTGCACGATCCGACCATCCTTCTGAGAAACGGCGAGGGACTCTCGCTTGAAGACCGGGACCTCATGGAGCGGCTTCTCTCGAAGTTCTACCGCCGCCACGACCGGTAATCCGACGACATCCCGAAGAAGGCCGCACGCGTTGCGGCCTTTTGTTATCCTCGTCCTTTTCTCCCGCGCCGACCTGCTTTGCCATGAACGAAAGATTGCTTTCGAAACTCGTCACCCTGACCCGCCGTCTCGAGGAAATCGACCGCATGCTCGCGGCGCCCGACGTCGCAAGCGACACGAACCGTCTGCGCGACCTCACCAAGGAGCGCTCCGACATCGAACCCGTCGTGACGCTTGGCCGGGCTTACGAGGACGCGCAAAAGGATCTCGAAACCGCCGAGGCGCTGCGGGACGATCCGGAGTGGCAGGCGTACGCCGAAGAGGAAATCCGCGAGGCCAAAGGCCGCATGGAGACGGTCGAGCACGACCTCGAAATCGCCCTCCTCCCCAAGGATCCGAACGACGA
>CASDZW010000035.1 GCA_949285915.1 uncultured Collinsella sp.
GGACGATGTCGACGAGGCTGTCGTTGATGATGAGCAGAGCGTAGACGTACCCGCCGCTGAGGACGAGGTTGCCGAGTCCGATATGTCGACCGTCGACCAGCCCACGGTTGCTTACGAGGCGCTCCCGGAGGACATGCCCGCGCTCGACGCCACCGAGACGTTCGATGTGGCGAGCGACGCGACCGAGGTCGCACCCGAGGTTGAGGGTGCTGATGGTGAGGCTGCCGATGAGGCCGATGCTGCTGACGCCGATGCTGCTGACGCCGAGGCGGAGCCCGAGGTTGCCTCCGACGATACCCCTGCCGAGGCAGAGGATGACGAGCAGTCCGCTGAGAAGCCGCTCTTGGGTGCCACGGTTGCCTTTACCGCTCAGCCCGAGCCGGCTCCCGCCCAGGGCGCTACCGCAGCGTGGACTGCGCCTGCCGAGGAGAGCGCGCCTGAGCCGGTCGAGTCCGTCGACTCCCTCATGGCCGAGATCAATCCTCCGAGCCAGGCGCAGCGCCGTGCTCCGTTTGTCGTAGCGGATCCGCAGCAGCCCTCGCTGAACCAGCCCGTTGTGGCGAGCCGCTCGTCGCTCTTCGATCTGCCCGACCCTTCCGCGCCCGAGGTCGACCCCTTCGCGCCTCAGAGCGCGACTGGTTCGCTACCCACCATGAAAGGTGCTCAGTCTGTACAGACGCCCCGTCGCACGCTCAACGTGATCGACCCGGCTGTCACGGCGGCTCCGGCTTCGGCCACGTCGACTACCGGCGCCTTCGAGGTCATCTCGGCAGATGCTCCTGTGGTGGGCTACCAGAAAGAGGAGAAGCGTCGCGGCCTTGGTGGCCTCTTCCGCCGCAAGAAGAAGGACGAGCCCTCCATGAGCGAGTATCTCGGCGTTGAGGATGACTTTGACGCCAAGCGTTCTGGCCGCGATATCGGCTCGTGGGACAACTTCGAGGACGACGACTGGAAGGGCGGCGCCACCGGTGCCGAGGGCGTTGATGCCGATCAGCTGCGCGACGCTGTGACCTCCCTCGGTGACGACGAGCTTCTCGGTCATGACATTTGGTTTGTGGCTACGGGCGCATCTGAGTACGACAATGCCGGTATCCAGGCTTTCCTTGCAACTCACCGCGACAAGCTGCGTGGCGTCTTCCTCATCAACCTCGAGTGCGTCGGTTCCGGTCAGGTTGCCATGCTTGCGACCGAGGGTGACCGTCGCGTGCTCAAGGGCGATAAGCGCATCATGAACCTGGTCAGCAAGGTCTCCGCTGCCTTCCATCATGAGTTTGGCGCAGTTGAGATGCCCTATCTTGCCACCGACGCCTACGCGGCCATGAACATGAGCCTGCGCTCGCTTACCATCGCCGGTGTGGACGGTCCGTGCCTTGCGTGCTCGCACAGCGAGGAGGATCACCCGCTCAACATTGACGTCGACAACATCAACCGTGTCGCCGATGTGGTGACCGAGGTCATTCGCCGCTCGTAGCGGAGAAAAGAGGCATCGTGCTCAGCTACATCAAAAAGCATTGGCTCATCTATCTCATTGGGGCGGCCATCGCCGTCGCGCTTGGCTTCAGCGCCTCCTACATGGTGGGCGTTATGGGGTCCACACCGGTCGCGGTGCGCGAGGAGCGCCATGAGAGCGAGCAGGAGCGCGCCGACGAGCTCAACGACATCAACGAGGACCTGAACGACTACGCCGGCGAGCCCGTTGAGCCGAGCGAGGGCGAGGCGACGGAGTAACCGTTAGTTGTCATCTACGCCGTAAACAGTACCAAGGTGCGCCCCGCTGAGCGGGGCGCATTTTTTGAGCAGGTGACCAGCGTAAGCAGGCGTGTGCACGACCCGGCCTGCTCATCCCAATTGGCCGTGCGGGCGCTTGCCCGCTCCGCAATACCAAGGGCCATCTCTGCAAGCCCCTTCGCTGAGCAGTCAAAGCGCTGTATCTCAGGGTAATCGCTATCGACTTCGAGTGCGCAAAGAGGGCGGAAGACTGTGACGGCACCCGAGCGATCTTTCCAGACGGCATCTCCAAGGGTGGAAAAACGCTCAGGCAGATAAGCGAGCCTAAGCGGGCCGAACATGAGCCCGCTCGTAAGACCGCTGTGCGCGTAAACCAAAAGGTGTCGGGCTTCGGGCTCGACCCGGCGATCAAGATACGGGCAACCAGCTATCGAGGGCACGCCCCATGCGTCATGCGTGAGATAGAAGTCATCGGGCATCTCGGGCTGTAGGATCATAACAGGATAGGAGATGCTCGTTCCGGTAACCTCGAGCCATGCGCAGGCATCGGTGCCTGCGAAGGTGCGGCTGTCGACAGCCGCATCCCTTTCTGCCGCTGGAGTGCTAAGGAGTGCGTAGGGGAGTGCGGACATATCGTTAAGCCCTGCGGATACGCCGGCTGCCATGCATAAGCAAAGGCAGGAGGCGCCCGCGAGCCTCTCCCAAGCTCGGAGGCGGGGCTGAGGATTGCGGGCGCCTGTCATATCACATCACCAACCTACGCGCTTTATCCCAACCGAGTGCTCACAATAAGTCGGATTGCCAGGGCTATTCCTGCGGTAAGGGCAACGCTCATCAAGAAGGGCCATAGCTGCTGGATTCCCGTCCGTGGCAGTTCCGACGCATCACCCTGCACCGAAACCGTCTGATCCGCATCGTCCAGGTCGGCATGTTGGGCAATGGTGCGTATCTCGTTGCCCTCCTCGATGGAGAGCTCCTCGAACGCGACGATGTGCTTTCCCGCGAGCTCGGTGGCGTCCACGGAGAAGCCGACTTCCATCGTCACATCTGATTTCGAGGGGATAAAGGTGGCGTTCACGCTGAGCGCGTTGCCATCCGTACCGAGGAGCGCCTCACCTGTCTCGCGATCGTGGAGCGTGCCGGTCAAGGTGTGCTCCACGCCCGTCTCAAGTCCTCGCATGGTGACGGTGTCGATAAGCTCGATATGGCCGGTCACTGCCTGGTGCCCTCCGCTCCCCTTTTCAACAAGGCACGTGTCGATCTCCGGTGTTCTTTCTCGGGGCTTCTGGACGACGCGGTCGTCGTCCCTATCCTCAAGGTGCTCGTGTTCGGCGATATTGCCGCCGTTGCGGTACGCCTCGACCGCAGCTTCGTTTTCGAGTTTCGTGCCGGCGCGGTAGGCGTCGGTTACTCGCATGTGCAAGATAAGGGGAGACTTTGTCTTGCCGGTGGATATCTCCGCCACATCGTCATGCGCATCCTTGAGCAGGGGGCGATTCCACTCGTCCGTTCTTGTGGTGAAGCCCTTCTCCACTCGCCCATATTCCAGGCGGACGGCGATGACGTGTTCGTCTTCATCGAGCTTGAGGGCGCCCGTATCAAGCTCGGTCGGTGTTGCGGCGTCAACGTCTTGCGCCCAGAGCTCCCAACCGACGTAGCTAACAACGCGTCCATCATCGCCCAGCTTGGTCGCGGTTGCCTCATCGGTAAGCCAGGGGTTGGCGTGTCCGTCGCTGAGTGTGGCGTTTGCGGCAACAGGGTCGATGAAGTCCTCAGGTGTCTTGTTCGTTCGATACCAGACATTGAGTTTTCCGTCGTAGTCCTCACCCGCCGCGGGCGTTGTGAGCGAGACGAGTTTGGCAAGGCCATCTTCTGCGGCGTGGAGCTCGTCGGTCACTGTGAATTCGTCAACCCAGGTGGTGCTGGCGGATCGGAAGTCGACGGTGTAGCCGTACGACCCGTCTTCGGATACTGTGACGGGCGCATTGTTTGTGCCGCCTTCGTCGACGGTCTTGTCGGCATCGGTGTAGGGGCATGTGGGGTCGGCAATCTGCTGGCGCTTGTCAATCTGGGCGGATATCTCAATCGGCTCGTCATACATCACCACGCGCTGGACATCTCCGGTGGCCTCGACGGTGAAGGTGACCGCCGTTGCCTCGTCGTAGTCGTGCGGAGTGCGGAGCTCTACGAGCGTATAGGTGCCAGGGGCGAGCGCCTCAATACGATGGTCCTCCTGCTCGGAGATCCATTCCTCTACGACTTTGCCGTTCTCATTCAAGATGGCGAGGTGCGCGCCTACAACCTCGCTCTCGTCGGTGATGTCGCGCTTAGAAAGGTCGACCTTGGTGAAATCGTCCTCGACCTCTATCTCAAAACGTTTGAGCCCCTCGGTGAGACCGTTGCGGTCAATCGTGAAGTAGCGCACCTCGTTGTCGGTGAGGAAGCCTTCGGGCGCCTCTGATTCCCAAAGACGGTAGCTGCCCTCGTCGAGATGGCGGATGACAATCTGGCCTTTCTCGTCGGTGACGAGCTGTGTGGGCTCCGCCTCTTTGGCGAGAAGCGCGGGCACCTCGCGGAAATCGCTATCGCCGTCGCTGCGTAGCACATGGCACGATCCGGCGGAGAGAGATGTCTTTGCAACTGCCTCCCCGTTGATAAGTACCTGATAGGTTCCGGCCGCGAGGTCGGTTGCGAGGTATGCGCCGGCATTGTCGTCAAAGGGGAGCTCAATTAGCGTCGATATGCTGCCGAGCTCCTCTAGCCGCGCCGTCGTTCCGGTAAAGAATCCGGTGCCAACCGTGAGGCGGTATGAGGTGTCCGCGGCAAGCCCAAGTTCGACGTCGCCGCCCACGTCAATCGTCTCGCCCGTAGCAGCATCCGTGATCGCGAGTGCATAGGTGCCTGGGTCGACGGTGACGGTGCCGTTCTTGAGTTCGACCTGCGCGTCGTCTGCAGTAAGGACTGCTTGCATGTTCTCGGGCAGGTCGACCTCGAGCTCTGCATACGACACGGGAGAGCGAAGCGATGCCTTGGCGCCCTCGATGCCCGAGATGGCAAGCGCCGCTTTGCCGGCCGTCGGCGTGATGTCGAGTTCATCCGTTGCCGACCAGAGCTCGAACGTCGCTCCGGGGAGGGCGTCGTCGTAGCCGAGGATGCGCTTGTCAAGCGTTACCTCGGTGGGGGCATCGGTTGCCTCGACCGCTACCTCTACCACCTCAGTTTTATCGTCGGCATAGGTCAGGGTGAACTCGTGCGGCGACGGGTCGAGGACGTGGCCTGCGGGGGCGACGGTCTCCACGAATGCGTAGGTGGCGCTGCCGGACCCTAGGTAGAGAAGGTCGGTCGTGGCGGTACCGTCCTCGCCGGTGACTACATGGTCCACCACCTCGCCGGCGACGGCTCTCACCGTGCCGTCGGGCGAGACGATATCCTGTTGCGCCACCACGTCAAACTCTGCACCTTCAAGGGTGCCCGCGCATCCTGCGTCGTGTGTGCTGTTGCCGCTGTGGCCTTCTGCGTCGCTGCATCGCTTGGTGATGACGGCTCGCCCGCGCGCCTGCTCGTTAGGTACGCGCACGACGGTCACCGCGGGCGTCGACCCGTCGTTCGAAATCGTCACCTCGATATCTTCCTGTCCGAGTAGATAAACGGGCGCCGTTGCAGTCTCGCGGATGTAGTAGGTGCCGGGCTTGAGGGCCTCGGGCAGGGTCACCGTGCCGGAGTCGTCGGTGGTGAATTCGCTCAACGTCTCATGACTGGGATACCACGCTTCTTGCGTGATGGGCTTCTTGTTGGCGTCGAGTAGCTGGAACGTGAAGCCGGCGAGCGGCACGGTAAGGCCGGTCTCAGCATCGGTCTTCACAATCTGCAAACGGCTGGTGACAAAGTCGTTGTCCACGATGTAGCTCAGCTGGATCCCGTCCACCATCTCCTCGGGTTCGATGCGCCACTCTCCTGCAGGCCGGAACCCCTCGGGCGTGGTCGCGGCGTCTTCGCGTACGGTGTAGCCCTTCCGGTCGTAGGGGAGCGCTCCGTTGATGCCTTCGACGCGCTCTCCGGAGCCGTACCAGGCCCCCTCGGTCGTTGCAAAACCGGAGGCATCCGTCTCGATGGAGGCAACCTCTTTACCCGTAGTGTTCGAGATGATGGAGAAGCGAACGCCCTCCGCGGGCTCCTGCAGGCCCGACTCCTCTGAGCCCGTGTCGCGGTACTTTACGATTCTGAGGTCAAAGGCGACGGGATGCTCGGCAAAGTCGTTATCGGGTTCGAGCTCGATAACGCCCGTTGCGGGGAGGTCGTCCGCGTCCACGTTATACGTGTGAACGGTTGGGTCGAGGCGATACCCCGCCGGCGCCTTGGTTTCCACAACCTTCACGGTGCCAAGGGGGATGTCCTCCACGCGCGCCCGCCCGTCCGCTCCGGTAACGGCGGTGTAGGTTGCGCCGTGGACGTCGGTGACCCGGTATTCGGCGCCCTCGAGGGACGCGCCTGGTTGGGCGGCCCCTCCCGTTGCCGCATCCCGCTTCACGATGGTAAGGGCGATGGTGCCGGGTTTGTCGGGCAGCTCGACGGTCGTTCCAGTGCCTGCGGTAAACGCGATGCGGTCTGGGTTCAGAACGAAGCCCTTGGGCGGAACCGTCTCGACGGCGTAATAGCTGCCCCCTGCATCAAGCGTGAGCGCGGCCTTGCCCTCGGCATCGGTTGTAATGGTGCCAACGAGTGCGTCATCCTCGGCGCGATGAATCTCGTAGGTCGCTCCGACAAGGCTGTAAAGCGAGCCGGTGGTGTTGATACTGGGCTCAGAGGAGGTCTTTTGGAACGCGACCTCCACGGTGTGCTGCGTTTTGATGACAAGAAAACCGGTCGCCGTGCCCTTGGGCGTGATCTGGGAGATCATGTTGCCCGGCTGCGAGCCCGCAACGAGGCCGTCGCCCGAGCTCGAGCTGTGCCAGAACAGGTCCTCGGAGGGCGTGTTGCCCCAGAAGAACCCGATGTGGTAGTCGTTACCCGCTATGGAGCGGTCGGTGTCGATAAAGATGATGTCGCCCTTTTCGAGCACGCCGGAGGCGAGCATCTCCTGTTTGTTGGAGAAGCGGTAGGTCGCCATGCCGTTGTCGAGCGCCCAGTAGTACCACTTGCGCGCGTTTGTGTCGTTGCTCTTGTAGTCGGGGTTAGCGCCGTTCGCGAACGAACGCCAAGTGGCAACGCCCGACACGTCGCCGCCGGCATCCATGATGACGCGCGAGACAAAGCCCGCACAGTTCATATAGGCGCCCACGCCCGGTTTGGGGTTGCCGTTGGGCCAGCGGCAGTCCCAGTCGGCCTTAAGGCCACCCTCGCCGTTGGGGCCGGTGTTGCCGTACGGCGTGCCCAGATAGTAGCTGTCTGATTCGTGCGCCTCGAGAACGGACTGGACGGTGCGCGTGCAGCCGAGGGCCTGGTCAATGGTGAGTGTGGTTGCCGCGCGGGCACTCTGGCTGATAAGGAGCGCGGCGACGGTACAACCGAGCAGGGCGAGCAAGAGGGGCACAAGGCCCTTTAGACTCACCCCGCGCCTCTTTGCCCTGCGTGGCGTTGGTTTTAGGTTGCGGCAATGCGACCCTGGCGGCATAGCGGATCTTGCATGTTTGCCTGAATACGCGCCCTTTTGGCGTGGCCTGAACGGCTTGGTGCCCATGGCTGCTCCTTCCCCTCGAAAACGGGAGGGAAGGATACGCCCGGTGCTCTAACAGATTTCAAGGCGTCTCTAACCACGGGCAGACGGCGGGCCAAAAGGGATCTTGTCTTTTCTAACCGTGCAGGTAAAGGGGCCCGTTTTGAAGCGGGCGAGGCTGTGGGCCGCGTTGGTCTGCCCGCAAGTCTTCACGCAGAATCCAGGAATTCGGCGCCGGCAAAATCGTTCGAAAAAACTTGTTGACTTAGCGCGGGGGCACGAGGTAATATTTCCGAGTGCGTTGGACCTGTAGCTCAGTTGGTTAGAGCGTCCGGCTGATAACCGGGAGGTCACAAGTTCGAATCTTGTCAGGTCCACCATTCCTTTCGCAATAAACACCCCAGCGAGAGCCGAGTCGCCGCTGGGGTGTTTATTACATCGGGGGTTTAGCTCAGCTGGGAGAGCGCGGGCTTTGCAAGCCTGAGGTCAGGGGTTCGATCCCCCTAACCTCCACCATAGAATCGACGGCTCCGCGTTTGCGGAGCCTTTTTTGTATCGGGGTGCGATGGCGAGAGGCGAACGATGACCCACGACGAAGCTCTGCAGGTGCTCGGGCTCAAGCCCGGCGCCACGCGCGATGAGGTGCAGGTTGCCTACCGCGAGCTCGCCCAGATGCTCCACCCGGATAAGTTTGCCGATAACAAGCGCCTGCGTGAGCGTGCTGAGGCACAGATGCGCTCCATCAACGAGGCGCGTGATGTGCTGCTCAAGGGTTTTGGGCAGCGCGCGCGGTCCGCGGGCGGCCCCTCTGCCTCCCGCGCCCGGCCCTCTGCAGGCGCCTCGCGCACGCCGGCCTCCATCGCCTTTGAGGCGGAGGCCCGGGCGCATGCCGCCGAGACGGCGCGTCTTGCCGTGGTGGCCCAGGCGCGGACGCTGCGCGAGCGCCGCAGCGGAATGCTCGCGCTCGCTGTGGTCTCGGCGCTCGTTATGCTCGTCACCATGCGCATGCGCGGCACCCTCGGCACGCTCATCTTTTCGGTGGCGTCCATGCTCACGGTGTGGGGGATCGTCGACGTGGTGATGATTGCCAACCAGACGCGCGTGCTCGACCGCCGCGCCAAGGATCTCCTACGTCAGCGCGATAGCGCCGCCGACATTGCGCGCCGCGCCCGCGAGCTGTAGGCGGCCCGCGACCAGATACGTTTTGCGTGCTAGAATGGCCCTGCGAGAGAGAGGACCTGCGACATGACGAACCACAACTCAAATCCCAGCGCCGTGTCGCCGGAGCTCGACGAGATGGTCTGCGACCTCATCGGCTATATGCTCGACGAGCTTGCCGAGGGGCGCGACCCTGGCACCGCTGCCTGCGCAGAGGATACGGCAGACGGCCGTATCGAGGCCGTTTTTACCGACGACGGCGAGGAGGCCTGTCTGGAGGCGGCACAGGCGTTTATCACGGATAACGCTCGCGGCAATGCCGAGGAAGGGCTGCGCGCTATCGACCGCTATGCCATTGCCTGCACGGGTGCCGTTGAGATTGGGGGCGCCTATCGCGATGCTGTGCTCGTGAGCTTCTACGAGCGCGCCCTGCCCACGGGCTATTCCGCCTACGTTCTGTACGAGAACCCCGGTGCGGGGGACCGCTTTGGTTGGAGTGACCCGGAGCCGGCAGGCGAGGAGCCCGCGCTCATCTAGGTGTGTGGAGCCACCTTGCGTTTACAGAACGCAAACAACCGCTGACCGGCACATCGTTTACTATTAGTACCGTTTGCGCTAAAGGAGCTTCGACCCCTGTGACCTGTTGGCCCTACCCGGCCGATGGCCCTACTGCGCATTCTGATTGATATCGTCTACAACCCGGCGCGCCCGGCGCCGCGCTCTTCTTCCGCGCGATTTCTGAGCTGTGCGAAGCTGGGCGCGGGAGAAGAGCACGGCGCCGGGCAACCTTTGGGGATAGAAGAGGCAAGGAGAACTGCAAGTATGCGCGTCGAGAACCTGAGGAACATCGCCATCATCGCACACGTCGACCACGGCAAGACCACGCTCGTCGACAAGCTGCTGCGCGCCACGGACGCGTTTCGTGCCAATCAGCAGGTCGAGGAGCGCGTGCTCGACTCCAACGATCAGGAGCGCGAGCGCGGCATCACGATCCTCGCCAAGAACTGCTCCATCGAGTACAAGGGCGTGAAGATTAACGTCATCGACACCCCCGGCCATGCCGACTTTGGCGGCGAGGTCGAGCGCGTGCTCAAGATGGCGGACGGCGCGCTGCTTCTGGTGGACGCCTTTGAGGGTCCCATGCCCCAGACGCGCTTCGTGCTCTCCCAC
>CASDZW010000036.1 GCA_949285915.1 uncultured Collinsella sp.
TCCGCCTCCCCGCGATATCCGGTTCTCAAGGTGCCCGCCGCGGCTCGTCCGGCTCTCACCGGGCCGCGCGGCAAGGAGATATATTGCCAGCCCCGGGGCGCCCGCGCAAGGGGGAATTTTCGATTCACATTCCCTTCACAAGTTGGACCGCCCAAGGGGATCTTGATATTTACTTACACCATGCTCCGTGACTGCATAATCCCCTCGTAGCGAGCGGTGGCTTCCTCGACAATATGCTCGCACACTAACGTCACGAAGGAACGAGGATTTTGGCGTACCTGCCAATCTTCGAGCGACGATAGGTATGCCGCACGATTTGCCGCCTTTAGCGCAATGGGAGGGTACCCTTCTTTCTCGAGTAGATAGTTCAAAAGGATCCGGCCCGTACGCCCATTGCCGTCGGCAAAGGGATGGATGTTCTCGAACAGAACGTGGAATGCAGCCGCACGCAAAATCGGATGATTTTGCGATTGCGCAAAACCAAACACTAAATCACCCATAAGCGGACGGACCTGAGCTGCAGATACGGGAACGGTCTCTGATCCTCTTATATATACCGCTCCGCCACGATAGATACCGCGCACGCGCGGCTGGCAATCGAGTGCCGTGCGCTCGTGAACGTCCTCAATTAGTTCCTCAGAAAGCGGTGCGTTTCTACCAAGCCTGGTCGATGCATACGCAACGCCGTCGGCAATCCCGCGTGCCGCAAAGATGTCAGATAGCCGCTTGTCGCTGGGATCCGACGGCATAAACTCGCCTTCGATGACAAGCGCGGTATCCACCAAAGACAGCGTGCTCCCCTCGATGGCGGCAGAGTTATATGTGAAGCTGACGAGAAACGCTTCTTCATAGCTTTTCATGGCGAGTGTCTCGTCATCGGAAAGCGGATATAGTCGCTGCAGCTTCCGCGTCGCGTCATCAGCCTGCTCAAGCTGCTCCGCAAACAGCGTCTCGTCGAGATGAAAAGCTTGATAGATTGCCTCTCGCATGGCTCCCCTCCTCGAATGCGCATCTCGCCAGTCACTTGCTTTGGCCCGTACCTATATATAGTTCATCCCATCAAGATGCATAACCGACGCTTAGCAAGAAGGAGGGCGCCCGAAGGCGCCCCCGTTGCAAGTCCCTACAGCTCCTCGCCGTTTGTTTCGATAACGTGCCTGTACCAGTCAAACGACTTCTTCTTGGTGCGGCGCCGTGTACCTCGGCCCTCATCATCTAGGTCCACATATATAAAGCCGTACCGCTTCTTCATCTGGCCTGTTGCGACCGATACAAGGTCGATCGGGCCCCAGCAGGTATAGCCCATAAGGTCTACGCCATCTTCTTCTACCGCTTCTTTCATAGCCTCAATGTGCTCGCGCAGGTAGTCGATGCGGTAATCGTCTGCAACATACCCGCTCTCATCGGGCTCGTCCGGTGCGCCGAGACCGTTCTCCACGATAAAGAGCGGCTTTTGGTAGCGATCGTAGATGTCGTTCATGGTGATGCGTAGGCCCGCCGGATCGATAAAGCGACCCCACGGCTCCATCTTGAGGTAGGGATTGGGTGCCGATCGCAGCAGATTCGAGTCATACTGGCCTTCCGCCCCCGCTTCTACCACGCGCGTGGAGTAATAGGAGAAGGAGACGAAGTCCACGAGATTCTCGGCGAGTACCGGCTCGTCATCTTCTGCCCAGGGAACGGTGAAGCCGTGGCGCTCGTAATCCTTGAGCACATAGCACGGGTAGTAGCCCCTCACCTGCACATCGGTGAACATATAGTGCTTGCGGTTCTCACCCTGAGCCGCCCGAACGTCTGCCGGATTGCAGGTAGCGGGATAGTAGATACCTGCGTTGAGCATACAGCCGATCTGCCCGTCGGGCACCAGCTCGTGGCAGAGCTTGACCGCCCGCGCACTTGCCACCAGCACATGGTGCACAGCGGTATAGATGGACGTGTAGCGGTCCTCCCCTTCTTGGAAAATGAGGCCTGCGCCCATGAAGCAAGCCGAGGTCATGATGTTGATCTCATTAAAGGTGAGCCAATACTTCACCTGCGACGCATAGCGCGTAAACACCGTCTCGGCGAATCGCGTGAAGCAATCAAGCACCGTGCGACTCCGCCACCCACCGTATTCCGTCACCAGATGCATAGGGATGTCGTAGTGGTTGAGGGTGACGACCGGCTCTATCCCCTGCTCGTGGCAGGCGCGAAAGACGCCATCGTAAAAGGCTAGGCCCTCCTCGTTGGGCTCGGCATCGTCGCCCATGGGGAAAATACGGCTCCATGCGATGGAGAGGCGCAGGGCCTTGAAGCCCATCTCGCCGAAAAGCGCGATGTCCTCACGGTAATGATGGTAGAAATCGATGGCCTGCTGAGCGGGATAGTAATGATCTGACAAGGGCTCGAGGGGCACATGATCGCCTTTGATAACCTCAAGGCGGTCGGGTCCGTACGGCAGCAGGTCCGCGTTGGCAAGCCCGCGACCGCCCTCGTCATACGCACCCTCGCATTGGTTGGCGGCAAGCGCGCCACCCCAGAGAAAATCGGAACGCAGCGGCATAAGAGCTCTCCTTATCTGACAGTTTGCACATCAAAGGTTGCCACCCGTTCGTAGCGGGACAGGACGGGCGGCAACCAATAATAGGAGGGGCGAATCATCTACGCTTCGAGCGCTTCCTCTGCCTCTTTCTCCCCCGACTCGCGGTTATCAAATCCAAAGACCATGCAGAGAGCAAAAGTCACCGCAGCACCAACAATGCATCCGATAGCGCCAGGCACGATATCCTGGCTGAACTTGATAACGTTCATCCAAGGGAATCCAACGCCCGAGAAGATGAAAATACGCGCGTTGAGGATGCCGCAAACCAAACCGCCCGCGGCGCCGCCGATCATGGACCAAGCGAGAGCCTTCTTGTCGCGGAGCAGGATGCCGTAAATGATGGGCTCGCTCACGCGACCCAGAGCGTATGTGGCAAACGTGGTCCAACCAAGCTGGCGGTTCGCCTTACCCTTGGCGCGGATACCATAAGCGAACGCAACGGCAAAGGAAACGTAAACCACGACGGTCGTCGCCGGCGTGCAAACAGCGTCGTAGCCAATCTCAAGCCAACCAGGCAGCATCGCAGTCATGATGGGCACATGCATGCCCGTGGCGATAACGAGATTCCAAGTTGCTCCGACCACCAGACCGCAAAGCGGACCGGCGTTCGCGCCGAGCCAAATGATGAGCTCGGCGATGATACCCATGACAAACGACACGGCGGGTCCGAACACGCAGAGCGAAAGCGGCAGCATGATAAGCATAGTACCGACGGGGATAACCAAGATACGCAGCATGTCGGGGCAGACCTTCTTGAAGAAGCGCTCCACATAAGACTGAACCCAGACAATAAGGATGATAGGAAGCACCGACTGCGTATAGTTAATCAGCTGCATCGGGATTCCGTACACATCAAACGGATTTCCCGCCTCCACAATCGCCAAAAGGCTCGGGTGAATCATGATAACGGCGATCAGAAGCGCTATAACTGGACTGGTTTTGAACTTTTTCGCCGCGGCGTATGCGCCAAATACCGGCAAGTAGTAGTAGGCGGCATCTCCTACGATAGTGAAAATCTGGTATAGGTTGCTTTCTTCTGCCAGCAGGCCAGCACCTTCCGGTCCCAAGAGGATTGTGAACATCTTGAAGATACCGGCGATGCAGAAGATCGGCAGAATCGGCGCAATGGAGCCGCTCACCGCATCAAGAATGAGATTGCCGATGCGCTTGGGTGCGAAGCGCTCCTTCCACGGGAGCTTGGGGGCGTCGAGATTCTCGTCAATTGCCGCCTGGACCTCAAAACCACCCTCGGCGCAAACCGCGTCGTAGACCTTATCCACCGTGGGACCGATGACAAGCTGAACCTGTCCTCCGGCGCGCACGACGCTGATAATTTCAGGGATGGCGTTCAGCGCATCATCGCTCGCAAGGCCCTCGTCCTTAAGCACGAGGCGCAGGCGCGTCATGCAATGCGTCACGCTGGACACGTTCTCTTTTCCGCCCACCTTCTCAATGATGGTTGCGGCTAGTTTCTTGTAGTTAGCCATGGTTCCTCCTCGATGCCCGGGTATCCGGACGTTCGAACTCGTTTACGGGTCGTGATGTCGGAGGTCATGCCCTGCCCTTACGCAGGTTACAATCCTTCTGGCCTTTGGGTCATCTGCCGGCTTTTCCGGCACCGGTCTGCGCGCAGATGCGGTTCACATGTAGCATGAGATAGAGCTTCTCTTCATCGGTAAGCGATGTGCGCCATTCGCGCTCCATGTACGTGCAAATATGGTCGATGCATTCTGCAAGCTCGGGAAATTCCTCACGCGAGTTTTGATAGAGCGGCAAGTTGGCGCTGCTCAGGCTCTCGTTGCTCTGAATGCGCTTGAAGAGATACTGCACATGGGTGGCGAAGCGGGAAAACTCAAACGATTCGCGATCGATGATGGTGCGGAAATCTCGCTCCACAATTTCCGTCACATCGTTGAGCAGGCGCTCGAAAGATTGCGCGCGGTCGCTCGTGGCCTGAACCTCGGCCCCCGTCTTGGCGTTCACCAGATTCATGGCAATGCTCGCAACCTCTTCTTGTGGGAGCTCAACATCGAGTTCTGTGCGCACGCGCGACACGATATAGCGAGCAATCTTGTATTCCTGGGGATAAAGCTGCTGAACGTCATAGGAAAGCGACATGTCGAAGCGAATACCCTTCTTTTGCCGTGCGATGGCAAACGCCAAGTGATCCGCCATAATCAAAACAGCATTAGGGCTGAGCTCGTAGGGGAGCTCATTCTCCACGATATCCATGACCTTGGCCGTGAATAGAACGACGTCGGCCGGAAGATCCTGCATGATGCGCTGACCCTGAGCATCGACGCTGTAAAACGTGCGCTCGATATCAGCCATGGGGAGCTCCCGCGGAAAATCAGCGCCAAAACCCACGCCTTTACCCAGAGCAACGACCTCACGACCGCGACTGTCACGGCATATCACGGCGTTGTTGTTGAGTTTTCTAATCGCCAGCATATCGGTGCACCTCCTTTCTTCATAGTACGGCACATGATCCTTGAGTAAACGCAAAAACGGGGCATGACCTCGGTGAGATAAACTCCCTACGGTCATGCCCCGTTGCGGTGACACCCGAATCTATGTGCTTGTTCATGTTGACCGCGCAGCGACCGATACAGGATGGCCATGCTCCCTCACGGGATAACAACCCATCACAAGTTGTCTTTATATGCCCTCGCCGCAGTCAAGTCAAGCGCGACAAGACGTAAGTCGCTAAACGGTAGGCGGACGTCGGCGAACGCTCATATCGGGATCTGCACGCCTCGTGTGCTCGCAAAAGCAAAAGGGGCACCCGAAGATGCCCCTCTCGAAAAGCTTTGTAAGCGTGCTTTAGGCCTCGAGCGCCTTCTTGGCGATGGCGGCGAGCTCGTTGAAGCTCTCGATGTCCTCGTAGGCCATCTGGGCGAGCATCTTGCGGTCGAGCTCGATGCCGGCGAGCTTAAGGCCGTGCATGAACTGGCTGTAGGAGATGTCGTTCAGACGCGCGGCAGCGTTGATGCGCTGAATCCAGAGGCTGCGGATCTCGCGCTTCTTGTTGCGACGATCGCGGTACTGGTACTGGAGCGAGTGCTGGACCTGCTCCTTGGCGTGCTTGTACGTACGCGAAGCGGCACCGTAGTAGCCCTTCGCCATCTTCATAACAGTGCGGTGGTGCTTACGGGCCATAACGCCGCGCTTGACTCGTGCCATAGTGAATCACTCCTATATATAACGTCGGAATCGGTAGTTGAGATGCGCGCGTTTAGGCGAGACGCGAGCTGACGACCTTGCGGTCGGCGGCGGAGATGGTGGTCTCCTGGCGGAAGTTGCGCTTACGCTTGGTGGTCTTCTTGGTGAGGATGTGGCTCTTGAAGGCCTTGGCACGCATGAGCTTGCCGGAACCGGTGACGCGGAAGCGCTTCTTGGTGCCGCTGTGGGACTTCATCTTAGGCATGGGGTTTCTCCTTATCGCTTACAGGACTTGCTTACTTATGCGTTGCTCTCGCCCTTGGCAGGCTTCTCGTCGAAGGCGCCCTTGATGGGTGCGAGCAGCATGATCATGTTGCGACCCTCGAGCTTGGGCTGCGACTCAACCGTCGCGACGTCCTTGAGGTCGGCAGAGAGACGCTCGAGCACGTTCAGACCCTGCTCGGGATGGGCCATCTCGCGGCCGCGGAACATGATGGTTACCTTAACGCGTGCGCCCTTCTTGAGGAAGCGCAGCACATGGCCCTTTTTGGTCTCGTAAT
This sequence comes from uncultured Collinsella sp., assembly GCA_949285915.1. GTDB lineage: Bacteria > Actinomycetota > Coriobacteriia > Coriobacteriales > Coriobacteriaceae > Coprousia. Next base: position 6,304 of record CASDZW010000036.1, read on the forward strand.
CGCCCACGTCGATCTTGGGACGGAACTTCATCTCCTTGACCTCGACGCGAGACTGGTTCTTACGAGCCTGCTTGGCCTTCATGGCCTGCTGGTACTTGAACTTACCGTAGTCCATGACGCGGCAGACCGGGGGATCGGCGTTGGGCGCGATCTCGACGAGGTCGAGACCCTGCTCGTCAGCGACGCGCTGCGCATCGCGGATGCCGAAGAGACCGAGCTGCGAGCCGTCGACGCCGATCAGGCGGCAACGAGTCGCGGTGATCTCGTCGTTGATGCGCGTGTCATCGTGCTTAGCTATTTTCGGTACCTCCCTCTTAAGAGATATGCAGACGAAAAAACCCGGAGGCCATGGGGCATCCGGGCATCACGTGCTAACCTGCGCCAGTCCACGCCCAGGGCGTGTCGCGCAAACATTGTGTGATAACCAGACAGCTACCCATATGGCGCCGCAAGGTGGGGGCCGTTTGCCCCGCTTCGTCAGGCACCGCTTTCGCAGTGCGGGATGAATAGTAACACATCAAGACGCGCTCCACGGCTTCACCACGAGACTTTCTCGAAACCGTTCACCGATATATATCAACCGCGCCGCTGCTTAAATCGACCGCTCCCCGAACTCCACATACCGCTTGCCTGGGCATCGCAGCCTCCCCGATACAATACTGCCATTGTGCGCGCTGAGCCCCCGTAGCGTCGTTGCGCGCCGGAAAGGATGGCCATTATGGGCCTTCGCTCAATGATTCGAACCCTTCTGGGACGCTCTTCGTCGTCCCGCGGACGAGGCAGCGCTGCGGCACGCACCATCGTCGAGGCGCCGCGCGAACCCGAGATCGCGCCGGGCTATCCCGCACGCGACTGGGAGGAGATCCCCGCGTACCTGCCCGTCGACCCCGCCGAGCATCGCGAGGCCGTCATCATCGCTACCGCTATCGCCGCGGCGGACAAGCCCGAGAGCTCCTTCTCGGTCAAGCGCGTTTCTATGGCAAATCCCGAGTATCGCCGCGTGGCGTGCATCGCCAGCGCACTCGGTGCGGGAGCCCTCCCCGAGAGCTCCTTTGTAGTCAAGCATGTATATCGTCAGAAGTCTTTGGAGGAGACCCATGCTGCGTAAGTTCAAGATCTCGATCGACGGCACCGCCTACCTCGTAGAGATGGAGGAGGTC
>CASDZW010000037.1 GCA_949285915.1 uncultured Collinsella sp.
TCGTTTACATAAATAGTGACCGTACGCGCCGTGTTGTTGGTGGTGGAGACAAGCGGCCACAGGTAGGCGTTCCACGTCACCAGGAAGAAGTAGATCGCAAGCGTCACCGTGGTGTTCATGACCATGGGCACCACCACGCGGACGAAGAACTGGAAGCGGGAAAGCCCCGCCACGTCCGCTGCCTCCTTGAGCTCGGAGGGAATCTGCATCATGTTCTGCCGGTAGAGGAAGATGCCAAACGTGGTGGCCACGCCGGGCAGGATGAGGCCGGCGTAGGTGTCGATGAGGCCCATGGCACGGATGGTCTGGAAGTTCGTGACCACGAGGACCTCAGCGGGAATCATCATCGTCGCCATGATGATAAGGAAGATGATGCGCTTACCGCCAAAGGGGATGAACACGAGCGCATAGGCTGCGAGCATGGAGAAGAGAATCTGCAGCGCCGTGCCGGCCACGCCCACGACCACGGAGTTGACGATGAACTGCGCGAAGGGCTGTGCCTCAAAGGCGTTCACGTAGTTGTCGAGAAACAGCGACGTGGGGATAAAGACGCCGTTGATGATGTCCTCGAGCGGCGTGAACGACAGCGAGATGGAGAACAGGATGGGAAAGCCAATCGCCACCGCGGCGATGGTCAAGACCGCGTAGGTTGCAACGAGTCCGGACTTGCTCGTGCGCAGACCGGAGCCCGTCACGCGACCGGACGATTTCTTGGAGAAGGGCATCATTGGTAGGTCACCTTGTCCTCGGTAAGCTTGGTCTGGATGTAGGAGATAACGAAGATCACCGCAAAGAGAATCACGCCTTGGGCGGACGCCGACCCGATGCGGAAGTTCACGAACGCATCGCGGTAGAGACGGTAGATGAGCAGCACCGTGGCGTTGTTGGGCCCGCCTTGCGTGAGCATGTCGATAAGGCCGAAGGACTGGAACGCTCCAATGACGGTGATGGTCAGCACGAAGAACAGCGACGGCGAGATGAGCGGCACCGTGACCCGGCGGAGGCGATACCAGAACCCGCCGCCTACGATCTCGACGCTCTCGTAATACGAATCGTCGATGCTCTTGATCGCCCCGAGCAGGATGAGGTAGGCCATGCCGGTGTTCATCCAGATGGAGATGATCGAGACCGAGAGGAGCGCGACGTTCTGGTCGATGAGCCAGCCGACGCCCTCGCCACCAAAGAACTCGATGATGCGGTTGAGCACACCGGAGTTGGCGTTGAAGAGCAGATTCCAGAAGACGGCGGCCGCCGCGACCGAGATGCCCATCGTGGCCGAGAAGATCGTGCGGAAGACACCCATGCCAGGCAGGTCCTGCGCTGTAAGCACGGCGAGCAGGAGCGCAATCACGATGGTCGCCGGAACCGTTAGGAGCACGTAGACGAGGGTATTGGCGATCGCCTGGGTGTAGAGCGGGTCGGTGAGGAGGGTAACGAAGTTATCGATGCCGATGAACTGCGTGAGGCCGCCTGCCGGCGTGGTGGCAAAAAGGCTCGTCACGATGGTGCGACCGAACGGATAGATGACAAAGATCGCAAAGATGGCGACCGAGGGAAGCAGGTACACCCAACCGGCGAGGGTCCTCCGCTCGCCGGGCGCCTCGCGGGGCGGGACGGCCGTCGCGGCAGACGCGGCATTGGGGATGACAGAGCGCTTAGACATGACAGCCCCCTACTCCGCCGCTGCGGGCGCGGCCTCGATATGCGCCGCCGCAGCGGCGCCCGCGGCAGACGTGCTGCGCACGCCGAGCTCGTCCAAGTCCTCGGCGGCGCGCAGGAGCGAACCGGTGTTCACGTCAAAGAAGTGCGCGTAGCGCGGGTCCAGGCTCACATGGAGCGTGGCGCCATCGGCGATGCGGTGCTGACCCTGCCAGCGAGCGGTAAAGAGGGTTCCCGCGACATCGAAGAAGATGAGGGTCTCGTTGCCCATCATCTCGGAGCTCACCACGGTGACCTCCGTGTCATGCACGCTCGTCGCCGTCGCCGGATACACCTGCTCGGGCCTAAAGCCGATCTTCCAGCGCTGCCCCATGGGAAGCTTTGCCCGGTCCGCCTCGGAGAGCGGGACCGTGAGGCCGCCGTTGAGAACCAAGCCTTCGGGCGCTACCTCGGCAACCGCCATATTCATCTGCGGCGTGCCGATGAAGGTCGCCACGAACTCGTTCGCCGGGCGGTTATAGAGCTCGAGCGGCGTACCCAGCTGCTGGATACGCCCCGCCGAGAGCACCGCGATGCGGTCCCCCATGGTCATCGCCTCGACCTGGTCATGCGTGACGTAGATGACCGTAAGGCCGAGCTGCTGCTGGAGGCGGCGGATCTCAACGCGCATGGACGCACGGAGCTTAGCGTCGAGGTTGGAGAGCGGCTCGTCCATAAGGCAGAGCGGCGCGTGGCTGCAGACGCTCCGAGCGAGGGCCACGCGCTGACGCTGACCGCCCGACAGCGCACGGGGCTTGCGGTCGAGGTAATCGGTGAGGCCGAGTATCTCGGCAGCTTCGGCAAGGCGCTGCTCCTGCTCGGCCTTCGGCACCTTCTTGACGTCGAGGCCGAAGAGGATGTTGTCGCGAACCGTGAGGTGCGGGTAGAGCGCGTAGCTCTGAAACACCATGGTGAGGTTGCGCTCGCGGGGCAGCATCTCGTTGGCGAGCTTGCCGTCCATGATGAGCTCACCGGAGGAGACGCCCTCGAGACCGGCGATGATGCGCAGCAGCGTCGACTTGCCGCAACCGGAGGGCCCGACGAGGATGAAGAACTCCCCCTCCTCTATCTCGAGATTGATGCCTCCGAGCACCTCGGTCTTACCGTCGTAGCTCTTCTTGAGGTCCTTGCATACGATTTTTGCCATTACCTGACTCCTTGAGAATGTGGGGCGCCGCCGCTGCGCGCGCCCGCTACGCCCGACGAGCGGGACTGAAACCGTAGAAATGCAGCGTGTTGAGGTCGTCCTCGCGGTCCGAGCCGTGCTGGCCGTGGCCGTTGTCGGCAATGTGCACGCCGTGGTCGGGAAGCCACGCCACCATGCGGTCGTGGGCGGCCCAGGCGGCGTCCGCAACGGAAGCAAGCTCGTCGAAGGCGGCGATGTGGCGGCGGAGCGCCTCGAGCGCGAGCTTGGACTCGGGATAGGTCGCGTGCATCACGTCGTCGAACTGCTGGTTATAGACCACGATGACGTCGTGCTCGTCCGCCTCAATGAGCTCCTTGGCGCACTCGTTCACCTCTCCGTCGTAGGGCAGGATGTGCCGGTCGATGGCGCGGTCGGAGAACAGGATGTCGAAACTCGAATCGGCGACGGCAACGAGCGCCACGCGCTTGCCGGCGCGCAGGAGCGCATCGAAAAGGGAGTCCTGCGCAAGAACGTGCTTGTCATAGCATTCGATGCCATGCACGTGCGGCGTGACGCCGGTGAACATGGTTCCGAAGCAGACCGGCGTGACCGAGGGGAGGACGGTGCGCACCGGCAGGGCGAGCGGCGCATGCGCGAATACGGGCGCGTACCATGAGGTGTAGCGCTGATAGAGCCACATCGCCACAGCGTCGGGGCAGAAGATGAGCGCGCGCTCGGCGCGGTCGATGCCCGCGGCGGTCATGAGCGATTGCGGCAACGGGTAGGCCTCAGCGGCGGCCGCTGGCGCCTCGACGCCCATGAGCGCCGCAACGGTCCCGGCGACCTGCGTCATCGAGCAGTCGTTGAGCATGATGCGATTCTCCTTTCACGGATTCGAACACTCGCCATAGTGAGGCTCGCGTGTCATACATCCGTAAAAGGTGCGTCATCGGTTGCCGGGGAACGGTAAGGGTTGCGCATGCGCCGAAAAGGGCAAAACGCGCGCCCACAGGCCTGGATTTCTGGGGTGAGCAGCAAAGAGGAGGCTGTTAGAGAACCGTAAAGAGCTCCGTGTCTCATGCACCCGGCGCCTTGCTTTATGTGCCTGGCACCGCGCCCCACGTGCTTGGCGCCACGTTTCATGCAAAAAGCGAAGTAGTGAACCCGGGTAGTGAACCCGAGAAAGAACTCGCGAAAGAAGCGCAGGTAGAAGGCTTGCAATAATTGAGGTAGTGAACCCGACGTCAAGAAAGGCGCCGAATCGCGCATTTTGGGGTTCACTACCTCAATTATTGCAAGATTCGCCTCGCGGGTTCACTACTTCGGTTTTTACTGGACGAGACAAGCGGCGTAATACGGCGCTCGCTTAGAAGCCAACAAGCCCAAGCGCAAAGCCGCTCGCCACACCGACGGCAAGCAGCAGAAGAAGAATCACGAGATTCTCGCGCGCGCTTCTGTTCGTACGGAACAGGACGAGAAAACCAGTCCCCGCGCCCACAAGCGTGCCGGCGATCATCGCGTTGAAAGAAAGCACGCCTTCGAGATAGAGCTGCGTTACCACCACGCTCGCCGCGCAGTTGGGAATGAGGCCCACAAGCGCGGAGGCGATAACGGCTAGTGCCTCGTTGCCAGCGAGAAACGCCGCGAGCGCAGGCTCGCCGACGGTCTCGAGCACCGCGACGAGCAGCAGGGTGACGACGTAGATGAAGACGGTCACCTGAACCGTATGGGAAAGGGCGCTGCGTACAATAGCGATCGCGCCGCTGTGATGGTGGTGCTCGTGCAGCTCCTCCCCGCCATCATGATCGTGCGCATGCGCACCCGGCGCGATGTTCTCGCGCTCATCACCGCAGGAAACTGGCGCCATGCGACCAGCGTCACCCGGCCCCACATCCTCACAGCCGCAGTGGTCGCGCTCGCAGAGGCGATGGATGTGGCCGGCGCCCTCCCCCGCCTCGGAAAGCTCATCGATCAGATCGGGCGCGTCTGAGGAGGCTCCCGCCGCCTGCCCGAGCACCCCGCGCCGAAGCGCCTCGTGGGCGCGGGCGTTCTTGCGAAGCGCGCGCAGACACGCGTCCACAGCAAGACCAACCACCGCTGCGATAGCGGCCTTCACGAGCAGAATCTGCACAACCGTGCCCGCATCTACCTGCTCGGCAACGAGCAGGGGGAGCATCTCGTCGGAAGTGGAGAGAAACACCGCCGCAAGCGTTCCCAGCGTGATGACGCGACCGGCGTAGAGCGTGGCGCCCATGGCGGAGAACCCGCATTGCGGAACGATACCCAGAACAGCACCGATAACCGGCCCCGCCGCGCCGGCGCGGCGCACCAGGGCGCCCGCGCGGTCGCCCGCCATATGCTCGAGCGCCTCGAGGGCAAGGTAGGTGATAAAGAGAAACGGCACCAGCGGAAGCGTGTCCTCGATGCTGTGAAATACGATGTGCTCGATGAGCTCCATTGGAAGAAATCTCCTATCATGGTTGGGTGTGTGGGGTTCATACCCTTCTTGCCGCGAGCGGTTGCATCGCACGGCGGCGAAGGTATGGTACTACACGAGTTTCATATAGCAAACAATTCGCACGCCGCGCACACAGGACGCGCGGTGCGCCGAGAGGAGAGATCCCTTGAAGGTCCAGGACGCACTCGACTACGCCAACTCCTACTACTTCCCCGAGCTCATCTTTGGCAGCGGCTACGAGGTCGTCGAAGCCGAGCGCCTGAAGGGCGAGGATGCCATGAAGACGCTCGATACCGAGTGGCGCGCCGCCGAGGAGGAACCCTTCTCCTACGACCTCGTGCGCGAGCTCGGCGATCGCAACCGCGCCGTGTGCGACGCCATCGGTGAGTCGCGCCTGCGCAACCTCTCGAGCGGCTTTCTCTCGCGCGCGCTGTCAGATGAGGACCTCTGCGCGGGCATCGGCGCCCTGCAGAAGCGCTCCGCCGCCTCCGTCGCCCGCGAGGTGCGCGGCGACCGCAACGCCTACGCCGTCGCCTACGTGCGCAAGCCCATCAAGGGCTGCGTGCTCGGCATCGATATCGAAACCACCGGCACCGCCCCCGAGCGCGGCTACATCCTAAACGTCGGCTGGGAGCTCATGGACCTCACGAGTGACGCCGTCCCGCGCGACGGCGAGGCGGAGTTCTTCGGCATTCCCGAGGACCCCTACAAGACCGCGGGCGTGCCCCTCGAGCACATCCATCACATCTCGTGGGCGGACATCGAGGGCAAGACGCCCTTCCGCGAGAGCAAAAAGCTTCAGGCAAAACTTCTGCGCCTCATGAAGCGCTACCCCGTCATGGCACACAACGCCGCCTTTGAGGACTCGTGGTTCATGCTTCACCTCGACGGGTACGCCGAGGCGCGCCGCGCCGGCAAGATCGTGGTCGTCGACTCGCGCGACATCTGCCGAAAGCTTGACAGCGAGGTTTCCTCGCTGCCCCGCGAGTCCGCCCCGGCGAGCCTCGAGAACTGGGCGCGCCGCCGCGGCACCCTCTCTCAGGACGAGGCGGAGCGCCATCTTGGCCTTGACGACACCGACCTTATGCTCCGTACCGTCCAGGCGGAGTTCAACCTCAAGAGCATGTTCGCAAAATAGCAGGTAGCACGCACGTTCTCCGTATCGTAGCGGTGATAGGGGGAGATGGATATGGCCGAAAGACGAGTCCCGAGCACGCAGGGCGGAGGCGCGCGCCCTCACATGAGGCGCGCCCCGGTAGCTGCACCTGCGGCAAA
>CASDZW010000038.1 GCA_949285915.1 uncultured Collinsella sp.
AAGTTGAGAACGATAGCCCGATGCAGTCTCTATGGCAAAAGTATATTCAAAGAAATGCCTACGCCGCACAGACTAGTCTTCAACAATGTTGCGCCACCGCTCGTGAGGTCATGCTGGCGATGCAGGTGTCGCCAGCATGACCATTTGACGCTCAGCTCGCCTTCATTCTCCGGTCATCCACGCGGCGTCGTCGAGCGAATGCCTACAGCTCGCGCTTCTCGTAGAGCTTGAGCGAGATGGCGGCGGAGATGCAAAGCGCCACCGCCGAGAGCGCGACCAAGATCGCGCAGCCAGCAGCCATGCCCGTAGGCGTGTCCAGTGCCTCGAGTGCGCCCGAGAGAAGCTCCATGCCCGGTATACCGCCGTCGAGCATGCCGCTGTTGCCGAGGATGACCACGGGAATCACAAACATGAGCACGATGATGGTGGGCAGGATCTGCGTGGCGCGCGTCTGACCGAGGCGGAAGTAGATGGGCGTGACCACGCTTGCCACCACAGAACCAATAAGCAGGGTGAAGCAAGAGGCAACGGCCATGACGCTGAGCATGTCGGGGTCGAGTGCGAAGGCGTCGCCAATCTCACCGCCGATCCCCATTGCGCCGATGCAGACCATCGAGACAAGAGCTCCGGCAAACCCTACGACCATGCCGATAAGGCCGAGGGTCACGATGGCGGCATAGCGGCCGAGGACGATGTCTCGGCGGGAGAGCGGCAGCGTGAGCCGGAAGAGCTCCCAGTGGTTGAGCTGGTCGTACGCGGCTAGCCCCATCGCACTCATCATAAAGAACATGCAGGTGAGGGTCGCGGGCATGGCAAGGGGAGTTTGCATACCCACGCCAATGCAAAGGCTCACGAGCGCACCCAACGCTACCAGCTGTTTGGCGTAATCGCGAAAGATGGTCATCTCAATCAAGCAGGCGCTCTTCATCTATCGCACACCACCTTTCAGGGTGAGGGTCATGTAGTCGTCGATCGTCATGCGGTCGACCGCGATGTCGGGGAAGTTCTCGGCAAACGCGAAGCGGTCGGGAACGAGCACGTCGAAACCGTAGTCACGGCGCAGGTAGCGGAGCTCGGCATCGGGCATGATGCCCGCGTCAGCGATTCGCTCCAGGTCTGCCACGCGGCAGCGGGCGATACCCATCTCGTCGGTGATGACGTCTTTCGGCAGGTCGAAGACGATGCGCCCGTTGTCGATGCAGACGATGCGGTCGGCGATGCGCTCGAGGTCCGACGTGATGTGGCTCGACATGAGGATGGCGTGTCCCGGCTCGGCCACAAAGTCGCGCAGCTGGTCTAAGATCTCGTCGCGCGCCATGGGGTCGAGGCCGGCCGTTGCCTCGTCCAGAATGAGAAGACGTGCGTTATGGCTGAGCGCGCAGGCGAGCGAAAGCTTCATGCCCATGCCGCGCGAGAGGCTCTTAACGGTCTTCTTGGCGTCGAGCCCAAGGTTCGCCGTCATTCGTGCGAAGCGCTGCGCATCCCAATTTGTGTACGCGCGGGCGTAGATGCGTCCGATGTCGGCGACCTTCAGGTGCTCGGGGAACGAGATGGCGTCAAAGACGACGCCGATCTCCTCCTTAACCTTCGCACCGGTTGCTCGCGAGAGCTTGCTGCTTTCACAGCCAAGTACATGCGAGTTGCCGCCGTCGGTGGGAAAGAGCCCCAGAAGCGCCCGTATGGTGGTGGACTTGCCGGCGCCGTTCTGGCCGATAAAGCCCACGACCTCTCCTTCGGTCACGTTGAGATCGACACCCTCCAGCGAGAAACCGTCATAGTGCTTGGTGAGTCCGTGCGCCTCGATAAGGAGGTTGCCGGTGGTTTCGATATCCGATGCCATGGCGTGCATGGTCGACGTCCTTTCGTCTGTGGGGGCGCCTTTGGCGTTGCCCCTCAGCTTGCCTTGCTTGTCAGTCCAGCTCGAGCGCGAACATCTCGGCGAGCTCATCGTTTGAGAGACCCATGGCGCGCCCGCTCTCGATGGCGCGGAGCATGTGCGCCTCCACCTGGCGGAGCTGCTCCTCGCGAATGAGCTCGGCGTTGCCGCCGGCGACGAAGCTGCCCTTGCCCTGCACCGTTTCGATAAGGCCTGCTGCCTCCAGGTCCGCGTAGGCGCGCTTGGTGGTGATGGCGCTCACGCGCAGGCTGTTGGCGAGTGCACGGATCGAAGGGAGCTGCTCGCCTTCGGCGAGGGTGCCCGTCACGATGGCGGTCTTGATCTGCTCGACGATCTGCTCGTAGATGGGTTTGCCGCTCGAGGTCGAGATGATGATGTCCAAGTCGGTGTCCTTCCTGTGCGCCCCGTTGGGCGTCCCCGCGGGGGAGTGCCGCCGCGGGGCGTCCCCGTTGGCGGCGTGGGAAGTGCCGGACGTCTACGGCCCTTCTCGCCGGGCATAGTGTGTATACCCGATAGCTACAGTATATACTCACCTATACACAGTGCAAGAGGAGATTTGAGACGAATTAAGATCACAACCGTCGCAGGTAGAACTTTAGCTTCGGCGCTGCTATCTGTGCCTATTCATCCGTTATACATGGGAAGGCGTGGTATTATTAGGCCACGGTTATATGCACGTGAGAAGAGGTGCCTGAAATGGCGGTTTGCGTTCCCGTTCGCGACATGAAGGACACGGCTGCGTTTGCCAAGCTCGTGAGGGAATCTTCAGAACCCGTTACCGTCACGAAGAACGGTTACAGCGAGTTCGTGGTCATGCGCGCCGAGGACTACGACCTCATGCGAGAGGAGGTTGCTAAGGCACGCCTCCTGCGCGTGCTCGTAGATGCAGACCGGTCGTATGAAGCGGGCGATTTCGTCGGCGGCCCCACGTTCGTCTCGAGCATGAGGGAGAAGTATGGCTTGTGATTATGCTCTTCTTCCTCGCGCCCAAGAGGACTTCGAGGAGATTGTGCGCTATCTGTCGGTCGAGCTCGACAGCAAGAGGGCTGCGGTGCGCTTTGTGGAGGAGTTCGAGTTCAAGGTCCCTCTCGCCTGCGAGTGTCCGGAGATGCATCCGCTCAGCCAGATGCCGGAGGTTGCCTCTCGCGGCTATCGTGTGATGCCCGTCATGCGCTATGTCGTCCTGTACGCATACCGCGATGGTAGGATCGTGATCGCTCACATCTTCCATTCACTGCAGGACTACGCGCGCTACGTCTGAGAAAAAGCTTGCCGCCCCGCGATAAAGGAGACGCATGTCTTTTACCCTCTACATAGACGCCGATGCATGCCCGGTCACGCGCGAGGCGCTCGCTTGCGCACGTCGTGCCCGTGTGCCCGTGGCCATCGTTGGTAACACCACGCAAAATCTTGCGCGGCACATCCGGCCGGATGACCCGCGCGACGCCGAGCACGCCCGCGGGCGTGACGCGGCGCATGCGGGCTTCTGGGTTGAGGTGCTCGACGTGTCCGTGGGCGCCGACAGCGCGGATTTTGCCATCGTGGAACGCCTGCAGCCGGGCGACGTGGTGGTCACACAGGACATCGGCCTTGCGAGCATGGTCTTGGGCCGCGGTGCAGCGGCAATCGGTGTGCGCGGGCGCGTCTACACCAAGGCCACGATTGACATGGACCTCTTTATCCGCCATGAGGAGAAGAAGGTGCGCCGCGCGGGCGGTCGCACACGGGGTCCGGCTGCCTTTACCAACGACGACCGCGAGCGCTTCCGTCGCAACCTTGCGGAGCTATTGCGATAGCTGAGCGCTTTAAACGAATGACTAGTGATGAAGTCCAATCTGTCTTAAAAGTGGTCTATCGTGGTATAAAATGAACCAAACAGCTTATCAAGTGTTTAATGGGAGGTCTTATGGCAACGACGATTACTTCGCTCAACACCAAGCTGAGCGTCGAGGAGAAGGACGCCTTCGTTAGGAATACCGCTGCCCTTGGCCTGACACCGTCAGCAGCCATCAAAGTGTTCGTTCATATGTTCAACGAGTGCGGCGGCTTTCCGTTCGAGGTCCGCAGGCGGGTGAACGACGAAATTACGACGTACCTCTCTGCGGATGATTTCGAGCGTTTCGCGAACGCTCTCGACTCTGCTGTCCCCACCGCCACCCGTGAGCTGCTTGATCGTGAGTTCATATGGGAGGATTAGCGTTTCGTCGCATTCGTCCGCTCATAGACGATGATGATGTGAGCGGCTTTCACTCGGGTAACGGCGATAACGACGCTTGGCTCAAGGAACGGGCGCGTCGAGCGATGCGCAGCGGTACCGCTCGGGTGTACGTTTTGCCTCTTGCAAACGAGGAAATCTGCGGCTTCTATTCTCTGAGCACCCATGCGGTCGCACGAGTCGGGACGCTCACCGGGTCGCTACGTCGAAATGCTCCTGATCCGATTCCCTGTACGTTGCTCGGTCAGCTTGCCGTTGACGAGCGCTTTCAAGGGGAATCGGCGGGAGCGAGGCTGCTTCAAGACGCCATTCGCCGTTCGGCTGCCGCCTCGCGTATCGTCGCGTCGCGTGCGCTTGTAGTCGATCCTGCTGACGAGCGCGCTGAGGGATTCTATGCCCACTTTGGATTCCAGCGTATGGCGAGCGATTCTCGTCGCATGTTCGTGCGGCTCTAGCGTGCGAGCGCGCAGTAACGCATAGATTGCCGGCGGTACAGGCGCTTATTATTCATCTGAATGCATCAGTTGGACGAGGGCGACTGCTGCCAGACCAATACCGAGCAAACGGATCGCATCGTTTGGGGTCACCTCATCCATGATGGTGAGTGCGACGACGCCGACTCCCATGGCAAGCGCGACCGCCTTGAGGACGAGCTCCACGAGCGAGGACGCCTTAGATTCCGCCGGCTCCTCCTGCGCCGCCGTTTTCACCTCGAGCAGCTCGTCCACCGAGGTGCCGAGTACCTCCGCGAGCTTCGGCAGCGACGTCACGTCGGGAAACGACAGATCGCGCTCCCACTTGCTCACCGCCTTGTCCGTCACGCCCATTTGCCGGGCGAGGTCGAGCTGGGTCATGCCCTTCTCCTTGCGGAGGGTGGAGATAGTGGCGCCGAACGTCTGCTTGGTCATGGTCGTCCTTTCGTTGCGGGCGTATCCGACGCCTTCATCGTGCCGGGGGTGCTCTGCGCGCTCAACCGACTGCCAGTTGAGTTTCCTCGACCGCCAGTAGAGTTGCAGTTTAGTGCGGGTGAGCTGGTTAATTGTTGCGCGCCGTCAGCTTCGGAGAACCTTCTCCAGAGCTCGCCCGCGTGCAAGCTCGTCGACCAGCTTGTCCAGGTAGCGTGCGTTCTGTTCGATTGGGTCTTGGATCTGGGCTACATCCACGCCGCAAATCTTGCCCGTGATGAGCGCGCGGGCGGGATTCAGTGCCGGTGCTTCGTCAAAGAATTCCCGGTAGGTGAGTTCACGCTCAAGTTGTAGAGCGAGCTCCGCCTCGTTGTAGCCGGTGAGCCAGCAGGTGACGGCGTCGACCTCCGCGCGCGTGCGGCCTTTACGCTCCGCTTTCTGGACCAGTAGCGGATAGATTTGCGAGAACGAGAGCTCGGCGATGGGTTTGCGTGCCATGGTGCCCCTTTCAAGAGCGATCTGCATCCATAGTACCGTTAAAAGGCCGAATCGTTTGTTGCGTACGACATCGAAGGGCTGATGGGGCGCTAAGAT
>CASDZW010000039.1 GCA_949285915.1 uncultured Collinsella sp.
ATTGGCGAAAGTGCGTTTGCGCGAGTGGCGGGTTTGCGTTTGCGCGGATGGCGCGATGCGTTTGCGCGAGTGGTTGGTTTTACATTAGCGGTATCATCCAGTAGGCGCGCGTCCAGTTGCCCCTGCGCCTCCCCGTCGGGGTCGTCTCGTCGAACGCGTGGCCGTGCCTCGGCAGGAACTTGGACATCCGCTGCTTGGCGCGCCGCAGGTCGTCTCGCGCGTCCGCGAGCGCGCGCGACAGGTCGCGGGCGGCCTCGGTGCGCCCGTCGGGCACCCACACCTCCACGACGTTGCGGGTCGCGAGGAGCCTCGCCAGGAACTCGGCGTCGCGCCGGTCGTTCTTCCTGCCCCGGTCGGCGGCGGGCCGCTGCATCTTCGACACGGCGCCGACGACGCAGTCCGCGCCGAGCGCGCGCAGGGCGCGGCAGAGGTGGAAGCCGGTGACGCCCGACTCGTAGACGCACCGAGGCGACTCGAAGCCGAGCGCCCACTCGGCGACCGCGGCCGGGTCGTAGCCGAACGAGGCGCGCTCGCACTCGCCGGTCATGGGGTTCAGGGCGAATGCCTTGATGCTGCGGGCGTGGACGTCGAGACCGATGGCTGTGACATAATTGGACATGGTGCCCTCCTCCGTCGCATGTGGCGCGCGGCCACGGTTGGTGGTACGACCATTGTCGCCCGACCCACGGAGCCGCGACAGGGGGAGGGCCCAATGTTCAGCTCATATCGTCTGTGCGGCTACCGCTGCCGTCTGCCACCGGCGCACGGAGCGATATATCGGGTCGTTGGTCGATGTCTGCCGTCCGTGCTTGCGCGCGGGCCATTTCCGGCACGCGGCTTCTGGTGGTAAGCGGTGGCGACCCGGTGTGCCGACCTTTCATTGGATCCGCGCCGTCAGCCGCCGCCTTTCGTCTTGAGTGGGCCGTGCGGTGTTGCACAGGCGGCGAGAGGCCTTGCCCAGCAGGGGCGCTTCGGGGCTTTCGCCCTACAATCGGTCCAACCGCGCTGCGTGCGGGTACCGTGTTCCGCAGGAGAAAGGAGGCGAGAACATGGTATATGGATACGTCCGCGTGTCTTCGGCAGATCAGAACGAAGCGCGTCAGATGGATGCGATGAGCGCCAACGGAATCGACGATGCGAGCATCTACGTCGATCGGCAGTCGGGCAAGGACTTCAATCGAATACAGTATCGCCGTCTTATGCGCAAGCTCAAGGAGGGCGATCTTCTTGTGGTGCAGAGCATCGACAGGCTTGGGCGGAATTATGAGGAGATCCTCGAGCAGTGGCGTACGCTCACCAGAGACAGGAAAGTGGATATCTGCGTACTTGACATGCCGCTGCTTGATACGCGAAACGGACGCGACCTCATGGGGACGTTCATCTCTGACCTCGTGCTGCAGATCCTGTCGTTTGTGGCGCAAAGCGAGCGGGAATCTATCAGACGACGGCAGGCAGAGGGCATAGCCGCTGCGCGCGCCCGTGGCGTCAGGTTTGGAAGACCGCCGCGCCCGGTCCCCGAGAACTTCGATGAGGTGCTCGAGCAATGGAAGCGACGGGACATTTCGCTCGATACGGCGGCGAAACTCTGCGGTCTTCCGCGAGGCACCTTCTATTCAAAGGCGAGGCAACGCAAAGACACCGGAACGGCATAGGAAGACGCGTCTTGAGCCGCAGTGCATCTCAGCACCGGCGGTGTGCTTCGTTCGTTTGAGTCGCTTATGAAAATGTGTACCTCTTCAAACAGATTCTGAAGCTGCGTACACAGCTATAACCATGCGCTTTTCGACCTCCTCAGTCAAGCAAATCTTAGGTAGATGGTCAGATTTAGCCTGTAAGTCTTCTTCATTTCAAAACCTACACGTTTTGAAACAAGTCCATACGAAGCCGGTAAGGAGCCGGCTGGACGGGAGGAAGAGGAGCGTATGAAACGCAGAGCACCATTCCGCTTGTTAGCGCTGCTTGCCGTTGTCGCAGCATTCGCGCTGACGGTAATGCCCGCGCAGGCATGGGCGGACACGTCGTTGTGGACATACACCGAGCCAACGACTCAGACTAAGATTGACGTGAACAACGCTGATGCCGGCACCGGCGAAGTTACGGTCGAAGTGGTCGTTCAGCTCAGCGGTGAGACGGTTAAAACAAAGTCGATTGAAGGCGTTAACATAACGCTGGCTCAGGTGAACATCCAGGTGCCTGAGGGATATGAAGTGAGACTCGATACCGAGGGCATGTCGGCAGCGCCGGGTGTGAACGGGAATTATAACCTTGGATTTGAGGTGACCGCCGATACGCATCGCCTGGTCATTAACATCCTTCCGACGAAGATTGAGACGCAATGGGGCACGCTGAACTTCAAAAATGAGACCCAGTACGCCGATGGTTACGATCTGACGGTCCGTCTATTTGTAAATGGAAGCAACGTGTATACGACTCCCAAGTTGCGCGTTGCAGGCTTTACCAGTGGCGGGCTTGAGTTCGACGCAAATGAAGACGCCGGTTTTTATTTCCTAAGCGGTGCTGGTGCGAACGACTATGATTTCCACACTTCGAATCCAGGCTCGATATGGCTCCCGGGAACCGGTTACCTGCACTTCTCTCAGGCAGACACCGATCGTGATCACAACAACACTCTCGATATCTTCCTGTGGACGTTTACTGACTGGGTCGATTTGTATGTTGATCGGGAAGGCGCAGGTGATGATGTCTCTGACAACATGCAGGGCTATGAGATTTCGTATACGCTCAATGGCCAGCGTTACACCTATGTCGTAACTTCTTTTGCCGACGATCAACCTCAGATTATTCCGTCCGGCGTTGAGGTGACTGTTACCGCGATTTGCCGTAGTGGATGGGAGGTTACCGATTGGACATGCCTCCGAGTTGACAACACCGAGTTTGAGTCGAACGGGAATAGCGCGGTTTTGACTACCAATCTGGACAATGGTGAGGACGTCACCATTCGCGCAACCCACGTCTGTCCCATGCCCGAGAAGCCCACGTTCGGAGAGGTCGAGGACATCTTCGGCAGTGATCTCGTCAAGGTTGACTGCGTGAACGCCACGATCGATTCTGTGCATGAGGACAAGACCTACGGTCCCATCGCCGGCGGCGTCGAGATCGGCGACGTGGTGAACAACAACGGCACCTACAACGTGACGCTCACAGTGACCGCGCCGACGTATGTGGGTAAGTACAGCTCCGACGTTCAGGTCGCGCACATGCTTGCCGACGATGCCACCGATACGCATGAGTTCGACCTTACCTACAAGGATGGCAAGTGGTATAAGGCCGACAATTTCTCGCCTGTGGTCTTTGAGGTCATGTGCAGCGAGGTCCAGGACCCCAAGCCCGAGCTTCCTACCCAGGGCGAGCTCGCGCAGCGGACCGGTGCTCAGGTTAAGGTCACCTGCGTGACCGAGAACAGCGGTCACGGTAGCGAGGAATACGCTCCCATCGCCGGTGCCTACAGCTTCCCGAAGGGTGTTGAGGGCGATGCCGAGCTGGGTTACACCGCGACGATGGTCGTGAACGCCGCTGCGTATGTGGACGAGTTCTCGATCGATGACCGCGGCGAGCATGCCCTTGCTAACGGCGAGCAGGATACCAAATCGGTCGTACTCAAGTACGTCCTCGCTGATGACGGCCAGGGCTCCTGGGAGCTTGCTGACGATGCGACTCCGATCAACTTCAACGTTGAGTGCGTCGTCGAGCCCGAGCCGGAGCCCGAGGGCCCGGACACCCCCGGCAAGGACGAGCTCGATGAGCTTTTCGGCGATCAGTTCGTGACGGTCGACTGCGTCAACGACAACGCCGGCCATGCCGATAAGTCCTACGGCCTGGTTGATGGCGCCTACACCGTTCATCATGAGAAGGATGCCGCTACCGCGGCCGTCGTCATTAGCCCGCACGCGTACGTGAACAAGTACGAGAACGAGGCCGATATCAACAAGGCCCACGAGCTCGTGTCGGGTTCGCCCGAGTCTACGACCTTCAATCTCAAGTATGAGAACGACGCCTGGGCGATCGATGGCGCCGACACAGTGACCTATCAGGTCGCGTGCGTCGATGAGGCTCCGGTCGTTCCCGATCAGCCGACGTTCGAGGAGATCCTCGAGGCCACCCCGCAGGGTGCCGTCACGATCGATTGCACCAATGCCGCGGTCGAGCATGAGAACAAGACCTACGGCATCGAGAAGGGCGCCTACACCCTGGGTGCGGTGAACGACGCGGACGGCGACGGCGTCTATACCGTCGACGTCCAGATCAGCGCGGGCTCCTATGTGCTCAAGTTCGAGGCCGATCACGAGGGCATCCACCATTACCTCGTTCCCGAGCAGGGCGCCAAGACCATTACGCTCGCCTATGACGACGCGACCGACAGCTGGAACGTTGCAGATGGCAGCGCTTCCCCGGTGACGTTCACCGTCCTCTGCGATGTTGAGGACACGACCGATCCCGGCGCCGATCCCGATGAGCCGGGGACCGATCCCGACACGCCCGGCGACGGGGGCGATGAGCCCGGTACGAATCCGGACGACAAGCCCGGTGACGGTAGCCAGGGTAACAAGCCGGGCGACGGCAGCCAGGGCAATGGCGACAATAACGCAAATGGTAATCAAGGTGCGAACGGCAATGCCGGCACCGCCTCCGGCGAGGGCAAGCTGACCCAGACCGGTGATGTCGCGACGCTTCTTGCCGCCGCGGTCGCAGGGGCGGGCGCTCTCGCCGTGGGCGCCGGATACGCTGCGAAACGCAGGAAGTAACCATGTCCGTCGCGACGACAGAGCATGCGGATGCCGGCAAGGAGCTCCTTGCCGGCATCCCGGCGGGCTTCAAAGATCGACACGTATTCGTGCATGAGCGCCTGCTCATGCTCATCGCGCGTGAGACCGAGTTGCGTGGGGGATTGCATTATGCCAAGCGCGAAGCCGCCGCGCTGATGGAGTGCAATCCGCGCTCCATCGACCGCGCGGTGCAACGGCTGCGCCGCGAGGGGGCGATCAAGTCAGTGGCGTGTTATAGCGACACGGGCGCGCAGGTCGCCAACGAATATCGCGCGACCGCCAAGGGCCTGCGCAGGGCTCGCAAACTTATGGCGAACGTGTCACCACAGGGCAACCCGGACTCGCTCATGCGTCTCGACCTCCCCGCGGGCGTGGACATCGACATCAAGCTCTAAGCTCTAGTCGATAGGTCACATACGCACTGAGGAGCCCCTCGGTTTGCACGCCAATGTACGCTTCGCAAAACATTGTCTTAGCAAACCGAGGGGCTCTTTCTGTATGAGACCGCATGCAAGGCATTTATG
>CASDZW010000040.1 GCA_949285915.1 uncultured Collinsella sp.
CGGAGCAAACGCTTGAAGATGGGACCTACATCCTCTCAGCCGGCTCCATGTGCTTGGATGTGAAGAACGCCCGCACTGAGAGCGGGACCACGCTCCAGATGTACACCGCTAATGACACCGTAGCGCAAGCGTTTCGCGTTGCCTATGACGAGGAGATGGGTTTCTACACCATTGAGGCGCTCAATGCGGGCAAGCTCCTCGATGCTGATAAGGGCGACGTTGTTCCTGGGTGTGCGGTGACCTTGTGGGGGGATGCGGGCGCAGCCTCGCATCCGCTTCAGCGCTATTGGGCCTTCGTGAGTGATGAGAGCGGAAACTACAAGATCGTGAATGCCGCCAACGGTTACGCTTTGACCGCTCGAGAGCTTTCGAAGGGAACTCCTGTTATCGTTGAGGATGACGTCGACGCTGCCCCCAGTTGGTCGCTGGCGCCATCGGAGACGTTCTCAGCATGGTCGCAGATTGGTATGGATGAATTTGCTGCTACCCACGCAAATGAACTCCCCCTGGGTACGTACATCCTCTCAACCGCGTTGCGTGTTCAAAGTGTTGTTGATGTTAATGGCGGCAGCTTGTCAAACTCTGCGAACGTCCAGCTGTACACGACGAATAACACCAATGCTCAGCGATGGAAGATAGATGATGCCGGCAATGGCTATGTGTACATATTCAATGTGGGATCGGGTAAGGCACTTGATGTAAGTGGAGGAAAAGCAACCCCCAAAGCGAATGTACAACAATACGAAAAGAACGCGACACGTGCCCAAAAATGGCTGCCCGTGAAGCAGGAGGATGGGACTTACGTCTTCTATTCTGCCCTGGGCAGAGGGCTCGTACTTGACGTCGCGGGAGGCTCTGTCGCAAACAAGACGAATGTTCAGGTCTACACGTCAAACGGTACTGGTGCGCAACGCTTCGACCCCATTACCACGACCCCGAACATCCAGGGGCAGGACCGCACGGTTGCTGACGGCATCTATCAGATTTCGTTCGACAAAAATGAAAACGCTTGTATGGATGTTGCATCTGCATCTCAAGCCAACGGCGCGCAGGTTCAATCCTATGCCTCCAATGGCACTTTGGCACAAGCGTTCAAAGTGACCTACGATTCGACAAACCGATGCTATTCAATAAGGCCCGCACACTCCGCAAAGGCGCTTGATGTGACTGACGGAGCTCTGGTTCCCGGCGGGGGAGTTCAACAGTGGAATTACGGTGAGGCCAACAAGAATCAACGCTGGCTTATAGAGAACGACGGTGACGGCAGCTATCGTATACGGGCTATGGTTAACGGCCTTTATCTCGATCACGGCAGCGGGCCAAAGAAACCTTTGACGATGCAGCGAGCCAGTAATACCGATGCTCAGCGTTGGAGACTCTCGGCGTTTGAGCCAAGGATTGAAGAAAAAACCTACTCAATCACGTCGGCAAGCATTAACAAAGTTGTAGATGTCAAGAGCGGGTCGACGGCTGAAGGTGCAATCATTCAAGTCTATGCCCCAAATAAGACTTTTGCCCAGAAATGGTATGTCCGAAAGACGGACGACGGCTACTACACTGTTCAAAACGTCGGCTCCGCAAAATACCTTGCTGTCGCGGATGATGGATCGGCAAAGCAGGTTTCTGATGGTGCAAGCGCGGCAGCAAAATGGAAAATTGAGTGCGTCTTTGGAAGTGGCTTAGCATTGCTTAATGCTTCGAGCGGTGAGGCGCTTACTGTTTCTGGAGGCGGCCTCAAGGTTACTCCCAAGAACGAATCGTCCGCGCAGGCCTGGAAATTCTCGTCAATTTCATTGGTTGATGAGGGCTTCTACGAGTTTGCCCCCGCTCATGCTTCATCTATGCGACTGGATGTTGAGAGCGGCAGCAAGTCAGCGGGCGCAAACGTGCAGATTTATTCGTCAAATGGCACGCTGAGCCAGCGATTCTGGGTGCGATCAGCCGGAAGTGGATGGTATACCATAACCGCCTGTAACTCTGCCATGGACTTGGACGTTGAAGACTATGGCAGCACTTCTGGAACAAACGTGCAGCAGTGGACCCGAAAGAGCGGAAATCATGCGCAGATGTGGCGCTTTGAAATGGGGCAGCACGGCATCAAAGTGATCTCATATTGCGGTGGTAACGTTTTGGATGTATGTGGGGCTGGAAAGTCCAATCGCACTAACGTTGATGTTTACGAAAACAACGATACTGCCGCACAGGGTTGGAGACTTATCGCTTCGTCGCGTCCCGGCAAGATTGGATATCAAAATCCGTCAAATTATCCGCAGGTAAGCAGCCTGACGGTAAAGTTGCCGAGCTACTGCACCGGTAAGTTTACCTATGTGTCTCCGTCGCGTATTGCTATTGATGCAACACGGGCGGATTGTGTTAATGTCTTTGTCCAGCGTGCATACGAATACATCGGAACGCAGTTTATCGAGCCGTACTCGACCGCGCCGGGGGGAGCAGTCGACTGCTCCGGCCTTGTGTTACAGTGTCTGTACGCCACTGGAATGGATATGGGTGTATATAATCCGTACAACCATCGATGGGTGCCCTCTCAGACATATAACTCTATGAACTGGTATAACAACAAGACATTTAAGCCTGTCTCTACGAGCAAAATACAGCGTGGCGATGTCGTGTATTATCGGAACCATATTGCTATCTACCTGGGGAATAACAAGATTATTGATTCGTGGCCAAGGCAGGGCGTCTCGATTAAGAAGCTTTCCAGCCGTGGGGCGCTCATAGGTGCTGCGAGGCCTTACGTATAGCTCGTGACAAACAGGAATGTATACTATATTGTGCGCTTTGACGGCGGAATAGCATCAAGGTGAAGAGGAGGGCGTGGCGCGCTCCAGTATGATTCGAGTTGCCTAGACAAGAATCATGCTCAAGGCAGATTTGCGCGTGCTCGCCATGAGGGTAGTTGAGTAGATGCCGAGCGCTCTCCTAGGCAAGAAGGCCGGCGACCTTGTGGGTGTCGAGCGTCACAAGAGGGCCTCAGAGAGGGGGCCTATCGCATCTGGCACTACGAGCGCAAGCTCACGATAGCCTCCGGTGAGGTGTAGTTTCGCATGCCAAGCTCAAAGGCATGAGGTTCACCACGGAGAAAATCGAGCGCCGCCAGCGCCGCGAGACCTCAGTCGAGGAGGCCATGATCGAGATATACCTCACGGGCGTCTCTAACGGGCGCGCGGAAGACGTTTTCGAGATGCTCTAAGGTCAACATCTCCGAGATGACCACCTTTAATCTCAGTGAAAAGATGTTCGCTTTGGGCGAGAAGTTGAAGAGTAGGGCCCTCGAGCGGGCGCACCCCCACGTCTACGTAGACGGCGTCTACTTCAAGGGGCTCGGGGGAGGGTCCTACGAGAATGCGATGGTGATGGCGAGAATGCGGTGGTGATGGCGACCATAGGCGTCAACGACGACTTTTCCAAGGGGTCATCGGTGCGGTCGAGGGCTTCACGGAGTTCTCGGAGAGCCTGCGGGGGGTCCTGTCGTAGCTCAAGTCGTACGGGCTGCACGGCGTGAGGATGCTCGCGGACGATAAGGCCGCCGGCATGGTCGGTTCGATAGCAGAGGTCTTCCCCAAAGCAGCCTATCAGCGGTGCACGGTCCATCTCTACAAGAACGGCCGACGAGGGTCCACGAGTCCAAGAGGCCCTGCGTCATCGCTATGCCAAGACCATCCGCGCGATGGAGTCGCGTGGGCCCTCCGAGGCCAAGACCTCGAGGTTGCCGCCGGGTTCGAGGAGATGAGGCTCAGGGAGATCAGCACGTTCGTTAGAGAAGGATACGCTGAAACACTGCGTGAGTGCTGCACGTAGTTAGTACCGCCGTTCTACGAAAACGGTACCGGCATTCCATAAACACGATACCGGCAAACTCCAATCGAATAGCCTTTCTGACGGGGCGTCAAAGGGGTGCCCCACTCGTTAGAAAGGGGCATCCATGACAAGCAAAAAAGAGATAATGCGCCAGCTTCTGAAGGGGGTGAGCTGGAACGAGGTCGCCTCGGCACTGGGCTGCAGCAAGTCGACCGTGGCGAGGTGCGCTGCGGCGATGCGCGAGTGGCGCATCGACTCCGAGAGGCTCGAGTCGATGACCGGGCCGGAGGTCTCGGGCCTCTTCGCCGACGGCCGTGGGAAGCGCGGCGAAGAGTACCTCGAGCCCGACTACGCGCGCGTCTGCGACCAGCTCGCGAAGATCCCGAAGATGACGCTGGCGCTCCAGTGGGCGCGCTACTGCGATTGTAACCCGGGCGGCAGGAGGCTCTACGGATACTCCGGGTTCTGCAGGAGGGTCGGCGAGTACGCCCGCGAACACGACCTCGTCGCGCGAATCGTCCACGAGCCCGGCGGGACGATGCTGGTCGACTGGGCCGGCCTCACGGCAACGCTCTTTGACCCGGTGAGCGGCAAAAGGACGCCGGCGCACCTGTTCGTGGCCTGCTTCCCCTGGTCGGGATGGATCTTCGCCGAGTGCTTCACGGACATGCGCAGCCGCTCCTGGATCTCCGCCCACGTCCACGCCCTCGAGGCCGCCGGCGGCGTGCCCGACATCCTCGTCCCCGACAACTGCGCCACCGCAACGGACCGCAGGCGCAAGGGGGAGCCGGTGAAGGTGAACGACGCCTACCCGGAGATGGCCGAGCACTACGGCTGCGCCGTGGTGCCGGCGCGCGTCAGAAGGCCCAGGGACAAGGCCGCGGCCGAGAAGGCGGTCGACCTCTGCGAGACGTGGGTGCTGGCCCCTCTGGCAGACGAGCGATTCTCCGCGCTCCCAGAGCCCAGCTCCGAGGTGAGAAGGCTCGTCGGCCTCCTCAACGCCCGACCGTTCTCCCGCAGGGAGGGCTGCAGGGACGACGCCTTCTTCGGGGAGGAGCGAGCGGCGCTCAACCCGCTGCCGCCCGCGCGCTACGAGTGGCGCGAATGGCGGCGCTGCAAGGTTGCTCCCGACTACCACGTCCAGTGCGACAGCATGCGCTACTCGGTTCCCCACCGCCTGGTCGTCCGCAACGTGGACGTCAGGCTCACCGCGTCACGCGTGGCGGTGCTGTACGGCGGCGAGGTCGTGGCAGAGCACCCGCGGCTTCGCGGGCGCAAGGGACAGTACTCGACCGATGCCGCCCACATGCCGACCGAGCACCTCGAGGCGCAGTCGCTCTGGACGCGCGCCTGGTTCGAGCGGGGGGGGCAGGGGAAATCGGCCCCGAGACGAAGCGGCTGCTGATCGGGATGCTCGACTCCCGCG
>CASDZW010000041.1 GCA_949285915.1 uncultured Collinsella sp.
GTCAGCCCATGACGGGCCTCGATGGGGGAGAGGACGGACGCAATATCGACCTGTGCGGCGACGGCGTCTTGCATGGTGACGAGCAAGCGGCCCTCGGAGGCGCTGCGGAGGGGGCTGCGCGGAAAGACGGGCTGCTCGCCGAGGGCGGCGTCGACCATGGCATCGTAGTAGTCAAAGCCCAGATGGCCGCCGACGACCTCTGGTATGCAGGTCGCTCCGGCGCGCACGCCCACCTCGATGACCCAGGCCCTTCCCGCGTCGTCCACGAGTACGTCCATGTTGTAGAAGCAGGACCTCATGCCGATGGCACGCGCCGTACGGGCGACCTGCTCGGCTATGTCCGTCTGGTCGAGGCACTCCTTGGTGAAGCCGGCGCTCATGCGGTGGCCCACGGGCACGTTGGTGCTCCCGTTGCTCATGACCACCTTGTCGTGGAGCGCCATGAGGGCGACGGACCCGCTTTCGTCCACGTAGCCATCGACCCCGATCTCATGGCCCTCCACAAACTCCTCCATTAGGGCATAGCCGCAGAGGGAGGCGCCGATGGCCCGCTCAATCGCAAAGCGCGCATCACCGCTGGAGCACGCTCGGACGATGCCGCGGCTGCCGGAGCGATCGGGACATTTGGCCATGACGCCGTTCCAGGGGATATCGGCGTCATGGGTGTGGAGCAGCTCGTCCCACGCCGCCTCCGCCTGCGAGGGGCCGCGCACCTCGACGAACCGTGCGGTCCTCACGTCGCCTGCCACGAGCGCGCGCTTCATGTCGAGCTTGTTGGTTGCCTTGAAGGCGGTCTCATAGGACGGACCCGGTAGGCCAAGCTCGTCGACGACCGCTCCCAGCGAGCGCAGGGCGACGTCGGTTCCGGTGGTGAGCACGGCGGATACGCCCCGGTCGCGCGCAACCTGAACCACGCTTTGTTCATCGGTCGTGTTCACGGGGACAAACTCGTCCGCAAGCGCGATGCCGGGATAGGGGCCGGGGATGCTGAGAACGATGGCCCGCATGCCGCGGTCCTGCACGTGACGTATGAGGGGCACCTGATAGATGCCCGCCCCGAGCACGAGCGCGCTCTTAGCGGCCATCTTCAGGCTTCTCCTTCTCGTCCATGTGGGCGAGCGCAATCTCCTGCGCGAGCTCGTTCACCTTGGTCTTGAGGCGGGAGATCTCCCCGGAGTTGGTGAAGACCTTCCAGAGCAGGAGCACGATGATCGCGAGGTAGACGAAGTTGCTTGCGGACATGAAGCCCAGGTTGTGCGCGAGGACGATGGCAAGGTCCGGGAAGACGGCGAGAATGACGAAGATGGCTGCGAGGACGACCCAGAAGACGGCGTCCTCGACGAGGATCTTCTCCTTTTTGATCTGCCTGCCCACGACCACAAGGGCAAAAAGGGCACCGAGGAAGAGCAGGACTCTGAGATAGACGGGAAGCATGTCACACCTACCGGAGGAATCGGGACATCAGGATGGAGAGGCACGTTCGGCTCATGTACTTGATCACGTTGCCGAGCTTGAGGTAGCTCTCGCCGCCCTGGCGCTCCCGCATGGTGGCCTGGATCTCTACCACCTTGCCGTACCTGCGCGCCACCAGGGCAACCATGTCCGGCTCGGGGGCAAGGTCGAAGGCGGTGGAGAAGAGCCTGATCATCTCGCGGTTGTACATGCGCATGCCGCTTGTGGGGTCCGTGATCTTGGCGCCCGTGGTGAGCTTGATCAGGAAGGTGATGAGCCGGGAGCCTGCACCGCGGGCGCCGGAGGGCTTGACCGTGCCGTCGAGGTAGCGGGAGGCGATGACCATGGCAGCATCCTGCTCCTCAAGCTCGTGAGCCATGACGGGAATGTATGCGGGGAGGTGCTGGCCGTCCGCGTCGAACTGCACCACGGCGTCGTAGCCATGTCTGAGCGCGTACTTCATGCCCGTCTTGAAGGCCGACGTGAGGCCCGTGTTGATGGGGAGGCAGGCGCCGTTGAAGCCGTTGCGACACACCACATCCCAGGTGGAGTCCTTGGAACCGTCGTTCACGACGAGGCAGTCCACCTCTGGACAGGTGTTCTGGAGCGAGGAGACCGTTCCCTCAAGGCACTCCTCCTCGTTGTATGCGGGTACTACGGCAAGAATCTTCATCCGATAATGCTCCCTATATCAGCTAACCCTCAGTCTAGCGGCTGAATCAAAGAAAAGCTACGCATTGATATAACCAGTAATTTGAGCGAGATCGATTCAGTAATGATAGTGATTGGCTTGAGGGGGCGTTTGTCGTACGTTTGGAGTGAAGAATTGATCGCCTTGTGTAAAGAGTTCCGCCCAACGAGCTCTGAGTAGGGAATACTCTTTTAGGTATCTTGCGCGGTCGATTGGACTTTCGTCAAATCCACGTGAAACTGACTCGTAGTGATAGAGCTCCACTTCTGGATTAAAGACAATAAGCTGTCCAGCCCTACCAACCCTTAGGCAGTAATCCACATCGTTGTATGCAACTGCAAACCGCTCGTCAAATCCACCCAAGTTAAAGAAAGTTGCTTTGGGAGTCATCATGCATGCTGCTGTTACGGCGCTTAAGTTTCGTTGAGTGTGAGCCAAACCTAGGTAATCAAACGAACTGCTGCGTGGAAGACCCTTAAAAAGATGGTCGGGAGTCTCGATTAAGACAACGCCAGCATGCTGAATCGTGTTGTCTGGATAGTAGAGCATCGACCCGACAACACCCACATCGCTTCTTGTGCAGTTTCCAAGTAGAAGTTCAATCCAGTTATTGGTAATAACTCTCGTGTCGTTGTTGAGAAGAATTAGATAGTCGCCCTTTGCAACACTGGCTCCAAAATTGACAATTTTAGAAAAATTAAAGCCTTCATTTTGAATGACAACTCTAACCCGGTCTCCGTGCTGTTGCGTGATCTGGTCATAGTAGGAGAAAGTTTCAGGGTCAGTGCTGTTGTTCTCTACGATGATAAGCTCATAGTTGTCATAGGTGCTGACTTCCAATATTGATGCGATGCAGGAAGCAAGTAGCCCAACATGATCTTTGTTGGGAATGATAATAGAGACCAGGGGACAGGAGCGGGGCACATCGTATTCAACGAAGCAACGCTGAAGATCGAGTCTCTGATGAACGGTTGCGGAGATGCCCAATCTCCCGAGGTGTCCTCGAATTGCCGCAGCATTTTCCGCTGTCTCCTCGGCAGGTATGTTAAGGGTGTTGTGCGCCAGATCATTCCCATGTTGCCTTCTGTGGTAAAGGAGCTTAGGAAGATGAACGAAGCGCATGCCGTGTTCAACAGCGTGAAAGATTAATCGATAGCTTAGGTCAGTGATGCTGCTACATGAGTCAC
>CASDZW010000042.1 GCA_949285915.1 uncultured Collinsella sp.
GTTCGCACCGTGGGCGCGCATGAGCTTGTCGTTGCCCACCACCACGACGTGCTCGTTCACGCGGGCGGAGACCCCGTGACCGGACTCCTCGCACGCCTCGGCGATGCGCGTCTGATCAATCTCGCCCGTGTAGGCGGCGCGCACGGAGACGGCGATAGGGTGGTCCGAGAACGCCTCGGCATGCGCCGCCATGGAGAGCACGTAGTCCGGGTCAATGCCCGCCTCGGGGTGCACGGCGACCACGTTGAACGTGCCCGAGGTGAGGGTGCCCGTCTTGTCAAAGACCACGGTGTCCACATGGGACAGGAGCTCGAGGTAGT
This sequence comes from uncultured Collinsella sp., assembly GCA_949285915.1. GTDB lineage: Bacteria > Actinomycetota > Coriobacteriia > Coriobacteriales > Coriobacteriaceae > Coprousia. The sequence goes on from CASDZW010000042.1 coordinate 321, forward strand.
TGGAGCCCTTGACGAGGATGCCCTCGCGCGATGCAGCGCCGATGCCGCCGAAGAAGCTAAGCGGGACCGAGATTACAAGCGCGCAGGGGCAGGAGACCACAAGGAACGTGAGGCCGCGGAGCACCCAGTCGGTCCAAGGGCCGAGCCCAAGGAGTGGCGGCACAATGGCGAGCACCACGGCGGAGATGGTGACGATGGGGGTGTAGACGCGGGCGAAGCGGGTGATGAAGTTCTCGGTCTTGGCCTTCTTCTCGCTCGCGTTCTCCACGAGCTCCAAGATGCGCGACACGGTCGACTCGCCGAAGGGCTTGGTGGTCTTGACGTGCAGAAGGCCTGTCATGTTGATGCAGCCCGAGATGACGTCTGCGCCTATCTCCACGTGGCGCGGCACGGACTCACCGGTGAGCGCGGCGGTGTCGAGCTGGCTCACGCCCTCTACGACGATGCCGTCGATGGGTACGCGCTCGCCAGGTTTGACGACGATGACGTCGCCCACGGCGACCTCGTCCGGATCGACCTCTACAAGCTCGCCGTCTTGCTCGATGTTGGCGTAATCGGGCGCGATGTCCATCATATCGGCGATGGACTTGCGGCTCTTGCCCACGGCATAGCTCTGAAAGAGCTCGCCCACCTGGTAGAAGAGCATGACCGCGCAGCCTTCGGCGGACTGGGGCTCCGTTTCGGGGAAGAGGATCGTCGCAAAGGCGCCGAGAGTCGCGACCGTCATAAGGAAGGCCTCGTCAAAGGGGTCCCCGCGCCGGATGTTATTCCACGCCTTTACGAGGACGTCGTGGCCGGCGATAAGGAACGCCACAAAGTAGAGCGCAAAGGCGGCGTAGACCTCCGCCTTGCCAAAGAGCGTGCCGAGCGCACCCGTCTTCTCGGCGATCATAACGGCGAAGAAGAGGGCGATGGCGATGAGGATGCGGTTACGCCACTTCCGCTGCTTTCTGTTCATGAGTGCTCCTTGGTGCTCAGATTAATGTATAAATGAACATACATTCATATGTAGATGGGCAAAATGCCGCACGAGGCGGCGGGAGCCGGACGCGGGATGGGGAGTCCCTCCGCGCCCGGCGAGGGACAAAGGGTTAGCGAATGACCTCGCAGTCGGGCTCCATTTTGGCGACGAGTGCGATCACGTCCTCAACGACGTCGGCAAAGCGCTCGTCGGCGGCGGTGAGCGTGAGCTTCTGCGTCATGAAGTTGACCTTGGCGTCGTCGACGCCGTCGACCTTCTTGATGGCGTCTTCGAGTTTGAGCGCGCAGTTGGCGCAATCGATCTCGTCGAGTTTGAATGACTTACGCATGATGGTTCCTTTCTGTTGGCGTTCCGGCGGATGCCTGGTCGGTTATTCGCAGATATGGTTCATGCCCTGGGCGAGCATGGTGTGGACGTGGTCGTCGGCAAGCGAGTAGATGATGCTGCGGCCGTCGCGGTCGAAGCGCACGAGCCTCGCCTGCTTCAAGATGCGCAGCTGATGGCTGACGGCGCTCTGCGTGGCGCCGATGGTCTCGGCGATATCGCCCACAGCGCGCGGCTGGTCAAACAGCGCATAGAGAATCTTGATACGGGTGGTGTCGGAAAAGACCTTGAACAGGTCGGCAAGGTCGTAGAGCAGCTCCTCGTCGGGCAGGCAGGGCTCGTCTGCGGCAGGGGAGGTCTCGGTGTCAGCAGCCATGGTGCTCCCTTCGACTCTTTAACGTATGAACAATTGTTCATATATCTGAGTATGAGTATATGAACGTATGCTCATATGTCAAGAGATTCTTAGGCGAATTCTCTGAAAGGCTTCCGTTTTCCGTGAACGGCGCCAGTGCCCGGTGCAATACGCGCGCCGCTCGTTGCCGGAGCGATGCGGTAGGATAACAGGCGACGATCGTGAAAACGCACCGGCGCCTTATCGTCGGTAGAAACGGAGCAGCTATGATCATCGAGGAGCATGCCCTCTGGGGCGAGGAGCCCACGCCCGAGCATCCCGCAACCTACAGAGCCTACCTAGCCGACGCGCTCACCTCGGCGCCCGACGCTAAGCGTCCTGCCATGGTGGTTTGCGGTGGCGGGGGATTCCATCATGTGGTGTCGCACGAGAAGGAGCCGGTGGCGCTCGCGTTTCTTGACCGGGGTTACCAGGTATTCGTGCTCGATTATGTGACCACATCGACAGGCGACGTGTCCTACCCGCATCCCGAGGCGGATCTTGCCAAGATGGTCGCCACGGTGCGTGCCAACGCCGACGCCTGGCGTGTGGACCCGGAGCGCGTGGGCGTCATCGGGTTCTCGGCGGGCGGCTTTGTCTGCGCCGCGCTTGCCGCCGGGTGGAAGTCCGGTCCCTTTGCGGCGCTCGCCGGCGCGCGCCCCGACGCCATCCGCCCCGATGCGGCGGTGCTCTGCTACCCGCTGCTCGACCTGCGCGTGGTGCGCGATGAGCAGCTGCGCGACCCGCGCATTGACCTGCGCGTTCCCAAGACGGGTGGCAAGACCGGGCGCGACCTGGTGATGGACTACCTCGCCGCGGTCGCCGGCGGCACGGGCGATGACGAGCGTCTGACCGAGATCGCCCCGGTGAGCCACGTCGACCGCGCCATGGCCCCCACCTTTGTTTGGGGGACCGCCGACGACAAGACCTGTCCCATCGTGCAGGTGCACGATCTTGCCGCCGCCATGGCGCGCGCCGGCGTGCCGCATGAGGTGCACGTATTTGATCAGGGCGGGCACGGCCTCTCGATGGCAAACGTCAACACACGGACGGACAACGAGGCGGAGCAG
>CASDZW010000043.1 GCA_949285915.1 uncultured Collinsella sp.
CTCGGGATCTGCTACGGGCTGCAGCTCATGATCCAGACCCTCGGGGGAGAGATCACCCGCGGAAAAGCACGCGAATACGGCAAGGCGATCCTCGACATCGTCGAACCCGGGGAGCTCTTCATGGGGCTTTCGCCGCGCATTCAGGTGTGGATGTCCCACGGCGACAAGGTCTCGAAAATGCCGGAGGGGGGATTCAAAGTCCTCGGCTCGAGCGGCAACACGGAATTCTGCGCCGTGCACATGCCGTCGCGCAACCTCTACGGAATCCAGTTCCACCCCGAGGTCGTCCATACTCCCGAGGGGAAGAGCATCATCGGGAACTTCTGCCGCCGCATCTGCAAGTGCAGCGGCGACTGGACGATGGAGTCGTTCATCGAGCAGCAGATTCGCGAGATCCGCGCGAAGGTCGGGAAGTCGAACGTGATCCTCGGACTCTCCGGCGGCGTCGACTCCTCCGTCGCGGCGGCGCTCATCCACAAGGCGATCGGGAAGCAGCTCAACTGCATCTTCGTGAACAACGGGCTGCTGCGCAAGAACGAGGCCGAGCGCGTACAGCAGCTCTTCGGACGTAACTTCAACATGAAACTCATCTACGTCGACGCGACCGACCGCTTCCTCAATCTGCTTGAGGGCGTGGCGGAGCCCGAGCGTAAGCGCAAGATCATCGGCGCTGAGTTCATCCGCGTGTTCGAGGAAGAGGCCCGCAAGGTTGCCGACGACGTTGCGTTCCTCGCACAGGGCACCATCTATCCGGACATCCTCGAGTCCGATGGCGTGAAGGCCCATCACAACGTGGGCGGCCTGCCCGAGGATCTGCAGTTCGAGCTCTGCGAGCCCGTAAAGCTCCTCTTTAAGGACGAGGTGCGTGTGGTCGGCCGCGAGCTGGGGCTCCCCGAGTCCATGGTCGAGCGCCAGCCGTTCCCGGGCCCGGGCCTGGGCGTGCGCTGTCTCGGCGCCATCACGCGCGATCGTCTGGAGGCCCTGCGCGAGGCTGACGCCATCCTGCGCGAGGAATTCGGCGCCGCCGGTCTTGCCGGCAAGGTCTGGCAGTATTTTGTGGTGGTGCCGGACATGCGCGCCACCGGCGTGCGCGACGGCAAGCGCGCCTACGAGTGGCCGGCGATCATCCGTGCCGTCAACACGGTCGACGCGATGACGGCAACGGTGCCGGAGCTCGATTGGGCCCTTATGAAGCGCATCACCGAGCGCATTCTCGCCGAGGTGCCGGGCATCTGCCGCGTGGCGATGGATCTCACGCCCAAGCCCATCGGCACCATCGAGTGGGAATAAGCCAATAGGGCTCTGATTTGCACTTTTGAGTCCCGCACTGTGCCGCTGAGTTTCGTTTCGTACGAGAGCCATGGCAAAGCAGCCGGCGACGGCGGTGAGTAAAAACGATTTTCTAGCCTCTGCTCCCGCGTTGGAGCGGAGGCTTTTTCTTAGCATTATTACTCACTTTCACCTTCGATTTCGCTATTTACTCCTCGAGTTTGAAGACGACAAGGCACGGGGCGGTATTCGGAGGAATGGGAGTAAGGATTTGTCCCAAGTGAGTAGACGCGCGGTTTTTGTCCCCGGGGGCGAAACGGGGCCGTTTCGGGGCCCGCGAAACTCAAATCGAACTCAATAGGCTTTTTGGCGGTCTTTGCACGGCGTTTCCCCAGGTGGTCAATGGGGAGTAAAGAATCTTGCCATCTCAGGGGAAACGGGAGTAATCAGGGGAAATGCCGCGGCATACCGCCGAGTGCCGCCGTGTAAGCCACCGCATCATTTACTCCCCAGCAAGACCCTGCCCGATGTCCAGAGCATGCTCCTGCTCGCGAATCTCTTTGGCACCACGATCGACGAGTTGGTGAAAGGGGACGTGGGCGAGATGCGCGAGATGGTGGAGAAAGACGAACAGAGGACGAAGCACCTTGCGATTGCGCTTGCCACGGTCGAGGTGGTCGTGGTCACGGCTCTCGCCGTGACGGCGGTTGCGGGGCGCGACTACCTGGAGCCGGTGCTGCGCCTGTTGCTCGCGGTTCTGGCGCTGTCGTTTTCTGTGGTTATGCTGATCGCCCGACGGGGCGCGGGTGACGCCAAGGCGCAAAGCGCCGCGGAGCTTCTCGGTGCGGCTTCGGGCGATTCTGCCGAGGCCGCGCGCGAGAGCGGTGCTGCCCATGGCATGCGTCTCGCGCTGCAAGTCTTTACTGGCCTCGCTGTGGGCATGGGCGTGTTGGTGATAGGTGACGTTCTGCTCGACGGGAGGGGGCTCATCACCTTGACGGTGGGGTTCGCTGCGGCGGCGGCACTTATCGGGTCATTTATGCTCGGGCTTTTAGCCCGGCCGGTCTGGACCTGTGCGGTTTTGCCGGCGCTCTGGATCGTGGGCGCCGTCGCTCTTGCCGCCGCGACGGGCGGCTTCGTCTCGCTCCGAGACTGGTTCGCGGTGGCGGGCGGCGCGGTCGTGCTGCTCCTGTTCTGGGTGGCGGGCAGAAAGCGGCGG